>NVUI01000019.1 GCA_002733105.1 Methylophaga sp.
GCTTAGTTTGACCCAAGCCGCCAGTGGTGAAGCTGCTCCTGATCCGGTGACCTCAGATACGACTATTGGTTCGGCAGCAAGCGATATTGTTACCCCTCCTTCAAATACACAAGGTGGTAACAATACACTTGAAGGTTTGGCTGGTGATGATTTTATAAGAAGTTATGGCGGTGATGACATTTTGCTTGGCGGGCGAGGCGATGATGTTTTAGAAGGGGGCAAGCATCGTGATTTTCTTTATGGCGAACAAGGTAATGACCGACTTTATGGCGATAAGGGTAATGACATGCTGTGGGGAGACAGTGATTATTTAGATGTGAGGAAAATAAATCTGTCCTCTTTTACCGAAAGGATGGCTATATGTTTGGTTTAATAGTTTTTGGTGGCTTATTTTTATACTTTATTGTTTCAATAGTTATCATTATTGCAGCGGTCAATTGGGCTGATAAACATGGTAAACGACCGGGAATAACAGGTGCTATTGCCGCATTGGTGATGTTTGGCTGGGTGGTTTGGGATCTTATTCCGGTTTATGCGGTTCATGCCTATCAATGTAATGCCAATGCAGGTTTTACGGTTTATAAAACCTTAGATGAATGGCAGCAGGAAAATCCGGGCATAGCGGAAACGTTAAGCCCTGATAAGTTGCCTGAACAGTATTTAGTGGAAACTAAACGCAAGGATAAAGTCTACCGTTATCCTAATGGCGATGAACTGACGGCTCATTTTAGTGATTTTGAGCATAAAGTATTTTCAACGGCGCGCTTTCAACCGCGAGGCAACACGGCTCGTATCTGGCTTAATCAGCGCTTTATCAGGGAAAGCACCCGAGAAAAATATTGGCATATTGTTTCTCGAACTGATGAGCGGATTGTTGATCGAAAAACAGGTGATATTTTGGCGCAATATATTGATTTTGGTGCCAGCACCTCGTTATATAACGCCAATAAATTAAGTGATTATAAGCTTTGGTTTGATGCAAGAACATGTGAAGTAGGGCCATGGCCTAAAAATAGAATTAAATTTAATGGGTTTACAACAAGTATTGATAATTTAGGGAGTTAGGAATAATGGATTCAAAAAACATGTACGAGAGTGCACTTTTATCAGAAGCTGCTTATGCTAATTTTAGTATAGCCATTAATCTAGATGGAACATATAAAGAGGATGATGTAAGAACAGCCCTACAACGAATTGGCACCAAGGATGGCGAGCCCGACGATCCAAATGAAGGGTTTTCCCTGAGCCAAGCTACAGAGTTTGCAGAAAACTGGGAAGTGGTGACTCATCAAGCCGATACGGACTCTGGTTTTTCCGCTACACTATTTCGTCGAAAAACGGCTGATCCTAGCAGCGGCTATGAAGTCGGTGATTATGTCTACGCAATAAGAGGGACAGCCGGCACGGTTGATCTAGCAGAAGACTTTGGTAATATAGTGGCTGATGATCTTGCGTTAGAACAAATTGTTGATTTATATAATGATTGGATCCGAATTAATACGCTGACAAATCAGTCTTATTTGGTGGCGAGATTAGTTGATACTGTCGGTAATGGCGATCCAAGTCAGGTTATTCTTGATTCTCCTTTTGGTTACAAAACAATAGAATGGGTTGAATCCACTACACTTTTTTCAAGTGATGACTCGCGTTATTACGGTGCGGGCGAAACACTATCAGCAGAGCAATTGGTGTCAGTTACTGGTCATAGCTTGGGTGGACATTTAGCCGCCGCATTTACCCGTCTTTTTCCGGGTTTAGCTGAGGCCGTGACAATTAACGGTGCCGGGTTTGGCTCAGAAGGCGACACTAACGGTGTGGATACAAATGTTCCCAATTTATTTGCGATGTTAAACGGTGCTAATTCGTTTAATGAGGCCGATATCCAAAATATCTACGGAGATAAAAACCCGGAAATTGTCACACAAGATGGCCCAGGCCTTTTTCAGCCGGGCAGTCATGATGCGCTATTCATTGAGCAGGATAGTCTTTTTGACAATACCGCTGGCATGGCGGTGCTCAAATGACAGACAGTCTGGCGGTTTATGATTTATTTATCCGTCTAGATTCTACCCTTGCCGATATGACACCAACAGATGCCTTATCTAGGTTAAAAACTGTCTTTGAGCAAGCCAGCAATAATCCAGCATTTAGCCTAGAATCAACAGTAGCCACATTAAGCAAACTGATTACAGGTGATGTATATAACATTGCAGAGTGGGATAGAAATACCTTATATCAAAATATTTATGCGGTGAGAGATTCAGCTAACTTTCAAGTAATGAGTGGTGGACTAAACATAGTCGCTGTCAACAGCCTAACCAATTCCTCCGATCTCAACAATGCCGAAGGTTTTGCCTACCGCTACGCCATAGAAAACCTCAACCCATTTGCCATCACCGGCAATGCAAACTTATATAACCAGCATAATATTGATGGCGTGCTTAATGCTGAACACTTCACCGACCAATACCTGCAAGACCGAGCAGAGATGTTAGCCGTCAAAAATCAACTTTTTGCTCAAGACAGTGATGAACAGAATGGATCGACAGAAGGAAATCGATTATTTAAAGACTTCACGCTAGGGTTAACATTAAGACAAACTGAAGGCTCACCATTACTTTTTGCAGATCATAATCGTCAACAGTTTTTATTTGGCTCTGATAACTCAGAAACAGAATTTGAATTTAAACTAAGAGGAGGTATTGAAAATGATTGGATTTATGGTTTGGGAGGCGATGACCATTTAGATGGTAATAAGGGTGATGATTACTTGGAAGGCGGGAGCGGTAATGACACCTATATCTACAATACAGGAGGTGGCAACGACACCATTATTGATAGTGATGGTCTTGGCGAAATCAACTGGAATGGTGACATCCTTGCTGCTGTGACGCTTAATGCCGGTGGTAGTTATATTGATAAYGATAAAGGYATTGGCTATCAATTTGAACCTGATGTTGTGGGTGGTGAACTTGGCCGGTTAATATTAAGGGACTTAGCTAAGCCAACTGAGTCAAGCATTACCATTAATAGTTATGCCCTAGGTCAGCTTAGTTTGACCCAAGCCGCCAGTGGTGAAGCTGCTCCTGATCCGGTGACCTCAGATACGACTATTGGTTCGGCAGCAAGCGATATTGTTACCCCTCCCTCAAATACACAAGRTGGTAACAATACACTTGAAGGTTTGGCTGGTGATGATTTTATAAGAAGTTTTRGTGGTGATGATATTTTAAGAGGTGGTATAGGCAACGATTGGTTATATGGTGATACAGGTAACAATTGGTTTGGAGGCAAAGATGATTATTTGTTAGCTAGTCGACTCACCTCACTCTGGGGTAGAGCATGAACAAAAGACGGGTATGGGTGGCCGGATTTATTCTCCTTGCTGGCTGGTATTTATTTATACGAGACACCGGGCTTGAACAACTCAAAGCACTTTGTGAAAAAGATGCGGGATTATTTATCTATAAAACAGTTGAGGCGGAGGGTTATTATGATGCATCTAGAAAAGGAGAGGTAATACATTTATTAATTCCCTCAAATTACCAATTCACTGAATTTTGCGACACTGGTGAAATAAGGCCTTCGTTTAACGAAGATGGGTGTTGGCGGTTAACAAAAGTTAGTCGAGAAGCAGGCCAATGTAATGAGAGTGTCGATAGCATGCTAATGAAGTCTCGTAGAGAGGCATATATAGAATTCAGACAAGATAATTGCATTGAAGTCAAAAAGATAGAGAAGCCAGAAGCTAAGTACAGATATGAAGTAGAAAGGAAAGAGTGGTGGCTTAATGAATGGCTTGATGAAAAGATGTCTAAAGGAATGGGAAGGATTGTGAATATTAAAACGAATGAAGTTATTAGTGAATCTATTAACTACATTCTAAAAGCCAATAATAAGCCATTAATTCATTGCGGGTCAGCGAAGGCAACAGGATTACAGAAATCAAAACCTTTTACAGCAGGATTGATAGAGAAAACGATAAAACCAAGGAAAGAAACTAAAACAGGAGTGTTTAAATGATTAATGATATTTATACCAATGCATTATTAAGTGCGGCAGCTTATGCTGATTGGGGTTTAATAGGAACGGAAAACGAATTTGAGATAAAGGAAGAACTTATTAATGAACGCGGTTTTACCGAAGCGCAATATAAGGCATTTTTTGTGGGTGATGGTAACACTGAGGCTCTATATCAAGTCATCCCCAATGGTTACACCGAAGATTTAAATGGTTTTTCTGCAACTGTTTTTAAACACAGAGATACAGGCAAGCTCACCGTCTCTTTTCGAGGTACTGATGGCCCTGTTGTGGACTGGTTGACAACTAATCTGAATGTGGTATTTGGAGGCTTACTGGTATCAACACTACAACTCTTTCTGTCACGTCAGGATGATTCAATATCAACCTTTTTAGAACAAGCAGGACTTTTGACCAGTGGTACCTTGAATAGTGCTATAGATTTTGCAGGACATTCTTTAGGTGGCTTTCTTGCCACAATTGCGACGTATAAATATCACACTACAATAAATCAGGCATACACATACAATGGTCTGGGTGTTTCATTAGTTGATTATCTTAGCCAAGATATTTTGAATGGCATATCGCTAAACGGGAAAATAAATAACTACTATTCAGACATAGTAGGAAACTATGTCGGCATTCATCCTGGAGTGAAAACGGAATTATTTATAGAAGAGGGTTCAGCGTTAGCAAATCACTCTATATCCAAACAACTAGAAAGCCTTTCCGTTTACCGTGTGCTGGCTTTATTAGATCCGAAACTGGACAACGAAGCTGACCTGAACACAATTGGCAATATTCTTAAGACCGCCTCCAATCAGCCTTTGCAAAGCCTAGAAACAACAATAGACAAACTAGGCAACTTACTGGGAGGTAATTTAGCCTTACAAGCTAACAAAGACGACATTGAACTATTTTACCAAGAGACAGAAGCCTATATTGCCAATCAAGGCGGCACCCTCAATATAGTTGACGTCACCACCCTAGCCAATTCTTCCGACCTCAACAATGCCGAGGGCTTTGCTTATCGCTATGCTTTAGTTAACCTTAACCCATTTGCCATCACCGGCAGTGACAGTTTATACACTCAGCACAATATGGAGGGTGAACTTAATATTGAAAACTTCACCGATCAATATCTGCAAGATAGAGCAAGGTTTTTAGGCCTCAAAAATGAAGCGTTTAGTCAAGATGATGTTATCCGTCTTGCCGAAGTAGTGGAAGAGGGAGAGCAAACCTTTTATCGAGATCTTAGTAGTGATGTTTTAAAAAACATTATTCAAGATGCCGGTCCTCATCAAGGAATAGTTCTTCCCCAATACGTTACTTTTGGAACCGATAATGACGAGTCAGGCCCTCTAATTAATGGTAGCGTTAAAAATGATCGACTTTATGGTGGCGGAGGAGATGACACGATTAAAGGTAGTCTTGGCGATGACTATATAGAAGGAAATAGTGGCATTGATGTTTTAGAAGGTGGAAGTGGAAAAGACAGGTTATTAGGTGGTACAGAAGACGATACTCTCTATGGTGGCGAAGGAGATGATCATTTAGAAGGTGGTACTGGATTTGATACTTATATATACAACACAATGGATGAGGATGGCAACGACACCATTATTGATAGTGATGGTCTTGGCCAAATCAACTGGAATGGTGACATCCTTGCTGCTGTGACGCTTAATGCCGGTGGTAGTTATATTGATAATGATAAAGGTATTGGCTATCAATTTGAACCTGATGTTGTGGGTGGTGAACTTGGCCGGTTAATATTAAGGGACTTAGCTAAGCCAACTGAGTCAAGCATTACCATTAATAGTTATACCCTAGGTCAGCTTAGTTTGACCCAAGCCGCCAGTGGTGAAGCTGCTCCTGATCCCGTTACCTCAGATACGACTATTGGTTCGGCAGCAAGCGATATTGTTATCCCTCCCTCAAATACACAAGGTGATAACAATACACTTGAAGGTTTGGCTGGTGATGATTTTATAAGAAGTTTTAGTGGTGATGATATTTTAAGAGGCGGTATAGGCAACGATTGGTTATATGGTGAAGATGGCAACGATTGGCTCTATGGTGGCGCTGATAATGACCAGCTATTTACGGGTACAGGTCACGATTATGCCTTTGGTGGTGATGGAGATGATTTTTTAGACGGCAATAGTATCATTGAACCCGTTTACGCCCATGTCGATGAAAGCCAACCCTTGCCTTTCTTATTTACACTCTCATGGGAACATGTTCGCTCCACTGCCTTTGCAGTTAACCTAGGCTTGGCGACAGATTCTGCAAATGAATTGACGTTCCAAATAGGCTATCGCTATCCAACCGAAGCTTTTGATGTGGCTGGATTTCAATATACACCAGGCACGGGTATATATGGTTTAGGCAGTGTTGAATTTGATCTTAACTCAACTCATTATGATGTAAGCCTTGGGTTTAATATTGTTCCGATTATAGATACCCAAAGTAAACAGTTATTTGGCGAAGCGGGTGATGACACTCTGGTTGGTAACGCAGGGAATGACTGGTTATCAGGCGGAACAGGTCATGACTCACTACAAGGTAATGATGGCAATGATTCTCTGTTTGGTGGAGACAATGATGACATCTTATTGGGTGGTCAGGGTAATGATGCATTAGAAGGGGGTAAAGATAATGACTACCTTTATGGTGAACAAGGTAATGACCGACTTTATGGCGATAAGGGTAATGACTTTCTTTGGGGGGACAGTGATTATTTAGATACTAGCCTTCATGGTGATGACACCCTAGATGGTGGTGCTGGAAATGATCAGCTAGTCGGTGGTGGTGGCGTAGACACCTTAATGGGGGGGGCTGATAATGATGTTTTATTTGGTGAAGGAGATGACGACAAATTATATGGTGATGCTGGTGTTGACTACTTAAATGGTGGTACTGGTAATGACATTCTAGAGGGCGGTACTGGTAATGATCAGCTTTGGGGTGAAGCAGGTAGTGATACTTTTGTCTTTAATCAAGGTGATGGAATAGATACCATTTTTGATGCGGATGGTAGTGATATTGTACAGTTTAAAGCTGGGATCACGATAGATAATATTACTTCTGAGCAGAGTCTGAGTTCTGGTGGTCAACGATTCCTTACGGTGAGTTATGGTCAAGCTGATACCATTCTAATCAAGAATGGCTATGAAAATTCAATTGCTAGTTATCAATTTAGTGATGGTACATCAGTAGATACTAATGAATTTTTGGCGGCCACATTATCAGGCCCCATTGATACTATTTTTAATGCTACACAAGTCACTGCTTATGGCAGCCAGTTTGATGATACGGTCATTGCTAATGATTTAGATAATAATCTGAAGGATCAAGGGGTCAGCCAGCTAAGGATCAAGGGGTCAGCCAGCTTGATTTGCAAACTGCTTACAACGAAATCAATTGACCGGTTCTAGTTGGTTTGTAGAACAAGTTGGAAAACGATTAGGGCAAAGAGTGGAGCAACGTGGCTGAGCAAGACCTAGGAGAAAAGCATGAATAACAGGAAAATAAATCTGTTGCTTTTATCCTTATATTTTATGGCTTGTACTCAAATAAAAATAGAGTTATAGTCGGACAAAATGTGAATTTCATCACGCTTTGTAAGGAATTAAGGATCGCATGGAAAAGCATCAATATAATGCCGGTGGTCGCCGAGCTAAAAAGCACAAACATTTAATAACCTTRCAGCATTTTYCCCTTGTTTTAGGTCGAGTTCTGCTTGCTGCAAATGAGCTTGAATTGGCAGAGGTAATTTAAATATGCTGGGGTTACTGTTTCTAGTTATTTTTGCTGTTTACCTACTCGTCAGTTTTGGTGTAATACATTTCGGTATTAAGCAGGCTCGTAAACGCGGTTTTAAAGGTTGGCTAGGCGGTCTATTAGCTGCCTTTGTAATGTATTCACTTGTCTTTTGGGATCTTATTCCTGTTTATCTTATTCACGACTATCAATGTGAAAATAATGCGGGTTTTACCGTTTATAAAACTTTGGATGAATGGAAACAGGAAAATTTAGGCGTAGCAGAGATATTAATCCCCATTGAAAATAGTTCACCAAAAAAAATGGGAAAGACCACTCGGTATCAGTTAAACCAACGTTTTGCATGGGATATTACTTATAGCAAAATTTGGCATATTGTGCGTAAAGTAGACGAACGGATTATTGATATCGAAACAGGCTATGTACTGGTGCAGTACATAGATTTTAGTGCCAGTGTGTCGGGTTTATATAATGCCAATAAATTGAGTGATTATAAGCTTTGGTTTGAGGCTGGATCGTGTGAGCAAGCAAATAGCCTAAGAACTAGACCACAAAAATATAGGTTTAATAAGTTAAAAAGCTGGATTAAATATCAATATCATAAAGGAATATAAGTAATGGGCTTAGAAACACTTTTCCCTCAGGCTCTTTTAGCTGAAGCAAGCTATGCTGATTTCAGTAATATAGATGGCAGTGATGACGTTAAAATTGCTCTACAACGAATAGGCAATGATGCTGGCGAAGCTGACGACCCCAATAAAGGCTTTTCTCAATCACAAGCCGAAGATTTTGTAAAACACTGGCAAGTTGTGCATCATCAGCCGGACACAGATTCAGGTTTTTCTGCCACACTTTTTAAAAGCACCAACCCAAATTCTACCCAGCCATATATGTTGGCAATGCGTGGAACAGATGGATTTCAGGATTTGATCGTGGCGGATGGATTTGATATCGCTACGGATGGTCTTGCCATTGATCAGATAATGGATATGTGGAATTATTGGGGTAGGTTAACGACTCCCCAAAACCAAACATTTACAGGTATTAAATTAGTAGACGATCTTGCATTAACAGCTAGTTTAGCACTTGCTAGAGCGGGAAGTTATGTCCCCGGATTTGATGCGCCAGCTACAGTTTTCCTAAATTGGCTTTATGCTAGAGACGATATTATTATTGATAACAGCCTTTTAGGTGAACGTGTCCGTGTTTTTGAGACATTTTTTCCTTCCGCTGGTGATCCTGAGTTTTCTGGTGTTCTTGATATCCCTTTAACTGTAGACCAATTAGCAAGTGTGTCAGGGCATTCGTTGGGAGGTCATTTATCTGTAGCCTTAACTCGATTAGTGTCAGGGCTTGAAGCTATAACTATTAACGGCGCAGGATTTGCAACGGGTTCTGTTCCTGGTCTGGGTGGGGATGCAGCATTCAATATCCAGAATCTATTTGGCCGATTAGGTGGCAGTGATCCTGGGTTTTCTCCATCAAACATTCTTAATTTGTACGGCGATAAAAGCATTAACTTTGTTACACAAGATATTACTTTTGGTTTAGTTCAACAAGGTGCTCACGAAGCTATTTTTATTGAACAAAAGTCCATATTAGGCAATACCGTTGCTCATGGCTCTGGCCAAATGACAGACAGTTTAGCCGTTTATAATTTATTGTTTGGTCTAGATTCCAGTATCGCTGAAAGGGAGCCAGCATCTGCCTTTTCTCAACTTCAACCGTTATTTGAGCGTGCAAGCAATCTGCGCGAAGAGAGTCTTGAGGTTATTGTTAATACTATTGGTAACTTGTTAGGTGCGGGTACTGATATTGCAGTTGATAATCGTGATGAATTATATGAGCGGCTTAAAATAATTGAAGAGAAGCTTTATGTTCAACCCCATAATGATTCATCATTACTTAAACCTGAATACCAAGGCTTACAAATAGTTGATGTCAATATTCTTGTTGAATCATCTACTCTTAATAACGTCAATGGTTTTGCCTATCGTTATGCTTTAGTTAACCTTAACCCATTTGCCATCACCGGCAGTGACAGTTTATACACCCAGCACAATGAGGCCGGTGAGCTTAATATTGATAAGTTTACTGATCAATATCTGCAAGATAGGGCAAAATTATTACAATTTAAAAATGAAGCATACGCGCAGGGTAATAATGAATATTTTAATTATGATTCGGCCGAAGGAAATATTACCTATCAAGATAGAAAAATTGGGTTAACAGCAAAATTACTTAGTGCTGATACGACTATTTCACCGGTTAGTCAGCAGGTTAAGTTCGGCACTGATGGTGGGGAGCTGATTGAAGGTTTCACACAAAACGATCGGCTTTATGGCCGTGGTGGCAATGACACTATTGATGGCGGTAAAGGAGATGACTATCTAGAAGGTGGTACTGACTTTGACACTTATATATACAACACAATGGATGAGGATGGCAACGATACCATTATTGATAGCGATGGCGATGGCCAAATCAACTGGAATGGTGACATCCTTGCTGCTGTGACGCTTAATGCCGGTGGCAGTTATATTGATAACGATAAAGGCATTGGCTATCAATTTGAACCTGATGTTGTGGGTGGTGAACTTGGCCGGTTAATATTAAGGGACTTAGCTAAGCCA
>NVUI01000012.1 GCA_002733105.1 Methylophaga sp.
GTGAGATCAAACAACTATTTGCTGAGCCGGGTTTAATGGATAACTGCCCAGATGATCCTTTCACATGTAGTGATGCTGATACGATGCTGAACTACTTAGCTTAATAGTAGACAATTGTTATTGATAAAACACCAGGTATTTTGCCTGGTGTTTTTTTACGGCGTAAGTTGGGAGAAGTAAGATGCAGTATGATTATGATTTATTTGTTATTGGCGCCGGATCGGGTGGTGTAAGAGCCAGTAGAGTAGCTGCATCATTTGGCGCTAAAGTCGCAGTATGTGAAGACCGTTATCTGGGGGGAACCTGTGTCAATGTTGGCTGTGTGCCTAAAAAGTTATATGTTTATGCTGCTGAATATTCAACTCACTTTAGGGAAGGAGCCGGGTTTGGCTGGCAAACAGCACAAGCTAATTTTGATTGGGCCACCTTACGTGATAATAAATCAGCTGAGATCAGCCGATTAAATGGGATTTATGACGGTATTTTAGAGCGAGCCAATGTGGATGTAAAAACAGGTCGTGGCAGAATTGTGGATGCACATACTGTAGAAGTGGCTGGCAAGCAATATACGACAGAGCGAATTTTACTCGCAGTGGGCGGACAGCCTTCTATCCCTGATTTCTCGGGTAATGAGTATGTCGTTTCCTCTAATGAGATTTTTGATTTAGATAAATTTCCCGAGCGGGTGGTGGTGGTGGGAGCAGGCTATATTGGGGTTGAATTTGCAGGGATCTTTAATGGCTTGGGTGCCAAGGTGACACAGTTGCATCGAGGTGATCTTATATTAGATGGATTTGATATCGAAGTACGTCGTTTTGCAGCCGCTGAAATGATAAAAAAAGGCATTGATTTACGATTCCAGACTCATGTTGATTCAATTGAAAAACAGACTGATGGCACGCTTAAAATAAACTTGAAAGAAGGGGATGTTTTGATAGCCGATGTTGTACTTTACGCAACGGGTAGAGTACCGCAACTGCATGATTTAGGATTAGAAAATGTAAATGTGGCATTAACAGCGTCAGGACATGTTGAGGTTAATAATCGTTTTCAAACCAGTGAAGAAAATATCTATGCCTTAGGTGATGTCACACAAGGGATGGCCTTAACACCGGTTGCTTTGGCAGAAGGCATGGCCTTGGCTAAATCACTTTATAATGATGAAGCTTGTAAAATCGATTATAGCAACATTGCAACTACGGTTTTCTGCCAGCCCAATATTGGTACTGTTGGCATGACAGAGCAGCAAGCAAGGGCTGAATATCCAAATGTGGTGAAATACCGTTCTGAATTTAGGTCAATGAAACATACTCTTAGTGGTTCTGAAGAACGTACGCTGATGAAATTATTGGTCGATGGCGACAGTGATAAAGTTATTGGCGTCCATATGGTAGGGGCTGACGCTGGTGAAATTATGCAAGGGATAGCAATAGCATTGAAAGCCGGTGCAACAAAAGCAGATTTTGATGCGACGGTGGGTATTCATCCTACGGCAGCTGAGGAATTTGTAACTATGCGGGAACCGGTGGCAGATTAAAGATCAAGAAAACGCCTGAGATTCTATAGACGTTGTACAGTTAACTGGCTTTTGATGAACATCAAACAGTGATAATGATGAGCTGTGGTTATTTAGAACGTCAATTTTTAACTACTTTACAGCAGTATTTATTATGTGGACTGCACCAGAGTATGCAGAGCGGTGTTTTGGTTTTGACGTAACAAATGTACCTTTGCAACCGTTAAGCAAAAGCTAAATTAAGCAGCTTCGATACTGAAAAAGTATCGGCGCTTTTTTATCAAACGGTTTGTGGGTAGAATGAAGGAAAATCCTGAGTGGCGTAGCGGGTATTCCTGACGAAACTAGTATAAGAGCTGTGTAATATTATACTCACTGTCTGAACTTTCTCAGGCAGTTATTATTAAAAAGAGAGATTTTATTATGTGGACTACACCAGAATATTCAGATATGCGTTTCGGTTTTGAAGTAACAATGTACATTTGCAACCGTTAATATCTGTTTCAGATAGATGCTTGGGGCTAGGCATTAGTTTAGCCCTTAGTATTTTTATCATTAAATCAGATGATGTTGACCTTTCAGGATCATCTGATTTAGTTTTAGCGTAACGGAAAAGAATAATATGTTTGTACATGTATTAGGTTCAGGTGCTGGTGGTGGCTTTCCACAATGGAATTGTAATTGTGTGAATTGTAAAGGTGTACGTGATGGTTCAATAAAAGCAACGCCACGAACACAGTCTTCAATTGCCATTAGTGCTAATGGAGAGGATTGGATATTATTTAATACCTCCCCCGATATTAAGAAGCAAATGGATGATTTTCCTGCTTTTCAACCGGGCCGGAAAGTACGCGATACAGCCATTGCTGCGATTGTGATTGTTGATGCTCAAATTGATCATTCAACGGGTATTTTGATGTTGCGTGAACATATTGAACCATGGGATGTATATTGTACTGAGGCAGTACATGATGATTTAACCAATGGCTTTCCAGTGTTCAGTATTTTGGAGCATTTCCGTGGAGTGAATTGGCATGAGATTTCTACTGATGAAAGCACCTTCACCATTCCTAAAGCAGAAGGTTTAATCTTTACCGCTGTCCCGCTTAAGAGTGAAGCACCTCCTTATTCTCCGCATCGTCATAATACGGTGCCGGGCGATAATATTGGTATGAAAATTGAAGATACGCGCACCGGCAAGGTGCTATTTTATGCACCAGGTTTAGGAATAATTGAAGATCATGTTGTTGATTATATGAGCAACTCAGATTGTGTACTTGTTGATGGTACTGTCTGGACCGACGATGAAATGTCACATGAAGGTATTAGTGATAAACGAGCCCAAGAAATGGGCCATTTAGATCAGTCGAGTAAGGGGGGCATCATGGAGCTTTTAAATAGTCTGGAGCGTCCAAGAAAGATCCTGATTCACATTAATAATACTAACCCTATTTTGAATGAAGAATCACCTCAACGGCAGATTCTGAATGAAGCAGGAATTGAGGTGTCCTACGATGGAATGGATATTGAACTTTAATCGTCACCTTCATAGATAGCATACAGAGGAAAAAACATGTCAGAAAATACACCTTGGTCACGGGAAGAATTTGAACAAAAATTACGTGCCAAAGAAGCGTTTTATCATATTCGCCATCCTTTACATGTCAAAATGCATTCGGGTGAAATGACTAAAGAGCAAGTGCAAGGGTGGGTCGCTAATCGTTTTTATTATCAAACGGCCATTCCTGTTAAAGATGCTGCGATTATGGCTAACTGTCCTGAACGAGATGTACGCAAACATTGGGTTCAACGTATTTTAGATCATGATGGTTATGAAGGTGACGTTGGTGGTATCGAAGCATGGTTACAGCTCGGAGAGTCAGTGGGTCTAACACGAGAGGAACTATGGTCTGAACAGCATGTTCTACCCGGCGTTCGTTTTGCTGTTGATGCATACATTAATTTTGCACGCCGCTCTCCATGGCAAGAAGCTGCAAGTTCATCATTAACAGAAATGTTTGCTCCTAAAATTCATCAGGATCGTTTAGATAAATGGCCAGATATGTATCCGTGGATTGATGAGAGAGGCTATCGCTATTTTCGTAAACGTTTAACGGAAGCGCGCCGTGATGTGCAGCATGGTTTGGATATTACGCTAGATTATTACAAAACGCGTGAACAGCAAGAACGGGCTTTAGATATATTACAATTCAAATTAGATGTACTCTGGACCATGTGTGATGCAATGTGGATGGCGTATATTGAAAAACGTCCTCCGTATACTTTTGAGGTTGAATTATGAGCGAGCGCGTATTTAATGATGATACCGTGCCGATGTTGGCCCAAGGTTATCGTTTTCAATGGGAACCGGCCCAAAATTGTAATGTATTGCTCTATCCTGAAGGAATGATAAAGCTCAATGGTGGTGCTGGTGAAATATTAAAACTCATTAGTGAGAAACAACAAACAGTCGCTGAACATATCACCGAATTAAAAGCGGCCTTTAATGGCGCCGATTTAGCGGATGATGTTTATCGATTTTTAGATGAGGCATACGATCATGACTGGCTCAGAAAATAAAACAGCTGATAGAGCGGTAGGAAGTGTTGGTAGTGCAATAGGGCATGTGCGAGATCAAATTCGGCAGCCATTATGGCTATTGGCTGAATTAACGTATTCCTGCCCATTACAATGTCCCTATTGCTCAAATCCAATGGATTTTGCCAAGGTTAAAAATGAATTGACCACAGAAGAATGGATCAATGTATTTAAACAAGCGCGTGAAATGGGAGCAACTCAGCTAGGATTATCAGGTGGAGAACCTTTAACACGGCCTGACTTGGTTGAGCTAATTAAAGCTGCACGGGATTTGGGATTTTATACTAATCTGATTACGTCAGGTGTCGGTATGGATGCAGCGAAAGTGGCAGAATTTAAAGCAGCAGGATTAGACCATATTCAAGTGAGTTTTCAGGCGAGTTCAGAAGATCTGAATAATCTCATTGCTGGTACGGATGCTTTTAAACATAAGATCGAGATGGCTAAAGCGGTTAAAGCCAATGATTATCCAATGGTGTTATGTTTTGTAACCCATCGTCAAAACATTGATCAGGTCGATGAAATTCTAGATTTATGTATTGAATTAGAAGCAGATTATGTGGAATTAGCCACTACCCAATACTATGGTTGGGCTATGCACAACCGTGATCAATTGATGCCGATGAAAGATCAATTAGTACGGGCTGAGGCAACAGCACACCGTTACCAAGAAGAACAAAAAGGCAACATGAAAATTTATTATGTGGTGCCTGATTATTATGAAGAGCGACCTAAAGCCTGTATGAATGGTTGGGGCAATATTTTTCTCACCATCACCCCTGATGGCACGGCACTGCCATGCCATGCGGCACGTCAACTGCCAGATATGGCTTTGCCTAATGTGAAAGAATTCACGATTGACGAAATTTGGAATGGCTCCGATGACTTTAATAAGTTCCGTGGTTTTGATTGGATGACGGAGCCATGTCGTTCCTGTGATGAAAAAGAGAAAGATTTTGGTGGTTGTCGTTGTCAGGCTTATATGTTGACAGGTGATGCGACCAATACTGATCCCGTCTGTAGTAAATCACCCCACCATCATTTGATTACCGAGGCGATTGATGCTGGTCGTGCTGAAGCGGCTAAACCTGTTGTGGAACAAAAACCATTAGTTTTCCGAAATCCAAAAAATTCTAAGAAAATAAGTGCACGCTAATTTAGCCATTCAAACACAAGGTTTGACCAAGCAGTATGGTCAGGTTTTTGCGGTTAACAAGCTTGATTTAGAGATTCAATCGGGTCAGTTTTATGGCTTGTTGGGCCCTAATGGTGCAGGTAAAAGTACCACGATCCATATGCTCACCACGATGACAGCAGCGACGAAAGGTGATGCATGGATTGCCGGCCAGAAAGTATCAGATGATCCTGTTGCTATTCGCCGTATGGTGGGTTTAGTCTTTCAAGATTCAGCACTCGATCGGACTATGTCGATTGATGAAAATTTACAGTTTGCAGCCGCACTCTATAACTTACCACCGGCAGAGGCTGATAAGCGAATTGATGAATTACTATCTGTTTTTGGCTTACAAGACAAGCGTCAGCAGAAATTGCTGGCTTTATCCGGAGGTCAACGTCGTGCAGTAGATATTGCTAGAGGCGTGTTACATAAACCGAAAGTACTCTTTTTGGATGAACCTACCATTGGCTTAGATTTACCTAACCGTCGTGCTATTTGGCGGTTTGTTGAGCAATTACGTCGTGATGAAGGGATGACAGTCTTTTTGACTACGCATTATTTGGAAGAAGCTGCCGCTTGTGACCATGTTGATTTTATTCAGCAAGGAAAGCTACAGCGAGGTGGAACACCCACCGAAATAATTGAACAAATAGGTGCTTATGTGCTTGAGATTGACACTCCGGAGCCAGAAGATATTGCTGCTCTATTAACCCCAATGTTTGGTATACCAATACGAGAAGATCAACAATTGAGTTTTAAAATTTTAGCAGATGATGTTGATTTTTCTGCCTTACAGAAAACGTTGGCTGACAATATTTCATCAATGCAGTGGCGAAAACCAAATTTGAATGATGTTTACCTGTGGCGATTTTGTAGCCCAGAGGATAAAACAGCATGAGTTGGCGGCCAGTTAAAGCTGTTGTAGGCCGAGAGTTAAGTAAGTTATTTCGTCAACGAGCACGATTGATCAGCGCCATGGTACGGCCGATGATTTGGTTGTTAGTGATTGGTAGTGGTGTGGGTAGTATGCTGGCTGAGCAACAACAGGACAATTATCTTACCTTTCTAGTACCTGGTATTTTGGCAATGACACTATTATTTGCCTCGTTATTATCAGCCTTAACACTGGTTTATGATAAAGAATTTGGTGTGATGCGAATGATGATGATCGCGCCAATAGCACATTATTGGATTGTATTATCTAAGTTAATAGCAGCAACACTCACGGCGATGGTGCAGGCAATACTATTACTGCTAATCTTGTTGGTCATGGGATTAATTAGCGTGAAAATTGCATTTATGTTGTTATTACCCGCATTATTAACAGCAATATGTTGTGCGGCAATAGGGGGGCTTATAGCCGTTTATTCAAAAAGTATTGATAACTTTGCTGTGATCATGAATTTCTTTATTTTCCCCGTATTTTTTCTGAGTGGTGCTTTATATCCTGTTAATCAGTTGCCGGACTATATGCATTATATTGTAGCTGTGAACCCTTTTAGTTATGGCGTGGATTTACTTAAACATGCGGTGCCTGATGTGGACACCGATTTTTCGGTAATAACCGATGTGACGGTATTACTCGCTTTTTCGATTACTGCGATTGTAGTAGCATGTTGGCAGTTTTCACGTGAATCGGTGCATGAGCCGTTATTTCACCGTGGAACTAAATAGCCTTAATGGCAGACTGCTAAACCTTTCTTTTCCAAATAACATTGATGATATTGTTCAGCTGGGTAGAAAATACTCGCAGCGGTAATTTCCGTGACGATAGGATTTTGATAACGATTACTGGCCGTTAATTTTTGCTTTGAACTAAGGGCTAATTGCCGCTGCTGTTCATCATGATAAAAAATAGCACTACGATATTGCGAGCCTACATCTGGCCCTTGGCGATTGAGCGTTGTAGGATTATGTAGCTGCCAAAAGATAGTCAGCAATGATTCAAAACTAACAATAGCAGGATCAAAAGTAATTTCGATGACTTCTGCATGCCCAGTATTACCGGTGCAAACCAATTCATAACTAGGGTTTTCGGTTCTACCACCTAAATAACCAACGCGTGTAGAAATAACACCTGTTATTTGTTTGAATTGTGCTTCAATACCCCAGAAACAACCTGCGGCGAATGTGGCTATGGTCATTATTTTTCTCTTTCATTATGGGAAATACACAGAGCACTTGTATACTGTTAGTGGTGCCATTAATAATTATGGTGGAAACGGCTGAAAATGCAAGTTTCCAAAGCTAAAAAGCAACTAAATTAGAGACTGAAATGAGCGAAGAAGTAACAATAAAATCGAGCAATTTTATTCGTCATATTATCGAGGGTGATATTGAAAAAGGGAAGAATGATCGGCGTGTGCATACTCGGTTTCCTCCTGAGCCAAACGGTTATTTACATATTGGACATGCCAAGTCTATTTGTCTAAATTTTGGATTGGCCAATGATTACAATGGATTGTGTAATCTACGATTTGATGATACAAATCCACACAAGGAAAATAAAGAATTTGTTGATGCGATTGAACAAGATGTCCGCTGGCTTGGTTTTGATTGGCAAGACCGCCTGTTTTTTTCGTCGGATTACTTTGAGAAGTTATATCATTATGCCGTACAACTTGTTCAGCAAGGTGATGCATATGTGTGCGATCTCAATGCTGAAGAAATACGTGAATATCGTGGTACATTAACAGCGCCGGGTAAAAACAGCCCATATCGTGATCGATCTATAGCTGAAAATTTAGATTTATTTAAACGTATGCGAGCGGGTGAATTTGCCGATGGCTCAAAATTATTACGTGCTAAAATTGATATGGCATCACCTAATGTCAATATGCGTGATCCTGCCATTTATCGCATTCGCCAAGGTGTCATTCATCACCAAACAGGTAGTGAGTGGTGTATCTACCCGATGTATGATTATACTCATTGCTTGTCTGACTCTATTGAAGGTATTACCCATTCACTTTGTACTTTAGAATTTGCAGATCATCGGCCATTGTATGACTGGTTTCTTGATAGCTTGAATTTAGTCAGTCATCCACAGCAAATTGAATTTTCTCGCCTTAATTTACAATATGCTATTACCAGCAAACGTAAGCTGGCAAGATTGGTTGATGAAAATATTGTAGCGGGTTGGAATGACCCAAGGATGTCTACTATCTCAGGAATGCGTAGACGAGGTTATCCCGCAGCAGCCATTCGAGAGTTTTGTGAGCGCATTGGTGTGACCAAAGCAGATAACTCTGTTGAGTTTGCTATTTTGGATAGCTGTATTCGTGAAAATCTGAATGAAAACGCCCCCCGCGTTATGGCCGTGTTAGATCCTATTAAAGTCGTGATTACTAACTACCCTGAAGGGAAAACTGAAGAGCTGATAGCACCTAATCATCCTCAAAATGAAAGTATGGGGACACGTGTAGTCCCGTTCACTCGTGATCTTTATATTGATAGGGCTGATTTTAAGGAAGAAGCTAACAATAAGTTTAAGCGTTTAGTTAAAGACAAAGAAGTGCGATTGAGAAATGCCTATGTAATTCGCTGTGATGACGTTATTAAAGATCATGATGGTGAGATTATTGAGTTACGTTGTAGTTATGACCCAGCCACATTAGGGGCAAACCCAGAAGGTCGAAAGGTAAAAGGAGTCATTCATTGGGTGTCTGCTGAGCACGGTATTAAAGCTCAAGTTAGAATGTATGATCGGCTATTCAATCATCCACATCCTGATAGTGATAAAGAGGTGGATGATTTTATGATACATCTAAATCCTGAGTCATTGATCACATTAACAGAATGTGTTGTGGAGCAGAGTTTGTCTAACGTTATTCCTGGTAGTGTTTATCAGTTTGAACGAGAAGGTTATTTTTGTGCTGATAGTGAATTATGCCAAAATGAACACTTAGTGTTTAATCGTACTGTGACATTACGTGATACTTGGGCAAAAATTCAACAGAGTGTGTGAAAACGGATGTAGTTGCACCAATATAAGAAAACTCTTATTCTTGATGTAAATCTTTTAGTTTAAAGGACAACAAATGGAACAAAATTTTGATAATGCTCATTTTAATATGTTGGAACAGCAAGTACGCCCTAGTGATGTATTAGATCTTCATGTACTCGCGGCACTCAATGATATTAAGCGTATTGAGTTTGTTGATGAAAGCTTCGCTGGGCTTGCTTATGCGGACACTGAATTATCAATTGGTTTTGGTCAAACTATGTTGTCGCCAGTAGTTGAAGGTCGCTTATTACAGGTGCTAGATTTACAGCCTAATGAAGAGGTGCTGGAAATTGGAACGGGATCTGGATATTTCACTGCGTTATTGGCTAATTTGGGCAAGCATGTCAGAACGGTTGAATTGATTCCTGAACTATCTGAATTAGCACAACAACGTATCAAACAGATGGGTGTAGATAATGTGACATTTGAAATGGGTGATGCATCACATGGCTGGCCTTTAGCCGATAGAATAGAGGTGATTATTTCAACCGCTGCATTTGTTTCGGTACCAGAATCATATAAAAATAATCTAAAAGTGGGCGGGCGTATGGTGGCCGTTGTGGGTGAAGCACCATTTATGACGATACAAATTATCAAGCGTGTCACCGAATGGGAATGGCAGACTGACGTTGTTTATGAAACCGTTATTCCAGCCATGATTAATGCTGAACCAACACCTGAATTTGAATTTTAAGTGAGATAATAAATGAGACAGATGACGGCAATTGAACTGCGTGATTTTCTTGCAACAGATGTACAGGTGACGAAAATAGATGTACGTGAAGATGTAGAGTTACAATTTGGTGTACTTGATGGCGCTATTCATATTCCCATGCAACAAATCGCTCATCAGCTTAATGCGTTAGAAAAACACAAGAATGACACGATAGTGATCATTTGTCGCTCTGGAAAACGGAGTGATCAAGTTGGCCAATTTCTTGAGCAAAAAGGCTTTGCAGATATTATTAATCTTAGTGGTGGTATGAATTCCTGGGCAAAGGATGTTGATACTAGTATGACAGTCTATTGAGGAATTTATGATGAATGGATTACGCTTGGGAGTCTTGCTTGTTATATCATCAGTTTCAACGATGAGTTGGGCTGAGGACTTAATGCAGGTATATGCCTTGTCGTTAAAAAGTGATCCTCAACTATTGGCAGAAGCTTCGTCTCGACAAGCTGTGAGTGAATTAGATGCTCAAGCTCGCGCCAATTTTTTACCAGAAGTGAATTTAAGTGCTAATAATGGGCGAGTTTGGAATGAGACTTCGGCTCAGACTTTTGGTGGGAAGCAACAATATAATGATCATGGCTATACTTTAAGCCTAACGCAACCTGTTTATCGGCGGCAGAATTTTGTTCAACAAGTTCAGGCAAACATTGCGATTGAAAGTGCCGAAGCCAGCTATCAAATTGTTGAGCAGGATCTTATCGTTCGTGTGGCAGATCGTTATTTTGACTTGTTAGCAAGGCAAGATGATTTGACTTTTTCAATCGCTGAGCGAGAAGCCATTTCACAGCAATTGGAGCAGACTAAACAGCGCTTCGAAGTGGGTTTGGCAACGATTACAGATGTGACCGAATCTCAGGCAGCATATGACTTGGCGAATGCAGAAGTTATCAGTGCTGAAAATGAAGTGGCGAATAGCCAAGAGCGTTTAAGAGAAACATCAGGTAGTTATCAAGATAAGCTATCAGCATTACAGGTTGAAACTCCTTTGGTGAGCCCTGAACCAGAAGATATTAATCAGTGGAGTAACGTTGCACTTAGTCAGAACCCTGCTTTATTAGTGGCAAGAGCCGCAGTAGATAGTGCACATCAGAGTATAGAACTACAAAAAACGGGTCATTACCCTACTTTGGATGTCGTTGGACAAAAAAACTATCGCTCGCAAAGTGATAGTAGTTTTGGTGGTAGTAGTAAGACACACCAAGAAAGCATCAGCCTACAATTAAAGATACCGTTATATGCCGGTGGTGGTGTGCAGTCAAAAACACGAGAAGCAGAATATCGGCTTAGCGAGGCAATGCAAAATGAAGAACAGCAGCGCCGACAAATCCAGCGACAAAGTCGTGAATCTTATAATGGTGTTATGTCGGGAATTAGCCGTGTTAAAGCATTAAAACAAGCGGTAATATCAAATGRGAAGGCTTTGGAATCAACAGAAGCTGGTTATGATGTTGGTACACGTACAACAGTTGATGTATTAAATGTTCGCCGAGATTTATTCCGGGCACGGCGTGATTATGCTCGCTCGCGATATGATTATATTTTGAATACACTACGGTTAAAGCAAGCTGCAGGGACGGTGAGTGTTGATGATTTAAATCAAATCAATCAATGGCTAGGTTAGCTAGAGCTGAAAATATTTAACGATATATTCACGAGTATCGCTTTGTTACAAGAGTTTTAGCAACTAGGATAAAAAATGGATCAAGCATCAGGAAGCACACAGCTTTTACTTAATGTTAGTGCATTAAAAGGGCAAGCATCAAAAACGGCCTATTTGGGTGCCATTATTGCTGTGACGAGTATTATCGTTGCAACCTTGTCTGTTTGTTACTTTGCTTCGGGTTCGATTTCTTTGGAAGGAATAGTTGCAGCCCAGAAAACTAATTTTGGCTTATGGATATTAGATGCACTCCCTTTTATTTTCACCTTTTGGGGACAATATGCCGGCTCTATTATTGCTTATCAAGCGGGTGCAATGATTCTTGATCAAACTAATGAGTTACGAAGTAAAACAGCGACGTTAGAAAAACAAGCAATTTATTCTTCTACCCATGATGCGTTAACTGATTTACCCAATCGTTCTTTATTTTACGACCGTGTTGAACAAGCGATCCTATCAGCAAACAACCAACAAAGAACCTTATCTGTTTTACTGTTTGAAGTAGAAAACTATAAAGAGATATACAGTGCATTGGGTCGAAATAATAGTGATCTAGTATTAAAGCAAATTTCTAGTCGCTTACAAGGCGCGGTAAAAAGTTTCGAGAATATCGCACGCCTTGAGGGAGGGACTTTCAGTTTACTGATCGATGATGAACAAGAAGATGTACTGCAAGTTTCGAATAGTATTCAGGAAAGTATGCAGGCAGCTTTTATTGTGGAAAGACAACCGGTGGCTATTCACACTTGTACTGGGATTGTAAAATTCCCTGAGCATGGGGAAGATGTAGATACTTTAGTGCAAAGAGCGGGTATTGCGCTATATATAGCACGAAATAATAAAGAGGGAAGTGCTGTTTACGATCCCAGTTTTGATAAGCATAGCCCGCAGCGCTTAACCTTAATGAGTGAACTCCGTCATGCGATCAGTCGAGATGAATTTGCCCTGTTCTATCAAGCCAAAGTCTCTCTTGAGACAAATGCAGTCTATGGTGTTGAGGCTTTAATACGTTGGCTCCATCCTAAGCATGGTTTAATTTCTCCAGATGATTTTATACCCATGGCAGAGCGAACTAGGACGATACAACAAGTCACAAGATGGGTACTCCGGCAGGCTTTTATAGATTGTGCCAAATGGCATAAAACAGGTATGAACTTAAAGGTTTCGGTTAACCTATCAACAAAAGATCTTCATGATCCTGAACTCCCTGATTTTATAGGCGGTATTCAAGCATCAACTCAAGTCAAACCGGAATGGATTATTTTGGAGATCACTGAAGGGTCAATCATGACCGATCCTGAGCAAGCCATGGAAATTATTCAGCGTCTTCATGACAGAGGGTATCAATTTTCTATTGATGATTATGGTACAGGTTATTCATCGCTAGCTTATTTGAAAAAGTTACCATTAGCTGAATTAAAGATAGACCGTTCTTTTGTAAAAGATATCGTACATAGTCAGAATGATGCTGTTATTGTTAATGCAACTATTCATCTAGCTCAAAATCTTGGTCTGAAAATTGTTGCTGAAGGTGTAGAAAACACTGAAGTAATGGAGAAATTAAGAGATTATGGCTGTGATATTGTACAAGGGTTTTACATTAACAAACCACAACCGATAGAAGAATTTAACACTTGGCTCAAAAATTCTCAGTGGCATACGTAACATCAATATTGAATCAAATATTGACACATTAATTTTATAGCAGGACCATCAATTTTGGATAATAAATCAACGTTTACATTAAATGTGCAAGATAGTCTACTGGTCATAATGGATATTCAGCAGCGTTTGATAGCAGCGATGCCAGCAGGTGTTCGTGATAGGGTGGTTGAACAAGTGAAAATACTGATCACTGGAGCGAAAGCGTTATCGGTTCCTATCTTGGTGACGGAACAGTATCCAACAGGATTGGGTTCTACGGAGATAGAACTTACTAAACAGCTAGATGATAGTACTGTTGTGATAGAGAAAACGGTTTTTTCATGTGCTAAGTCAGATCCATTCTGCCAGCAAATAAGTAAGCAGGGTCGAAAACAAATTATCTTAACGGGAATGGAAACGCACATCTGTATATTACAAACAGCATTAGATTATCAAGCACAAGGATTCCAAGTATTTGTTGTTGAAGATGCGGTCAGTTCACGATCAAAATCCAATCAATATAATGCACTGCAAAGACTCAGGCATGCGGGTGTGATCATTACCACAGTGGAATCTGTTATTTTTGAATGGTTAGTTGATGCAAAACATCCGCAGTTTAAGGCTTTGGCAAAATTAATCACTTAATTAGAAAGAGAAATTAAGGACATAAAATGAAATTAGTTTTATTTATAATACTGTCAGCAATGACATCAATAGTATTAGCTGCTGATATGGAACAACGATCATCACAATTATGCGAACAGGTAAAATCATGTGTGTTAGCTGATTTGGAAGGGCAGGCGCTATCAGCTGAAATAAAGTCGATGGTAACATCATCAATGAATGGCATGTGTGATGTGATGGCAGCGCAATTTAGTACTGTTAAAGGTGATGAAGATTTGCAGCAGCAGGCAGCCGCTTGTATGGATAGTTTGTCTTCTTTAAGTTGTGCAGAATTAACGAAAGGGGTAGAAACGCCTGCATGCATAGTGTTAGAGAAACGTGCTGCAGCATATGAATAATATAACTATCAGCTAGAGATGTATAAGCTGTCGTTTGTTAGCAATACCTTGTTTTGTTGAAATTTCAATAGTGGTGGTGCGTTCGTAGGCCGGAATTCCTTTGAGCTTTGCTCGAGAATAATCTTGAGCTAATACCTGCTTGATATCATCCACAGCTAAGCCAAAATGGACTGTGAGAATGTCATAAAGTAATTCAAATAACCGTTTGAGTGCAATTTTCCATGTACTACCGCTTAATTGAAAGAGTGCATCTGATAACTGCATAAAAGACTCAAAGGGTCTGTCAGTCAAAATCAGCGGAAGAGTATGAGGAAAACGACCTGAATTTCCGATCATATCCCAATAACGAGCAAAACGATTAACACGTTGCATGGTGCTAAAATTGATATCTTTTGTAGATAATATATTATACGGTGCTTCGGGATTAAAACGTAATTGATAAGGCTCATTATGTCGATTTAGTGGTGCTCCTCGTAGACGTTTTAATATACCTAGTTGTATTTCATGAGGCCTAAGGGCAATCAGTTGATCAAAACTACGACCAAAATTGGCTAAATTATCACTTGGTAAGCCAAAGATAAGATCAGTATGTAAATGAGCCCCAGTATTTTCACGTAACCATTTTATATTAGCTTTGGTTTTATCATTATTCTGCTTACGGCTAATAAGATCTTGGATCTTACTATCAAAGGTTTGTACGCCAATTTCAAACTGCAAACTATTAGTCGGAAATTGCTGTAATACTTGCTTCAGCTTGTCAGGGAGGTGATCGGGCACCACTTCAAAATGAAGATAAAGATCATCGGTCATCCGCTGTAAGAAGAATTCCAGAATGGCAATGCTAGTACTCATTTTGAGGTTAAAGGTACGATCTATAAACTTGAAATTACGTACACCACGTTGTAATAACTTGTCCATTTCAGCAAGAAAATGATTAAGAGGAAAAGCGGTTGCCGTTTTGTCTAGAGCAGATAAGCAAAACTCACACTTAAAGGGGCAACCTCGAGAGGCTTCAACATAAATGAGTCGGTTACGAATATCTTCATCATTATAGTATTGGTAGGGAAGTTTTAATTGATCAAGTGTTGGTGAGATACCGTCGATGAATTTTTGTGGAGGGTGTTCACCATTAAGTATTTGCCAACACAGAGCTTTAATACTAATTTCGCCGGGGCCAGAAATAACATAATCAGCGAGGTGAACAATATCAGGTACATCGGGTTGATGACTTACTTCAGGCCCGCCAAGGATAATAATAACTTCAGGTGCTATCTGTTTTAGCATGGCCACTGTTTTATATATTTCACTGACGTTCCATATATAAACACTAAAACCAATAATTTGAGGTTGATGAGAGAGTAATTGCTCAGCAATATTAATAGGTAATTGTTGAAGGGTGAATTCTATGATCTTAGCTTGTTGCTGTAATTCACCTAAGTTGGCATAGAGGTAACGCAAACCAAAAGCAGTATGCATATAGCGTGCATTAAGTGTGCTGAGTAGAATAGGGGTAGAGCCAGTCATGAAATTATTTTAACTGAATGTTAATCTCTGGGCTGAACTAAATATAAAGCATTAAATGAAAGACAAGAAAAAAGCCATGATGATAAACCATCACGGCTTTTTATTTGTTACTTTAGGTGTAGTTTAGTTTAAGCTGTCGCAACTGCTTTACGTCGTAGACCTAACAAACCTAACAATGCTGGTGCAAACAGAAATAATGCAGCAGGTACTGGTACCGCTGAAACACCCGTATCTAGTTTTAATGCCGCACGACCATAATCAAAAGGTGAGTCAAAAGAAATACCTGAAATAGTGTAAGTACCGGCTAAAAATGCCCAGATACCTGTTGACCAACGACTATCAGCAGCAGCAGCATCGTAATTACTGAAAGTTTGTTGATCAAAGCTCGTTGGTGTTGATGTTCTTCCTAGGCTAGTACCATCTGAAAAAACTTCAAAAATATCACCTGATAAAAAAGCATCAGTTACTGTTAAAGTAGATGTCTCAGTAATAGTAAAAGTAAAAGTCTCACTCCATGAGCTACCCGTTCCATCAAATAGGAATGAGCTCCAACCCGTGTCGGCAGTGAGTGTTGCAGCATTGACGTTAGCCATTGAAAACACGCTAAATAAAGTTATTAATAATTTTTTCATCATCCATTTCTCTTGATTTATCAAAGTTTGATTGTTCAGGTGTAAGTAAATGTACTTTCAGGACTAATCCAGTCTTGTTTACATTAATGAAACAAGTGATCGCTCACTTTGGTTCACTTCAAACACTTGGTTTTGTTTGAGATACAACTCATTATACCAAATAGATGACCTAGGTTGTCTATAGTACCAAAGTACTAAATCTCCTTTTATTTTGCTTTTTCATTGATTGAGTTCTACTTGTAATTGAGTACCGTAGGCTGTTAAATCATTTAATACATCACTTTGTTTTTCTGTGGTTTCATCATTTTGACAAGCAGTAATTAAGTCAAAATATTGTGAGAAGGTAAGTATTTTTTCATTTGAGCCTGTCGTTAGTTTTTGTTGACGATATTGCTGCCATTGTTCTTGCTCATCTGCAGATAAACTTTCGGGCCAATTACGGGCACGGTAACGAAATAACATTTCAGCTAGACGGTGATCATCAAAAGGGATCGACATTGTTTTGAGATGGTCAGGTTGCGCATTACGGATCAAATCCATTTTTCGTTTATCGTTACCGCTAAAGAATCCACCACCATATAATGCGGCATCAGGATCATCAATCGCTTCAAATTCACGTCCCGTAAATATGTCATTTATCTTTTGCGTTAAATCACCGGCGGCATTGAGTTGTTGTAGATGTTGGTCGTGCTGTTCTCGATCAATATTTAAGCGTTTGGCAGCTTCATCATTTAATGTGCTTTCAGGTACAACAACAGGACATTTATTGATGTGTAAGGTTTTTAAGGCGGGCCTAGACACCCCTTTTGGCAATTCAGCTGTTGGAGTAAATAACCATTGACGGAGGGTTTCAGCACCTTCATTGATGAAGGCTTCAGGGTCATAACGAAGATCATAAACAATAATGCCATTACTGTTAGTGGGATCCTTGGCAATGGGGATGACCAATGCTGTGCCACAATATTCACTGGGATACATTCTTGAAACATGAATAATGGGTGTACGTTCATGTAAATTTAATAATGGTGAAACCGTATTTTTTTGTCGGTGTTGATAAATAAAATCATATAATTTGGGTTGTTTTTGTTTGATCAGTTTAGCCAATGCAATAGTCGCATAAACATCAACCAAGGCATCGTGAGCACCTTGGTGCTCGATATTATTGGCAGCGGTTAAATCTTCTAATCTGAAACTTGGTTTACCATCTTCACGATCAGGCCAGTTAATCCCTTCAGGGCGTAAGGCACGAGTGAGTCGTGCCATGTCAATGATGTCCCATCGTGAGCAACCATTTTGCCATTCACGTGCATAAGCATCATAAAAATTTCGATAGAGAGTGAAACGGGTAAATTCATCATCAAAACGAAGGCTGTTATAACCCACACCACAAGTATTTGGTTGTGATAGTTCAGCATGAATTTGCTTGATAAATTCAGCTTCATTAACCCCTTTTTGCTCGGCTTCTTGAGGGGTAATACCGGTAATCAGGCAGGCTTGAGGATGAGGTAGGCTATCTCCACTCGGTTTGCAATAGATCATCAACGGTTCACCAATAATGTTGAGATCTTCGTCAGTACGCACCCCAGCAAATTGTGATGGCCGATCAAAACGAGGATCAATACCAAAGGTTTCATAATCATGCCAATAGAGAGTATTCATATCTTAAAGTGTCGCAAACACTTGTTCAGCAGCATCAAGTGTCGTGTTGATTTCAGCTTCGCCATGGGCAGCAGAGACAAAACCCGCTTCAAAAGAAGAGGGGGCTAAATACACGCCTTGTTCTAACATACCGTGGAAGAAAAGTTTGAATCTCTCCGGATCGCAAGCCGTAACTTGAGCGAAGGAATTAATGTCTTTTTCAGCCGTGAAAAATACACCAAACATGCCTCCAACTTGGTTGGTTGCAAGTCCAATACCCGCTTGTTCGGCACGCTGTTGTAATCCAGATACTAGCATTTTAGCTGTGGCATCAAGATTTGTATGAAAGTCAGCTGTTTGAATGAGTTTAAGAGTCGCTAAACCGGCCGCCATAGCCACCGGATTGCCAGATAATGTTCCCGCCTGATATACCGGGCCAAGAGGGGCAATATGTTCCATTATTTCACGTTTACCGCCAAAGGCACCGACAGGCAATCCACCACCGACTATTTTGCCTAAAGTGGTTAAGTCAGGTTTAACATCATAATATTGTTGTGCCCCACCTAATGCGACACGAAAGCCCGTCATGACTTCATCAAAAATGAGTACAGTACCTGATTGGTCACAAATTTCACGTAAGCCTTGTAAAAAACCATCAGTGGGTGGAATACAGTTCATATTTCCAGCAACGGGTTCAACAATAATGCAGGCAATTTGATTGCCTAGCTTGGCAAAGCAGTCGTGGACAGAATCAAGATCGTTATAAGTTAAAGTGAGTGTATGTTCTGCTAAAGATGCTGGCACGCCACCAGATGATGGTACCCCTAAAGTGAGTGCACCAGAACCTGCTTTAACAAGTAATGAATCGGCGTGACCATGATAACAACCTTCGAATTTAACAATTTTATCTCGACCAGTGAATCCTCTAGCCAGTCGGATAGCACTCATGGTGGCTTCGGTACCAGAGCTGACCATTCTCACTAACGCCATTGATGGGACTAGCCGACATAAAGTATCGGCCATTTCTATCTCAATTTCAGTGGGGGCGCCAAAACCCAAACCATGTGAGGCCGCTTGTTGTACCGCTGTAATGACTTCAGGATGGGCATGACCGAGTATCATCGGACCCCAAGAACCAACATAATCAATATAACGTTTACCTTCAGCATCTGTTAACCATGCCCCTTTTCCCTCTCGAAAGAAAATAGGATCGCCACCAACACCTTTAAAGGCTCTAACGGGTGAATTTACACCACCTGGAATATGTTGCTGAGCCTGAGTAAAAAGGTCGTGATTGGTTTGCATTATTTATTCCTAAAAGACGAGATTCAAAGATGTGCGATAATTCTAGCTTATCTTACCCGGATTACCGATGATTATGAGCTTAAAACTTCGCATAGTTATAATTGTAACTATTATATTGCTGATTAATTTTGCAGCTGCGGGTTATTTTATTGTAAAAAATGCACGGTTAGCATTGGCATCAGAAATGAAATCAAGCACCCAGTTGGCTAAAGGTTTATTGATTAATTCTTTACCGACTTTACGTTTCTCAAATAATCTAGGAGAACGATTAACACTCATTGTTGATAGTGTGCGCGATACTCGACATATTCGTGCATGGTTCGAAGATATGAATGGTCAACCTCTTATTGGCCAAGAAAAACGGCTTGAGTTAGTTCATATACCAGATGCACCTAATTGGTTTATTAAAATAATGGAACCAGAATCTGTCGCTTTTCGGCGTTTAATAACTAAAGGAAGCAAATCTTTTGGTTATTTAGTGGTTGAAGCTGATCCCACAGATGAAGTGACGGAGGTATGGCGAGATGTTCAGGTGTTGGTTTGGTTGGGAGGATTTTTCTTAATATTGATTGTGGCATTAGTCTATATTGCATTACGCCAAGGCTTGAAACCGTTAGATCAACTTGCAGAAGCACTAGGGAAATTGGAAAAAGCAGATTTCTCTGCGCGTGTAGATACTTCAGTCGTAAAAGAATTAACCCCGATTCAAATTCGCTTTAACCATATGGCGAGCGTATTAGAGCAAACAATGGCAGAAAATCATGCTTTGGCTGGCAATATGTTAAGAGTGCAAGAGACTGAGCGTCGGGATTTGGCACGTGAATTACATGATGAATTGGCACCCTGTTTGTTTGGTATTCGTGTTGATATGTCTGAGATAGAGAGAATTGCCAGTGAACACCTTTTGACAGAAGTGGAGCAAAAAGCCCGTTCAGTTAAGTCGATTACGGATACGATCCAATCATTAGTACGCAAAATGTTAAGTCGTCTACGACCTATGACTTTAGATGATCTAGGTTTAATTGATGCGCTGCGTGATATGTTGCGTAATTGGCGAGACAGGCAACCTGAAATTGATTGGGAGTGGGATTTTGTAGGTGATTTCCGTAGTCTACCAGATACACTACAGGTTACTATATATAGGATAGTTCAAGAATGCACGACGAACTGTGTGCGTCATGCAGAGGCGAGCCATGTTAAAGTTGAAGTGAGACGTGAAGCTGAATATATGAAAGTAGCGGTAACCGATAATGGTAAAGGTTTAGACTCAGATTTAGTGAGGGGTTTTGGCTTGATTGGAATGCGTGAGCGTGTATCTGCATTGGGCGGAAAAATTGCTTTTGATACTGAAGAGGGGCGAGGATTACAGGTACGAGTTATGATCCCTTTAAAAGGTGAAAAATAATGAAACAAACCATCACAATTTTAGTTGTTGATGATCACCCAATCGTTAGAGCAGGTTGTCGTCAGTTGATCCAGAAAATTCCTAAAGCGAAAGTAATTGAAGCAGAAACGGGAGAAGAAGGTTATCGCTTATTTCAGGAAACCTACCCCGATTTGGTTTTGCTGGATATTACTTTACCGGGTATTGGTGGTTTAGAGATTTTGCGACGTATCCGTGCTAATCGTGAAACAGCGAAAGTGCTGATATTTAGTATGCATGAGGATCCTGTTTTTGCATCACGAGCAATGCAGGCGGGTGCTCGAGGATATATTACTAAAAATAATGCGGCTGATCATTTGGTTGAAGCTGTTGAACAGGTGTTAGATGGTAATATTTATTTGAGCCCGGATATGGCTCAACAGCTTGCCATGCTGAATATAGATGCTGGCACAAGTGCTTTGAGTGATTTGTCACGACGAGAGCTTGAGATTTTGCGTTTACTGGGTGAAGGTCGAAGTATGAGTGATATATCGGATGTGATAGGGATCAGTTATAAAACAGTGGCTAATAATTTGACTCAGATAAAAAGTAAGCTGGATATTAGTAAAACAGCTGAATTAATGCGTTTTGCTATTAGCCATGGATTGTCATCATAGAAAATTGAAAGTAGAAGGCTGAGAAAAAACGGGAGAATCTTCCCTGATTATCAGGATAAGTCACTCATTCTAAATATGTTTATTGTCTGTATCCTGTAGAAGTAAGTTTTATGAATTTAGCTTTTATGAGCTTATATTTCTCTCTCCTTCGTGATGAAGGTTTAGGCCAGACAAATTGTCTGGCCTTTTTTTATGAATTACATCATAATCAATCAGGTTAGGCGAGCCATGTCTGAGAGTCTCTAGTTACAATTGCCGTCTATCTTTTACCTTTGTTGATACCTGCACTCATTGAGTGTGAAAATCTATACTTTTCAATATAGACGGAATGTGATTTTATGATAAAATTCAATTGGATAGGGCGATACTGGGTGGTAGTAACCTTGTTGATATCCATGTCTGCCACAACGAATGCCGAAGACCTTGAGCATGCAATAGATACGCAAGTAAAGACTGATATTGCAGCACAAAAATCTCAACAGCAGATTGATAATCTAGCCGATGAAACGACTCAAATGCTAGTGGAATACCGGGAAGTATTAAGGCAAACAGATAGCCTACGAGTCTATAACGATCAGCTTGATAAGTTAGTCACATCACAAAAAAAAGAATTAGAATCTATCAAAGGTCAATTACGTAATATTGAAACAACACGGCGAGATATTGTGCCATTAATGCTGAAAATGATTGAAGTAATGGCGCAGTTTGTGGCATTAGATCTACCTTTTTTACCAGAAGAGCGCCAATCAAGAGTCATTCAGTTACAAACATTAATGGAACGTGCTGATGTTACATTAGCAGAGAAATATCGCCGTATCCTTGAAGCCTATCAAGTTGAAACTGAGTACGGTCGCACAATTGAGGCTTACCAAGATGAATTAACAATAGATGACAATACGCGAACGGTTGATTTTCTTCGTATTGGTCGGGTGAGCTTGTATTACATGACATTAGATGGGCAAGAAGTTGGTTTATGGGACTCATTGTCAAAACAATGGCAACAATTAGATGATGAATATCGCCCATCAATTAGCCAAGGATTAAAAGTGGCAAGAAAACAGTTGCCACCAGACTTATTGGTGTTACCCGTTAAAACCAGTGAGGTGACGGAATGAAAATGATCATCTCAACATTACTTGCCTTTTTTCTGTTGGCACCCGTACAGGCGGCAGATAAACCTGCTGACTTGGATGCACTGCTAAAACAAGTTAAACGTGAAAGTATATTAGAACAACAGCAAAATAAATTACGTGAAGCAGCGTTTGTCACAGCCCGTGATGATCAAGCTAAAATATTGGCAGAAGCAAAAGCGCAATTAGCCTTTGAAGAACAACGAACGGCATTACTTAATCAGTCTTTTCAAGATTATGAAACAGCATTAGTCGTAAAAGAGGGTGTATTACAAGAAAAATCAGGCTCATTGGGTGAATTATTTGGCACAGTTCGCCAAATGGCAAATGATAGCCGAGCGGTTGTAGAAAACTCTATGACCTCCGCGTATAAACCAAATCGTGGTCAGTTTTTAGCTTCTCTAGCAGAACGAAAACAACAGCCAACCATTGGAGAATTACGTGATTTTTGGCTGTTATTACAAGAAGAAATGACCGAGTCAGGTAAAATTAGCCGTTTTTTAGTGCCGGTAATTACTGCAGCGGGTCAGGTTGAAGAGCAGAAAGTGACTCGTATTGGTGTATTTACAGCCTTTAGTGAAGGTAAATTTTTACGATATTTACCAGAAACTGGAAATTTAGTAGAACTTGGTCGCCAGCCTGTAGAACGTTTACGAAGTTTAGTGGCTGATTTTGAATCTACCACAGATGCATCAATACAACCTGTTGTTATTGATCCTACCCGTGGCGCTATTTTAGCCTTGCTGGTACAAGCTCCTGATTTGAAAGAGCGTATTGAGCAAGGCGGTTGGATCGGTTTTATCATTCTTGGTCTGGGGGCCTTGGGATTGATAATTGCGATAGAGCGATTTATTAGTCTAACGCTGATAGGGCGGGGGGTAGCTAGGCAGCAAGCACAAAAAGAAGCGAGTCTGAAGAACCCACTAGGCCGAATTCTATCCGTTTACAGCGCGACAGTAGCTCAGGATGTTGAGACATTAGCATTAAAGTTAGATGAAGCTATTTTACGTGAGATCCCCAAAATAGAGCGAGGGTTGATTACAATTGCTATTTTAGCGGCAATTTCACCAATGTTAGGGCTTTTAGGTACGGTTTCCGGCATGATTGAAACATTTCAGTCTATTACCCTCTTTGGTACTGGCGATCCAAAACTGATGTCAGGCGGTATTTCTCAAGCTTTAGTGACAACAGAGTTAGGCCTTGCCGTGGCTATTCCGTTGCTGTTGATCCATGGTTTATTGTCAAGCAAGAGCAACCGGTTGGTGCATATTTTAGATGAGGAAAGTGCGGCGTTAGTAGCACGTAATGCAGAAGAGCAGAATGGAATTAATCACCAATAATCTCTTTAATATTCAACTGCTAATGGAAAATGGTGGCCTAGTACTATGGGTGATTTTGATTGTCTCAGTATTGATGTGGACGCTGATTATAGAGCGCTACCTGTTCATTTACATTATACATCCAACACAGGTTAAAAATTTAATTGCTAGTTGGCAGCAAAGGCCAGAACGACGTAGTTGGTATGCACAAAAAATTCGCCAAGGTATGATTGCTAAAAGTACTTCGGCATTAAAACAATATTTGATCATTATTCGAACATTAATTGCAGCGTTACCCATGTTGGGTCTACTCGGTACGGTAGATGGCATGATTCAAACATTTGATGTATTGACGGCTTTTGGTACTGGTAATGCTCGAGGCATGGCGGGCGGAATTTCTGTTGCATTGATTACGACGATGGGTGGATTACTAGCAGCCTTGTCTGGTATGTATTTCATTACCCAGCTTGAACAACGTGTGACAAGGGATGTGGATAATGTTGCTGATGCCTTACGACGAGACTGAAGGAACTTAGATAATTATGAGAAACCGACATTCGCGTCGCCAAAGCGGCGCAATAGCTGAAGTTAATATGACACCATTAATTGATATGGTATTTATTTTACTGATCTTTTTTATTGTGACCACCTCATTTGTAAAAGAAACAGGTGTTGATGTCAGTCGCCCCTCTGCTAAGACAGCCGTTAAAAAAGAATTAGCTAACATTCTAATTTCTATCACCCCCAATGGTGAGATATGGATGGATAAACGGCAGATTGATCGACGTGCAGTAAGAGCAAATGTTGAACGAATGCATGCAGAAAACCCAGAAGGATCAGTGATTATTTTGGCAGATAAAGAATCTAAAACCGGTTTATTAATTGAAGTAATGGATCAAGCACGATTAGCGGGCGTAGCTAATGTATCTATTGCTGCACAACGTGATTAAAGGCAAGAATTTATGCGTTTAATCATTGGTTTAATGATGGCCATATTAGTGAATATTGGATTATTCACTTTAATGCAGCAAATGACCACTGCAAATAGTGTAGATCGCAGAGTGACAGAAGATATTCGTTTGTTAGATTTTGTACGTTTAAAACGTGAAAATAGAATAGAAACGAAAAAGCGGGAGTTGCCCAAAAAACCACCACCACCCCAAAAACCACCACCACCACCAAAAACACCAGTATTACAAGCAAAAAAACCTAAGGCTCCTACACCTAAGTTAGATGTGCCACAAATTGATGTGCCATTAAATATTGCTGGAGGCCCTTATTTAGGAGATTTCGCCACTGGGCCCAAAGTAGCTCCTGCTGCTCCAGCTGCGCCTGTCGTTGTACCTGTGATGGATGATGAGGTGATTCCCTTGGTGCGAATTCCACCTCGATACCCACGTAGTGCTTCACGAAGAGGTATTGAAGGTGTTGTGGTCGTGTCCTTCACTATTACAAAAGATGGCCAAGTAACAAATCCAATCGTGGAAAGTGCTAAGCCAGAAAACACCTTCAATAAAGCGGCATTAAAAGCTATTTTGAAATGGAAATTCAAACCAAAGATTGTGGGTGGTAAGCCTGTTGAGCGTCAAGCAACACAAGAAATTGAATTTAAGTTGGCGAAATAAATGATGAGATTGTCAAATTTAAAAATGTGGGTTGTTGTGTTGGTGATATTCACTTCAATGACCATAACTGCCAAAGATGATAGCCAGTATTTATTGACTGAAAAAACATACAAAATACTGAACGATACGCAGCAATTAATGGCTGTGGAACAATATGAGAAAGCAGAAACAAAACTGAGAGCATTGTTAGATAAAACAGCATCAGATTCATATGATAGAGCTGTAGTGCAGCAAACGTTGGGTTATTTGTATTCATCTCAACAAGATTATAAAAAGGCCAGTAGCCTTTTTCAGCAGGCACTTGATTCTAATGCTTTACCTGAAAAAGTAAGCCATAATTTGCAGTATAATTTGGCACAGTTGTTAATGGCCGATGAGCAATATAAAGCAGGAATTTCATTATTAGAAGCCTGGTTAAAAGATGAAGTCTCGCCCCCCAATAGTGTAAATGTCCTATTAGCTAGCGCCTATTATCGAGTAAAAAACTACTCACAAACAGTTACATATATTCAACTTGCGATTAACAATGATAAATCGGCAAAAGAGGCTTGGTATCAAATATTGTTATCTGCACATTTAGAACTGCAACAATATCAGTCTGCTATTAAAGTGTTGGAAACTTTGATCCCTCTTTATCCGTATCAAAAAATATATTGGGGTCAACTATCAGCGTTGTATTTAAAGCAAAATAAAGAATTTACTGCTTTAGCGGTGAAAATGTTGGCGCAACGTTTAGAATTAGGTGATAGCAAAATATTGGTTAGCCTAGCAGATATGTACCGCTATCTACATATTCCATACAAATCAGCACAATTGCTGATAAAAGGCATGGAAAGTGGTGGAGTTGAGGCAAATTATAAAAACCTTAATCGTTTAGCAGATAGTTGGTTAGCAGCTCAAGAAGGGCAAAAAGCGGCAGATGTATTGCAACAAGTGGCTAAGCTTGATGACACGGGAGAATCTGATCTGAAATATGGGCGAGTGCTTTTTGGCCTAGAACAATGGCAGAAAGCGACTGAGCCATTATTGAAAAGTTTACAGAAGTTGACCGGTAGAAAAGTAGGCTCTGCTGCATTACTTTTAGGCATGGCACAATTTCATGCAGGCCAATTGGCAGAAGCTAAGGTGATGTTTACCAAAGCGGTAGCATTTGATAATGAGCGGAATCAGGCGGGACAGTGGTTGCGACATATAGAAAGACAGCTTGAGGAGCAGACCATTGAACAGTCGTGAACAACTTAAACAACAGTTGGTGCTGCATTATCTTTGGTTAAGACAATATGGTTGTAATGACTCTCATAGTGGCAATGCCTCATTTCGCTGGCATGATGAAATCTGGATAACGCCAACAGGCTGTTGTGCTGATACATTACATGTTGATGATCTGGTCAAGTGTCACATTGATGGTTCAATGGAACAAGGTGCATCACTAGATGCACCACTACATATCCAAGTCTATCAAAAAAATCCCGATGCTAGAGCGGTTATTCATAGTCATAACCCGCACACCGTTGCCATGACACTAAAAGGTGATGACTTTGTGCCTATTGATTTTGAAGGGCAATATTATTTTCCTGTTGTGCCGGTAATGACTATTGCCTACCAACATTATGTCGAAAAATCTCCTGTGGCTGTTGCTAATGTATTAGCAAAACACAAAGCGACGGTGGTTCAAGGTCATGGTGTTTATACCTGTGCAGAGAATATAAATCTTGCTTACAAATGGACTTGCTCAGTTGAGTTGTCAGCAAAAACAGCATGGTTAGCTGCTCAGGTTTTATAAATTATTATTTATTTAGTAACGATTGGCCTTTTAAAATGTCTATTCGTTTTGAATCTCAAAAGGCCATTTGAATGTCATCCTCACAGTATTTAAGAACACCCCTGCTTACGGGTGATAATATTGAAGCTAAACGTAAGGAAATTGCCGCTTATTTTAATGCGACTTTTGAGCGGTATGAATCATTATTTGAAACGTTAGCCGATGATCAGGCCTATTATCAACAAGCGATACCTCTTCGCCATCCATTAATTTTTTACTACGGACATACTGCCACATTTTTTGTTAATAAACTGTTATTAGCCGGCTTAATAGAGCAACGTATAGATCCTAAATTTGAATCGATGTTTGCGATCGGTGTTGATGAGATGAGTTGGGATGATCTTGATGAGACACATTATGACTGGCCAACAGTGGCTGAGGTAACAGCTTATAGACAAGTGCTTAAACAAGTTATTAATACCATCATAGCAACAGCACCATTGAGTTTGCCTATTAATTGGCAAAGCCCATGGTGGACTATTATGATGGGCATTGAGCATGAGCAAATTCATATTGAAACTTCGTCGGTTTTAATTCGTCAGCAAAGTTTGGATTTAGTACAAACACATGACGCATGGCGGCCGTGGACAGAAACAGGTATCGCACCGGTGAATGAATTGGTGACTATTTCAGCAGGTAATATAGCGGTAGGTAAATCGGCCGACGATGTAATTTACGGTTGGGATAATGAATATGGCACGCATCAAGCTGAAATAAGTCAATTTCAAGCGAGCCAATTTCTAGTCAGTAATCAACAGTTTCTTACTTTTATAGAGGCAGATGGTTATCTGGAAGACCAGTATTGGCTAGAAGAAGGTTTGCAATGGAAAAATTTTTCTAAAGCCCGTCATCCAACATTTTGGCAGCAAACAGAACAAGGCTGGCAGTTACGGTTAATGACTGAAATAGTCACGATGCCTTGGGATTGGCCGGTTGAAATCAATTATCATGAAGCTAAAGCATTCTGTAATTGGAAGGCAGCTCAAACAGGGCTGGCAGTACGATTGCCAACAGAAGATGAATGGTATCGAATTTATGATTATGCCGGTGTGGAAGAGTTAACAACAGCACAAGCATCTGCCAATATACATGGTGACTATATGTCATCACCTTGCCCCGTTAATCATTTTGCTCATGGAGAGCTATATGATGTTGTCGGCAATGTGTGGCAATGGACTGAAACACCTATTTATCCGCTTGATGGCTTCCAAGTGCATCCACTCTATGATGATTTCACCATGCCAACATATGATGGTCGGCATAATTTATTTAAAGGTGGCTCATGGATATCAAGTGGCAACGAGAGTCGTAAGGCGGCGCGTTATGCCTTTCGCAAACATTTTTTTCAACATGCGGGCTTTCGATATGTTGTTGCAGAGGAACTTGAGGAGCAAGTCGTGTCGAATTATGAAAATGATAAAATGTTATCCGAATATGCTGAATTTCATTATGGCGATAGCTATTTTGATGTGGATAATTTCCCTCAAGCTTTAGCGAATATTGCGATTGAAGCCTTAGGTGATAAGCCTGCTGGTAAAGCATTAGATATTGGTTGTGCTGTAGGGCGTGCCAGTTTTGAATTAGCCAAGCATTTTGATCATGTGACCGGTATCGATTTTTCTGCACGACTGATCAATTTGGGTGTGCAACTGGCAGCACAAGGTGTGATCCGGTACAGCATTATGGATGAAGGTGAATTAATGCTTCATCGTGAACGTCGCTTAGAAGAATTAGGCCTAGCTTCAGTAGCAGATAAAGTTGAATTTCTACAAGGTGATGCCTGTAATTTAAAAGCACATTTTAAGGGTTACGACTTAGTGTTAGCTGCTAATTTGATTGATCGCTTATATGATCCCGCACTATTTTTATCTTCAATTCATCAGCGAATAAATTCGGGTGGACTATTGCTGATTGCGTCGCCTTACACTTGGTTAGAAGCTCACACTAAGAAACAAGATTGGCTGGGCGGTATTAAAAAGGATGGTGAGAATGTGACCACCTTAGATGGATTAAAAGCCGTGTTGGAATCACATTTTGATTTAATGACGGCACCCCAACAAGTTCCGTTTGTTATTCGTGAAACTAGCCGAAAATTTCAGCATACTTTATCTGATGTAACACTGTGGATTAAACGGTAATGACAATAGACTTTGATCTGATCGTAGATCGAACAGGTTCTTCAAGTGTTAAATATGATGTATGTAAAGCTTATTTCGGTACAGACGATGTCACACCACTATGGATTGCTGATATGGATTTTTCTGCGCCAGAGGCTGTGACACAAGCACTCATTGAACGTGCTCAGCATCCTATTTATGGTTATACCGCGTATCCAAATAGCTTATTTAATGCAATGCAGGATTGGTTTAAACATCGGCATAATTGGTCAATTGATCGGCAGTCTATTTTAATGTGCCCAGGTGTTGTGCCTTCTATGCATGCTGCTATTGAAGCACTGTCACAACCCGGTGATGGTGTCATTATACAACCACCTATTTATCCTCCCTTTGTTACTGCTGTGACAGAAACCGGTCGAAAATTAGTAGAAAACCCACTCAAATTGGAACAGGGTGTTTACACCATTGATTTTGATCATCTGGAACAGAGTGCGGCATCTGGTACCAAGCTATTAATATTGTGCTCACCACATAATCCTGTGGGTAGAGTTTGGCAACAGCAAGAACTTGAATGTATCTTGGATATCGCGCGTCGTTATCAACTGACTATTATTTCTGATGAGATCCACGCTGACCTAATTTATCCAGATCAGCGTCATATTCCCTTAGCCACATTAGCCGATGACGTTGCTATTGTGACTGCCGTGTCGCCCAGTAAAACATTTAATATTGCTGGCTTGGGCCTATCTTGTCTTGTTAGCAATGATAGACAACAATTGCGAGCGATCAGCAAAGTATTTGATAGTTGGCATATCAGTGCCAGCAACCCCTTTAGCATTGCGGCATTTGAAGCTGCATATCGTGATGGTGCGGCGTGGTTGGATGAACTCATGGGCTATGTAGATGAAACGCGTAGGCAGGTGAGTGAATTTGTTGAAAACAACCTAAAGCCGATAAAATTGATTGCTTCACAAGGCACTTATTTATTGTGGCTTGATTGTCGTGAAATGGCGATGAGCGATGATGAACTTAACTCATTTTTTATTGCTCAGGCTAAAGTGGGAATGAATCCAGGCATCAGTTTTGGTCAAGTAGGTAGTGGCTTTATGAGAATGAATATTGCTGCGCCAAGAAAAACAATATTAGATGCCTGCCAGCAGATAGCACAAGCTTTGATGAAGTAATGGATACGAAAGCAGAAAGTCCTGTCACCTTAAAGCCCATTGCCCTTAAGGTACTAAGTGCCATTGTTTTATTGTGGGTGGTTAAAGGTTTAGAGCTCGCTTTTGACTGGGATTTTAGTGGTTATGGTATATATCCTCAAGCGATGGATCGCCTTATCGGTATCATCTTGGCACCGATGATTCATGGCTCTTTTGAGCATCTTTTTTCAAACACTTTAGCATTATTTATTTTGGCTACAGCACTATTCTATGAGTACCCCAAAGCAGCCAAATATGTCTTTCCAATTATCTATATGGGTTCGGGAATGGGTGTTTGGTTGTTTGCACGAGAAGCACATCATTTTGGGGCGAGTGGTTTAACACATGGCATGATGTTCTTTTTGTTTTTGATTGGGGTGCTGCGTAGAGACAAACCTGCAATGGCTTTGGCGATGATTGTCTTTTTTCTCTATGGCAGTATGGTTTGGGGGGTACTTCCATCAGAAGAAGGTATTTCTTTTGAAACCCATTTTTTTGGGGCTTTAATGGGCGTTATCTGTGCCATTGTGTTTCGTCATAAAGATCCTAAACCACCAGAAAAAAAATATAGCTGGGAAGAAGATGAGGATGAAGATGCTAGTGAAATTGAAAATAGAGTGGAATAATTTTGTAGGTTTAGACAATAGTTGACTGTTTAAATCTAAATCGGGAATTTCTTCTCTGTCTTTATCCATATGTGAAGTGTAAACTGCAATAGTTACAACACCTTATATATTTTTGGCGTGTGATTTGCCAAATTATCAATATATATTATGATGAACTGGAGCATAGAAAGATGGCAGATAAAATTGGTGCAGCGGCAGGAAAATTGTGGAAATATTTAGATAAGAATGGTGCAAGCAGTGCAACTAAAATAGCCAAAGAAACTCAGTTAGATGCAAAAATTGTTCAACGCGCTATTGGCTGGTTAGCGAAAGAAGGCAAATTATCTTTTAAAACCAAGGGTCGCACAGAAACAATTTCTTTGAAATAATACTTATAAAAAGTAACCGATATTTGAGCCCTTGCTGTGTGACACAGCAAGGGCTTTTTATTGTCTTATTATCAGTTGAATATTTTAGCAAAAAATAATATTAATGATTACCTTGTATAAAGGCCTTTTATCCTGCTACTCTTCGGACACAAATAATTTTTAACTACTACTATGACAAATGAATACGATGCCTCAGCCATTGAGGTTTTAACTGGATTAGAACCGGTACAAAAACGACCGGGAATGTATACCGATACCACTCGACCAAATCATTTGGCGCAAGAGGTCATTGATAACAGTATTGATGAAGCGGTTGCAGAGCATGCTAAACAGGTGCAGGTTATTTTGCATCCAGATAATTCCATAGAAGTCATTGATGATGGCCGCGGTATGCCGGTAGATATTCACCCCGAAGAAGGTGTGCCGGGGGTTGAAGTTATTCTTACTCGTTTACATGCCGGGGGTAAGTTTTCAAATAAAAATTATCAATTTTCAGGTGGTTTACATGGTGTTGGTGTCTCGGTGGTTAATGCGCTTTCATCTCGGCTAGAAGTTAAAATTCGTCGTAATGCTAAAGAATATGCCATCGCGTTTGAACATGGTTTAAAAGTAGAAGACCTCGCTGAAATTGGCACAGTGGGTAAACGTAATACAGGTACAACGGTACGTTTTTGGCCTGATGGATCCTATTTTGATTTACCTAAATTTTTGGTGTCGCGATTACGACATGTTCTCAGAGCAAAAGCAGTACTTTGTCCTGGTTTAGTGGTTATTTTCACTGACCTATCGGGTGAAGAAAAAGTAGAAGATCGTTGGTGTTATGACGATGGCTTAAATAGTTACTTAAGCTCAATGATGACGGATCAGCCCTGTGTACCCATACAGCCTTTTGTGGGCCATATTGAGGGAGATGATGAACAAGTTGATTGGGCAATAATGTGGCAATTGGACTATGGTGAAGAGTTAGCTGAAAGTTATGTTAATTTAATACCAACAGCACAAGGGGGTACACATGTTAATGGTTTGCGTACCGGCTTATTAGAGGCGCTTCGTGAATTTTGTGAATTCAGAAGTTTATTACCTCGGGGGGTAAAATTAACGCCAGAAGATGTCTGGAGCCAATGTTGTTACGTATTGTCAGTTAAATTACAAGATCCACAATTCTCTGGTCAAACCAAAGAACGGCTATCATCCAGGCAGTGTGCTGGTTTTGTTTCTGGTGCCGTAAAAGATGCTTTTAGTTTATGGCTAAACCATCATACTGAAGATGGTGAGAAAATTGCTGAATTAGCGATTAATAGTGCTCAATCCCGCTTAAAGCAAGCTAAAAAAGTGGTTCGTAAGCGAGTACAATCGGGCCCAACCTTACCTGGGAAGTTATCAGATTGTTCTTCACAAGATGTCACCCGAACAGAATTGTTTTTAGTAGAAGGAGACTCTGCTGGTGGTAGTGCAAAACAAGGGCGTGAGCGTGAGTTTCAAGCTATTATGCCACTACGAGGTAAGATCTTAAATACGTGGGAAGTTGATTCTGGTCAAGTATTAGCATCACAAGAAGTCCATGATATTGCAGTAGCAATAGGTGTCGATCCTGGATCTGATGATTTATCAGGTCTACGTTATGGCAAAATATGTATATTGGCTGATGCGGATTCAGATGGCGCACATATCGCCACTTTGCTGTGCGCTTTATTTGTCAGACACTTTAGACCGTTAGTTCAAAAAGGCCATATTTGTGTAGCGATGCCACCTTTGTTTCGAATTGATGTGGGCAAGCAAGTGTTTTATGCCTTAGACGATGAAGAGCGACAAATTATTTTAGCTCGGATTGAGAAAGACAAGATTAAAGGAAAAGTGAACGTTCAACGATTTAAAGGCTTGGGTGAAATGAATCCCTTGCAGTTAAGAGAAACCACGATGGCACCAGACACCCGTCGTTTAATTCGTTTAACAATTGATAAGGATGATGTGATTGAAGATGGAAGTTCACTTACCGACGAAGCTATGGATAGATTGTTAGCTAAGAAGCGTGCAGCAGATCGTAAGAAATGGTTAGAAGAACAAGGTGATTTAGCGACTGTTTAATGATGAAACGAGATATGTAAATAATGACTTCAGTAGATGATTTAGAACAACTACCTGTTCGGGAGTTTACCGAAAAAGCGTACTTGGATTATTCCATGTACGTTATTTTAGATCGGGCTTTACCCCATGTAGGTGATGGCTTGAAGCCAGTGCAACGTCGTATTGTTTATGCGATGTCTGAATTAGGTCTGAGTTCATCATCAAAACATAAAAAATCAGCACGTACCGTTGGCGACGTATTAGGTAAATATCACCCTCATGGTGATTCGGCATGTTATGAAGCAATGGTATTGATGGCGCAGCCATTTTCATATCGTTATCCTTTAGTTGATGGACAAGGCAATTGGGGGTCTATGGATGATCCTAAATCTTTTGCTGCCATGCGTTATACAGAATCAAAACTCACTGCTTATGCACAAACATTATTGGGTGAATTAGGCCAAGGTACCGTTAATTGGGTCCCTAATTTTGATGGCACGATGAATGAGCCTGAATTATTACCAGCCCGATTACCTAATATCTTGCTGAATGGTGGTAGTGGTATTGCTGTTGGTATGGCAACAGATATTCCTCCTCATAATTTGCGAGAAGTAGTCAGTGCTTGTTTGCAGTTATTGAAAAAGCCAACCACAAAACTTGAAGCTTTGTTAGAAGATATTCAAGGGCCAGACTTTCCCACTGGTGGTGAGATTGTTTCTTCACGCGAAGACTTGTTAAAAATATATACCACTGGATACGGTAGTGTGCGCCAGCGAGCGTGTTATGAGCGAGGTAAGGAGGGGGAGATCATTATTAATGCGCTACCTTACCAAGTCTCTGGTGCAAAGGTTATTGAACAAATTGCTAACCAGATGAACAATAAAAAATTGCCTATGGTGGCTGATCTTCGCGATGAGTCTGATCATGCTCAACCGGTTAGATTAGTGATTGTGCCACGGTCAAATCGTGTTGATATTGACGGTTTGATGTCACACTTATTTGCCAGCACTGATCTTGAACGTAGCCATCGCGTCAACATGAATATGATTGGTTTGGACGGTCGTCCTCGAGTCAAAGACCTAAAAGAATTATTAACAGAATGGTTAATTTATCGTATTGAAACAGTGCGTCGTCGCTTGCAATATCGTTTGGATAAAATTCTGGATCGAATGCATGTGTTAGAAGGTTTGCTGGTAGCGTATCTTAATATTGATGAAGTCATTGCCATTATTCGTGCTGAAGATGAACCTAAGCCAGTATTAATGGAACGTTTTGGTCTGAGTGATCGCCAAGCTGAAGCTGTTTTAGAATTAAAATTACGCCATTTAGCCAAATTAGAAGAAGTGAAACTTCGTGGTGAGATGGATGCGTTGACCAAAGAACGACAATCATTAGAATTATTGTTAAGTTCAGACACAAGATTAAAGACTTTAATTCGTAAAGAACTAATAGCAGATGCTGAAAAATTTGGCGATGATCGCCGTTCTGCCATTGTACAACGTCAAGCTGCCAAAGCTTTAAGTGAGACTGAATTATTGCCAACAGAGCCATTGACTATCGTGCTATCAGAGAGTGGTTGGGTGCGTGCGGCTAAAGGACATGATGTTGATCCTGAATCACTTAATTTCCGTACTGGAGACCGATATTTCACCTCAGTGAAAGCACGCAGTAATCAACAAATTGTATTTCTAGATTCAACAGGGCGAAGTTATTCAGTGTCTGCACACACTTTACCTTCAGCTCGTGGGCAAGGGGAACCCTTGAGTGGACGTTTCCAGTCGCCACCAGATGCACGATTTGTAGCCGTATTAGCAGGTGATTTAGATAAGCCACTGTTATTGTCGAATACAGCTGGTTATGGATTTATAACAACACTAGATAATTTACTAGCAAAAAATAAAGCAGGTAAAGCCTTATTCAAGCTACCTGATGGTGCTGGTATTTTACCTCCCTTGTGGATAGATAATCTGGATACAGATAGCCTTGCTGTTACTGCTGGTGATGGCCGATTATTAGTTTTCTCAGCAAGTGAAATGCCTCAACTGAATAAAGGTAAGGGTGTGCGGTTGATTAATATTCCACAAGCACGTTTTACAACCAAACAAGAGTGGTTGCATTCAGTTATATCTGTGCCGGAAGCTAGCAGTGTGACATTATATGCTGGAAGGCGACATCTCACACTCAAACCCTCTGATTTAGCACATTACACCGGTGAGCGTGGCAAGCGAGGCCATAAATTACCTAGAGGATTACAAAAAGTGACTAGGGTAGCATTGGCGACAAAAGAATAGCGGTCTTATTGAGGGACTGCTATTTTATTGTTCAGGATTAAAAGTCCCAGCTTCTAGAAGCTTAATAAATTGATCAGCAGGAATCGGAGGGCTAAAATAATAGCCTTGAATTTCATCACAGCCTAAATCCCGTAACAATGCCAGTTGTTCAACATCTTCAACACCTTCAGCTACTACGGATAGGCCTAAATTATGAGCAAGAAGAATAGTTGAAGAGACAATGGCTCTATCGCCTGAACTATCAACGATATGGCGTATAAACGACATATCAATTTTTAGCGTATCGACAGGAAATTGTTTGATATAACTTAAAGTAGAATAGCCTGTTCCGTAATCATCAATACTAATAGACAAACCTAATTCTTTGAGTTGTTTGAGGCTGGTAATAGTTTGCTCTATATCATGCATGGCTGTGCCTTCTATTATTTCTAGATCTAGATAATTGGCAGCAAGATCAGCATGAGTTAAGGCTTGTTCAACAATCTCTATTAGATTTTGTTGTTGGAACTGTTTGGGGGATAGATTGACACTGATTTTAATTTTAGACAGTCCCATATCTTGCCATACTTTATTTTGTCGGCAGGCTTCATTTAAAGTCCATTCCCCCAGTTGGGTGATTAAGCCAGTATCTTCAGCAATAGGAATAAATTGATCAGGGCTGATCATACCTTTGGTGGGATGAATCCATCTAATGAGAGCTTCAGCGCCTACGATTTTATGAGTGTGTGTATCCACTTTGGGTTGGTAATACAACTCAAATTCATCATTATCTAATGCTTGATGCAGGTTTGTTTCCATCACCAAAGTTTGCATGGCTTGCTCATTAAGTTCTTTAGAGTAAAACTGGAAATTATTTCTGCCTTCAGCCTTAGCGTGATACATCGCAGAATCAGCGTTCTTAATAAGTGTGCCAACATCACTACCATCATTAGGAAAGGTAGCAATTCCGATACTAGCAGAGATATGAATATTCTGATTATCTATGGTGAAAGGTAATGCAATGGCGGTCAAGATTTTGTTAGCAATATGAGTGGTGTGAGAGTAAGACCCATTCTGTTGCTCAATTGCTGCCAGACAGACAACAAATTCATCTCCGCCTAATCGTGCAACAGTATCTTCCTCACGCAGTGAATCAACAAGTCGTTCGGAAACCATTTTTAGTAATTTATCACCAGAGGAATGACCTAGAGAATCATTAACTGTTTTAAATCTGTCCAAATCAAGGAACATTATTTGAAAGTTGGACTTATCACGTGTAGATCTTTTAATCGATTGTTGTAGGCGGTCATTTAATAACTGACGATTCGGCAGCTGTGTAAGTGGATCATAATGAGCTTGAAAATAGAGTTGATTTTCCCATGCTGACTTTTCTAATGCGATAGCAAAGCGGTCACCTAGTTCTCTTAGTCGGGAGAGTATTTCTTTAGCAAGCTCATCAGTGGTAAACCCAAAAATTAGAATAGCGGTAAGCTCATCGTTACTGACGACAGGAACAAGTACAAAGCAAGCCAAACCTTCCTGTATTAGTGGTATCAGATAACTGGGCAGACTTGTATTATCGACCTGATAGCTCACCGTCTTTTTGTGTAATAGCGTATTTTTCTCTGTTGTAAGGATAGAATGCGAGGTCATTGATATACCATGTATATGGTGTGCATCCTCGGAATAAAGTTCGAATAATTCTTTGTTATTTTCATCAATCAAAGCAATATTTATTGTTGTAGACTGAACTGCATTATTACCATGCGTGATGGTGGTTGCCAGAATATCTTTGATGGTAATATTAGAAAGAATAAGCTGGTCAATTTCTGATAATGTCGTCAGAAATTTAAATTGCTGTGAAATTCGCGTAGACATTGAGTTAAATGAATCTGCCAGTTGGTTAAATTCATCATCACTTGTCACCGTGACGGGATGGTCAAAGTCATTATTAGATATTCGTTTGATACCCTTCATTAGCTCTTCAAGAGGCGTTAGATAACGACGGATCTGGTTGGTGCTGAGAAAAGCGATAATAATAAGTGTAAATAAGCTGATGATAATAAATATGTTTTTTAATCGTGAAATAGCTTCAAGAGCAGAATGTTGATCTTGGGTGATGACAATGGTGAAACTGGGGTATAGAAATTTTGGTTTTAAAAAAAGGTTCCAATAACCAATAAATAAGCTCTGGTCATTATCTGCCCAGCTTGTGTTGCCGGTCGCTGTCTTTCCCCATGCTGATTTGATGGTTTGTAGTTGAGAATTAAGTTGCATTTGTGAGCAATACAGTAGTTTTTTTTCAGTGCCATAGACACAGAAGCCCCTGCTTTCATCAAATGTATCTACATCTCCCCATAGTGCATCACTTTCAATGAGTCCGGCAATAATTCGATCGGTATTTTTAATCGCCTGTAATAAATATATTTTTGCCGGTAGGTCGGGTTGATATTGTGTGAGTACAACGGGATTTCCTTGAGACAAAAACTCAAGCTCTGAGTCAGAGATAAGGGGAAATATCTCTCTGGATTGATAAGTATTGTCAGCTAAATCTATAACGTAGTCATCAATTACATTAATGATGAAGAGTTGTGAAAATGCCTCAGATTTAAGATTTTCATCAGTGATTAAAGGTGCTTGCTCCAAGGTATTAGCTTGTATTTCTAGTTTTTGGTCAAGCAGTGTTAGCCGGTCATATATCGAGAGGCCATAAGTTTTTGCACCTTGACGTAAACTCTGATCAACATGTTGTGTTGTAAGCAAGTTAATTTGCCGGAGAGAAAAAATGGCGAGAATAACGATGGGGACTAGGGCTGAGATGATAAATAACAGGAAAATACGGCGTGCAACTTTACTGTCGAGAAAAGTACCTTTAATGGATAGCATATTTTAGTCAATAATGTTTAGTTAAAGAGGTTGGGTCGTAAGGAAGCAAGAGTCTATGATCAAATAGCAGTTTTTCAAGATTAATAATTTTCTGCTTTACCGATAAAACCACCATTGTTGGCACGAACAATATCATCCTGGCTTTTTGCTGAGGTTAAAGGTGAAGCACTTTTCCCATCAGCACCTTTACTATAAAGATCATAGTCGGTATTGAGAGGGACAAGATTTTTATCTTTACGTTTTGCACCATTACCCATAACAGTACTCATATCTAAATATTGATATGGTGTATCCCAAGGGTCTGTGGGGGCATTGACCGTGTTTAAGTCAGGCGGTAAAGCATTATTTTCCGTTTTGTAACGTTCAATCAGCAGTGCTATATAAGCGATATTAGCAATAGCCTTGCTAGTGTTGGCTTTATCGATATAGCTGCGGTAACTACTTTGAGCAATAGACACTAAAATAGCCATGATCGCAATGGCTAACAACAGCTCAATAAGAGTAAATCCTTTATTTTTAATTCTAATCAGTAATATTGACATATTTTCCTCCTAAATTTAATGACTGAAGTTTAGGGGCTTCTTTATATATTTCAAGTTTAAACTTAGTGTACTGATAGTCTAACTGAAAGGCAAAGTCATTACGTGACTTGTGGTTTTTAGATATGTTATGGTTAGTCCCCACTACGGTTTATAAATTTTTGGAGAGATAATGGCAGGCCTATTTTCAAAGCAGCGCATTATAGCTAAGGAAGGCTTTAATAGGTGGTTAATAGCCCCTGCTGCATTAGGGATCCATCTGTGTATCGGTTCAGTTTATGCTTGGAGTTTATTCAACCCAGCATTAGTGGCAAGAATTGGGGTAGTGACCAGTTCTGCTGATGATTGGACCTTAAAAAGTGTGGTATGGATTTTCACGGTTGCTATTGTTTTCTTGGGACTATCAGCTGCCTTTGCAGGAAAATGGTTAGAAAAAGTTGGGCCTAGATTAGTTGGTTCGATTGCGGCTGTTTGTTGGGGTGGTGGTTTCCTTATCGGTGGCATGGGTATTGTTACTGGCCAATTATGGCTGCTTTATCTCGGCTATGGTGTATTAGGTGGCTGTGGGCTTGGACTAGGTTATATCTCTCCTGTTAGCACACTGATCCGTTGGTTCCCAGATCGTCGTGGAATGGCAACAGGAATAGCTATTATGGGCTTTGGTGGTGGTGCCATGATTGCCAAATTTATGATTGGCCCTATGATGAAATCATTTTATGTCGCCCCTGAATATTTAGGTTCAGTTGATAGTGTTAATTTAATCACTGAAGCTGGACGCCGTGTGGTTGAAGTGGCCGGTGAGCTACGAGAAGTTGTCGTCATTGGTGCAAATGATATTGCCAATATGTTGGTCTCCGGTCCTGAAGGGGTTTATCTGGTTGGGACGGGTAATATCGGTGTCGCTCAAACTTTCTTTACCTTGGGCGTGGTCTACTTTTTCATTATGTTAATAGCTGCTTTTTCATATAGAGTGCCGAAAGAAGGTTGGTTGCCTGAAGGTTATGTTGTGCCAGATGAAACTAAAGGGATGATTACCGAGCATGATGTACATATTGATGAAGCATTAAAAACTCCTCAATTTTGGCAATTATGGATAATGCTTTGTTTGAATGTAACGGCTGGAATTGGTGTTATCTCTGTTGCTAAAACAATGATGAAGGATATTTTTGGTGGTGTATTGCCGGATATTGTCAATCTAGAATTTGCAGCAACCTATGTGCTAATGATCAGTGCCTTTAATATGGTGGGGCGTTTCTTTTGGGCAAGCACATCGGACTATATAGGCCGTAAAAATACGTACTTCATCTTCTTTGGCCTAGGTGCAATATTGTATGCATCCATTCCTTTTGCTGCTCAAGCAGTGAGTGTCACACCATCGATCACATGGTTAATAATGTTCTATGCTGCAACTATGTTGATTTTCACTATGTATGGCGGAGCCTTTGCAACCATTCCAGCCTACCTTGCAGATATCTTTGGCACTAAATACGTGGGTGGTATCCATGGTCGATTATTGACGGCATGGAGTACTGCAGGTGTGCTTGGACCGTTAGCCATTACTTCTTTACGTGAAAGCTCAACTGCAAAAGCAGTTCAAGGATTAGTTGATAAGCTTGATCCCGCTCTATTTCAAACTACTTTTGGTGCAGGCAAAGATCAGTTAGATAGCTTAATACAGGCGAAAACGGTGACGATTTCAAAACTGATGGAAATTGCACCCGCTGGGACGATTGATCCAACACCCAGTTTGTATAATCAGACGATGTATTTGATGGCGGGTCTATTAGTCATTGCTTTTATTGCTAATCTTCTTATGAAACCGGTGCATCATTCACATCATATGCAGAAATAACAAAAAGTGTAGATAACGATAGATATGATCTAGATCACGACAGCATAAGGTTGTTCTCTAGTTGGCGGTCGAGAAATGTTATGCTCATGGCATCTTAAGATTTAGGATTTAATATGCCATTAACACACCATCCATTAGTTCAAGAATTTCCAAAATTGAAAGCACAAATTCATACGTTAAAAACGGGAAATAATTTTTTCCACCACTTGATGGAACGTTATGAGTTAATAGACAAGAAAATTTACCGTATTGAAAGTGGTGAAGAGCCAACCAGTGATGAATATGTTGATAGATTAGGCAAAGAACGTCTTCAGCTTAAAGACGAGTTGTACAAAATCATCCTCAAAAACAAGTAGATTAGTTCTCATCTAATAATATTTAAAAAATGGGTCAATAAATAGTTAGTATTTGTTGGCCTTTTTTTGTGGCAATTTAGTAGGATAATTGCCCCATATGGCTTCACAATTGGCTATAGTCGTGGTACTTTCACCGTTTAAATATAATAAAAACACATGCACCAAATTGGTGATGTCTAATAGAGAGAATATAAATGAGTGAGCAGGAAATTAGTGCTCGAAAAGAAGGTCGTAAGCTGAAATTACCAAGAGCAGTTGGTAAAGGCAGGCAGGTTGATCCAAAAGCGTTAGCAGAAATCCAGTCTTTATTAGGCAGTGAATCTCGTCAAAAAGATCTGTTGATTGAACACCTCCATAAGATCCAAGATGCATATCAGCATATCTCTGCTGCGCATTTAGTGGCATTAGCACGTGAGATGAAGCTATCCAAAGCAGAAGTTTATGAAGTAGCTACCTTTTATCATCATTTTGATGTGGTTAAAGAAGGAGACACGCCACCACAAGCTCTAACTGTTCGTGTTTGTGAGTCGTTAACCTGTGAAATGATGGGTGCAAAAGATCTGATCAATTCGCTTGAAAATGCATTGGGTGATGATGTCAGAGTGCAACCAGTTCCCTGTGTCGGGCGTTGTGATAAAGCCCCTGTTGCTGTTGTAGGAATGAATCCTATTGAACATGCTAATAGTGCGATGGTTGAGGAAGCCGTTAATAACAAAGCGATAGAACCTGAAGCTATCTACCCCATTAATTTTGAGGCATATCTTGCCCAAAATGGGTACAACACTTATCGTTTATGTCGAGATGGTACTTATAAAGTTGAAAAAGTATTAGCTGCAATGGATGACTCTGGCCTACGTGGCTTAGGTGGTGCAGGTTTCCCTGCCGGACGGAAATGGCGCATTGTTAGAGATATGCCTGAACCTAAATTAATGGCAGTTAATATTGATGAAGGTGAGCCAGGTACATTAAAAGATAAATATTATCTGGATCGTGATCCACATTGTTTTCTAGAAGGGATGCTGATTGCTGCTTGGGCAACGGGTATTAATGAAATTTATATTTATCTACGTGATGAATATGCTGCGATTAGACAAAGTTTGACTGAAGAGATAGCTAAGCTAATAGCTAATCCACCAGTAGAAGATATGCCCACTATTTATCTTCGTCGTGGTGCAGGCGCTTATATTTGTGGTGAAGAGTCAGCCATGATTGAGTCTATAGAAGGTAAACGAGGTATGCCTCGCCTTCGACCTCCATTTGTTGCTGAAGTAGGATTATTTGGGCGGCCGACGCTTGAACACAATATGGAATCCTTATACTGGGTAAGAGATATTCTTGAGAAAGGCCCGGGTTGTTTGACAGATCATGGCCGTAATGGGCGCGTGGGTTTGCGTTCATTCTCGGTGAGTGGGCGAGTCAATAAGCCCGGTGTACATCTTGCCCCGGCAGGTATCTCTATGCAAGAGTTGATAGATGAATATTGCGGTGGCATGCAAGAGGGACATGAATTCTATGGCTATTTCCCTGGTGGTGCCTCGGGTGGAATTTTACCCGCTTCATTGGGTGATGTGCCATTGGATTTTGATACTTTACAAGAATATGGCTGTTTTATTGGCAGTGCGGCTATCGTGGTATTCTCGGATCACGATAAAGCGCGTGATTTAGCCGTTAATGCGATGAAGTTTTTTGAAGAAGAATCCTGTGGTCAGTGCACACCATGCCGTGTTGGTACAGCCAAAGCTGTTACTTTGATGGAAGATCCACAGTGGAACGAAGATTTATTGCAAGAATTATCAGATGTGATGATTGATGCCTCCATTTGTGGTCTGGGCCAAGCAGCCCCCAACCCTATGCGTAGTGTCATAAAATACTTCCCAGAGGAGTTGAAATAATGGCTATTAACCCTGAAGAAGCCTTATCGGATATGGGGCAAACTATTAACTTCACTTTAAATGGTCAAGCCGTTGTCGCTGAACAAGGTGACACATTACTGGATGTTGCCAAACAACAAGGTATTGAAATCCCTCATTTGTGTTATTCAGACCGACAAGGTTCAGATGGTAACTGTCGTGCTTGTATGGTTGAGATTGATGGTGAGCGTGTATTAGCACCATCATGTTGTCGTCAACCAACAGAAGGTATGCAAGTCCAATCGACTAGTGAACGTGCGTTAAAATCACAGAAAATGGTGCTGGAATTACTCAAGTCGGATGTCTCAGAACAACCACATACTTTAAATTCAGAATTAGATTACTGGGCGGGCAAATTAGACTTAGGTTTGCCTCGCTTTGAGGCCAGAAAACAGCAACCTGCTGCCGATATATCTCATCCTGCTATTGCCGTTAATATGGATGCCTGCATTCAATGTACTCGTTGTGTTCGTGCTTGCCGTGATGAACAAAATAATGATGTGATTGGTTTGGCTCAACGTGGCACCCATACACAAATTGTCTTTGATCTTGCCGATCCTATGGGCGAAAGCACCTGTGTTGCCTGTGGTGAATGTGTAGAAGCATGCCCAACAGGCGCGTTAATGCCTGCTAATGATGTCGGTATGATAAAACCGGATCGACAAGTAGATTCTGGTTGCCCATTTTGTGGTGTTGGCTGTCAAATGACCTATCACATTAAAGATGACAAAATTTTATATGTAGATGGTCGTGATGGTCCGGCCAATAAAGGTCGTCTCTGTGTCAAAGGTCGTTATGGTTTTGATTATGTTCATCATCCACATCGTTTAACTAAACCGTTGATCCGTCGGGATGATGCACCTAAATCAGCTGATTTCTCTATGGATCCCAATGATGTTGCCAAGATATTTCGTGAAGCGACATGGGACGAAGCGTTAGATTTTGCTGCTAACGGCTTTAAGAAAATTCGTGATGAACAAGGCCCTAATGCCTTAGCTGGGTTTGGTAGCGCTAAGGGTAGTAATGAAGAAGCTTATTTATTCCAGAAACTAATTAGAACAGGCTTTAAAACCAATAATGTTGATCACTGCACACGGCTTTGTCATGCCTCATCAGTGGTTGCCTTATTAGAATGTTTAGGCTCTGGGGCGGTATCAAACCCGGTATCTGATGTGGATAAAGCAGAAGTCCTGGTGATCATTGGTGCTAATCCAACAGTGAATCATCCGGTGGGTGCAACATGGATGAAAAATGCCATGCGCCGTGGCACTAAATTAATATTGATGGATCCACGGTCAACTGATTTATCTCGCCAAGCAACACATCATTTGGCCTTTAAGCCGGGTAGTGATGTGCCTATGTTAAATGCCATTATGCACACCATTATTGAAGAAGATTTAATTGATCCAAAATTTATAGCCGAGCGTACTGAAGGCTTTGCAGCAATGAAGGACCATTTGAAGGCTTATACGCCAGAGTTAATGGAATCAATTTGTGGTGTTCCCGCGGATACATTACGTCAAGTTGCTCGATTATATGCCACCTCTTCAGGTTCTATGATTCTGTGGGGAATGGGTGTTTCACAACATGTCCATGGTACTGATAATGCACGCTGTTTGATTTCGTTAGCATTGATGACCGGACAGATTGGTCGTCCAGGAACAGGATTACATCCATTACGTGGTCAGAATAATGTACAAGGTGCATCTGATATGGGTTTGATACCCATGGTCTTCCCCGATTATCAGCCTGTGGATGATGAGAAAGCACATGCCTATTTTGAACAGTTATGGGGGTGTGAATTAGATAGCAATCCAGGTTTAACGGTAGTTGAAATCATGCATGCCATTCATGCGGGTGATTTAACGGGGCTTTATGTGCAAGGTGAAAACCCAGCGATGTCGGATCCTGATGCCAATCATGCTCGTCAGTCGTTGGCTGAACTGGAACATTTGGTGGTACAAGATATTTTCTTAACGGAAACGGCTTATTTAGCCGACGTGATCTTGCCAGCCTCGGCCTATTCTGAGAAAACAGCGACATTTACCAATACCGATAGATTAGTTCAAATAGGCAGACAAGCTGTACCACCACCGGGCGATGCTCGCCAAGATTTATGGATCATTCAAGAAATGGCCCGTCGTCTTGGTTTGGATTGGAATTATAAAGATTCTGCTGAAGTGTTCGAAGAAGTGCGTAAAGCCGTACCCACAATGGCCGGTATGACGTGGGAACGGTTGGAAAAAGAAGGTTCAATTGTCTACCCATGTTTAAATGAAGGTGATCCTGGTGAAGATATTATTTTCACCGAGACATTTGAAAGTGCTAATGGCCTAGGTAAATTTGTACCAGCAGATATTGTGCCGCCAGATGAGCGTCCAGATGAAGAATATCCATTTGTATTAATAACGGGACGGATGTTAGAACATTGGCATACGGGTTCAATGACTCGACGATCAAATGTTTTGGATGCATTAGAGCCAGAAGCAGTGGCCACTATTAATCCGATAAGTCTTGATGAAATGGGTATTAAACCGGGTGAGTTAATAACACTATCAACGCGTCGTGGCCAAATTTCGATGATGGCACGAGCTGACGAAGGGGTGCCAACCGGTGCTATATTCATGGCGTTCTGTTACTACGAAGCTGCAGTGAATAAATTATCTAATGCTGCACTAGATCCATCAGCAAAAATACCAGAGTTTAAATACTGTGCCGTTAAAGTCACCCCTGGTGGTGAACAAATGCAGTTCCATAGTTATGGCGGTGGGCAGTCAAAAAATAAACTAACGTAACCTGGTTATATTTTCATGAAAAAGGGTGTCAATATGACACCCTTTTTTTATATACTCGTTATTATTGAAGATGCTTTTTTTCTAGTGTCTAGACTGGATGTTCAATGGTCACGGCTATATGTTCTTGTTAAGATATAACCTATAAAAACACTTGTGAGAGGCGATAACCTAAAATAATGAAAATTTTGATCAGTAATGATGATGGTTATATGGCTGAGGGGATCAAATCTTTAGCTGAAGCATTATCCAATTTAGGTGAAATCACCGTTGTAGCACCAGATAGAAACCGTAGTGGAGCAAGTAACTCCTTAACGCTTGAAAATCCTTTACGAGTCAATAGATTAGACAATGGCACATATCGGGTGGAAGGTACACCAACAGACTGTGTACATCTTGCGATCACGGGATTATTAGAGGATGAACCCGATATGGTGGTGTCAGGGATTAACGCGGGAGCAAATTTAGGGGATGACGTACTGTATTCAGGCACAGTAGCTGCTGCTATGGAAGGACGTTTTTTAGGCTTACCTGCCATTGCGATTTCACTCGCTAGTCATACCGGTGTTCATTATGAAACAGCTGCATGGGTAGCAGAAAAATTAGTCAAACAATTACTACAAACGGCTTTGCCGGCAGACACTATTTTAAATGTAAATGTGCCTGACATTCCTATTTCCGAAATTAGTGGATTTGAAAGTACACGGTTAGGGCATCGGCATAAAGCGGAACCTATTATTAAAGAATTTGATCCTCGTGGGCGTGCTATGTATTGGGTTGGGCCAGCAGGAGAAGAGCAAGATGCTGGGCCAGGAACAGATTTTGATGCTATTCGTCGTGGTGCGGTATCGGTGACACCGTTACAAGTTGATTTGACACGTTATGATGCTATTGATGGCGTAGCAAACTGGCTACAGGGAGCCTTTAAGTGAGCTCTGATCATCGTGGTATAGGCATGACATCGCAAAGAACACGCGATCGATTGATAACACGTCTAAAGCAGCAGGGCATCGGTAACACTGAAGTACTTACTGTGATGAGAGATTTACCACGACATATATTTGTTGATGAAGCGTTGGCAAGCCGTGCATATGAAGATACTGCTTTACCCATAGGTCAAGGGCAAACAATTTCTCAACCATTTATCGTGGCTAGAATGACGGAGATTTTATTGGAAGGGATACCTAAGAAAAAAGTGTTAGAGGTTGGTACCGGCTCTGGATATCAAACGGCAGTGTTATCACGATTGGTTGAACGTGTGTTTAGCGTTGAACGAATTGCCGTGCTTCAAAATCAGGCGCGCGAACGATTTTATCAATTAAAGCTAAATAATATTCGATTAAAACATAGTGACGGAAGCTGGGGCTGGGAAGATAATGCACCCTATGATGGTATTCTAGTTACCTGTGCACCAGAACAAATTCCTGAAGGCTTGTTAGCACAACTCGCACCCGGGGGACGCTTAGTCATTCCGGTGGGTGGATCCAACGCTCAATCATTACAAGTGATAGATCGGAATGACAGTAGTTTTGAACGAACAGAGCTAGATGCTGTCAGCTTTGTACCACTCCTAGCTGGCCGAATTTAATGAGTTTATTTTCCAGTCTGTATAACCTTGTTATGCAATGGGCTCGACACCGTTATGCTACTTATTGGTTGGCATTGGTGAGTTTTACTGAATCTTCCTGTTTCTTGATTCCGCCTGATGTCATGTTGGCACCAATGACGTTAGCAAAACCAGATAAAGCATGGTTTTATGCCGCATTAACCACCATATCTTCTGTTTTAGGTGGGTTATTGGGGTATTTTATTGGCGTGTTTGCTTTTCAAATTATTGAGCCATGGTTATATTCACTGGGATATATAGAGACATATCATTTGGCCGAGCAGTGGTTTATGCAATGGGGCTTTTGGGCTATTCTTTTAGCGGGGTTTACACCTATCCCCTATAAAATTTTCACCATTGCTTCTGGTGTTGCAGGAATGGCTTTGTTACCTTTTGTTATTGGCTCAACGATTGGCCGTGGAGCACGTTTTTTTCTAGTGGCGGGGTTAATGCGCTGGGGGGGACAAGCATTGGAATCTCAATTACGTAAATGGATTGACCTTATTGGCTGGATGATGGTCGTACTGGTAGTGATAGGTTATTTTATCCTTTTCTAGGAATTGGCCAGAGATGAGGATCATATTAATACTGCTGCTTATCTCTCTCACTGCTTGTGGAGGTGGGCAAGCAGTGGCACCTGTTGGAGTCTATGGGGCCAAAGCAAAACCAGCGGTCATTAAAAGAACCTACTCCAAACCACCATCAATTTATAAAGTAAAAAAGGGTGACACCCTTTATTCTATTAGCTGGCGTTATGGTCTTGACTATAAAACGTTAGCTTCAATTAATAATATTAGATCGCCTTATAATATATTTATCGGGCAAAAATTACGTTTTAAGTCGAATAAGAAAGTAACGACAACAAAAGCCAAGACAACTAACAARAAATCATCTGCTACGACAAAAAAAGTAGTAGCAAAACGGTCGATTAAAACAACAACAGTAAAAAATTTACCTAATAAAAGTTTGACCTGGCGTTGGCCAACAAAAGGTAAAATTATCTCAACCTATTCTAAAAATGCCGCGGGCCGTAAAGGTATTAATATATCAGGGAGATCTGGCCAGAATGTGTTGGCTGCTGCGGGAGGTAAAGTTGTTTATAGTGGCGATGGTTTACCCCGGTACGGTAACTTGCTGATTATTAAGCATAACGAAGTGTATTTAAGCGCTTATGCTCATAATAAAAAATTACTAGTAAAGGAAGGTCAATTTGTAAAGGGAGGACAGAAGATCGCCACACTAGGGAAAACAGGTACGCAGCGAGAACAATTACATTTTGAAATTAGACGTAATGGTAAACCTGTTGATCCTATGCGTTTTTTACCAAAACGGTGACAGCATTACTGAATAAGATACAATAGCCGGTCTTTTGTATGAATAACATAAATATTAAGAGGATTTAGCATTGGAATTAGGTGCAACAATGCAAAGGATCAAAGAGCTTCGAGGTCGCAGTGACGATCTTAGGGGGTATCTTTGACTACGATAATAAAGCAGAACAATTAATTGAAGTCAGGCGTGAGTTAGAATCGTCAGCAGTATGGGATGATCCTGATAGAGCACAGAAATTAGGTCAGCAACGGGCAAATTTAGAGCGTATTGTGACCACCTTATCGGATCACCGTGAAACACTTGATGATGCTAAAGACTTATTAGAGCTAGCTGTTGAAGAGCAGGACCAAGATACCTTTGATGCCGTCAATGCTGATTTAACTGCATTAGATAAAGGTTTGGCTAAGCTTGAGTTTCAGCGTATGTTTTCTGGAAAAACGGATGCCAATAATGCTTATCTAGATATTCAATCAGGATCAGGCGGTACCGAAGCCCAAGATTGGGCAAATATGGTGTTGAGGATGTATTTGCGCTGGGGTGAAGCCCAAAAATTTAAAGTTGAATTAGTGGAAACATCATCAGGTGAGGTAGCAGGTATTAAAAGTGCTACCATCCATTTTGAAGGCGAATATGCTTTTGGTTTATTGCGAACAGAGACTGGCGTGCATCGTCTTGTTCGTAAATCACCGTTTGATTCAAGTGCTCGTCGCCATACATCATTCTGTTCAGTATTTGTTTATCCTGAAGTGGATGATAATATTGATATTGATATTAACAAGGCTGATTTACGAGTAGATACCTATCGTGCCAGTGGCGCTGGTGGGCAGCATATTAATAAAACAGATTCAGCGGTACGCATTACTCATCTTCCTACTAATACGGTAGTGCAATGCCAATCGCAGCGATCTCAACATAAAAATAGAGACACGGCGATGAGTTTATTAAAAGCAAAACTGTATGAACTTGAATTGCTAAAACAAAATGAAGAAAAACAAATAGCAGAAGATGGCAAGGCTGATATAGGTTGGGGCAGTCAAATTCGCTCTTACGTATTAGATCAATCACGCATTAAAGATTTACGTACCAATGTAGAAACGGGCAATACCCAAGCTGTTTTAGATGGTGATTTAGACTTATTTATTGAAGCGTCCTTAAAATCAGGACTTTAAACCGAGATTAAAAATGACTAACGAAATCGAACAAGATGAAAACAGACTGATAGCGCAACGTCGTGAAAAATTAGCAGAATTACGTGAAAAGGGTAATGCTTTTCCTAATGATTTTCGTCGTAATGTGATGAATGCTGAGTTAGCAGTTGAATATGAAAATATTTCAAAGGAAGACCTAGAAAAAACACCTAGACGAGTCAAGATCGCTGGTCGACTCATGACTAAACGAGTAATGGGTAAAGCCAGCTTTGCTAATATTCGTGATATGTCAGGCAATATGCAGCTTTATGTTAAACGTGATGATTTAGCTGAAGGTGTTTATGCTGACTTTAAACGTTGGGATCTAGGCGATATTATTGCTGCTGAAGGGGTGATGTTTCGTACCCAAAAAGGTGAGTTATCAGTACTAGTAGACGATATCCGATTATTAACTAAATCACTCCGTCCCTTGCCAGAAAAATTCCACGGTTTATCTGATCAAGAAACCCGTTATCGTCAGCGTTATGTTGACTTGATTATGAATGAAGCAAGCCGTAAGACTTTTATCATTCGAACTAAAGTCATTGATGGGATTCGCCGATTTTTAATGGCAAAAGATTATTTAGAAGTTGAAACACCGATGATGCAAGCCATCCCTGGTGGTGCAACAGCAAGACCCTTTACTACCTATCATAATGCCTTGGATATGGACTTGTTTTTACGTGTCGCGCCAGAGCTTTATCTAAAACGTTTAGTGGTCGGTGGCTTTGAACGTGTATTTGAAATTAACCGTAACTTCCGTAATGAAGGTTTATCAACACGCCATAATCCAGAATTTACTATGGTTGAGTTTTACCAAGCCTATGCCGATTACAAAGATTTAATGGATCTAACGGAAGAGATGTTACGCACCGTCACCCAAGATGTATTAGGCTCATCACAAGTGCATTATCAGGGGACAGATTTAGACTTTGCAAAACCATTCCACCGTATGACAGTGATTGAATCAATTCTGCATTTTAATCCTGAGGTTAATGCAGAACAATTAGCGACATTAGAGATGGCTACAAAGCTTGCGGAAGGGTTAGGTATTCCGTTAAAAGACAGTTATGGTTTAGGTAAAATTCAAATTGAGATTTTTGAAAAAACGGTCGAGCATCGATTAATGGAACCGACCTTTATTACTGCTTACCCTACCGAAGTATCACCGCTGGCACGACGAAATGATGATGATCCCTTTGTCGTTGATCGTTTTGAGTTTTTTGTTGGCGGTCGTGAAATAGCCAATGGTTTTTCAGAGTTAAATGATGCTGAAGATCAGGCGGATAGATTTAGAGCACAAGTGGCTGAAAAAGAGGCGGGTGATGATGAAGCCATGCATTTTGATGAAGATTATATACGTGCATTAGAATATGGTATGCCTCCGACTGCGGGCGAAGGGATCGGGATTGACCGTTTGGTGATGTTGCTCACAGATTCGCCTTCAATACGCGATGTTCTATTGTTCCCTCACATGAGGCCTGAATAGCACTAGATATTGGCGTTCACGTTCTTTGTTAGATAAAGGATGTCAGATTGAAATATTCTAAAACATATCTGCTTGTCATTGCATTATCACTCGGTGGAATAGTCGCTGGATTAGATAGTGGCTCAAAACAACAAAGACAAGTGACTATGTATGGAACAAGTTGGTGTGGTTATTGCGCAAAAGCACGTCAGTATTTCATCTCAAACGATATTTCATTTGTAGAATATGATATTGAGAAAAATGCTCAAGCAAAGAAAAAGTACGATTCTTTGGGTGGAAAGGGTACACCACTTATTGTGGTCGATGAAAAAAATATGACAGGTTTCAGCGAGTTAAAATTTACTGAGTTATATGAATACTAGTTTGTATTTAACCTGAACTCCGGATGAGCCTTGTTATCCAGAGTTTAGCTTAGTTTATCCGTTAAAAATTAAATAATGCTAATGCTTCAGCATATTCTTCACTATCTTCATCAAGTTCAATAACCGTCATTCCAGCATCAATTTCAAGTTTTCCGAAAGCCGGTATTTTATTTAAGATGTCGGGATCAAGTGCTTTCTCTGAATTGGCATAGGATTGTAAATTGGCTACTTGCACGATATCGACCAAATCTGGGCCGTTAGTACTATTTCTATTGAGATTAGTGTGTTCTGCCGGAACCGCGATCAGTGTGGCAGGGAATTCCCAGCTTTTCAGAATGGCGGCGCCAATGCGTGGATGTAAGCTATCAATTATGTCATCTAATAAGGCTGAGTTTTGAATTAACTCTGGTGTATCTTCTGCCTTCATTAGAATAGGGAGGATGCCGATATTATGAATGAGCCCTGCCAGCATGGCTTCATCAGTTTTAATTCCTGCTTGTTTGGAGGCTAATACTTGGCTGAGGGCAGCCACCTCGGTACTATGTTGCCACAGATCATGTAAGCGCTTATCCAAGCGATTTGATGTTGCTTGAAACATTTGTTCCATCACTAGACTTGTCACCAAGTTTCTCACCATAATGAGTCCTAGCCTTGAAACAGCCATTTGAACACTTTCTACTGGAATACGTCCGCGGTAGAGTGCGCTATTCGCCACTTTTAATAAACGGATGGATAATGCCGCATCTGTAATAATAATGTCGGCTAATTCAGCTGCTGTGCATTCAGGATCATCAACAACATCACGTACTTTTAATGCTACCTCTGGTAGTGTTGGTAATACCAAAGTACCATTGTCTAAATCGGCTAATATTTCAGAATAAAATTTTTCTTGTTCAGTCATAGCGATAAGTTCTGTAAAATGTAATTGAAGTAATGACCATTTTCAGTTATTTTTCTGGATTTGCCAATAGTTTTTGATCTTTCAGGTGATAAATTGAACGAAGATTTCCCTAGAATTAACCGTCTTCCCCCCTATGTATTCAATATTGTAAATGATTTGAAGGCACAAGCCCGTGCGAGAGGTGAAGACATTATTGACTTTGGTATGGGAAACCCTGACCGCCCCGCCCCTGCGCATGTTATTGGCAAATTAATAGAAGCAGCACAAAGACCAGATACACACCGATACTCTGTTTCGCGCGGCATTCCGCGCTTACGCAAGGCTATTTGCGATTGGTATCAGCGTAAATTTGATATCACCTTAGACCCTGATTCAGAAACAATAGTCACGATTGGTTCGAAAGAGGGCTTGGCACATTTAGCGCTGGCAACGGTAGGTCCAGGTGATGCAATTTTAGTTCCTAACCCAGCCTATCCGATTCATCCTTATGGCTTTGTGATTTCTGGGGCTGATATACGGCATGTACCTTTGATTGAGGGAGGTGACTTTTTTGCAGAACTAGAAAAGTCGGTAAAGGATTCATGGCCAAAACCAAAAATGCTGGTATTAAACTTTCCGGGCAACCCGACAACACAGTGTGTTGATTTGGAGTTTTTTGAGCGCATAGTCGCTTTCGCTAAAGAGCACGAAATATGGGTAGTCCACGACTTAGCTTATGGTGAAATTACCTTTGATGGTTATAAAGCACCCTCCATTTTACAAGTGCCGGGCGCAAAAGATGTTGCCGTAGAATTTTATACCTTGTCAAAAACATATAATATGCCTGGTTGGCGTGTCGGTTTTATGTCCGGTAATAAAACGTTAGTAGCAGCGTTAGCACGGATGAAATCTTATTTAGATTACGGCATGTTTACCCCTATTCAAGTTGCTGCCATCGCAGCTCTAGATGGTCCGCAAGAGTGTGTTGAAGAAATCGTTGCGACCTATAAAAGTCGCCGAGACGTACTTTGCGATGGACTGAACTCTATTGGTTGGCAGGTTGAAAAACCGAAAGCCACCATGTTTGTCTGGGCAAAAATTCCTGAGAAATATCGTGAAATGGGCTCACTAGAGTTTACCAAAAAATTACTACAAGAGGCTAAAGTAGCGGTATCACCTGGCATCGGTTTTGGTGAATATGGCGACGATCACGTACGCTTTGGTTTAATTGAAAATGAACATAGAACACGTCAGGCGGTCAGAGGGATCCGGGACATGTTTAGAAAAGGTTAGGAGTGCAGAGCACCTTTACTAATTAAAGGATTGTTCTGGCAACGCCAAAAAGGTAGAATCTAGGCGTAATTTTGGAGCCATGTTGAGACCTGTCGAAAAATTATAACGCGCAGGCTGGCTTTTTGGCTAAGCCCCGAGGGGCGAGCCTTCAATTACTCATTTTTGTTGTTATGTTCCTTGCAAAGGGATAATCATTCGCTGCGAAACATGCCGAGAATATGAGTACTTGAAGATTTGCAGAACAATTTTTTAATTAGTAAAGGTGCTCTTAGTGCAATCAGTAAAAGTGGGTGTTCTGGGTCTAGGTACAGTAGGTAGTGGTACTGTTAATGTACTCCGTCGAAATTTAACAGAAATAACGCGCCGTGCCGGGCGAGATATTGAAATTTCACGAGCAGCAGATCGTGATTTTGACAGTCCTAAGGGATGTGATACCAGCGGTATTGCCCTTACAACTGATGCGCACGATATTGTTTGTGATCCCAGTATTCAGATTGTCGTTGAACTCATTGGTGGAACAGGTATTGCCCGTGAATTGGTGTTAGAAGCGATCGCCAATGGAAAACATGTGGTAACAGCAAATAAAGCGTTGATCGCAACACATGGCAATGAATTATTTGCTAAAGCACAAGAAAAGGGCGTCACCATTGCTTTTGAAGCAGCCGTTGCGGGTGGGATCCCTATTATCAAGGCTATGCGAGAAGGTTTAGCAGCCAATAGCATTGAGTGGTTAGCAGGCATTATTAATGGCACGGGTAATTTTATCCTGACCGAAATGCGTGATAAAGGTCGTGACTTTGCCGATGTACTTGCAGAGGCTCAAGCCTTAGGTTATGCCGAAGCTGATCCCACTTTTGATGTGGAAGGCATTGATGCTGCACATAAATTAACTATTATGGCCTCAATTGCATTTGGCATTCCTTTACAATTTGAAAAAGGCTATACCGAAGGTATTAGTCAAATTTCTCAAGATGATGTGAAATATGCCTCTGAGTTAGGTTATCGCATTAAACACTTGGGTATCACTAAAAAAACGTCGCAGGGTATTGAATTACGAGTACACCCGACATTAATTCCTCATCGCCGATTGATTGCCAATGTTGACGGTGTGATGAATGCGGTACTTGTTCAAGGTGATGCCGTCGGGCCAACACTTTATTATGGTGCTGGAGCAGGGGCAGATGCAACGGCATCAGCGGTGGTAGCAGATATTATCGATATCGTAAGAGCACTAACAACAGACCCTGAAAATCGTGTGCCACACCTTGCTTTCCAACCCGATGCGCTAGTTGATATCCCTATTTTACCGATGTCAGAAGTTGTAACATCGTATTATTTACGCATTCATACTAAGGACAAACTTGGTGTATTGGCTGATATCACCCGTATATTGAGTGAGCAAGAAATCAGTATTGAAGCTATCTTACAGAAAGAGCCAGAACAGCAAGGTGGGGTTGTTCCTGTGATCATGTTGACCCAACAAGTTGTTGAAAAAAACATGAATGCAGCTATTGCACAAATTGAAGAATTACAATCAGTTACAGATTCTGTTATGCGGATACGTATGGAATCTTTAGGATAAGAAAAACACTGTTTTATGTTATTCCGGTTTAAAATATCTGGGAATAATAATGATGATTAACTAAACTTATAAAATAAGTTTAAGAGGACAATAATATGCCATTTCGCCCACGTTATACCGGATTGATTGAACGTTACCGTGATCGTTTGCCTGTGAGTGATGATACAAAATTAATTAGCTTAGGTGAAGGTAATACTCCGCTATTAAAACTCAATAATATTCCTAGAGTATTAGGTAAAAAAATTGAGATTTATGTTAAATATGAAGGGCTAAACCCAACAGGATCGTTTAAAGATCGTGGCATGACCATGGCGGTCACTAAAGCGGTTGAAGAAGGGAGTAAAGCGATTATTTGTGCTTCAACAGGTAATACATCAGCAGCGGCAGCAGCTTATGCTGCTCGTGCAGGTATTGCTGCATTTGTATTGATTCCTGAGGGTAAGATTGCCTTGGGGAAATTAGCCCAAGGTATGATGCATGGGGCGACAGTCATACAAATTAAAGGCAACTTTGATGAAGGTATGCAGTTGGTGAAAGATGTTGCAGAACACGCACCTGTCACTATTGTAAACTCAATTAATCCTTATCGTTTGCAAGGGCAGAAAACAGCCGCTTTTGAGATTGTTGAAGAACTTTCTTTTGCACCTGACTTCCATTGCTTACCTGTGGGTAACGCAGGCAATATAACAGCGCATTGGATGGGATATAGCGAATACTTTAAAGATGGTATTGTTGCTACACGGCCTAAAATGGTTGGTTATCAAGCGGCAGGCAGCGCACCATTCATGCGAGGGCATATGGTCGATAATCCAGAAACAGTAGCGACCGCTATCCGTATCGGCCATCCACAAAGCTGGGATAAAGCTTGGAGGGTGCAAGAAGAGTCACAAGGTTGGTTTGATGAATGTTCAGATCAACAAATTTTAGCGGCACAGAAGCTATTAGCAGAACATGAAGGGATCTTTTGTGAGCCTGCATCAGCAACATCATTAGCGGGTGCGATTAATGATATTAATAATGGCAAGATTCCAGAAGGTAGTAGAATTGTCTGTACCTTAACAGGGCATGGTCTAAAAGATCCTGATACTGCGATTAAACAAAGTACTGCGCCAATGGTCACAGTGGATGCAACACTGGATGCTGTTCGTGATGCTATTTTAAACAATATGCCTGATTAAAAATTGATGAATGATATCTCAAACCCACTAGAGCATGAGATTAAGGCGGCAAAATTACCGCATGATATTTTCATCAGTAACTTAATAATGAACCATATTTTGTTGTTCACAGGTATCGCTGCGTTTGGTCCGTCATATATAAAATTTATGGTATTGATACCCATTTTTTCCTTGATGGCATTAGCATATACCTTCTATCGTGCTAGTACGGTTAAGCGAGAAGATAGCGAATTTGTTTATATACATTGGCAAATCGCCCGTCGCTGGAGCAAGCTATTCTTAGGTGTACTGACATTACTTGCTTCAGTCGCATTTTTTGGCTGGTTAGCTAATCAGTATTTAGGCTTAATGAAAGAAGCTGTCTATGGCATGATTGGTGGTTTTGGCATTTTACCTACATTACTAGCCGTTTTAGTATTGATAGTGATTGAATCGGACTCATTGCATCACGCACGGGTAGGCACTTTACCTAAATGGGCTAGACGTCAATTTTTGAATGAAGAAGAAGAAACATAATCAGCGTTTAGTTAATTAAGTCGAGATAAGACTTTTTTACGCCACTCAGATGACAGCTCAGTAATATCTGCTGCTAAACTCAAAGTTTTGCTAGCCTCGACATAATCGCGATCAAAATAAGCCCGGAACAGAGATTGAACAGACAACTGTTTTGGATGATGATGGATCAGCTTTACTTGTGTCATTGGGCTTATTTCACCCGGGTTTAATACTCTAAAATAAATACCCGTGGCAGCATGTTGAACAAATAACCTAGGCATTTCTTTCAGATCTAAAGCGATACCTAGCTTAAAGCAAGGTACTCTGGGTTGAGTAATTTCCAAGATGCAGTCACCAATTTGTAATTGGTCACCAATGCAGAGATGAGCTTCATCTAAATCAGTAATAGTTAGATTTTCACCAAACTGACCGTAGGATAATTCAGGTCTATTTAGTTTTGTACGCCAATAATCATAATGATGGGCAGAAAAACCATAAACAGCTTTGTATTCTCCACCATGATTATCTAAATCAACTTGTTGATCGCCCGTTAAACCTAAAGATGAGGCAGTAGCAGAGCCATTAATAGGCTTTTTAAAAATACCGGTTGAGATAATTTTATCATTGTATTCAACTTTTACAGGTTGTGATACGTTGATGGAGACTAGTTTCAACTAGTGTGGCACCACAGAGTGAAGAACAAGGTTGTGCTCAAAAAACACAATAAAATCACTATAAACCCAGGTTGTAATAGGCGGTTCTCCAACAGCTGAAGAGGGTTGATCTGCTGGGCCAAATTGTTGTTCAACCGCTGCCATTGACATGCCCTGTGTTGGGCGTAATACACCAGCAGAGCTGTTGGGTACATCATATCTTGGGTCAGCAATAGAAATAACTTCTGCCTGACTGAATGATGCAGCAGATAATATCAACATGCCAAGAATGAATGGTATGTGCTTCATTTTATGCTCCTTAATAATCATCTAACAGCATACTATCATGATAGTGATAGCTCAATTTGTGAATGTGACAGAGGTCTCTTTTCAGACAATTTAGTTAAGGCAACGTACCTTTAATACGCCTTCAATCGCCTCAATTTCACTAATGACGGATGCGGGTAACTCTACTTCAGTATCTATTAAAGTATAGGCCGCATCAGTCAATGATTTATTGAGCATATCGATAATATTAATCTCCGCTTGGGCAATCGCATTAGTGATTGGGCCGATGATATTGGGGATATTATCGTGAGCAATGGTTAAACGATGTTGATATGACATTCTTGCCATTTTAATTGTTGGGAAATTAACTGAATTGCTAATATTGCCATTTTCTAAATAGTCTTTAATTTGATCTGCCACCATAATGGCACAATTATCTTCAGCTTCTAGGGTGGATGCACCTAAATGAGGTAAAGCGATAACTTTAGGATGTTGCTTCAATAGATTACTAGGGAAGTCACACACATAAGCATTCACCTTACCGCTATCTAAAGCCTCAACAACAGCTTCATCATTAACGATTCCGGCACGAGCAAAGTTTAAAATGGTGACATTGTCACGCATATTAATTAAACGCTCGGCATTAATCATATTTTTAGTGCCTTCAACTAATGGCACATGGAAAGTGACAAAATCACAATGGCTGAGTAAGTCATCAACACTACTGGCTTGTTCAACTTCATGTGATAGTTTCCAAGCGCCTTGCACTGTAATTTTGGGGTCAAAACCGATAACACGCATCCCTAAGGCGACTGCCGTATTAGCGATCTTGATACCAATGGCTCCTAAGCCAATAACACCTAATGTTTTACCTGGTAGCTCGAAGCCTACAAAATTCTTTTTGCCAGCTTCAACTTGCTGGCTAATTTCAGCATCATCGCCTTCTAACTGTTTAGCAAATTCCCATGCAGGGCAAATATTCCGAGCACTCAACAACATACCGGTTAATACTAATTCTTGCACCGCATTTGAATTAGCACCGGGAGCATTAAATACCGGGATCCCTTTCGCCGTCATCGCCTCAACAGGAATATTGTTAACACCCGCACCCGCACGACCTATTGCCTGCAGTGAATCGGGTACATCCCAATCATGCATTTTAAATGAACGGACAAGTACTGCATCAGGGTTTTGTATTTCTGATGCTATCTCATAATTTTCACGTGAAAGGCGATCTAAGCCTGTGACCGAAATATTATTAAGTGTGAGAACTTTAAACATGTTGGGCTACCTGATTAGTTGTTTTTCGCTACAAAATCTTGCATATATGAAATCAATTGATCCACACCTTCTTCTGGCATAGCATTGTAGATGCTAGCGCGCATACCACCTACACTACGGTGACCTTTAAGCGTGATTAAACCGGCTTGTTTTGCACCGGCTAAAAAGTCTGCATCTAATGATGAATCGTTTAAAGTGAAAGTGACATTCATCCATGAGCGATACTGAGGATCAACAGGGTTTTGGTAAAAACCTGAGTTATCAATGGCAGCATATAGTTTTTCTGCTTTACGCTGATTGATCAACGCCATAGCAGTCAACCCACCCAAGTCTTTCAACCACTGGAATACCAAGCCGGCTAAATATAAAGCGTAAGTTGGAGGCGTGTTATACATAGAATCATTATCCGCTTGCACCTTATAATCAAACATAGTTGGTGTGCCGGGTAATGTATCTCCAATAAAATCGTCACGAACAATAACAATGGTTAAACCTGCTGGGCCAATATTCTTTTGTGCACCGGCATAAATTAGCGCAAATTTTGATACATCAATAGGGCGAGACAAAATAGTAGAAGATAAATCAACCACTAAAGGCACATCACCCGTATCAGGAATAGAATCAAACTCAACACCACCAATTGTTTCATTAGCCGTGTAATGAACATAAGCGGCATCAGGGTTGAGATTCCAGCTTGCTTTGTCTGGCACAGAATTGAAACCATCCTCTTCAGAACTAGCCACGATATTGACATCGCAATAGCGTTTAGCTTCAGCAATGGCCTTTTTAGACCACTGCCCAGTGTTGAAGTAGTCAGCTGATTTTTTACCACGAAGTAAATTCATTGGAATAGCAGCAAATTGAGTGGATGCACCCCCTTGTAAGAATAAAACTTGGTAATTATCCGGAATAGCCATCACTTCACGCAGATCAGCTTCTGCTTGATTGGCAATAGACAAAAACTCCTTGCCACGGTGACTCATTTCCATCGTATTCATGCCAGAGCCATTCCAATCTAGGAACTCTTGTTGGGCGCGTTGTAAAACAGCTTCGGGCAGCATAGCTGGCCCAGCACTAAAGTTGAATACTCGTGACATGAACAGGGATCCTTTAACGATATTTAAAACGTTCGAGTATAGCAAAAAAATGTCAAGTTTCTCTAGTGAAAAAGTTAAATATTAAATGATAATAATATTAATCATTTAGAGTTGATTTACTCAAAAATGAAAAATCACCCACCAAAAAAATTGACAAMTCYCCAATAGATTTGTAGGATGAATTTGAGATTTCAAGGATGAAGCCAAGCATAACAAACAAGGGTTCTATCCTCATTATGAATTTAAGGATRGAAGCCTATTATGGAACAACAAACCGTTGTTAAAAGCCCAGTCACGTCCCCTTGGTTTATCACCTTAAGACAACATTGTTTTCCTGTTCTTACTACATTACTTGCCAGCGTTATTTTTGTTTTTCCAGCTCAAGCTACTATTTCAGGTGTCACCCCAGGTGAATTTAGCGTAGATGAAAGTGGCGGTGCCAACTATCAAATCCCCCTAGCCGTGCCGCCTGGCACCTCAGGCATGCAACCCGCCTTAAGCCTGTCCTACAACAGCAACATTGGCAATGGCGTATTGGGAGTGGGGTGGACCTTAGGCGGACTCTCCGTTATTACAAGATGTCCGKCCACCAAAGTCCAAGATGGCTTTATTGATGGCATCGACTTTGATGACAATGACCGYTTTTGTATTGACGGGCAAAGACTTATTGCCATTAACGGCRSCTATGGTGCCAACAACACCGAATAYCGAACAGAACAAGATGGYTTYACCAAAGTCATCTCCTACGACACCGACACCAGTAACAATGGCCCTGAATACTTCATCGCCACTACCAAAGCCGGTCAAATATTAGAATACGGCAATACCCCCGATTCACGTATAGAAGCCCAAGGCAAAACCGACGTGCGTTTATGGGCCGTCAATAAAATAGCTGACACCGTCAGCAACTACCTCACCATTACTTATAATGAAAATAATACCGATGGTAGCTACACCCCTGACACCATTGACTACACTGGCAATGACGACACAGGCTTAATTCCCAATGCCAAAGTTGAATTTGAATATGAARCTMGKGCAGATGAAACCACCYTATAYTTTGCMGGTTCAAAAGTTAAAACCACCCAACGGCTTAAAAACATCAAAAGCTATGTAGATACCAACTTAGTGCGAGATTATCAACTCACTTATGACAATCAGGGGGCGGCTAATCGTTCACACCTAACTCAAGTTCAGGAATGTGATGCGACGGGTAGTTGTTTTTCAGGTACTGGGTTTGAGTGGAAAACAGATGATAGCGATCAATTCAACGGATTTAAATATTGGACAAGCAGTTACAACAATGCCTCTGGTTGGACGGAGGCTAGCTATTACAGCACCTTGACCTATCCAGATTTAAATGGTGATGGATTGCCGGATATT
>NVUI01000013.1 GCA_002733105.1 Methylophaga sp.
CCAACTATCAAAAGCCTCTTAGTGGGGCGTTAGGCTTATAAGGCAGACGATGGCATTCAGTTTGAGAAAAGCTCGACTAAGTGATACACAAGAAATAGCATCAATCCATGTTAATTCTTGGAAATCGGCATTTGAGGGTCTATGCCCGAACGGTATATCAATAGTTATACACTTGAAGATAGAAATTCTGAGTGGTTAAAAGTGCTAAAAAGCGGTTCTGAGTCCGTGATAATTGCTGAGGATAAAAGTCGGCTCGTAGGTTTTATATCTTATAGCGAAAGCGAAGACTCTCTAGATCTAAATAAACTTTATCTCTGCCCAAGTATTTATGGTAAAGGCGTTGGCTACTTGCTCATGAAGCAAATGGAAAGTGAGGCAAAAACAGCAGGTATTAAACTGATAAGCTTGTATGTCCTCGACAATAATCAATCAGCTATAAAATTTTATTCAAAACAAGGTTTTGAATTCGGTGATGGCTGTGAATCAGAAGAATTTGAAGGTGAAAAAATAATTGATCTTCTGATGGAGAAGCGATTATTAGCMTAACAAGAAAATCAACAAGGACACGTAACAGTTGGCTACNGTTTCGCTTCGCTACACAATTTTAGCCAACCATTACTTAGCCTGTTATTTAGGCGTTAAGCATTCAAACTATCTAGGAAGAAATAGTGAATATAGAATTTGTAGCTGGATTTGCAGCAATAAGCGATGACCCCAAAAAAAGTATTGGCTTTTATCGAGATACGCTTGGGTTACCTCTTGAAAAAGTTGAGGGTGATTATTTTGCTACAGGTGTGTTGGGTGGCGTAAAACATTTTGGCGTATGGCCTCTTAAGGATGCGGCTAAATCGTGCTTTGGTAAAGATACATGGCCAGAAGATATTCCTATTCCAACTTCTACAATAGAGTATGAATTAAGTGACCCTAAAGCAGTCGATGACGCGGTAGAGGAAATGAAATCAACAGGTTGTATATTTATACATGAAGCGCGGGTAGAACCATGGGGTCAAACAGTTGCTCGGCTCTTAAGCCCAGAAGGTATCTTGGTTGGTCTAAGTTATGCTCCTTGGTTTCATGATGAGCAATAAAAAAGCTTAACAAATTAAGGTTGCTGATCCACAAAAGCGTAGCTTTTTCTCTCCGCAATTTAGGGCGTTTAGGGTTAAAAATGAAAGGTGAGAAAACTTATAGATATCTAGATAATATTGATTCATTCAATTTACCTGTGTCTGATACTGTACCGCTTGAAGAAAAGTCATTTGACCGTGATGGAAACAAAACAACAGTAGGCAGTAATGCATACTGTCTAGGCATTGAAATAACCACTAATAATGATCAACAAGTTCTATCTAATAAAAACTATTGGGATATTGGCATACCGTGAAAGTAATCATACTTAACAAGACGTTAAAGGTGCTCGCTGCGCTTACTCGAATGGAAAAATGCTGTACTGGTGATTTTACCTAAAGAGTAAAACGTTATGAGCAATCAAGTAAAAAGAAAGATATTTAACTTAAACATGGATTTTACTGAAACGGTCTGTTTGCGACCTGAAGACCAACAGTGGATAACAAGCCCAGCCGATGGTGTTTCGCGTACGCACCTTGAACGTGTCGCAGAGGAATCGGGCCATGTCACCAGTTTTGTGAAGTTCGAGCCTGGTTCTTACTTTCCAGCACATACACATCCCAATGGCGAAGAAATATTTGTTCTAGATGGTGTGTTTTCCGATGAGAACGGTGACTATCCAGCGGGAACGTATATTCGAAACCCACCAGGCTCTTTTCATAAACCGTTTACTAAAGAAGGTTGCAAGCTGTTTGTAAAACTTGAGCAGTTCAAAAGTGATGACATCGAACATGTCGTGATTCGACCTGAAGACCAACAATGGCGTCAGGGTATCGGTAATTTAAAAGTATTGTCATTACATATGTTCCATACTGAAAGCACCGCGTTAGTTGCATGGCCAAAAAATGAAGTGTTCCAACCGCATAGCCATATGGGCGGTGAAGAAATCGTTGTTATTAGCGGAAAGTTTATCGATGAATATGGTGAATACCCGGCAGGGACTTGGCTGCGGAGTCCGCATTTGTCCAAACACTTGCCACGTGTGGAAGAGGAAACATTAATTTATGTGAAAGTTGGGCACCTGTGATAAATTTGAAAAATAAAATATCTATGGAGCAGTCTCCATTAGATTGAAAATAGGCAATTATTGGCAGATAAACACTTATAAGGTAAATCAACATGGACTGCTTGACCAATACAAATAATGGAATTGATGACATTGAGTGATGAAGAGAAAGCTTATCTTGCATTAAGAAAATCCTTAGAGTCATATTCATTCATTAGTAATGAAACTTGGCAGGCATTGAGAGGTTTCTCTAAATTTCGTTCACTAACAAAAGACTGCATTCTCTATCGTATTGGTGAAGTCCCTAATTCTTATGCTTATGTTTATCAAGGACTAGTCAGGTGTTTTGTCTATGATGAAAAGGGTAATGAATATAATAAAAATTTTTTTGATGAAGGAATGTTTCCGGGATCAATGACAGCATTACTAACATCGACCCCATCGATCCTTGCTTTTGAAGCATTAGAAGATGCTCTCATCATTGAGATTGATTTTTCAGCCTATAGAAAATTAATGATTGAAAAAGATGATTTGAAGCTATTTCAGATTCACTATCTAGAAAAAAATTGGTTGTTGGCGAAAGAGCCTCGTGAAATTGAAATCGTTCAAGACAATGCAACGGCACGGTATTTGCGCTTTATAGATAAGCATCCCAACCTTGTTGATCGCTTGGCCCAATACCATATCGCATCTCACCTTGGTATTACACCTACCCAACTAAGCCGTATTCGAAAAAATTTATAGATTATCAACCTATGTAAATGCCTCCTTAGGTTTATCTCCGTATTCTGTTCCTTGTCAGCTGGCCAGGTATCTTCCTAGTCATCCAGTCATAAAACCGGGACAGATTAAGATGAAACTATTAGAAGCATTAGATTGGCGTTATGCGGTTAAGCAGTTCTCTGATGAGAAAATTTCTGCAGCAGAAGTGAAAGCACTACTCAATGCGGCGCGCCTAAGCGCATCGTCTTACGGACTACAGCCCTATAACATTATTGTTGTGGCGTCTGACGCGATTCGAGAGCAGTTGCTGCCGTTTTCTTATGGACAAGATAAAATTGCCCAAAGCTCACATTTGATTGTATTTGCCGCTCACACCCAAGTAGGTGAAGCGACGGTAGATCGCTATATCGATAAATACGCGCTTATTTCCAATAAGCCTCATAGTGAACTAAGTGATTTCTCAAATCATATGAAGTCGGCATTGGCAGCCAAAACACCAGAACAACGGCAGGCCTGGGCGCATCAACAAGCTTATATTGCGCTGGGAAACTTATTAACCTGTGCCGCGGTGATGAAAATTGATAGTTGCCCAATGACGGGTATTGATAGTGCCGGCTACGATGCCGTATTAGGCTTGGATGAAAAGGGTCTGACAACTTCGGTGATTTGCCCTATTGGCCGTCGCCATCACGACGATATTCAGGCACACCGTCCTAAAGTGCGATTTGATTATGATGAAATTGTGATGGAAATATAAGGTGAGCTATTTACCTTTTCTTGCGTTATTGGCTGGCGCTGCCATCGCAATTCAAGCCACTATGAATGCACAGTTGGGTGTATTACTAAAAAGCTCTTTGCTGGGTACCAGTATTGCCTTTCTATTCAGCTGTGTGTTTACCGTAGCAGCGATGATGCTCTCAATAAAGCAATATCCACACATGGCTGAAATTAAATCTGTACCTCTATATTTATGGTTTTCTGGTGGAGCTTTAAGTGCCTTTGGCGTGAGTATATTCTACTACCTGATCCCAAAGATGGGTGTAGGCTCGATGATGTCTTATGCCCTTTCAGGGCAAATTTTAATTGCCATTATTGCTAGCCATTTTGGCTGGTTTGATCTACCGGTAAAACCAATAAATATTATCAAAGTATCCGGTGCTATTTCGCTGGTAATCGGTGTGTTATTACTTAATTGGGAGCCTAGTTATGCATATTGATAAAGCTAACTTAACTAATTTAACTGATCTATGGAAAAAGTATGGCTCACAGCTAGTAAATGGGGGCATGCAGCGGCTATGGCATGCAAATACACACTGGCCTCATCGTTACTGGCTTGATTGGGGCACGGAAGATATATCTTACACCATGCCAAGTTCTTCAAGTGCTACTTCCTGGCTGGAAGACGTTCCTGAATCGGCCGTTTTACCGGTATGGCCAGTGATGAGTGGCAATGATCATGGGAATGCTGCACTATTTGAACGACAACTTTTAGAGAAACAACTGTTAGAAAAAAATTGGCTTTGTGCCCTTGAGCAAATGGCCATGTACATGGAGCTACAGAAGGAAGTCCAATATTTATCTCTAACCTATCCCGGGTTTCAAGTACTTCCCGCGCGCACGTCGGAAGATATTAAAAAGTGGGTAGATATTGGTAGTGAAGCTTTTGCTTACCGCATTGATCGCTCTGTCATCGAAAATTTAATCAATGATAAAAGCATACGAATACTATTGGGTTATCAGAATGGGCAAGCTGTTGCTAGCGCATTGTTATATAAAACAGGTAATACTATTGGCATACATCAAGTTGGCGTTAAACAAGCTTTTCAAGGTCAGGGTATTGGTAGATGCTTTATGCAAGAAGTTATTGCGGCTTGCGTGCTGTGGCAAGGTAAATATATTGTTTTACAGGCATCTCAGGCCGGTCAGCCACTGTATGAGAGCTTGGGGTTTAAAGCTCAGTTCACTATCAAAAGTTATCAGAGAGTATCATGATAGTCTATTTCACAAGTGGCTATATTGGGTTTTGCCAATGAGTCGGGCGTTATATGTCTCGCGTAGTTCTTAGTAGTCTCCCATTTCATTACGTTTAATTACCTGTAAAACACCTAGTAACCCAACCACAGCCGAAATCAAAAGAGAGATAATGATCCCTGTTGGAGTCGTTATCCAAATACCGAAAATAATCAAGAGTACAGTAGCTAAAACCCATAGGAAATCTCCAGTAGAAAAGTAGATTATCAGTAACTTAGAGGGGTTTGGTTTTAATGAAGCCCAAACTAAATGCAGTCCATTGAAAATCAGCCCAATACCTAATATTAGTATCACAGTATTAGAAGCAAGCTTTTGAGTGCTCAAAAATTCAGCTACGGTTGATGGAATAAAAAGAAAAATTAATCCAAAAGCAATACAGCTTGCTGCATTTGTTCGGAGAATATTTTTTAATGTGACCATTATTACAATCCAATGTAAACTAAGTTGACATAAAAGTAGCATGAGAGGTTTAGTATGTCAACAAGGTTGACACAAAAAGATATTCCGATGATAGATAGCCAATCCCTAAAACTAATATTTGGCGCAGTCGAGATGAATGACAAAATATCTCATTACTTGTCTAATGGTTTGAAGAAAAAGGGGTATAAAGCTGCGACCGCTTCGGTGCTTAACTTTCTAGGTACATTAGAATGTGGCGTAAACTATGGTTCAGAAATTGCACGGAGTCTAGGAGTATCCAGACAAATGGTTGCTAAAACAGTAAAAGAACTATGTCGCATAGGTTACTTAGTGCAAGTAGAAGGTTCAGGAAAACAAAAACAAATATTGTTTACTGAATTAGGTGAACAATTAATGTCAGATTCAAGACTGCTTCTTGCAGAGCTTGATGCCATTCTTTGCACAACCATCGGGCAGGTAGTATTACAGGAAACTATTGATAGAATAAATAACATTCAATCGCTAGTACCTCAAATTGAAAACACCTAACTAAGGCACTCTAGCTGATTGTAAAATAACATTTCACTACGTTACACACTTTGTTTTCAGCGGAAAGTGAGATTTGTCGTTAACACTACATAAGGAAAGAACCGTGTTTGAGAAAGATCAATTTATTCAAGACTGTATAAAAGCCATACCGGATGGTCAGAAAGCAATCAGGGAAGTAGTGGCTAGAGCGGTTTCTGATAATTTGGGTATCATGTCTGAGCTTGGCGAACCTGTGCAGGCAGGCATTACACCATTGTATAGATCAGATGATTTAACCATTATTAATTTTGCATGGGCTCCATATATGAGCCTTATGCCACACAATCACCAAATGTTTTCAGTGATTGGTTTGTATTCGGGCCGTGAGGATAATGTGTTCTGGCGAAGGACGAAAAGTGGTCTCGAAGCAGCGGGTGCAAAATCACTTGGCAGCGGCGAGGTAGCAACACTTGGCCGCGATATTATTCACTCGGTATTGAATCCTATCAGCAAAATGACATGTGCAATCCATGTCTATGGTGAAGATTTTTTTGAACCCGATGAGCCACGAAGTGAGTGGGATCATGAAACGTTAATCGAGAAGCCTTGGAATATAGAAAAGGTAAAGTCACTATTTTCAGAGGCAGAGGCACGGTTCAATTCGGCACATGGCAGGAGCTAACAAGTGGCTCAACACGGACTGCAAGGTGTAACATTACAAACTCTGTGAATCTTGCTGGGAAGTATTTACTTTTATTGTGTTTTAGACTAGTGTTAAGACGCCAGTGAGGAGGATCTTTTTTCATATAGGTTAGTTATTTTCTCGCTCGCAGATTTTGAGTGGTTACATAAATCGGGTGCGAATTTTATGATTACCTCAAAAAAACTATTAATTGTTGTTTTTTTCACTACAGCCACAGCAATGTGGGTGTACAAGATTATTAAAGAATCTATATTTGATGGTTCATTAACGCCTTGGGAGTCGCACTGGGTTACAATCACCATCACCTCCATACTTGCAACGCTTTCTGCCTTCATCATGCGATTGTCAATCTACTCAATTTACTTGAAAGAAAAAAAAACATCTGAAAAGTACCATCAGCTAATGCAGAGCGATCCATTGACACAGCTTTATAACCGTCGGGGATTTTTAAGTACCGCTATACCTATTCACTCACATGCTGTTAGGCACCAACATTCATGTTCATTAATTATATTTGACATAGATGACTTTAAAAATATTAATGATGAATACGGCCATCAAACAGGCGATGATGTCATTAAGTTTTTTTCGGGAATTTTGAAAGACGAAGCTCGGCCAGAGGATTTGGTTTGTCGCTGGGGGGGAGAAGAGTTTATCATTTTTTCTACGGAAATAAGTGAGTTTGAATCTTTCAATTTTGCTGAGAGAATACGCCTAAAACTGGATAGTGAGTCACGTTCCAAACTGAAATTTAGGGTAACAACAAGCGCCGGTATTTATAATTCAATGCTTTCAGAGAGTATGGAAGTACTAATCAATGTGGCGGACAAGGCTTTATACAATGCAAAAAAATCTGAAAAAAACTGTACCAAAATTTATATTAAAGAATAGCCAGTTTTTTGAAGCCCAAAAGTGAAGGTAACAAAATGTTCAACCACAGTCGCGGCGTTTCTTGGAATCCTCTCAATTTAGTTTTTGTGCATGGAACGCACATACTCTTAAATTAAGTCGGTCCGGTTAACCCGGCGTTATGCATCAGGAAATATATAACGCTAATTGATGTAAAATCAAACATAAAACTTTCTTCGTTTGTATATGTAAGTCGCTATATTTTGCTCTAGCTGTTATGCCTAAAAATTGGAATGTAGTTAACTATTTTCTTGTTGGTCTTTGGCTAATACTTGCAATATTTGTTGCATATCATCTGGCATATCAATTGACCATAAGACTTCTTGCCCAGTGCTAGGATGAATAAATCCTAATGAACCGGCATGAAGGGCTTGTCGTCGAAAACCTTGTAATGCTTCTAAAGTATGATCACTAGCACCTTTAGGCAAACGTAACCGTCCACCATAAACAGGATCACCTAATAATGGGTAACGGATATGAGCCATATGTACACGAATTTGATGAGTACGCCCCGTTTCAAGCTTGCAACGAATATGGGTATGTGCCCGATATCGGTGTTCTACACGATAGTGAGTGATAGCAGGTTTGCCTGATGAAATAACGGCCATACGTTTTCGATCAATAGGGTGACGTCCAATCGGTTCATCGACGGTGCCACCGGCGGTCATAACACCCATAACAATGGCTTGATATTCACGATGAACAGTACGTTCTTGCAGTTGTGATACTAAAAAATGATGTGCTGGTAATGTTTTGGCGATCATTAATAAGCCGGTGGTGGCCTTATCAATACGATGAACAATACCTGCACGAGGAATGGCCTCAAGTTGTGGTGCATGATGTAACAATGCATTCACCAATGTACCATCATGGTTGCCAGCACCGGGATGAACAACCATACCTGCTGGTTTATTAAGAATGATGAGATCATCATCTTCATAAATAATATCTAACTGAATGGCTTCAGCTATCCATGTGTCATTAACCACTTCAATATGGGCAGTGATGATAATATGTTCACCGCCGATCACTGAGTCACGGGGGCGTAAATCTTTGTCATTAACTCGTACTTCTCCGGCTTTTATCCACTTGGTAATTTGACCACGAGAATAATCAGAGAATAATTGTGCTAAAGCTTGATCTAGGCGTAAGCCAGCAGATTCATCAGGAATAATGCCTTCAAGTTGTAGTAGTTCTGACATGGTTTGTTATTTTATTATGTATAACGGAGTATTATAGCGTAGGCTGTCATTATCCGTTTAGATTAAGGTGTTAAAGATGTACTTATATAAGTTTTTGTTAGGATTGTTGCTTACTTGTATCACCGTCACTGTGTCGGCAAATAGTGTTCGCAATGTTGAATTGTTAGCATCATCATGTGCTGCTTGTCATGGTACAAATGGACATAGCATTGGTGGTACACCGGTATTAGCAGGCTTAGATAAATTACATTTTATTGAGCAGATGAGGCAGTTTACGGAGAATGAAAGACCTTCAACAGTAATGTATCATCATGCTAATGGTTATACCGTTGAAGAAATCAAATTAATGGCAGAGTTTTTTTCAAAGCAAGAGAGATAATATTTATTTAGCACTAAGCACTTCACTTATGTCGCTGGCAATTAGGGCAGAAATAGGTTGCTCGTTGAGAGGCTTGATAGTGTTGTATCACCGTCCCACAAATTGAACATGGTTTCTCTTTGCGGCCATAAACATGGAGTTGTTGGGCAAAATATCCTGGTTTCCCATCACTTTTCCGAAAGTCTTTTAATGTCGTGCCGCCAGCAGCAATCGCTTTTGTTAAAACATTTTTTATGGCTGAAACTAATTTTTCACACTGGTTTAGAGACATCTTTCCTGTCAGTGTTTTGGGATGAATACCCGCCAGAAATAATGCTTCATTGGCATAAATATTACCGACACCCACTACAATTCTCCCATCCATAATAAATGTCTTAATACTGGTTTTACGTGATTGGCTTTGTTGAGATAAATAATCTGCATCAAAATCAATGGAGAGAGGCTCCGGCCCAAGATGACGGAGTAGTTTATATTGGTCAATGGGTTGTTCTGTCCACAAAATAGCCCCAAATCGACGTGGATCAGTAAACCTAAGCACATAACCATTATCTACAACGATATCCACATGATCATGTTTTTCAACGTTATCTGTACTGTCTAAAATACGTAAACTACCAGACATACCAAGATGAATAATAAGTGTGCCAGTATCACATTGAAATAATAGGTATTTAGCGCGTCTTTTGACCGTGTGAATTTGTTGACCTGTCAAGATGTCAGCAATATTGGTGGGTATTGGCCATCTCAACTTGTAATTTCGGACCGTGATTTTTGTGATCCGCTGATCTTCAATAAAAGGCCTAATCCCACAGCAAGTAGTTTCAACCTCGGGTAATTCAGGCATTATTCAGACTCTGAGTAATGGATGAATAACTGATTTTTGAGTGCGGCGGGAAACTGGTATTTTAGTTTGTTTGTAAGGTGAATGATAAAGAGACCTTTATCATTGATCTGCACGAGAAATTTGGAGGGGTCTGATTTATGTTCTTGCCATATATTAACGGGATACCCGGTGATATTATTAAGCTCAGTATCAGTAAGTGGCTGCACTTGTATAGCATAAGCATGCTGCCAACTGTCTACGATAAATTTTAGTTTATCTGTTGTCTGTTCAGAGTCACTTTGCCAGACACCATCTGCTAGTGAGAGGGTCAATAATTCGTTGGAGATGAATCCTTCTTCATTGATGTTCGGCAGCTGAATTTTATTAATATTTTTAGCGATGGGTAGCAGACGATTATTAATAAAACTAGCAGCATTGGCATTGAGCATGGGCGTGATATTATCGCTAATCAGGTAAATGATTTGATGGTATAAAATATAGCGGTGTTTACTAATGGGATCTGTATCACCAAACACAAAAACTTGGTCATTAAGCTGAATGCTCAATTTCACGGGGTCTAAACCAAATTGTGCTAAAGATTCTGAGGCGGGCAGCCTTAACTGATTGTATGGTGTACTTGTTAGCAAACTCAGTAGTAAATTGATTCGGGTATTGTTTGCTTCAGCCTGTATCGGGTGATCAATGTGCCAGCCAGTTGATGACTTTTGTAATTCTATGTTGTCACGGTTCTCACGCTTAATAGTAATATGTTTGATTTGGCTGGTTTGGGTATCGGTGATTGTATTAACAGATAAATCAGGCGTGAGAAAGCTATCGCTATACCAAAATAAGATAATGATAAATAACACTAAAACAATATTAGAGATATAACTGGTTTTCATCGTTTACGTCTTTGCCACCAAAGCCCAGCACCAATGCTTAGTAATAACAGTGGTATGACAATAAGGAAACCAAGCCCAATGACCAATGATTGCGCCTGAGATAAATTTAATTGATTATCAATGGTTGTTTTAACCGGGATAGCGATGAGTTCATCTTCTTGTACTAGCCAGTTAGCTAAGGCGATACCAAGGTTAAGATTACCCGCATTACYAATATAAGTATTGGATAGAAAATCACCATCACCAATAATCGCAATACGTTGTTGCTGATCATCTTGTTCAGTGATAACACGGGTTAGCAAATAGCCAATACTTAAAGGGCCGGGTGTATCGGCCCCCGCATCAAAAGAGAACTCACTCGTTGTTTGTTGCTCCATTGTGTCTATATCAGACCAAGTATTTGATTGGCTAGATAGTAAAGCGATGTGTTCCCATGGTGATTCGAAGTCGAAGGGTTCTAGGGCGACAGCTTGTGGAAATAAGGTAACACTTTCAGTGGCTGCGCCAATGGGATGGTTTGCATAATCAGTGATCAGTACAAACCTTGGATCATTGATACCTAATAATTGGGCATTAGGGTCAATAAGTGTGCCGGGAATAAATTCAATACCGAGTTGTTCAGCAAGCCCATTTAAATGATAGTAACTATCAGGTTCTGCTAACCATAAGAGATTTCCGCCATGATTGATGTAATTGTTAATAATATCAATTTCACCAGGCAACCAAGCTTTCTCTGGGCTGGCAATAACAACTGCAGAGGCATTGTGAGGGATTTGGCTATTTTCCACCAAGTTGAGACCTTGGAGTTTGAGGCCTTTGAGCTTGAGTTGTTCAGCCCAGGTATTGAGGCCAAAATTAGCTTGGCTAAAGGGACTACGTTCACCATGGCCTTCTATGAAGATGAGCCATTGTTCTGTTTTACGTGAGACACTAATAATAGCATTGGTTAAAGATTGTTCAGATAAATCATAAACGTGTTCTTGTCGCTCACCTTTAGAAATCACTAATTCTGCTTGCTGTTGGATATTGAGTTGTCGCACTAAATCAGGTGAAAAATCAGGATTAATATAGTCGACTTTGAGCTTCTCACTATAGCCTTGATAGCGTGAAAGTAATAATTCAACAGTGGATCGGTACTCATTATTAGGACTGATAAAAGCTTGGATGGTGACGTCATCATCAAGCTGGGTTAAAAAGTCTATGGTGGTTTCAGATAAACTGTGACGACTATTAGCTGTCCAATCTGAATGGACATTCGTTTTAATGGAGAGTTGAGCTAAAATAACCACAGCAGTGATCAATAATAGATAGAAGATAATATTTTGCACTTTGAGGTGCAGTTGTATTTTAGGTGTGATCTTCATATTAACTCAATCGATCAGAATCAAGATGGCGGATTGTTAATGCCAAAAAGGTGATGATAATAATCACATAGTAAGCGATATCACTACTGTTTATTTCACCTCGTAGCATGGGTTCGTAATGGCGTAACATTGAGAGCCAGTTAAATAATCCAGAAGACTCTCCCGCCATTTCAGCACTGTCGGCCCAATCAATAATCCATAATAAGAATAACAGGGTAAAGGTGCTGATAGCTGCAATAGTCGGCTGCTTTGTTAATGACGATAAAAATAAACCAATCGCGGTGAAACTGGCTACTAATAAACATAATCCGAGTAAGCCTGTAGCCAATAGACCAAAATCTACATCACTACCTAAATAGAGTGACAGTGGCATTAGACTGATTAATAATAACAAGATAAAAAAGAATCCTACGGTACCTAAGTATTTACCCAGCACAATTTGAGAGCTAGACAGAGGCGCTGATAATAATAGTGGGAAGCTGTCATTACGCCGATCTTCAGCAATGAGCCGCATGGTGATGATAGGGGTGATTAATAATAATATTGTTGCCGCAYTATTCAATAGTGGTGAAGCAATAAGTTCTGTTACACCTGGTGCACCAGGAATAGCCGATATTTTGGCCTGAATTTGCATAAAATAATCGAGATGAGTCAGAAATAAGTAGGCTAGAATAACTTGTGTTAATGCCAAAACAATCCAGGCAAGTGGAGACAAAAATAATCGATAAAGTTCATTGCGAGCTAGTGTCATCATTGGATGGTTTGCTCAGTAATCTCAGATTCATTTTGGATGATTTGCATAAAAGCATCTTCCAATGAGTGATGTTCTGGTGTTAATTGTTGTARTTGCCAATGTTGAGACACCGCTTGGATAAGAATGGATTCAGTCGGGTTATTTTCAGGCAGGTAATGTAGTCGAAAAAGGGAATCGGATAGCTTATCGACAGAAAGAACATCATTGATTTGATTTAATCCTGCTATGGAAGGCGGCTTGGCTAATTCAATTAATAAGCTGGAAGTCTTTATCTGCTTACTCAGACTGGTGATGCTGTCACTAAACAGTAGTTGGCCTTGGTTAATGATCTGGACACGATCACATAACGTTTGTACTTCAGGCAATATATGGGTAGATAAAATAACACTGTGTTCAGTGGCAATTTCTCGAATTAATTGTCTTATTTGTTTGATTTGAATAGGGTCTAGACCTGAAGTCGGTTCATCCAGAATAATAACCGCAGGGGTGTGAATAATAGCCTGAGCAATACCGACACGTTGCTGATAGCCTTTAGATAAATGGCCAATAAGGCGTTTAGTTACACTGCTTAGACCGCAACGCTCGATCACTGTGTTAACAGCAGCTTTTTGATGGGCTTTAGGGATCTGGTTTATCTGTGCACAGAAACGTAAAAATTCGATGACAGATAATTCTTTATATAGGGGAGGTTGTTCGGGTAAATAGCCAATATGCGCTTTGGCTTGTTTAGGCTGTTCAAGTAGATCAAAGCCATTAATGGTAATTTCACCTTGGTCAGGGGCAAGACAGCCACTGAGCATTTTCATCGTGGTACTTTTACCTGCACCATTGGGGCCTAGAAAACCAAGCACTTCACCTTTACGAATTTCAAAACTAATATTATTGACAGCATGCTGCCGACCGTAGAAACGTGATAAAGATTTAGCACTTAATAATATTTCGTTTTCCATGATGGCTATTATAGAGAAATAGGCATAAAAAAACCTGCAAAAGCAGGTTTTAATATTTTTTACATGTTAAAAGAAGATTACTTGATTTTAGCTTCTTTATACATCACGTGTTTACGAACAACGGGATCGAATTTCTTCATTTCCAGTTTTTCAGGCATAGTACGTTTGTTCTTGTCTGTTGTGTAGTAATGACCTGTACCAGCAGATGAGACTAATTTAATTTTTTCACGCATATTTTAAGCTCCTAAACTTTTTCGCCACGAGAGCGCATATCAGTTAATACAGCATCAATACCTTTCTTATCAATGATGCGCAGACCGTGATTACTCACGCGTAATTTAACCCAACGGTTTTCAGATTCAACCCAAATACGGTGCGGGTGAAGATTAGGAAGAAAGCGACGTCTTGTTTTGTTGTGTGCATGAGAGACGTTATTACCGCTCATTGGGCGTTTACCCGTTACCTGACATACTCTGGCCATTTTTAGAACCTACTACTAATGAATGTTTTACCAAGGAACCCAATATCTGGGCCCAACTAAAGCTACAAAGCCGAATAAAATACCATATCTTAAAATGGATGTGTAGCAGAACCTTAATTAATTATGCTAAGCCCCATGTTTTGGAGATGTTTATATAACCGTTCGGTATTTAACCCGCCCAATTTGCGCATGACGATATCACCCTTGGGGTTAATTAAGAAGTGTGTAGGTGTTACACGTACATTATCAAAAGCACGAGCAAGACTTCCATCACTATCCCACGAAATAACAAAAGGTAACTTGCGTTCGGCACGCATAGCTTTGATGTGGTTAGGAGAATCATGCGCTAACGCAATATCGATCATGGTGAGGCCTTGGCTGGCATAGGTATTGTAGAGATGAATAAGATCAGGCATTTCCTTGATACAGCCTGGGCAGTCAGTTGCCCAAAAAGTCACTAAAATAGGGTTACCCTTATATTGATTGAAAGTATGTTGTTTGCCATCAATATCAACAAAAGCTAAGTCAGGTAAAGATCGTAGACTATCATCGTCTAACCAGTTAATAAGAAATAAACCAGCTAATAAGCTAATGGCAAATAAGGCATGACGGTTATGTGCTTTCATCTTGAGTCTCTCAACTTTGTAAAGTCAGTGGTCTGATTTTCCGACTAATTTTGAAATTATACAAGATCATCGTTATTTATAAGCCGCAGGCATTTGTTGATGCCAGTCAGTCATTTGCTGGTAGCGATGGGCAATATTCAATAATTTTGCTTCATCAAAATAATTGCCGATAAGTTGTAAGCCAACAGGTAGTCCATCAACAAAACCAGCAGGAATAGACATGCCAGGCAAGCCTGCCAAGTTGGTACTGATGGTATAGATATCTGCCAAATACATGGCAACAGGATCATCCGTTTTATCACCTAATTTAAACGCAGTAGTAGGTGCTGTTGGGCCCATAATGACATCTATATCTTTAAATGCTTGTTGGAAATCATCGCTGATTAAGCGGCGACATTGTTGTGCCTTTAAATAATAGGCATCGTAATAACCAGCAGATAAGGCATAGGTACCAATCATAATGCGGCGTTTTACTTCTTCGCCAAAGCCTTCTCCTCGAGAGCGCTGATACAAATCTAATAAATCTTTAGGATCGTCACAACGATGACCAAAACGTACGCCATCCATGCGTGATAAATTAGATGAACACTCAGCGGGGGCAACAACATAGTAGGTTGGTACGGCTAACCCCGTGTTGGGCAAAGTGATTTCTTTGATGGTAGCGCCCAATGACTCATAGGCTTTGATGGCTGTTTCTATTGTTGCTGCGATATTTGGATCAAGCCCTTCATCAAAAAATTCTGTTGGTAAACCTATTTTCAGCCCTGCTAAAGAATCATTTAATGTGGCGGTGTAGTCCGGTACGTCACGATCAACACTGGTAGAATCTCGTTCATCAAACCCAGCCATTTCATTCAATAATAAAGCAGCATCTTCAGCACTATTTGCTATTGGACCCGCTTGGTCAAGGCTTGATGCAAAAGCAATCATGCCATAACGTGAAATACGGCCATAGGTAGGCTTTAACCCTGTTAAATTACAAAGTGAGGCCGGTTGGCGAATTGAACCGCCAGTATCGGTACCGGTTGCAATAGGGGCTAGTCTTGCTGCAATAGTCGCAGCTGAACCACCCGATGAACCTCCAGGAACACGGTTGTTATCCCACGGATTTTTGACGGCACCATAAAAACTGGTTTCATTGGATGACCCCATAGCAAATTCATCCATATTAGTTTTGCCCAGAGTGACCATACCCGCTGCGTTAATTTTTTCAACAACGGTAGCATTGTAGGGTGAAATAAAATTATCCAACATTTTTGAGCCACAGCTAGTAAGAATACCTTGAGTGCAAAAAATATCTTTATGCGCTAAAGGAATGCCAGTTAATTTTCCAGCAGTATTTTTCTGTAATTGCAGATCAGCTGCTTGAGCCTGTGCTAATGCGCTATCTTCACTTACAGTGATATAAGCATTTAGCTTGCCATTATACGTTTTGATACGATCTAGATAATGTTGAGTGAGTTCAACACTGCTAAATTCACCATTATGTAATGATAAAGAAAGTTCAGAAAGAGATTTATGGTGCATATGTGTGCCTGTAATTCGATATATTTTAAGTTGAGCGAGTGTTATTCAGAGCTTAACTTATTCGATGACTTGTGGAACAAGGTAAACACCTTCTTCAGTTTTTGGCGCAATAGACTGAAATATTTCACGTTGATTAGTTTCAGTTATGACATCTGGGCGCAAACGTTGGTGTGCATCCAGAGGGTGGGCCATAGGGGAAATATTGCTAGTATCAACATTATTCAGCTGTTCAACCAGATTAAAAATATTGGTCAAATCCCGCGCATAATCAGGGATGTCAGCATCATCAATTGCTAAACAAGCTAATAACGCAATTTTTTCCACATCAGTTTTATCTAAACTCATCGACGGTTCCAAAGGTAAATTTTTTACTAAAAGTGTGAAGTCTAAATCATTCTCAGCTTGCTCAACAGCCCAGAGGATTGATAAAGTATCGTTTTTACATATTGAGCTGTGGTTTCTTTAAATGTTTGAACGTCTACGTGGAATGTTTTCTAACGATCTTTCGATCGATCTTGGCACTGCAAATACACTGATCTATGTACGAGGTAAGGGCATCGTTCTTGATGAGCCATCCGTGGTAGCAATTCGTCAAGATAAAGGGCCTGGTGGCCCTCGCTCTATTGCCGCTGTTGGTGTTGAAGCTAAACGTATGTTGGGGCGTACTCCAGCAAATATTACCGCTATCCGACCATTAAAAGATGGAGTGATTGCTGATTTCACTGTGACGGAAAAAATGTTGCAACATTTTATTCGTAAAGTGCATGAAGGTCGTTTTTTTAAACCCAGTCCGCGCGTTTTAGTTTGTGTTCCTTGTGGTTCAACACAGGTAGAGCGTCGCGCAATTCGTGAATCAGCCGCTGGTGCTGGCGCCAGAGACGTTTTCCTGATTGAAGAACCTATGGCTGCTGCGATAGGTGCCGGTATGCCCGTTGAAGAAGCGAGTGGTTCGATGGTGTTGGATATCGGTGGTGGTACAACGGAAGTGGCGGTTATTTCGTTAAATGGTATTGTTTATTCTGCTTCAGTTCGGATTGGTGGTGATTTGTTTGATGAATCAATTATTAATTATGTACGACGTAACTACGGTACATTGATTGGTGAAGCCACAGCTGAGAAAATCAAAAAAGAAATTGGTTCTGCCTATCCAGGCAATGAAGTGAGAGAAATGGAAATACGGGGACGTAATTTGGCCGAAGGTGTGCCACGGAGCATTACCCTTAATAGCAATGAGATCCTTGAAGCATTACAAGATCCACTGTCAGGCATTGTTGCCGCGGTTAAAACAGCTTTAGAGCAAACGCCACCAGAACTGGGGTCAGATGTTGCTGAACGTGGGATTGTATTAACAGGAGGTGGTGCCTTGTTACGAGATCTAGATCGTTTAATTGTTGAAGAAACAGGTTTGCCTGCTATCATTGCTGAAGATCCTTTAACGTGTGTCGCCCGGGGCGGTGGTCGAGCATTGGAAATGATCGACGAACGAGGCAGTGATATTTTTACATTTGAATAACACACCTAATTTTAGACATGAGACCTTTGTAGATACATGTATTTGCAAAGGTTTTTTAGTTTTGGACCTTAATTATTAAACCTTTATTTACCCATAATCCATCACTTAATGCACGGTTGCTATTGGCTTTGATTGCATCGCTGACATTATTCTTTTTGGACTCAAGATTGAACTATTTTGTACCCGTTCGATCAGTGTTGTCGGCAGTGGTTTATCCTGTTCAAGCACTGGCATCAATGCCTAGTGATGTTGGAGACTGGTTCAGTAAGTTTTTTCAAGATCATAAAAAATTGACGACAAAAATTACTGCATTAGAAGCTAATGATTTACTGAATAGTTTCAGGTTGCAGAAATTACAGGCATTAGAACGCGAAAATATGCGATTACGTAAATTACTCGGTTCCTCATTTCGTATACAAGAACGTGTATTAGTCGCTGAGATGTTAACCATAGATCTCGACCCATCTTCACAGCAAGTTGTGATTGATAAAGGGGCTCAGTCAGGTCTTTTTTCTGGTCAACCAGTATTAGATGCAACCGGTGTTATGGGACAAGTCATTGAGGTTGGACCTTTTTCTAGTCGCATACTTTTATTAACAGATCCTAGTCATGCTATCCCAGTACAAATTAATCGTAATGGTTTGCGTGCAGTGGCTATTGGACGTGGCTTAGGCAAAAAACTACAGTTAGACCATTTACCTCATAATGCTGATGTACGGAAAGGTGATTTATTAGTCACTTCAGGTTTGGGAGGAATGTTTCCAGTTGGATATCCCGTGGGAACGATCGATGTTATTAGCAATATACAAGGAAAAATATTTGCAGAAATCAGGGTGAAGCCAGCGGCCCAATTAGAGACAAGCCGTGAAGTATTACTCGTTTTGCCTACGGTTAAAGTAGTGGTACCAGATAGTGAGCCAAGTTTAGCCGAGGATGAACAATAATGGCCATGTCGAAAGTGTCAAATGGCGGCAGTATCATTATATTTAGCATCATCATTGCTATATTACTGGTGCTGGTTCCTTTACCTGAAGAATTACGTTTTGCTAGACCTGAATGGGTAGTAATGACATTAATTTATTGGTCAATGGCATTGCCTCGTCGTGTGGGGGTAGGTTTTGCTTGGGTAACAGGATTATTAATGGATATTATTTTGGGTGGAATATTAGGCGTCTATGCCTTTGTCTATGCATTGGTAGTCTATCTTATTGCTCGGTTTCATCTACAGTTACGTCAGTACCCTTTATGGCAACAGGCTTTAACTATTATGTCATTAGTTTTATTAGTACACGTTCTAACTGTAGTTTTGTCACCTAAAAGTGCTGGATGGCAGCTCTGGTTACCCGCAGTGACTAGTACCATTATGTGGCCTTTTGTCTATGCCATTTTGCGTAAATGCCGACGCACTTTTCATGTAAGTTGAATTGTTAATGACACCACAGTTTACGCTGAAAGATCATTTTCATGAAAACCGATTAATTAATGATCGGTTGATTTTTGCAGCTATCTTTGCTGGATTATTATTTTCTATAGTGATGGTTAGACTTGCTGTGTTACAAGTCGTTGAATATGAACATTTTGAATCGTTATCGAATAACAACCGTATTGATATTGAACCCTTACCACCACAGCGCGGGCTAATTTATGATCGAAATGGTGTCATTCTAGCGGAAAATATTCCTACTTTTAGTCTGGAGTTGGTGCCTGAAAAAGTACCCGATTTAGAAATGACTATTCTTTCATTGGCAACGCTGTTCACGATGACAGCAGAAGAAGTAGAACAGCTAAAATTGAGTGTTAAACAACATCGCCGATTTCAACATGTTGTTGTACGCCAACGCTTAAGCGAAGAGGACGTGGCAAGATTTTCAGTTAATCGACATAAATTTGTAGGTGTAGATATTGTAGGTCGATTAATTAGACATTACCCACAAGGGGCTCTATTTGCACATGCAATAGGTTATGTTGGTCGTATCAATCAACGTGATCAGCAGAGAATTGATTTACAGAATTACAAGGGTACATTACAAATAGGTAAGACAGGAATAGAAAAGCAGTATGAAGATATCTTGCATGGAAAAGTGGGATATAGGCAGGTTGAAAACAATGTGCAAGGGCGTGTTGTACGAGAGCTGTATAGTCATGCACCAGAGTCTGGGGAAGATCTTTATTTATATTTGGACGTAAATTTACAGCGTGTTGCCGCCGAATCTTTAGGAGAATATAACGGCTCAATAGTGGCGCTTGATCCTAGAACTGGAGGTATTCTTGCGATGGTCAGCAAACCTGATTTTGACCCTAATGCCTTTGTAACAGGAATCAGTACTAAAGCATATGCAGTGTTAAGAGATTCATTAGATCGACCTTTATTTGATCGGTCGTTGCGAGGGCGTTACCCTCCCGGTTCTACGCTAAAGCCATTTGTTGCATTAGCAGGTTTAGAATCTGGAGTTGTTACAGCCCAATCCAAAAACTTTTGTCCGGGATGGTATACATTACCAGGGAAAGAACATCGCTATCGGTGTTGGAAAAAACATGGCCATGGTACGGTTGATCTAAAAAAATCTATTTCTCAATCATGTGATGTTTATTTTTATGATTTAGCACATGTGTTAGGTATTGATCGTTTGCATGGTTTTCTTGATTTGTTTGGCTTTGGTCGACAAACAGGTATTGATATTCCGAATGAAAGTAAAGGTTTGTCACCATCAAAACAATGGAAACGAAATCGCCATAATCAGGCATGGTATCCAGGTGAAACCCTTATTTCAGGTATAGGGCAAGGTTTTAATCAAACAACACCGATACAACTTGCACATGCCACGGCAACACTCGCAATGCGTGGTGCTGTTTTAAAACCACAAATGGTACGTGCTCGACGAGTGGCTGGGCAAAAAATAATGACGTTAATACCCACGGTGTCGAATGAGTCACTACCCATGGAAAATAGCATGCATTGGGAAACCGTGATCGAATCAATGGTTGAAGTCGTACATGGACAACGTGGTACAGCAAGACGAGTAGGTAACGGTATGCCTTTTAAAATTGCAGGAAAAACAGGAACTGCACAAGTATTTGGTATTAAACAGAATGAAAAGTATGATGCAGAAACCTTAGCAAAAAAATTGCATGACCATGCCTTATTTATTGCTTTTGCACCTGCTAATGATCCTGAGTTTGCTGTAGCTATCATCGTTGAAAATGGTGGTGGTGGGAGTAAAGTGGCTGCGCCTATTGCACGCAAAATGATTAAACAATACTTTGGAATGGTAGCTGATGAGTAGTTTGCTGAGTGATGGACAACAATCGAGACACTGGGGAACATCTCGATTTTTTTCGTTTGTCCACCTAGATGGCTTGTTGCTACTAGGGATATTAACATTACTTAGTGTTGGCCTCATGATTTTGTACAGTGCTGGTGGACAAGATAGTGGCTTGTTAATTCGACAATTAATACGGATAGGTACAGCGTTTGCTGTTTTGTTTGTTTTAGCACAAATTCACCCAGATAGAATGAAAGGTGCAGCCTATTGGATGTATGGTATTGGGCTAATATTATTAATAGCTGTTTTAGTCTTTGGCCACGAAGGAAAAGGCGCACAAAGGTGGCTAGATTTGGGACTGTTTCGTTTTCAACCTTCTGAATTAATGAAACTGGCCGTGCCTTTATTGGTTGCAACATACTTGGCTGAACGGCCATTACCACCTACAGTATCAAGTCTATTTATGGCCTTAATAATCATAGTTATACCATCATTATTAATCGCTAAACAGCCTGATTTGGGTACTGCTATATTAATTGCCAGTTCAGGCTTGATTGTGATTTTTTTATCGGGTATTTCTTGGCGGATCATTTTGTTTTTTATCAGCGTATGTGCTGCTGCTCTGCCAGTATTATGGTATGTAATGCATGACTACCAACGTCAAAGGGTTCTTACATTTTTGAATCCAGAAACTGATCCATTAGGTGCTGGATATCATATTATTCAATCAAAAATAGCGATTGGATCTGGAGGACTATTTGGTCGTGGATGGTTAGAAGGGACACAATCACATCTAGAGTTTTTACCCGAACGGTCGACAGATTTTATTTTTGCAGTAATAGCAGAAGAATTTGGTTTAGTGGGTGCTGGTATATTGTTAATATTATTTTTAATGGTCGCTGGCAGGGGCGTATTTATCGCTAGTAAAGCACAATCCAGCTTTTCTCGATTGTTAGCAGGGAGTATTTCCATTACTTTTCTTGTCTACGTGTTTGTCAACGTAGGAATGGTAACGGGTTTACTGCCGGTAGTGGGAGTGCCATTGCCATTAATTAGTTATGGAGGAACATCAATGGTTACTTTGCTGGCTGGCTTTGGTATTGTCATGTCCATTCATACACATAGGAGGATGATGTCGTCGTGAAACGTCAAATCTTAATAGCTGTTTTCATGCTGGTTTTTACCTTGCCTGTTCAAGCAGAAACAAATTTACCTGGCTTGGATGAATTTCTTGCTGAAATGGAACAAAAGCATGGGTTAGATAGTCATGAGATGGCCCCTATTTTTGCTAAAGTGGAGGTGAAATCCTCAATTTTAAAAGCCATTTCTCGTCCTGCGGAGAAAAGTAAAGCTTGGCATGAGTACCGTAAAATATTTATCACAAAAAAGAGAATTAATGGTGGAGTGGTATTTTGGCAACAACATGCAGAAGCACTAGCAAAAGCTGAACAGGAATTTGGCGTTCCAGCAGAAATTATTGTTGCTATATTAGGTGTGGAAACACGGTACGGTGGTAATGTGGGTGGCTATCGTGTCGTGGATGCTTTATCGACATTAGCCTTTCATTATCCAGCAAGAAGCAAATTTTTTCGCAGTGAATTAGAACATTTTTTATTGCTTACTCGAGAAGAGAATATGTCTATTCTAGCGCCTGTTGGATCATATGCTGGTGCGATGGGGCTTGGGCAATTTATGCCTAGTAGCTATCGGGCGTATGCTGTTGATTTTGATATGGATGGTCAGCGTGATATTTGGGAGAACCCTGTTGATGCTATTGGTAGTATTGCTAATTATCTTGGTCGGCATGGTTGGGTTAGGAATGAGAGTATCGCTCATAAAACCAGTATTGTTGAAGTGCCTACAGCCATGTTGGAAAAGAATACTAAGCCTTCTATTACTCGAGATGAACTTATTCAGGCCCATATTTCCATTGAAAACTTACCTGCTGGAGAAGATCAAGTAGCATTGATTTCATTAACTCAGAAACAGGGTGAAGAATATTGGATAACGCGACAAAATTTTTACAGTATCACACGATATAATCACAGTAGAATGTATGCCATGGCCGTGATGCAATTAGCGGAAGCCATTCGTGAAAACTGTGGCAAGCAACCATGATTCGCAGAATATTAAAACAAGTTGTTATTGTTGCTAGCTATTTAATATTAGTTTCTTGTGGTGGTGGCATAATAGAAAGACAAGATAGTGCTCCTTCAAAAAGGGCCGATGTTTCAAATATCCCAAATGCCGTTCCACGTGATGAGCCAAGAAGTAAATATGGTAATCCTGCACATTACGAGGTCTTTGGAAAACGTTATTACACGATGAGTAGTAGTCGGGGATACCATGAAAAAGGCATTGCTTCATGGTATGGCACTAAGTTTCATGGGCGACGTACTTCTAGTGGTGAAACATATGATATGTATGCGATGACGGCGGCACATAAGACATTACCATTGCCCTCATATGTTGAAGTGACTAATTTGGATAATGGTCGTAAAGTCATTGTAAAAGTAAATGATCGTGGGCCTTTTCATGGCAATCGATTAATCGATTTATCCTATAGTGCCGCGACTAAGCTTGATATAGTAGCCAAGGGAACGGGGAAAGTTGAGATACGCGCTATTACAGCGGGTAAAGCGTCTGTGGTTGATGAGGTCAGTCAACCAGTCACTCGCCGTGGCCCGGTGAGCTTATATTTACAAGTAGGTGCTTTTAGTACTTCTAGTCGAGCGCAACAATTAAAAACAGAATTACAGCAACAAATTGATGATGCAATTTTGATTGCAACCCTGACAAAACCTGGTGGTAATCTATACCGAGTAAGGGTGGGCCCATTGGCCAGTGTCGAATATGGTGATTCACTTGCCAGCCGCTTAGTTGATTTGGGTTTTTTTGATGCCCATATCATAGTTGAATGATTTATTTTTTTGAGAGCAAGTAATGTATAAAACATTAAGATCTATATTTTTTTCATGCTTGGTGCTATCTACAGCATCAACACAAGCGGCTATTACGCCTAATCCAACCGCACCATCTATTGCCGCAAAATCCTATATTTTGCAAGATTTTGCAAGTGGGCGAATTATTGCAGAGCAGAACTCTCAGCTACGATTACCTCCAGCGAGTATTACCAAGGTAATGACGGCCTATGTCGTCTTTCACGAATTAGCATTAGGCAATACAAACTTAAGTGATGATGTACTTATTAGTGAAAAAGCTTGGCGTATGGTTGGATCTCGCAGCTTTATCGAAGTCAACACTAAAGTGCCGGTCGAAGTATTACTTCGCGGTATGATTATCCAGTCGGGCAATGATGCTGCTGTAGCACTTGCTGAGCATATTGCAGGTAGTGAAGAAACCTTTTCGCAGATGATGAATCAGTATGCACAACAATTGGGAATGGTAAATACTAATTATCGTAATGCGACGGGGTTACCTGACCCAGAGCACTATACAACGGCACAAGATATTGCCATTTTATCTGCAGCTGTTATTCGAGAATTCCCTGATTATTACAAATGGTATTCTGAGAAAGAGTTTACCTATAACGAGATTACTCAACACAATCGTAATAAATTATTGTGGCGTGATGTGAGCGTGGATGGATTAAAAACGGGCTATACCGAAGAGGCTGGCTATTGTTTGGCTTCTTCCGCGAAACGGAGTGGTATGCGATTAATTTCTGTCGTACTAGGCACCCGTAGCGTTAATGCGCGTGCTCAGGAAACACAGAAATTATTCAATTTTGGTTTCCGCTTTTTTGAAACGCATGAGCTATATAAAGCACAAGATAAAATCTTAGAAACTAAAATTTGGAAAGGTGCCGATAAACAATTATCTTTAGGCTTGAAAGAATCATTAGCTGTCACAGTGCCAAGAGGTAGCTATAAGGATTTAGTTGCAACAACAAACATTCAATCTCCTATCATAGCGCCAATTATGGTAGGTAGTGAGTTAGGTGAGGTGGAGATCCGCCTAGGTGATGAACTCATTATAAAGCAGCCTTTAGTTGCCTTACAACCTGTTGAACAGGGTAGTTGGTGGCGTCGGTTGATTGATACTTTACTGATGATGATTTGGGGATAGCTTGGGTGCAAGATGTTTTTTTAAATGGTCAGTTTTTACCTGCCGAGCAAGCAAAAGTATCCGTGTTTGATCGTGGGTTTTTATTAGGCGATGGAGTGTATGAAGTGATCCCTGTTTATATGGGTCATTGTTTCCAGTTGGCAGGGCACTTAGAACGGTTACAAGCCAGTCTTGATGGGGTGCGGATGAAAAACCCACTATCCATTAATGATTGGCAAACGATGATAGAGCAATTAGTTGAACGTAATGGAGGTGGTGACCAAGCTGTTTATTTGCAAGTGACACGAGGAGTGGCTCCCCGTGATCATGTCTTTCCTGAAAATGTAACACCGACCTCTTTTGCTATGAGTACGCCACTAGCAGCGGTAGCGGATATGTATAAAAAGGAGGGCATTTCAGCGATTACTTTGCCAGATATTCGATGGCAAAATTGTAATATCAAAGCCATCACTTTATTACCGAATAGCTTATTAAAACAACAGGCTCAAGATGCTGGCGCGTTAGAAGCGTTATTAATTCGTGATGGTTATTTAACCGAAGGTGCAGCAAGCAATGCTTATGTTGTGCTTGATGGCACCATTTATACTGCTCCAAAAGATGAAAAAGTATTGCCAGGGATCACGCGTGAACTAATTATAGAATTAGCATTGAAAAATCAGATGCCTTTGATTGAACAAGCGGTAACTGAAGAGCAATTAAAACAAGCAGATGAGATTTGGATAAGCAGWTCAACAAAAGAGGTCTTAGCTGTGACCCGTTTAGATGGTAATGCAGTGGGTGATGGCACACCTGGAATTGTTTGGCAGAAAATGGATGATTTGTATCAGCAATATAAGGTTGATCGAGGTAATTAATGGCCGAAGAAAAGGAGACATTGTTTGAATTTCCATGTGATTTTGAAATCAAAGCAATGGGTGAAAYACATGATGATTTTGATAGTACTGTTGTGAGTATTGTTCGAAAATATGCTGAAGATATTGGTGAGGGTGCCGTGACTACCAAACAAAGCTCTGGGGGCAAGTTTACCTCTGTAACTGTGACTATCCGAGCGACGAGTAAATCTCAATTAGATTCGATCTATCAAGAATTGAGTAGTCATGAAGCCGTTAAATACGTTCTATAGTCGGTCTCTGTGATAATAAAAGATTTAGGATTGGTAGATTATTTACCCACCTATGAGGCGATGCAGCAATTTACTGTACACCGTGATCAGCACACTGAAGACGAGTTGTGGTTATTAGAGCATAAAGCGGTGTTTACTCAAGGATTGAATGGTAAAGATGAGCATATCTTCAACACTAATAATATTCCTGTCGTTAACACAGACCGAGGTGGTCAAGTCACATACCATGGTCCCGGGCAATTGATTGCTTATACTCTAGTTGATTTGAAACGTCATGGCATCGGTGTTCGTCAAATGGTGACATTATTGGAAAATAGCGTGATAGCATTACTCAATGATCTTGGTGTTGAGTCACAAGCTCGCGCTGATGCACCTGGCGTTTATGTGGGTGATCGAAAGATTGCCTCTTTAGGATTAAAGGTAAAACGTGGCGCTTGTTATCACGGTGTTAGTTTAAATATTGATATGGATTTAACCCCATTTTCTTACATTAATCCTTGTGGTTACCAAGGCTTGGAAATAATAGATTTAAAAGGTCTGGGTTGTGATGTGACGATGAGTCAGGTGAAACAACAGTTTGTTTCAGTATTCACCGAACAGATAAATCAAGGTAAAAAATGACAGAAACAGTACAAATAAAGCGAGATGTGACAGCACTTAGGGGTGCATCAAAAGTGTCGCGGATCCCCATTAAAGTTGAACCTAGTACGCCTAAACGCAAGCCAGAGTGGATCCGTGCAAAAGTACCGAATAGTCCAGAAGTCATCCGGTTAAAAAAGTTATTGCGTGAACATAAATTACATTCTATTTGTGAAGAAGCGGCTTGCCCAAATTTAGGTGAATGTTTTACACATGGCACAGCCTCATTTTTGATTATGGGTAATATTTGCACGCGACGTTGTCCTTTCTGCGATGTGGCTCATGGTCGGCCTGATCCCTTGGATGAAAATGAGCCAGAACATTTAGCAAAAACAATTGCGGCAATGGGGTTAAAACATGTCGTCGTGACCTCCGTTGACCGTGATGATCTTCGTGATGGGGGAGCCGCTCATTTTACCCAGTGTATTGATGAAATTCGCCGGCAATCACCAGGGACTAAGATTGAAATACTTGTCCCTGATTTTCGGGGCCGAATGGACTCTGCATTAGAGGTGATAATGAAGAGCCCACCGGATATTTTTAACCACAATTTAGAAAGTATTCCACGCTTATATAAGGCTGTTCGTCCAGGTTCAGATTATCAATGGTCACTTAATTTGATTAAAAAATTTCAACAATTACACCCAGGTATTCCAACTAAATCAGGTTTAATGCTAGGTTTAGGTGAAACAATGGAAGAAATACAACAAGTGATGCAAGATTTACGTGATCATGGTTGTCGTATGTTAACCTTAGGGCAATATTTACAGCCAAGCCGCCATCACTTAGCTGTAGAACGTTTTGTGACACCAGCAGAATTTGATCAGTTAGCTGAAATTGGTAAAAAAATGGGCTTTGAGCACGTGGCCAGTGGCCCAATGGTGAGATCGTCGTATCATGCTGACTTACAAGCTCAGGGTGAACACGTTTCATAAGTAATTATTTGGAGATATTGTTATGGCACTAAAACGTCGGAGCTTTATTAAGACTGCTGTTACCGCCGGTTCCATGGCAATGTTGCCAATAGTGTCTTTGACAAGCTGTACGGCAAAACCACAGCAACGCATAGTAATTATTGGCGGAGGGTTTTCGGGCGCTACGGCGGCAAAATATATCCGTATGTGGTCTCCTGACACTGAAGTCGTGATGATTGAACGTAATGCCCAGTTTGTATCTTGTCCTCAGAGTAATTTAGTGCTTGGTGGCAGTCGTACTCTTGAGCAACTCACCCATGATTATGATAGCCTTACCAGTAAATATGGTGTTAAAACAGTACGTGCTGAAGTGGTGGCCATTGATACTGAAAAACAAATTGTTAAATTACATGATGGTGTTGAAGTTAGTTACAATCGATTAGTCATTGCTCCAGGTATTGAGCTGATTTATGACAATTTGCCTATGCTGGCAAATTATGAGGCACAGCAAAAAATTCCACACGCATGGAAAGCAGGACCTCAAACTGAATTATTAAAACAACAGTTACATAGTATGAAGCAGGGTGGAACGATGGTGATGACAGTACCCGCCACGCCATTTCGATGTCCTCCTGGCCCTTATGAAAGGGCATGTCAAGTCGCCTTTTATTTAAAAAATAATAACCCGACTGCTAAGCTAGTCATATTAGATGCAAATGGTGATGTGGCATCCAAAAAAGCGTTATTTAAAGCAGCATGGCAGCAATATTATTCAGATCTGATTGAATATGTTCCCAATAGTACAATTGAATCTATTGATATTGATAAGCTGACTGTAGATACCGAGTTTGATAGTTTTTCAGCTGATGTACTCAATGTTATCCCCCCACAAAAAGCGGGTAAAGTAGCAGAAATGGCTGGTGTCATTAATGTTGATAATCGCTGGTGTAAAGTAGATTTTTTAACCTATGAATCTACCGTAAAGAAAAATATCCATGTGATTGGTGATGCTGTTCATGCAAAACTACCTAAATCAGGACATATGGCTAATCAACAAGCAAAAATATGTGCTGCGGCGATAGCCTCATTATTAGCAGAGCAAGAACCAGAACAACAGCCGGTATTTAGTAATACTTGCTATAGCTTTGTTGATGATAAACAGGCAATGCATGTTGCTGCTATCTATCGTTACGATAAAGATAAAGGATCCATGATAGCTATGTCAGGTGGTGGCGTTTCAGCACAAGCAACACCACTTGAAGGTAGTTACGCAAATGCTTGGGCAAAAAATATTTGGGCAGATATTTTAGAATAACTAAGGATATTAAGAATATGCGCTTTAATGGACAAGAGTGTTTAGGCTATACCTTTGAAAAAAAATTATTATTGGCTGTGTCCGATCAGTTTCCCCTAAATGAGCAAGACTTGCTGGTTTGGTTGACGACATTACCCATGCTGAATGTGCAGAATGCCAGCAAGCAGCTACAAGAGTATTTAGTGGTGTTAAACCAAACTAATCTGGCCAATAAACAGCGATTAGTCATGCTAGAAACCCTGCGTCCTACAGTGGCTAACCTTATCGATATGTTTATTCGAAATTACAGTGGACGTGTGCCTGGATTAACTAGAGAAGGGCAAAATATTTATGTGCTGGTTTCAGACTTAAATAAAAATATGGCTGAAGGCTATACCTTTTTGTTAAATGAAATAGCAAGTAGCGACCCCAATTGGTTATCACAAAAAAAATATATAGTGTTGATTGAAAGGAGCCTATTTTATTTGACCGAATCACTGCATCTGACTTATTTGATGTATATGCCAAAACCAGCCAATATTTGGCGATTGATTCACAACACATACCGTTATGCACGACAGTTTATGTTGCAGAAAATTTTGGTGGATGATCATATTGTTAGTGAAAGCGATAAGGTCACAATAGATTTTTTGTACAAGCGCATCATTTTACAATCAATGATATCTCCAGACAGCTTAAGAAGTGCCCAAATAAAAGCTATTTATCAAGGTTTATCGCCATGGCTAGATGAGATTTTAGTTGTCTCTCCTGAGTCTGCTAAAGCAATAGATAGTGTCTATTACATTAATTATTTGTCTGATAATGGACCAACGTCTCAACAAATGGCATCTGCGGAAGATGTAGATTCACTATGGTTAGTTGATAACAATCGCTTGATTGAACGAATTTGGCAATGGGAAGAAACAGGTGAAATTGAAAGTCTGAAAGGCTCGGTAGAGTTATCAAATGACTTGTTAATGTACTTGGTTAATGTTCTTGGTGTACGACCAAAATTTGAGAGAGATCGGGTTGAAATTTATGGCAATATCTCGGTGGTCATTGGTTTAACAAATATTGAGACAATCTTAGCTGAACAAGTTGTCAATACGGATATACAAGATGATGAGCCTGACAGTGGTGATAGCCAAAACTGGGGTGTCAAAAATAATGATGATGTTTGGGATTTAATACAATATACATTACCTGAGGAAAAAGCGAAATCTGTGCCTGTTAGTCGAGAGCAAAGTGAAATAAAAGATGAATTGATACATCATTGGCAATTTGTGAATAAAAGCCCACATGGCCTCGGCTTACTGTGTGAGTTATCAATAGATAATTTACTTGGGATTGGTCAATTACTTATATTTAAATATGAGCTCAAATCTCAAGATAAGCCATCTATTGAAAACGGGCCCCAGCGTTGGCTTTTAGGTACAGTGTGCTGGATGCGAGCCGCTCAAACCATCGGCGGTGTATATGCAGGCATTCAAATTCTAGGTGGCAATGTACGGATTGCTACCTTCTCGCAGCAAACTAATTCAAATGAAAAACCAGAAATAGCTTTATTATTAAATAACCAGCAAACTGAACAAAAAACAGTATTACTCTCCAGAAATCACACTATTTCTGGAGGTGAACTGAATATAAAATATCAGCATAAAACCTATAATATTCAACTAGATGATGTTGTATGGCAGAATGATGGGTTTTCCCTGATTCAGTATGAAAGAGAATAAAATCAATTGGTTATTATTGATTAAGTGGCTAAAAAATAGGAAATATTTATATCTCAATATTGAAGTATAATCATTGTTTTTTGAAATTCTTCACGATTAAAATAAGACATGAGGTCAGCTATGAGTGATTTTTTACCAGGATTAGAAGGCATTGCCGCAACTAAATCAGCTATATCATTTATTGATGGTGAAAAAGGACTGCTGTCATATCGCGGTTATTCCTTACAAACTTTAGCAGAAAATAGTAGCTTTGAAGAAACAACATTATTATTGCTAGATGGTGAATTGCCCTCAGCTAAAGAGCTAGCAGGTTTTACCAAAAAATTACGTGGACAATATCGTATTAAATATCATATTCGGGAAATGATGCACCATTTCCCTGCAACGGGTCATCCTATGGATATGTTGCAAACGGCTGTTTCGAGTCTAGGTATGTTTTATCCAGGTACAGAGTGTCTTACCGATGCAGAAGTTTGTGAAGATCTCAATTACGTTCGTAATATGACCGTCAATATCATCGCATCAATGGCACCGCTGGTCGCCATGTGGGAACATATGCGAGCGGGTTATGACCCAATAGAGCCGCGCGAAGATTTATCAGTAGCTGAAAATTTATTGTATATGTTTAATGGCCAAGAACCTGATCCATTAATGGCCAAAATAATGGATGTATGTTTGATCCTTCATGCAGAACACACTCTCAATGCTTCGACATTTTCTGCATTAGTTTCAGGGTCGACATTAGCAACACCATATAGCGTTATTTCTGGTGCAATTGGCACCCTTTCAGGGCCACTACATGGTGGTGCAAATTCACGTGTCGTTGATATGTTAAAAGAGATCGGTAGTGCCGATAATGCTGAGAAGTGGATAGATAATGCCTTAGCCAATAAAAACGTTATATGGGGTATGGGACACCGTGAATATAAAGTAAAAGATCCTCGTGCTACTATCCTACATAAATTAGTAGCAGAGTTGATTGAGGATCGTGGAAGTAGTTTAGATACTACCTTTGAAACAGCAATGCGTGTTGAAGAAATTTGTGCGGATAGATTGGGTCATAAGGGTGTTTATCCTAATGTTGATTTCTATTCTGGTATTTTATATACCGAAATGGGTATTCCAGCAGATCAATTTACTGCACTGTTTGCAGTGGCTCGATCAGCCGGTTGGTTGGCACATTGGCGTGAGCAAATCTCAAATAACCGTATTTATCGGCCAACTCAAATTTATATTGGTCAAGATGAACGTGATTATATTCCGCTAGCAGATCGTGGCTAGCTAATGATTGTTTTACTGGCTTCACCTTGTTGTTCTCGTACCAAGCGCGGCACAAGGTAGCCAGGCAAGATCTTTCTAAGTTGTTCAATCAATTGAATACCTTTTTGTTCAGACACTTCAAAGTGGCTGGCACCTGCTACACGGTCAAGTAAATGCAAATAATAAGGTATTACATTGACCTCACTCAATCGTTCACTTAATGAAGACAAACTGATGGCATCATCGTTTACACCTTTTAGTAAGACAGATTGATTGAGTAACAGGCAGTCTGCATGTCGTAAGTCGTCCAGTGCTTGTGCAACAGTGGGATCAATTTCATTAGCATGGTTAGTATGTACAACCATAATAACTTTCAACCGAGTGTTTGAAATCCAATGGAGACATTGTTGGTCAATACGCTCTGGCAAAACAATGGGTAGTCTCGTATGGATACGTAAACGTTTAATGTGAGGGATCCTTTCCAGATCATTCACCATAGCTTCAAGTTTTCTATCTGTCAGTGCCAGTGGATCACCTCCACTTAAAATCACTTCTTTAACCGTAGCGTCGTCATGCAATGCAGATAATGTTTGTTGCCACTGACTTGCTAGTGGATTGCTATCACCATAGGGAAAATGGCGGCGAAAACAATAACGACAGTGAATAGCACAAGCCCCTGTCGTCAGTAATAATGCTCGTCCATGATATTTTTGTAATATGCCTGGTGAGGTGACAGCTAAAGAATCACCGACGGGATCAGCCACAAAACCTTTCACCGAATAACTTTCATCAATGAGAGGAAAAACCTGACGTAACAGAGGATCATCAGGATCGCCGTAGCGCATTTTATTGACATAGCTTTGAGGAACACGAAGGGGAAATTGTTTGATAATACTGGCATCAACTGAGGTTAGTTTTTCAGACAAGCCTAACTGCGCCATTAGCTCTTTAGGATCATTAATCGCATTGGCTAAAGCTATTTGCCAAGCTTGTTTTGTTACGAGTGGCTGAGTTTGCGGTATCATACTGAACCTGAATTATTTAAATTAACGATGATCGTCCCCTAAAGAGGTTAGCATGGCAAATATTAGTACAAATGAATTTAAATCCGGACTTAAATTTATGTTGGATGGTGACCCGTGCAGTATTATCGAAAATGAATTAGTAAAACCAGGTAAAGGCCAAGCTTTTAATCGTGTTAAATTTCGTAACCTAAAAACGGGTCGTGTGAATGAACGCACTTTCAAATCTGGTGATAGCGTTGAAAGCGCAGATGTTATGGAAGTTGAGTTAGAATATTCGTACACAGATGGTGAATTTTGGTACTTTATGGATCCAGTGACATTTGAACAGCATGCCGCAGATCTTAATGCGATTGAAGACTGTAAAAAATGGTTAAAAGAACAATATATCTATACGGTGACACAATGGAATGGCACTCCTTTATTAGTCACAGCACCTAACTTTGTAAACTTAACCGTTGCAGACACTGATCCCGGCTTGAAAGGGGATACATCAGGTGGTGGTGGAAAACCTGCAACATTAGAAACAGATGCTGTTGTGCGTGTTCCATTATTTATTACTATTGGCGAACTATTACGTATTGATACACGCAGTGGTGAATATGTAGAACGTGCAAAAAACAAATAGATCATGATGGTGGAAAACTGGCAACCTTTAGCTAATATAGTCACCTTAAAACAGCGGGCACAGTATTTAGCTGATATCCGCTGTTTTTTTGCTAAGCGTGAGGTATTGGAAGTTGAAACACCGATATTGTCACCAGCGGCACCTACCGCTCCTTATTTGAATAGTTTTACCACTGACTATATACCGATAGGTAGTCAATCAAAACAAACTCATTATCTGCAAACATCACCTGAGTTTGCTATGAAACGTCTTTTAGCAGCAGGTTCTGGCTCAATTTATCAAATAGCACGTGTTTTTAGAAATGGCGAACAAGGTAAGCTTCACTCACCAGAATTTACAATGCTAGAATGGTATCGACCTGAATTAACGTTAAATCAATTAATGGATGAGGTAAATGTACTGATCCAACAAGTATTTAACTTTAAGTCTATTTCACGACTAAGTTACCGTGGGCTATTTGAATTTTATCTTAAGTTTAATGTGTTTGATTGTGCTGATGATCAAATTAAATATTGTGCCCAACAGCGTATTAAGGGTTTATCAGATGATTTACAACTTGATCGGGATGGTTGGCTAGAACTATTAATGAGCCATGTGATTGAACCAAGATTGGCTGCTATGAATATGCCAGTATTTGTTTACGACTTTCCAGCATCACAGGCACAATTAGCCCAAATTAAGCAAGATCAACAAGGGAATGATGTTGCTGATCGTTTTGAGCTTTATATTGAGGGGGTAGAGATAGCTAATGGCTATAATGAACTGTTAGATGCTAATGAACTACGTCAACGATTTGAAAGTGATAATCAGCAACGGCGAGATCAGCAAAAACCTGAAATGCCTATAGACAACCATTTACTAGCAGCTATGGAATCAGGGTTACCAGCATGTTCAGGTGTCGCTTTAGGTTGGGATAGATTAATAATGTTAGCACTGAATAAGCCAGATATTAAATCTGTTCAGAGTTTTAGTTTTGAGCTGGCGTAACAGCTAAGGCTATGATTTTTTTCTTAAGCCGAAGATAAAGAGAATACATTCTTTGGAGATGCTTATTGCAAAGAATAATACGTTTGATGGGTGAGATTTGCTTATCACTAATAATATGTAGTTCTGAACTTAACATGTGGTAGTGACACCCAAGTCGATCCGCCAAGAGAGAAAGAGTGCGTGGTTGATAGAAGGTTATATGTTGCCCACTGCCAAAAGCATAGTACCACCAATCTTTTGATGGAATGGTATCTCTAAAAGTTAAGGTAGAAAAAATGATCGTTCTAGTACTATATTTCTCAAACATAGCTGAGATAAATTGCAAAGGGTCCTCAATATGTTCTAGTACCTCAAAAGCGAGCAGTGCATCAGCTTTAAAATGAGCACTCGGCTCAAAAGTCTTCGCAAATAGATTTTGGCAATATTTATCAGTGGTATAAAATTCGAATCCTTTATCTCTCATTAACCTTGTTAGCAGGCCATATCCACCCGCTATATCTAATAATTTCCCATTTTCGATAGAGAGACCTGTAAGAATAGTCTCTAATATACGGGCATTATTAATATTTCTACGTACAAGGCCTGTATCAGCATCTGCAATAGCGTCCTCGTAAGCTTCCTGTAGCCAATATGGACTTTCGGTTTTGAGTAAGCCACTTTTTTTACAATAGTAATATGTGACTTCGTATTTTCCTAAAATTGTCTCGGAGAAAACAGGAGCCATAGAATCACCTGATATGGGATTTTTCATATTCAATGTTATGTCCATATTTTTTCTGAAACCTACTTAGAATCACAGGCTACTTAGCTTTATAGGATGTATAAGCAACTTTTAATAAATCAGTATCATTATCTTTTGGCACCCAATTGAGTTCTTTTTCTCCCTTACTGACATCTAAAACACAGGTTTCATCCGCAATTAAATATTGCTCTGGATCCATAATTGGCTTACCTATTCTATCCAAGAATGCTAGCGAAAGTTTGACTAATGATGCAGGTGTAGAGACTAAGAAAGATTTGCTATTGGCCTCATCCACTAAGCTTCTAAGAAGTTCTCGTACTGTAGGAGGGTTCAAAGAACCTAGATTGTATACTTCATTTGGAAAACCGGCTGTAACAGCACAAAGACAAGCTTCAGCACAATCACTAACAGAGATAAATTGGTAATAATTTGAACCGTTGCCAATGAGAGGGACAGGTAAGTTAGCATCAATTAATTTGAAGAGCTTTTCTAGAATGCCAAGACGGCCTGGGCCGATGATTAATCTAGGGCGGAAAATGGTAATGTTAATTCCTTTACCCCGATATTCTTCACATAGCAGTTCCGTTTGGTATTTGGCTTCTCCATAAGGGCCAATGGGCTTTCTAGGGTGGTCTTCAAAGCGAGGATTTGTTTGAGTATGGCCATAAACCATATCAGTTGTGTAGTAGACAAGCTTATCCAGCTTTCTTTGAAGCATAAAATTAAGTACATTTGTTGTACCAACATATAATGCTTGCCAGAAATAATCCTCTCGTTCACTTCTTTTTTTAATTGGTACCAATAATTCGGCAGCAAAGTGATACACAATATCATCTTGTTCAGTCACAATATTTTCGAATGTATCGGTCTGTTTGACATCCATTTTAAGGTAGGTGACTTGGTTACTATCATAAATACCTGAGCTAGGTGTTTGCTTACGGTCACAGATAAGGATCTGCTCACCTTGGGCTGTGAGTTTTTTGGTTAATTCTGTACCTAGAAAACCATCACCACCAAAGATTATATGTTTCATTACTAAATGTTCCTTCTTTAAGTCAATGTGTAATTTATGTGCGTGCCACTAAAGCGACACCTGCACTGATTAGTAGTACACCGGCTACTCGCCAGATCGTGACTGCTTCATCTAATGCAAAATGTCCGTAAATGGTAATTAAAACAAATGATAAACCAAGAAAAGGGTAGGCAAAGCTAATTTCAACTCTTGATAAAACGACCAAATGGCAAGCCATACTGATCACCATCACAATTATCCCTCCAATGATGTACCAATTTAAGAGAACGTCAAGGGCGGAGGACATCAGTCCTGAAATGGTGAGATCAAATTTACCAATCGTTGTCATTCCTTTTTTTAGCAGGATTTGTGATAAAAAATTGGTGAGCACGGTAAATAATATTAATGGGATAAACTTGGTCATAGGTTTAATCTCTTGAAAATAGCTTCTGGAATACTTTTTATTACTAACATAATCACGGCCCAAAATCTGGGTGTGTATACTTCATTTTTGCCTTTGGCAGCCGCTTTATAAATATCATCAGCTACTTTGTCAGCAGATGCCCAGAGTATGCCTTTGTCAAAATCTTTAGTCATAGGCGTATCGATAAAACCTGGCTTTATGGTAGTCACGGTACAATTTGATGGGTGAAGGCGATTCCTTAAACCTTGAAGAAAAAGGGTCAGAGCCCCTTTACCTGTACCATAGATATAGTTTGATTGACGGCCACGATCACCAGCCACTGAAGATATAACAATAATGCCTCTATCGGTTTCTTTTTCAACTTTATTGGCAATATGAGTGAGCAGTGATACAACACTTAAAAAATTTGTTGTTAGGGCGTCATACGTCATTTCCCATGAGTTTTCACAGGCCTTTTGGTCTGGAAGCATGCCATAAAAGAAATAATACTTAGCGATATCTTCGCTTTTTTGTTCAATTTGTTTCAGTAAATTCTGATGTTCTTTCATGTTGTCAAAGTCACTATAAAGGCTATCTATATTAGATGCGCCACGCAAAAGTAAATCAGCCTTGATACTATCAAGGTGGGTCTGGTTTCTCGCAATTAAGATCATTGAATCGCCCGCTTTCGCATGAATACGAGCCACCCTTTGTGCAACTTCTGAGGTTGCTCCAAAGATAACGATCGTTTCAGTTTTAAGATTTTTTTTCACTTACGCGTCTCCAAAAGTCCGAGATAAATCTTGGATCAATGTATGCCTCAAACTCCTCATAGTTAGGGTAATAAGATTGAAATGCGGCCTGAGGCATTCGTACGTCTTTAGCTGGATATACCTTTCCTCCAGCGTTAATGACTAATTGATCAAGTTGTTGGAGCAATGCTAGGGTAGTCTCCCCTCTATTGGCAAAATCAAGCGCCAAGCATAGCCCTGGACTGGGGAAAGATAACATTCCGGGCGAAGGCAAATCACCAAATTCTTTTAATACAGCAAGAAAGGAGCCGAGACCAGAAGCCACTATTTTATTTAAAGCTTGTTCCATCACTGAAAGTTGAGAGGAAGGAACAACAAATTGATACTGATAAAAGCCTTGGCTACCATAAATGCGATTCCAGTTTCCGATACCATCTAAGGGGTAGAAAAAACTATCATAGTGCTGATAGATTATTTTGCCTTCATTTAAACGATTTTTATTAAAATAAAGCGTGTTAAATGCTTTAACGGAATATTTGTTAATCATTTGCTTAGGCAAGTTGAAAGGAACGGAAATTTTCGGTTCGAGTACTCTTTCTTTTTCCTCTTTATCACTATTAGCGTGATCACCCACCATAAATAGGCCCCGAGCAAAATCTTTGCCTGAAGAGGCACAATCTAACCATGCAACAGAATAACGGTGGTTTGTATTGGCTTGTTCGGAAAGAGTTTGGAATTCTTCTAAGCCATGAAATACTGTTGTTTCAACGCTCATAAATGGTGAGGGTATTTTTATGAGCTGAATTTCTGCCCAGCTAATAAAGCCAGTCAGCCCAAGCCCACCGATAGTGGCAGCAAAGAAATCAGTATTTTCTTTCGGGCTACATATGAGGCTTTTACCATCAGAGCGCAAGAGCTCAAAACAGCGTATATGCCGGCCAATTGTACCGTCATGATGGTGATTCTTACCATGAACATCATTGGCAATGGCACCACCTAAAGTGACATATTTTGTACCTGGAGTAACAGGTAAAAACCATCCGGTAGGAACAATAAATTGTAGAATATCGGCAAACATTGTGCCTGCTTCACATCTTAAAATTCCCTGCTCTGTATCGAAGGAAATAAAACGATTAAGTGATTTACTGTCAATCACTAGACCTGATGAATTTAAGCACGAATCACCATAACTACGACCATTTCCATAAGGAAGTAATGATCCTGTGGTCGCTCCTAGATCAAAATCCATCCATGCAGGCTTAATGGCCTTTTGTGTAGACGTTGGAACATAAGCCCAACTTGTGTAACTTGTCACTACTTTCAGCTCGGTGGTAGCGCAGTTGCGATAAGTACAATAGCACCGCATAAACAGACTGTCACAAGGCTGACACTGTCTTTGATAGCAAATACAATGGGATCTTCATGCATTTGCCCACGTCCAGTTATTAGCCAGATTCGGCCAATCCAATAAAGTAATAGAGGGCAGATCAACCAAAGTATCTCTGGATGAGCATACATTTGACTGACTTTGGTACTATTAAGATATAACGCTATAACAAGTATAGATATAAAGCCGGATGCAGTACCAAAACTTTTCAGCATAGACTTGTCTTCTATGTAATAACCTCGTCCCGGCGCACGTCCCTCACTTTCACTTTGCAGGTTGTCCAACTCAGAAAAACGTTTGGCAAAAGCAAGACTAAGAAAGAAAAACATCGAGAATACTAGCAACCAAAATGACCATGGTCCTTGAATGGCTATAATTCCACAAAAAATCCTCAAGGTGAATAATCCTGCGAGGACACAGACATCTAACATGGCAGCCGTTTTAAAGTAAAAGGAATAAAGTGAAGTGGTCACTAAATAAAGTAGTAATAACAATACTAAATTGCTGGGTAGTAAGCTGGCCATAACAATGAAGAGCAGCGTTAATATTGCCATCATAATGACAGCCTGTTTAATTGGAATTAAACCAGAAGCAAATGCACGCCCTCGTTTGTATCGATTTAATCGGTCAGATTGTAGGTCTAGTAAATCATTCATTATGTAAGTGCCAGAGGCAAGTAGAGATAGGCAAATAAAACAAATGGCTAGCCGAAACAGGCTGTCAAAATCATCTAATTTTTGGTTAAGGAAAAAAGGCACAAAAATGAGTGTATTTTTAACCCATTGGTGAACACGGATCGCTTTTAGATAATCTTTAATGGATGGGCTAGGCAGCAGGAATATTTTTTCAATAGTGAATTTTTTCTGAATCTGCCGTAAAAACTGATTATCTCTTGAAACCACCGACACTTGTTTAGCCGATTGCCAGACAAATATATCGTCCATATCATTACCAACATATTCAAAGCTATTTTCACCAAAGCGGTTGACTAAGTATTGGCATTTATTATGTCGAGTCATATTTATTGTCGAATCTGAGGCGATGACTTCATCAAACAATTTGAGGTGATTTGCAATTGATTCAGCCGTAGAAATATGACTACCCGTAATTAATAGCACCAACCTATCACTAGGTTGAGATTGAATATATTGAATGACATCATCGTTGTAGGGCAGACTTTGGGGTGGAAGCTGGACCCGCTCAGCCACCTTAGCCTTAAAATAGGCTTTAGATTTAAAGATCCAGAACAAAGCAATAATACAATAAAAAGGATTCTGCTTTAAAAGCAGTAATAATGACTCATACAAAGAATCTGTTTTAATTAATGTACCGTCAAGGTCAATACATAGCGGGGTATTCCCCTGATCGAGATCAATATTTGACATCAATAATAGCCCTTACTATATAGGTAGGATGAGTGGAGTCCTATGATGTAGCATGAATATAACATCGTATCATCTTATCCTTAATGCTCCCATCATTCAGTAGACTGGTCGATACTTCTCAGAATGAATAGGATTCCATGTGTTTAACTGTGTGAGCAGAGATCAATTTAATTGAAACACAGCACAACACAAACGTGTAGAAATGTTTAACATTATATTCAATTTCAAAATGATTATCTTAGACCTGACTCAAATAATCAACTAAATTTTTCAGTGGGTTATGAGACTATCCTATAAATTACATTAGTTTATTTAACTATCAACTTCATATTTTCTCAAAATAACTACAAAACCGATTAGTTGGTCAGTAATGAGTTCTATCTATTATTCCATCAATCTAGGTAGCCATAAGGCAACATCTGGAAAGCTAATCAAAATGGCTAATACCGCTACTTGAATAATAATGAAGGGAATAACACCACGATAAATAGTGGTGAGTTCAAGTGAGGGAGCACTGGCCTTTAGATAGAATAATGAAAAGCCAAAAGGGGGCGTTAAGAATGAAGTTTGCAGGTTAAGGGCGATCAGCAAGGCGAACCATAACGGATCAAGCCCCATATGAATGGCTACAGGGGCAATAATGGGTACAACGATAAAACAAATTTCAATAAAATCTAAGAAGAATCCTAAGATAAAAATCAATAACATACTGACAATCAGAAAACTCCACTTACCACCGGGTAAGGTATCGAAGATATCAAAGATCAGATCATCACCTCCCATACCAACAAAGACTAAACCAAAGGCGGTGGCACCAATTAAGATCAAAAATACCATACTGCTAAGGCGGGTAGTTTGTTGCAGTGCTTGACGTAGATTACTAAGATTTAATCGGCCATGTATTGCCGCCAATATCATGGCGCCTAGTGCCCCAACAGCCGCAGATTCGGTAGGCGAAGCAACACCGAAGAATATCGAACCTAATACTGCTAACACCAAGGTGAGAGGGGGTAGCAGACTTTTAATGACTTTTATCGCTAGGTGTTCATCGTTATCAGGATTTTTTTCAATAGCAGGAGCTAATTCAGGGTGTTTCCATGCTATAAATCCAATATAAGCCATGTAGGAAAACACTAACATCATGCTGGGTATGGCGGCAGCGACAAATAATTGGCCAACGGGTACGCCAATAACATCCCCTAATAAGATAAGGATAATACTGGGAGGAATAATTTGACCTAAGGTACCAGAGGCGGCAATAGTGCCGCTAGCTAATGTGGGTGCATAACCATGTTTTAGCATGGCCGGTAAGGCAATAACAGCCATAGTAACAACAGAGGCACCAACCACACCCGTAGTGGCTGCTAATAGTGCGCCCACAGCAACAACTGAAATAGCTAATCCACCACGAATTCGGCCAAACAATCGGCCCATAGTTTCGAGCAATTCTTCAGCGATCCCTGACTTTTCTAGTATGACACCCATAAAGATAAATAAAGGGACAGCTAACAAGGTAAAGTTAGTCATGATCCCCCAAATTCTTAAGGGGAGCAGGTCAAAAAACCCTAAACCAAGAAAGACACTACCAAAACCAAGAGCAACAGCACCTAAAGTAAAGGCAACGGGGAAGCCTAATAACAATAATAGAAATAAGGCGGCAAACATGACTAAAGCCCAGATTTCCATTATTGGGCCTCAGTGTTGTTGCTAAGTTTAAGGATATTTTTTAACAAGCCTGCTAAGCCTTGCAATATCAGCAAGCTAAAGGCAATTAATAAACTACCTTTCAAAATAAAACGGTATGGCAGACCGCCTGGATCAGGAGAGCCTTCATTGTAAAAAAAAGCGTTTTCAACAAAAGGCCAAGAGGTGAATAAGATCAGCATACAAAAAGGGAATAATAAAAATAATGTGCCGAAGATATTGATAAGTGCACGTTGCCGGTCGGATACAAATCGACTTTGATAAAGGATATCAACACGGACATGTTCATCGTGTTTAAGAGTGTAGGCTGAGCCTAATAGAAAAATTAGGGCAAATAAATGCCATTCTAACTCTTGTAGTGCCACCGACCCTTGCTGGAATAAATAACGCATAGCAACGTCATAACAAATCAATAACACCATGACTAACACCAACCATGAAGCGGCACGGCCCATCCATTCCGTGATGGATTCTATGATTGAAATAAAGGCTTTCACTATCGGTCTGTTTGTTGAGGAAGTAGCTGCTTAGCAATGATGACAGCCTGAGTTCTGTTTTCGGCATTGAGCGTTTGCAGAATAGCTCGAACATGTAATTTGACGGTGTGTTCACTCAAATCCAGATTTCGTGCAATGCGTTTATTAGATTCTCCCTGGCAAAGTTGTTTGAGTACATCTTGCTGTCTTGGTGTGAGGTCACTCAGTGTTGATTCTGTTGATAGATTAGTTGAATGATTAGGATGGATTGATATACCACTACTCAGCATTAATTTAATCGCACTGAGCATATCATCACTTTTCATTGATTTTGACATGTAGCCTAACGCACCTGCTTGAAGAGAAAGCTGCGAATCTTTTGGATCATCAGAAGAGGTCACCACAATAATGGGGGTATTTGGCTGTTGTACCAAAAGTTGCGCAATACCCTCATAATAGCTAAGGCCCGGCATATTGAGATCAACCAGCATTAAATCCCAATTATCGGTGGCTTTGGTAAGCTGCAATAACTCAGTGTAACTGCTGGTCAGATGAATTTCTGTTGGCCCCTCTAAACGCTGAACTAATATGGAAAGTGCGTCTCTATAGAGCTCATGATCATCGGCAATAAGAATTTTCATGTGATGATAATAGAGCATTTTCCAGTTATTTGGCTATTGATGTATCCTTAAACGTCATGAATTTACCAACCGTGAACCTAAAGCAGTTACTTAAAGATAAACAAGTGCACACCCAAGCTGTTATTGCTTTGTTAGTGCTGGTGGTTGGTTTTGCATTGTCGATAGCTGGTTTTGCTGAGTTACAGGATGTGGCTAACGAGCGTTTATATCTTGAAACACAACAACATACTGAAGCCCAACATAGACAAGTTCAAACAAATATTGATATCTCACTCGATTCATTAACAGAGATCGCTGGGCTCTATCATGCTGCGGGTGATGTGTCACGATCACAACTTGCTAGTTATATTACGTCAGACACTAAATATCATTCAGGTACTGTAGCACTTGGTTGGGTGCCTAAAATTTTGGGTAATGAACTTTCAGCATTTGAGGCTGAAATGAGGCAAGAAGATCCTGATTTTTCAGTTTATGAAGTGACAGGACATGGTATGCCAACACCTGTAAGTCAAAAGAAAGCATCCTTTCCGATTAAAGCTATTATTTCGCCTAATAACGGCAGCATAAAGGCAGGGTTTAACTTAGCCTCAATTGCATCTAGACAACGGGTAATGAAAAAAGCGGAGCGGACGCAGGCTACTGCTATCACCCAAAGAATTTCATTGTATGCAGGTAGTCAACAATTTTATGGTTTTCAGGCGCTTCACCCCGTATTTAATAACAGTGAGTTAGGTCAGGAGCAATTAGCTGGTTTTGTGGTAGGAAATTACGATATTCAGGCATTAATTGAAGATGTATTTGTGGGCAATGAGCAGCAGCTTGATATCGCATTATATGATGCAAACACAACAAATCAGCAAGTGCTTTATTCCTCTACAGAACAATTAAGCACTGTCGATCAAGTTAGGCAACAAGATCGAACACATTGGACTTATGCCCTGAATGTGGCGGATCAACAATGGTTAATGGTGGTGTTCCCCAACACCAATACATTAACCAACACAGCATCATGGTTACCTTATACCGGTTTAATTGTCGGAGGCCTAATCACCTTATTATTGACACTTTATTTATTTATTTCATTGATTAAAACCCGGCAACTTGCCCAATTGTCGATTGACTTAGCAGGGACAGAGACACAGCTTGATATTCAAACACAACTGAAACAAGAAGCCGACAAGGCGAATCGAGCTAAATCAGGATTATTAACGGCAGCAAGCCATGATTTACGGCAACCTTTGCACACGATTGGATTATTAACGACCTTATTAAAAGATAGTAATAACGAGGATGAGCGTACACATCTGATGGACAATATCTTAGTGGCCGTTGATGGAATGAATACAATGTTTATCAGCTTGTTAGATATTAGTTTATTAGAATCAAATCAACTACCCGTAAATAAAACACACTTCTACTTGCAAGATTTATTAGACAAATTAGTCATTGATTTTACAGCACAAGCCAAAGACAAGGGACTCTCTTTTTCCAGCGTGGAAACATCAGTTTGTGTTGTTACGGATCAAATATTATTAGGACGAATTTTACTTAACTTATTATCTAATGCCTTTCGATACACACCAAAAGGTAAAATATTACTGGGTTGTAGAAGATTAAAAAAACATATTAGAATCAGCGTGTTAGATTCAGGTATTGGTTTATCGAAAGAAGCCCAAAACAAAGTGTTTGATTCATTCTATCGAGAGAAACAAGCAAAACAGTTATCCGACCAAGGTTTGGGTTTAGGGCTTTCTATCGTGCAAGAAGCGTCTAATTTATTAGGACTGAATATGGGTATGCAGTCACAATTGGCTAAAGGATCTGTTTTTTATGTTGATGTACCTTATGGCGATCCTGCTTTAATTGGTGAAACTCAAAATATTAAACAACAGGCCCCGATCAATAAATTGATATGGCTAATTGAGGATGACGATACGATACGATACGGCTTAGAAAAAATATTACAATCATGGCAGTGCCACATAGAGTGTCTATCTTCAGGTAAAGAAATGCAGCAGTTGCTCGACCAAAATAGTGAACTCCCCGATGTTATCATTGCAGATTATCAATTGATTAACGAAACAGGGCTTGAGCTAGTTATTCAAATACGAGATCACTATCAGCAAACTATTCCTGTGGTGATGATAACGGGTACAGTAGATTTAAAAGTACGTAAATTAATAGAGCAGGCCGGATGTCAATTTATGCTGAAGCCCGTCAAACCAGATGACTTAAACAGCGTGCTCAATCAAATATAATCCTTTGGGATTAATCCCTCAGGGGTATTTTTTTACCCTAGAACAAATAGCATAATTTAATTCCCTTTTTAATTTTAGATGGAAGAGAGTTATGTTACATACAATAATCAAAACAACAGTATCAGCACTATTATTCACTGCCGCTATGGCAAGTTTTGCTGGCAACTTAAATGTCAGTAAAGAAGTAACCGTTAATGCCAGCCCTGAAACTACTTGGAAAATGATTGGTGATTTTAACCATCTAGATGTCTGGCACCCAGTTGTTGTTGCAAGTCAATTAACGCAAGGTAACAGCCAATCAGCAGGTGCAGTACGTTTATTAACACTCGGTAATGGAGCCACCATTACTGAAACATTGGTGTCTAATAACAATGCACTAAGAAGTTATACCTATGCGATTACCCAGTCACCATTACCTATTGCTGATTATGTTTCTACCATTACAGTTTCAGCAGCAGCTGATGGTAAATCTACCGTGACATGGAGCTCAAGCTTTGATGCTAGTGGAGCAACCGATGAAGAAGCCATTAATACTATTTCAGGTATTTATGATGCGGGTTTAAATAGCTTGGATAAACATTTTAATAAATAACCATCAGCTTGTTGGCCCTTAATAATGGAATATTGAGGGCCTTTGTGTGTGAAATACACAGCTATCGGACTAAAAAATCATTTCATGGTACAGTTTCTATTGCGAATAATTATAAAGGTAGAAATAATGGCTGAACAAAACAAAGCACAATTAAAGAAGAATCTGAAAGACACCAACCAATGGAGTCGGATCCTTTACATGGTATTGTTCTGGATCATCTTATATTTTGTCATGATGGTCGTGGGTGTCATTGTTTTTATTCAGGTTCTATTCGCACTATTTACTGGCTCAGATAATGAGAATTTACGTAAATTTGGTGCAGATCTAACACAATACATTCATCAAATTATCTCCTTTTTAACCTATAACGAGAATCGTAAGCCTTTTCCTTTTGGCGCATGGGGAACGTTAGAAGAGCCTAAAGAAGACGTAGTGGATGTTGATGAGGACATTATTGAAATTGAACCTACAGATGATAAATCATCAAGCTAAAATCAATTTACTATGCTTATTGTTATTTCACCTGCAAAAACACTCGATTTTGATACACCACCCGTTATACAACAGTTCAGTCAACCTAGGTTTTTATCACGATCAACAATATTAATTGAGCAACTCAAGCGATTTTCTGACAATGATATTGCTAGCTTGATGAAATTGAGTGACAAACTCGCTGGGCTAAATTTATCGAGATATCAAACGTGGTACACCCCCTTTAACTTAGACAATGCTAAACAAGCAATATTGGCCTTTAAAGGTGATGTTTATACTGGGTTAGATGCGGATACTTTAGATAATAAGGGCTTTGAATTTGCTCAACAGCATTTAAGGATCTTGTCAGGTCTTTATGGCGTACTAAAACCCTTGGATTTAATTCAGCCGTATCGACTAGAAATGGGGACTAAACTAGCTAATAGTGAAGGCAATAACTTATACCAATTCTGGGGTGATGAGTTAAGAGAGTCTATTGAAAATGAAGCCGGATTAATCGATGGTATTTTAATCAATCTTGCCTCTAATGAATATTTCAAAGCACTACAAGCCAAAAAATTATCGCTAAGAATTATCACACCAGTATTCAAAGACTGGAAAAATGGTCAATATAAAATGATCAGCTTTTATGCAAAAAAGGCGCGTGGATTGATGAGCCGTTATATTATTAGTCATCAAATTAATGATCCTGAGCAGATCAAAAATTTTGATAGTGACGGTTACCAGTTCAGCTCAGAGATGTCAGCAGGTGATGAATGGGTCTTTATCAGAGATCATGCTTAAGCCTGTTATAACGGCCAAAGTGTTATCCCCAGCCACATAAATCGCGCTGCTAATATTACACACACTACGGTTACAGCTGCATAGGCGGGTTTAATGCTAGTAGCGTACATATGTTTAATACCAATATATGCACCAATCGCATTAACAAAAAAACAAAATTCACTGACCACAAGTAATGTTAATAATGGCAGTGTTGTTGTGCCATCTTCGCCTATTTGACTTCCTCTCACTACCACTAGCATCAGCATCAGCCCTAAAGCAACAGCAATAAAAGGGAAGTTAATCGTTTTCATGTTGTTATCCGATGTTTTAAATAGCTAGGCTTGTTTGGCGAGAAGATAGTATAAATAATGGGCACACTGATAAACAAGATCTATTTTAAGTGACTTAAAGGACTGTTTTTGTGATTTTATAGTTTATTGAAAACTGTCGATAAAAAATTGTAATTTGTTTTGTACAAGATCATATGTTTTATCGATATTACTGGCAATGTCACCTTGCAAAACATTGAGACTGGTTAAAATATCACGAGCCTCTGCAAAGCCTGTATCAATACCCCCGCTGATAATATCAACAAAAGCAGTGACGGCTTCCTGTTGAGACAATTCAGGGTGTTGTTGTTGATATAAAGAAAAGAATCCAGTGCTTAATGAAACAATACGATCTGCAGTAGCCTCTGGGCTAACATCAACACCAGCATCATAAGCAGCTTGAATTGAGCTATCACCAAAGGTTTCTTTTAAGGCTTCATTAATGCCTTCTAGCGCGGTTTTGAGGACCAAAGACTGTGAGTCATTTCCTGCTGTTAAATTTACATTGATGGTTGATTCTAATATAGCCGCATTGAGCTGTTTTTTAGCAGCATTTTTTGCCTGAGCTAATTCAGATACTTGAGGTCCAATAGGTCCATTTTCTTTCTTATCGTCGGCTTTAGCTAAAGATCTTACAGATTGGCTGAATGATTGAATATCCATAGTACCCTCCGGAGGTAACAGCATTTTATGACCCTATATAGCGGTAAATTTAATAACAACTTGAATAAAATGACTTGAACTATTAGATCGGCGTCCCCATCTGCTCATTTAAGTTAAAAAAAGCCGATGGAGGCAATTTTCAATGGGTATTGAAGCACATAAGGAAACGTTAGGTTTTCAAACAGAAGTTACGCAATTATTAGATCTAATGATCCACTCGCTATACAGCAATAAGGAAATCTTTCTTCGCGAGTTGATTTCAAATGCGGCAGACGCCTCTGACAAATTACGTTTTGAAGCACTATCTGATGATGGGCTGTATGAAGATGATGCCGAATTAAAAATCCATGTTTCCTTTGATAAAGAAGCGAAAACAATCACCATTACAGATAATGGTATTGGTATGAGCCGAGAAGAAGTGATTGATAATATTGGTACTATTGCCAATTCAGGCACTAAAAAATTCTTTGATAACATGACGGGTGATCAAACAAAAGATTCACAACTCATTGGTCAGTTTGGGGTAGGTTTCTACTCAACATTTATTGTTGCTGACAATGTGACATTAAAAACACGACGTGCAGGCATGGGTAGTGAGCATGGTGTGCAATGGCAATCAGAAGGGAAGGGTGAATTCTCTATTGAAACGATTGATATGCCACAACGTGGAACAGAAATTACCTTGCATATGCGTGAAGACCAAGATGAATTTTTGAATAGTTGGCGTTTACGTAACATCATTAGCAAATACTCTGATCACATCAATTTGCCAATTATGATGACAAAAGAGCCTGTACCCGGTGAAGATGGAAAAATTGATGAATCTGTTGTTTTAGAACAAGAAACAGTCAACAAGGCCACGGCATTATGGACCTTGTCAAAAAATGAAATTAGTGATGATGATTACAAAGAATTTTACAAACAAATTTCCCATGACTACCAAGACCCATTGAGCTGGAGTCATAATAAAGTTGAAGGTAAAACAGAATACACATCCTTATTGTTTATCCCTTCAAAAGCCCCCTTTGATTTGTGGGATCGTGATAGTAGCCATGGTTTAAAACTGTATGTGAAACGTGTTTTTGTGATGGAAAATGCTGAAGAATTAATGCCCCGTTATTTGCGTTTTATTCGTGGTGTAATTGATACTAATGATTTGCCATTGAATATCTCACGTGAAATTCTACAAGGCAGTAAAACCATTGATAGTATTCGTGCAGCTTCAGTGAAAAAAGTGCTGAGCGAACTAGCAAAAATGGCGAAAAAAGATACCGAAAAATATGCAGAATTCTGGAAAGAATTTGGCCAAGTAATCAAAGAAGGTGCTGGTGAAGACTTTGCCAATAAAGATGCACTAGCAAAACTAATGCGTTTTTCAACCACAGAAACAGGTTCAGAAGAACAAACAGTGTCACTTGAACAATATGTTGGTCGTATGAAAGACAAGCAAGACAAGATCTATTACATCACAGCAGAAAGCTTTGCAGCAGCGAAAAATAGCCCGCACCTTGAAGTGTTCCGTAAAAAAGGTATAGAGGTTCTATTATTAGCGGACCGTGTTGATGAATGGTTAACTAACTCACTGACTGAGTTTGATGGCAAGCAACTTCAATCTGTTGCCAAAGGTGATTTAGACCTAGGTGAGCTTGAAGATGAAAAAGAGAAAAAAGCACAAGAAAAAGTCGACAAGAAATTTGAAGACTTAGTCGAACGTGTTAAAAAATCACTAGGCGATAAAGTTAAAGATGTGCGTATTACACATCGTTTGACAGATTCTCCTGCTTGTTTAGTGGCAGATGACAATGATATGAGTGCCAACCTTGAGCGTATGCTTAAAGCGGCTGGTCAGCAAATGGGACCAGATACAAAACCTATCTTTGAATTGAATCCTAAACATCCCATGGTTAAACGGCTAAAAGATGAGTCAGACAACAAACAGTTTAAAGACTGGTCATCTATTTTGTTTGATCAAGCCTTATTGGCTGAAGGTGGTCAATTAGAAGACCCCGCTAGCTATGTAAAACGACTCAATAAGTTATTACTGACCTTAAGTAAATAAACAACTTATTTACAGTGTAAAATGCTGGGTAGAAAGCTACCCAGCATTTTTTTTGGAAAATAGTATGAACGACACTCCCTCATTTCAGTCAGATAACTTGCAACGTTTTATCTTTGATAATGCGCCAATCCGTGGTGAATGGGTGCACTTACAAGATAGCTGGCAACAAATACTGACACGGCGTGAGTACCCAGCAGCGATACAAAAAATACTGGGTGAAATGATGGCTGCCGCCGCTTTATTAGCTGCAACCGTCAAAATAGAAGGTCGACTAGTGCTGCAAATAAAATCAACGGGCCCTGTCAGATTAATGATGGTGGAATGCACGAGCAACAATACATTAAGAGCCTTTGCACAATGGGATGGTGAAGTAGCAGAAGATGCCACATTAGCAGAAGATGCCACATTAGCAGAAGTGGCAGGAGAGGGCTCTTTAGCGATCACCATTGAAGTTGAAGGAGCCAAACAACCCTATCAAGGTGTGGTGAGTTTGCAAGGTGATTCTATTGCTAGTGTATTAGAAACTTATTTCCAACAATCAGAACAATTAGCCACAAAAATCTGGTTGGCTGCAAGTGATAATGCCGTAGCTGGCCTGTTTATACAACAGTTACCTAGTGGAGACCAGAGCAAAGAAGAAGATGAAGAACACTGGTCAAGAATGAGTCAATTAGCAGCAACGGTTACTTCAAGTGAATTATTAGATTTAGGTGTCGGTACATTACTGCATCGCTTATTTCACGAAGAAGAATGTCGCTTATTATTAGCAACGGAACTGAGCTTTGCTTGTAGCTGTTCACGTGAGCGTGTCGCTGAAACGATTACCTTGTTAGGTGAGCAAGATGCCTTGGATTTGCTTGAAGAAAAAGGTCATATCGAAGTGGCATGTGAGTTCTGCAACGAACACTATCATTTTGACAAAGTTGATGTGCAACAGATATTTTCTAAGTCAATTTCTACAGAAGAAGCATCATCAACCTTGCACTAATGGGCTAATTATTTAAGCCTATCAACTGTAATGGTGAAGTTTGAATTGTCATCAGTCAGATAGATTTCTCCATCCTGAATATTACACTGCAATTGCATAGAACGTTGTGCCATTGAATCCAAATCTTCAGCATGAATATGAAATACGCTGAGGTTACTAAAACGCTGGCATTTTTGCTGCTGCTGTTGCCACCACACCTTGGCTTTGCGTTGATGATAGGTATAAATAATCACCTGCTTGGCACGACCACAGGCTTTACGGATCCGTTTTTCATCTGGCTGACCTAAATCAATCCATAGCTCAATTTCATCAGAGAGAGACTTTTGCCATAAATCCGGCTCATCATCGCTGTCTATGCCTTTAGTAAAGCGGAGTGATTCACTGGCATTTAGCATAAAAGCAACCAGCCGCATCATAAAACGAAAATCTGTTTCAGAAGGGTGTTGTGCCACTATTAATTCATGGTTTTGATAATAATGCCGATCCATATCAGCAATATTAAGAGAAACTTTATTGATTGTTGAACTAAGGGCCATAAGATAAATTCAGTTTAATTAAGGTGTGATTTTATTGTAAATAACGGGCATTTTACCTTGCCATTGCTGCCAAATATCATTGTCAGTGATTAAATCAGCCATAAAGTGAGCAACATTGATTCGGCTAGTCGTTCCTGCATCAAAAATAGCACTTCGAATCGGTGAAGGATAAATCTCGTAGTCAGAGACTTTATCTTCATTAACCAGACCATCTGGACGCACAGCAGCCCATTCGATATTGTTATTAGATTGCCCAATCTGGCTACGTAAATAATCAGCCGCCTTCTCATTATCTGAATGAGGCGGGATCAATAAACGAATAAACCCAATAACACATTGTTGGGCAAATGAAATCGACTCATCAAGATCACGATTTCTATTACCCGTGGTATTCATCAAGACAAACTTAACGGGTTTTTCTGAAGTATGTGTTTTGATAGCATCACACAATCGACGAGTAACATCCGTCACCAATAACCGTGGCTGACCATACATACCCTTAAACGTTAGATTGTGTCCTAAGCACGATGCCACAGCATCACAACCTTGGGTGTGCAAAGCCATATCTGCATCACTCAGATCAAGCACACTGGCATGGATTATTGATAGATTTTGATGGTTTTTAATCTCATCCGGAAGATGGTTAGTTGATCGCACAATGATCTTAACCTTCAAGCCGCGATTGAGTAGTTGTTCAACTAATAATCGTCCCGTCGCACCACTTGCACCCACTACCAGAGCAGTCATCGATTAATATTCTTAGTTTTTATAAATATCATTACGTTCATCTTTAAAATTGTGTCTAGGAATACTATAGGAATTGTAATATTTTGGAAGTTATTTAGTAATGACTCTAGATAAAGAGAGTCTTTCCGCTAATAGTTGTTATCAAACCCACCATAAAAATAGACTACATTGATTCGACAGTTTATCTATCTCAAAGAATCTATTTCCTGGGAGCAGATAGTTACACATCCTAACTTTAGCTTGCAGTGGCTTCAATCATATTACTTACTGGAGTGACTTAACATCATTAGCAGATATGATTTGTGACCCCACAAAGCCACACAAGCTATCATCAATGCGACTTAATAGAATGAAAATATATTGTTTAATTTTCTTGAAACGGAAAAAAGCAATGATAACTTAGCTGCTGATATTTAGCTGCGATCAAAACTGAAATATGTTATTTATAGCAGAGAAGGGATAAGGGAATATAAATCAATTACTTACTCTATTTTCAATGATTGGGAGTTAAACAAACCTAGTTTAGGTGATATATAGATGGTTCCACAATTATTTTTTTATAATATGATAGTATTTTAGTATAAGACATTGAAACTAAATAAATAATAAAGGATTATTGGCTATGCGCGTAAAAAATATATACGGAAAGGTGATATACGGACGGTTCCGTATAATAAGCTGTTATGCCCAAAGGATAATCGAATAATGAATAAATACCTGGCTATTCTTGGACTGATTATTCTGATTTCCGGATGTGCAAACCCTCTGAATAAAGTCACATCCGATAATTACGCAGATACATGCTCACAGGCTGAGGATTCCGGCAGACTAGATATCGCCGAGGAGGCTTGCTATAGAGCCGCAGTCAATGTTGAGTGGGGGAATCTCGGAGATGAGTTAAAATCCGAAAGAATGTACAACCTTGCCAGAATAAAGCGCCGAGTCGGGAAGCTCGATGAAGCGGAGAAGTACTTCATCGAAACAATAGAAATTGAAGATACTATTACTCCTGCAAGAGAAATACGAATAGGCAGAAGGCTTGCTGAACTTGCGGCCATCTATTATGAACAAGAAAAGTATCAAGAAGCGGCTCAATATTTAGAACGGCTTTTACCACTATCAAACCTTTATAGCGGAAAAGAGAAGGGGTTCTTGGCCAATCTATACCACCATTACGCTATCGAACTTAGCGGCAGTGAAATATCACGAAAGCTTGAACTTACCAGCATTGAGCTAGGCTTCAGCGAGGGCGGAAAGTGAGGCATAACAATACAAGCCATGCGACGCTATCGCGCGCATGCTTTCAGCGTTAGCTCTACGAGGAATATTTCAATATGGAACTTAAGGAATTTATTAAAACTGCATTAACGGAAATTGTTGTTGGTGTTTCCGAGGCTTCTACTATTGCAACCGAACATGGTGGGTCAGTAGGATCGATGAAGCTTTATGGATATGTTAAAGAAAACAAGGTAATGACTGATGACAATGATAGGCCAGTAACAACAGTAGAATTTGATATTGCTCTATCTGAAGCAAATAGCACTGATACAAAAGGTGGGATTGGTGTTTATTTGGGTGCAGTTGGCTTGGGTTCTCAAGGGGCGTCTCACGGCGAAGCGTCAAGCCATTCAAGAATTAAATTTTCTGTTCCGGTAGTGCTACCAAGTGCCAAGAGCTAACAAGACGCTCCAGTTGACGTTAGGTGACCTCACCGTCCTTGGAGTTAATATATGAATGATGAAAATAAAATCACCAACGGTGGATGCCTGTGTGGTGCAGTTCGATATGAAGTAAAAGGGCCACTCAGAGATATAGTGAATTGCCATTGTAGTATGTGCCAGAAATTACATGGAAATTTCGGCCCCCATACAAAAGCAAGAAAGGTAAATATCAAAATCACTAATAACGATGGTTTGGCCTGGTACAAGACATCCGAAATAGCCCAAAGAGGTTTCTGTCGAAAGTGTGGTTCAAGTTTATTTTGGGAACCATTTAATTTGGACGCAACAGGAATTATCGCTGGATCACTAGATGACAGTACTGGATTAAAAACAATGGGTCATATATTTGTAGGTGAAAAGCCTGATTTTTACGAAATCACTGACAATAATCCGCAATTTGTCCACTCATCGGATGGTCAGTTGGTAAATGATTATAAATAGTTGGGCATATTAATCACCTAACAAGAACTTCAAACGGAAAAAATACAGTTGGTTGTTTTCACTCCGTTCAACATTATAACCAACTATATTTTTCCGCTTAAGTAGGCGTTATGTCTCTAGGAGTTTTTCTGCATGGTTTTGCGACCTACATCACAAGAAGAGGTTTTTTTAAGCCTTGCTTACAACAGGTTTTATGATCTTGCCGATGAAATAATTGAAGACTCATTTTGGGAACAAGAAGACTGGTATCGTTTTAGTAAAGTGATTAACCTATTTTCAGTTTATGCAGAGTTGTTGGCTTATGAGCCCTTTAAGTATGTTCTTAAGGCAATTAAGAAACAAAGACCTCCAATGGAATCTGAAATTGGTGGCCCCTTGTTTAAATTTATTAGAAACACTTTTGCTCACTTTCCCTTATTTGAGAGCTGGAACGAGGTTTGGTTGACAAAAGGCTTAGTAAATTGGCAAAAAGAAGGGCTAACCATTGATCGTTTTCTCAAAAAGTACGCTGGGCATACCGAAATAAAGTATAGGTTTTGGGAAGCTGAGAAGAAAGAAATGACATATATGAGTATCAATTTTCCAAAAGAGTATGGTGATAATAAAATATATTTAAGCGAGATTCTCTCTGAAAAAGATGGTGTAAAATTCTCGCTTCTAATGATGCGATATATATTGAACACACAAGTAGAGTCTATTAAGAACGAGACATAACAAGAAAATCAACAAGGACACGTAACAGTTGGCTACGTTTCGCTTCGCTACACAATTTTAGCCAACCATTACTTAGCCTGTTATTTAGGCGTTATACACAATATCGGAGAGTAAATGCCCCTTAGTAGTTCTTTAGTAGAGCAACACTTTCGTGAGACAGAAAAGCTTATACGTAAATTGTCTAGGGACGATGTTGCAGCTTGGCTACTCAATACGGGCTACTTTCCCGAATCAAATGTATTGCCACCATCGTTTAAAATTCATGATTATGAGTTGAAGGATAAACCATATAACAGCAATATTAAGGATATGGCAAGACGACAACTGACATCGATTTCATATCCAAAATCTTTGCTAACTGACAGAGTGTTTTCGGTTCAAGACCCACGAAATTATCATGATATTGTTTTTTATCTCCACAGTGAGTGGGAGAATATTCTTAACAGGCTTTACCCAGAAAACACAAAGATATTCTCGTACAGTATGCCTATTCCAGTGGACACAAAGCACCAAGGATCTGTTGGTAGCTTACGCTCAGGTAGAATGATTTACGAATGGATACGTATGGCTGAAAGTGACCTAGTTATTGATGCCACATCATATAAATATTTAGCTAAAACGGACATCACTAATTTTTACTCATCCGTGTATACGCATAGTGTTGCTTGGGCTATTTCTGGAAGCCGTGAGACCGCATTTGAAGACAAAAATTTTGAATTATTCGGAAACAAAATCGACAAGCTTTTACAGTATTCAAACGACGCTAGAACAAATGGAATACCTGTAGGATCTGCTCTCAGTGATCTTATCGCCGAAATTCTACTATCTTGGGTCGATGAGAAGGTGTCACTAGAGCTGGATGGTCTTGACTTTTTGGCCGTCCGTTTTAAAGATGATTATCGAATACTGTGCAATACGGAAGAAGATGCAAAAAGGGTTTTGAATACTATTTCCGAAGAACTAAAAAAAATAAACCTTAGCTTAAACGAAACTAAGACACATATATTCTACCTTCCTGACGGCTTATATCGACCTCATGATCGTGAGTATTTTCCTCATTCATTGAAAGAAAAGTCAAAAGTGTCATTTAAAACATTCGAGCATACGCTCTTGATAGCTTTAGACATACATAGAAAATATCCAGGGACTGGAATTTTGGAGAAGTTTTTTTCAGAGTTGCTTACAAAAGATAAAAGGCTAAAGGTACAGTTTTCAAAAAGCGAACGACAATGCCTAGTGCAGATGACTAAATTCATATCATTATTGTTTTTAATAAGACGTGAGTCAGAAAAAACATTGAGTCACGTACTTAGTCTTATTGAAATCATCTACTTAAAAGACAATTCATATAAGAAAAAGCTAAAACCGTTTATCAGGCAGATAGTTGAAAAAGAATTAGTGGCGGCATCTAACAAAAGTTCAGCTTTTGATGTTGTTTGGTATATATTTTTCTCTCGTTATATCGGATTGGGGATCACCAATTTTAGAAGCTTGGTCACAAATGAAAAAGTAGCTAACAATATCTTTGTTCAATGCATTATTACTAGTCAAGACAAGCTGTATAGTAACTCTGGAATAAAACTGTATAGAAAACCATCAGAATGTAAGGGTGTCAGTCTTGCTTGTAGACTTGATATATTCAAACGTCGTGAACGTGTATAACAAGTAGCTGCACCCGACCCATACTGCGTAGCTGAATTTGTGTATTTCGCTGCGCTTCATAATCACACAAATACAGCCACTCCGCATGGGCGGGTGAGCTAGGCGTTAGAAGGCAATGAGAACCCAATGAAGATTTCAAGTTCCAAAATTGATCTATCCAACGGCTGGGAGTCGATAGCGGATAGCTTTATTGAAAATCGCAATACAGATATTGGTGTGTCGACCGTAGAAGAATGGTCAAAGTCTTTTAAGCTAGATGCCTCAATTTTGGATATAGGGTGTGGGTTTGGAGTTCCTCATTCGCAACTTTTGGCAAATACCGGTTTTAAGGTATATGGAATAGATGCATCTCAAACACTGATAAATGAATTCCAAAGGAGGTTTCCTCAGGTATTAGCCAAATGCGAAACTGTTGAGGAATCTAGCTTTTTTAACAAAAAATTTGATGGGATTATTGCTATAGGCTTAATGTTTATATTATCTGAACAAACCCAATTAAAAGTATTAACAAAAGTTGCTGAAGCGCTGAATACTAATGGTAGATTCTTATTTACGTCACCTTATCAAATTTGTGAATGGGTAGATATTTTGACTGGTCTGAAATCTCAATCTTTAGGAAAAGCTGCTTATGTGGAAGCACTTTCTAGGCAAGGGCTTTCATTGGTAGCTGAATATTCTGATGAGGGAGAAAATAATTATTTCGATTTCATCAAATTATAGGTATGTGCAGTTGCCTTCTAACAAACGCATCAAGTTTGCTCCAGCCTACGGCTTCCGCCGGACGCAAAAACCTTCGGTTTTGCGCCGCTTATGCGGGCGTTAGAACTCCAAAAGCTCGCAGCTGTCCTAAATATGTCCTATAGTTGTCTTTTTCTTAAGGTACAGAAGCCTTAAGAGTTTCCTATAAAACACTGCATACTAGTCGAGCCTTCAAACTAAACCAAAAGTCAAGAATAGATATGAAAATCAATGCTGAATTAGTTTTAAAGTTAAGAAACCAAAATTCGTGGACTCAAGACGAACTAGCTATTGCATCAGGTCTTAATCTGAAAACCATACAGCGGATAGAAAAGAAGGCATCCGCATCTCTTCAGTCTAAGAAAGCGCTAGCATCAGTATTCAACATAGATATTCAAGACCTCGACTATGAGGAACTACAAATGAAGCCATGTTCGGAATGTAAATCAGACAGAGTATATCAATATAAAGAGCCAATGGAGTTTGGTGGGTTTGGCGGAGAGCTACTACCAAATTTGGCACCAAGCTTGTTTTCCCTGGCTAAGTTTCTTCCAGTCGTATGCTTTGATTGTGGTCACATTAGGTTTTTTGCATCGAAGGAAGCCAGAGATAAACTCGATGTTTCAGATCATTGGAAACAAATATGAGTCCAGTTCTAACAATGGTGTCCAGCGGATGGTTGTGTAGTTGGCTGAAAAACGCCAACTACACAACCACCGCTGACACCGACGTTATGTGCCTAGTGTTCGCGTATTGTAATCCATACAAATATAGAACTTATTCGCTCATATATTTCAAACCCACTTTGAATTGAGTTGTAACTTGAGCCACTCTTTCACCGAGAAAGCTTGCTGTTTGTAAGTCTGCTAAAGGGGGAGTAACTTCAGCTCCTTCATCAGCATTCGCTTGTGCTGCCGCACCAAGCCAATAACCAAGACGATTTAGGTCTTTCTCAGAGCCAGTCGATGAATTATTTGCTGGAGGAAGCCCTAAATTAACCCAATGCATACCATGCTGTGCCGCAAATATAGAAAATTGAGATAATGTTTCAGATTTATCACCAGCCTGTGAAGCTGAAATTGTAAATCCTGCAGCAATTTTATTTTTCCATTTAAAATGCGGATAAAATACATTTGTGGATGATGCATCCATAAAAGCTTTAAATTGAGCAGTTGCAGATCCCATATAAGTTGGTGAGCCAAATATTATAGCATCAGCTTTTTCCAACTCCCCCCAAGCACTGAATTTACCATCTACTTCATACATGGTGGCTTGTGCTCCAAATTTTTCTATTCCGCTTGCTACAGCTGTTGCCTGTTTAGCGGTATGACCATGTTCACTATGGTAAACAACTGCAATTAATACTGGTAAATCTTTCATGTTATTCCTATTTATACTGATACAGTGTTGCCAGCACAGCAACACTTTGGGTTAAAATTACAAGCTATTTAAGAAACCACCATGAGTTACGCCTCGCTCAGATACAGCCGAAATGATTTCACTTAATGAGACATTATTAAGCTTTTGTTCAAGCGCATCTTGAGCATCATCCATCACAGGGGTTAAAATGGGTAGAATATTGCGCCCAACAATACAATCATTGTTTGGAGGGGCTCGATGTGTTGCGAATATCAAATCATTTTCCATTGATTTATAAATATCAAGTAGCGTTATCTTTTCAGGAGAAGTACTTAACAGTGCTCCTCCTCCCTTTCCAAGCTGAGCGGTTGTTAATCCTGACGAATTAAGCATGCTTAATATACGACGGATAACAGTGGAATGTGTATTAACGCTACTTGCGATCATATCAGACGGTACAGGCTTCCCCTTTTGGAGAGCTATAGAGGTTAGAACATGAACGGCAACAGCAAATCTAGTACTTGTAGTCATGCATCTATGGTAAACAAGTGTGCTCGCTATAGCAACATATAATGTTGGGTTTATTATTTAAATTAACATACTGATTTAATAATGTTAAATTATCATAGGCACATAACAAGTCACTCAAAAGGACAAATAACAGTTGGTTTTTGCTCCTTCGTCGCTTATTTTAACCAACTATTATTTGCCTCTTAGTGGGGCGTTATGTGTAAATTCCATGGATCATAATGAAGTCAAAAATATCCTGAAAAATTGGCTTAACGGCTCTCTTGATTCTCATGAATGGGATGATTTTATTTC
>NVUI01000014.1 GCA_002733105.1 Methylophaga sp.
ATGCTGTTGATGCTGTTGATGCTGTTGATGCTGTTGATGCTGTTGATGCTGTTGATGCTGTTGATGCTGTTGATGCTGTTGATGCTGTTGATGCATAAAATTTGTCAGATTACATCTACTAATGTAATCTTTTCCACCCTTAAGGAAGCTCTGATTGAGTTGATAAGAATTAGGCTGAGAAAAAATGGCTGTTATTTTGCACCAAGTGAGGCGTAATAGTGATTCTATTGCAACAAATTTCGGGCAAAATAACAGCCGTTTTAGCCAGCATAAAATTATTAAACTTGATCAGATCTTCCTTAATGGAGAGCTGGCCGAGCGGCTGAAGGCGCACGCCTGGAAAGTGTGTATAGGTTAATCCCTATCGAGGGTTCGAATCCCTCGCTCTCCGCCACATACAAAAATGCGTTATTACTTGTTGATAAGATTATTATTCTGCTATTAGGGGACAACATTGAAACACGCCTACTATTTTAAGCGAAAGACGGTCTATAAACTCGAGGGAGAAATCGTCTCTATCGTTGATGTAAAAGAAAGTAACACGCTAACTCAGCTAGATCCCTGGATGGCTCGAGTGGTATTGTTTGCTGACGGGCAACATACTATCAGCCAGCTAATTCAACTGATGACAGGCTTGTACCCCGAGGGGGCCCCTGATAATCTGATTGAGACAATTGAATCTGTCATCACTCGCCTCGCCGATAGTGATGTCATTGAACTCACCATACGTTCATCTCTTCTACCGTATTATCTACGCCTCCCTATAGATGAACAGGATCCTAAAAAAGCAACAGAAATAATGATTAACGATGGCTTTATTCAACCAGCTAAGCAACCCACCTTCAACAATTATTCTTCCTAAATCAATAGAACGTCTTATTGATAATAAGACAAACTTCTACTACCGTATCTTATTGTTAGCATTTCTCTAAATAACGGTATTATCCATTCGAACAATTTAAATATATACACTGCTTTTTCACTATTCTAGTGATAGGAATAATCAGCCCTGTTGATCTGGTACGTCTTGCAATAAAATATAAATTTATCAGCAGTTAATATTTTTTCTACTATTTTGCATGATCATCTTAGCCAATCAAAAAATTATGACAAAATGTGCTACTTTTTCTAAAATTTAAATAGCCAAATTGATAAAAAACCCTTAAAATCACACCCTTCTATGGTGACCTGTACTGGTCTCCTCGCGACGAAATGTTGGTTAGCCCGTCAGGCCCGGAAGGGAGCAGCGGAGCCTTCGGACTCGAGCGCCGAGATTTGGCTGGTATGGGTTCACCGCCCTTACAATGTTTTCTAGGTATCACATGAGTTATATGGTTCTTGCCCGTAAATGGCGACCTAAAACATTTTCTGAAGTGGTAGGACAACAACATGTCCTCCGCGCATTAATAAATGGTCTTGATCAAGATCGTTTACATCATGCTTTTTTATTCTCTGGCACACGTGGTGTAGGCAAAACTACCTTAGCAAGGATCCTGGCAAAATCACTTAATTGTGAACAAGGTGTTAGCTCTACACCTTGCGGGGAATGTTCAAGTTGTCAGGAAGTTGATGCTGGACGTTTTGTCGACTTGATTGAGGTTGATGCCGCATCAAGGACAAAAGTGGATGATACTCGTGAATTATTAGATAACGTGCAATATGCACCAAGTAGAGGACGTTACAAAGTCTATCTAATTGATGAAGTTCATATGTTATCGACCAGCAGTTTTAATGCGCTACTAAAAACATTGGAAGAACCACCTTCACATGTTAAATTTTTATTTGCTACAACTGATCCACAGAAATTACCTGTCACCATATTATCTCGTTGTTTACAGTTTAATCTTCGTCGTCTTGAGCTTACGCAAATTTCTGGACATCTAGCCTATATTCTGGAGCAAGAAAAGGTTAAATTTGATGCTACGGCTTTAACAGAACTGGCTCATGCAGCTGATGGAAGTATGCGTGATGCCTTAAGTCTACTGGATCAAGCCATCTCTTTTGGTGCTGGCAACGTGAGCAATGATCATGTTCACCAAATGCTAGGATCGATAAAACAACAACAATTACACTCTATCCTATCTGCACTCCTTAACCATGACGGCAAAAACTTATTAGAGCAATCACAACAACTCTCCTCTCAAGGGCGTGATTTTAATGTTGCCTTAGATGCATTATTAGCATTATTACAACGTATAGCGACATTACAAATGGTGCCAGATATTGATTTGGCCGATGAAGAGCAACATCAGCAATTAAAGATGTTCGCACAACAGTTTGACCCTGAAACAATCCAACTCCTCTATCAAATCGTACTACATGGCAAACGAGATCTACCTTATGCCGCAGATCCTAAAAGTGGCTTTGATATGACCTTGTTACGCATGTTGTGTTTTCAGCCTACAAAATTTGCTGCCAATACAGACGAATCTATTCAGCAAGATAATCCACTCTCAATCAAGCCGATGGCAAGCCAAAGCATCATCAATACTAGCCCTCCAATAAAAACTGAAGCGCCCATTGCTGCTATTGACAAGCCAGTGATGGCTGACTCAAGGCCCTTGTCGTCTCCAATAGATGGCTCATCGCCTGTTTTATCGACTGATAATTGGACCCAAACAATTGCAAGTTTCAAATTATCAGCACTAGCACGTCAATTGGCTGATAACTGTGCCTTTATTAAGTTGGCCAATAATAAAATATTTTTGTCTTTAACCGAAGAATTGGGCCATTTGGCAACACCTAAAGCACAAGAACGACTAGAATTAGCTCTACAGCAACATCTTAATCTAGATATTTCAATCGTGTTGACGCAAGGTGACCATCATCAAAATAATAGCCCAACTTTAGCTATTGAACGTGCTGAACAAGCATCGATCAAGCAACAAAGTGCAGCCGAATCTATTCATAACGATCCTGCTGTCAATGCGATTAAACAAGCTTTTGGTGCTCGTATAATTGAGAGCAGCATTAAACCGATAAGTAATAAAGAGGACTAGCGATGAAAGGTGGAATGGGTAACCTGATGAAACAGGCGCAACAAATGCAAGCCAATATGGAAAAGGCTCAAAATGAACTTGCTCTGATGGAAGTCACCGGCCAGTCTGGTGGTGGCATGGTCAAAATCACCATGACAGGTAAACATGATGTTAAACGTGTCATGATTGAAGATGTCTTATTTGAAGATGATAAAGACATGCTAGAAGATCTCATTGCAGCAGCTGTCAACGATGCTGTTCGTCAGGTTGAAAAAACCAGCCAAGATCGTATGGCAGGTATGATGCCAGCTGGCATGAAGCTACCCTTCTAAATATTGATTGTATGACTAATCTAGGGCCAAGTATAGAACAGCTCATGGCAGCATTACGTTGCTTACCTGGCGTAGGGCCAAAATCAGCCCAACGTATGACATTCCATCTTCTTGAGCATAATCGTGATGGTGGTGAACGCCTAGCCCAAGCACTAAGTCACGCATTAAATAATGTTCACCATTGCCAACGCTGTCGAATTTTAAGTGAAACTGAATTATGTAGTCGATGTAGTGATAGTCAACGTCAACAAGATCAGCTCTGTATTGTTGAATCACCTAGTGATGTGCTTGCCATTGAACAAGCCACCCATTACAAGGGGCTATACTTCGTACTTTCAGGCCATCTTTCACCTTTAGATGGAATTGGCCCTGAAGCGTTAGGTATTCCAACCTTGATCAAATTATTTGATCAAGGCCATATTCAAGAAACTATTCTTGCAACTAACCCAACGGTTGAAGGTGAAGCCACCGCCCACTACATTAGTCAGCTGGCCCATAGCAGAAAAATACATGTCACTCGACTTGCTCATGGCATCCCCTTAGGTGGCGAACTAGAATATGTAGACAGTGGTACACTATCCCATGCCTTTTCAGGTCGGGAGTCGATCTGATATTACAATAAAATGAGAAAGAGCATTAATTATGACCGAAGATCGCGCGCCATTTGAGTCATTAAAAACATTTTCAGGCCTCATTCATCGGCAACCACTGTTCATTAAAGATCGTATGGATGTGGATAGTTATCACCTGTCCTTTCTTAATAAACAGGGTGAAAAGCTTAACGATGATGCTGAAGTGCCCTCATTTATTGAACAATTACCCAGCATTTTACCGGCCATTAGCGATCGACAAAAAGCACTGCTTTCAATACCTGAATCTTGGCAGTATGCATTAGAAAACTCACAAAAATCAGCATTAAGCCTTACTTTAGATCTAGGCCAGAATTCAAGTCATGACACTTCTAAAAATAGCCACTTTGGTTTTGCAGTACATGCAGATAATGTCAAAGATGACGATCATTCTGATACATTATTGATAGATCTTAAACATCATGATTCCACATCCTTTACAGAGCATTTGCCCTATTGGCGGCAGAATCATAAAGTTCTATGTGCCACCAATGTTAATAGTTTTGATCAGTTTACTTTTTGCTCATCCCAAGCTTTAGATTTACTCCAAGGGCATTTCTACACAAAACCCTTAGAGGATAGTAATAAGGTTGCCTCACCTTCAGTGCAAACCTTAATGGAATTATTAGTTAAATTGCAAGATCCTGATTTTGAGGCAGAAGATCTCGCTAATATCATTAATCAAGACGTGTCATTGAGCTATAAATTATTACGTCTAATGAACTCAGCATTTTTTGGTTTACCTCGGGAAATTAATAGCACCAAGCAAGCGATTGTTATGTTAGGTCAGAGTAAAATAAAAACATGGGCTAGCTTACTTAGCCTCTCAGGTATAGACGACAAGCCAAGTGAATTGCGAGTTGTTGCAATGACAAGGGCCAGAATGTGCGAGCTATTAGCCAAGTATTACAAAGGGCAAGCAGATATGTTCTTTGCCGCTGGATTATTTTCTGCACTTGATGCATTGCTAGACAAACCTATCAATACCATCATATCTAAATTGCCATTATCTCCTGAATTATCGGAAGCCTTACTTAACAAATCTGGTCCGGCCGGTCATGCTTTACATGATGTTCTAAGCTATGAAAAAGGCGATTGGGTGGCCATTGAGGCCTCTCGTATACCGGTAGAAATATTAGCAAGAACCTATTTAGATGCTATTAACTGGGCTAAAGAACTTAACGTACAATTAAAAGACTAAGCCGTGCCCATTACTTGGTTAGAAGAGACTAGTGATAGTCCGTTTCCAGCCGTTGAACAGGCGCTTGAAGATGGTTTGTTAGCTGCCGGTGGTGACCTCTCGGCATCGCGGCTTATTAAGGCTTACAAACAAGGTATTTTCCCTTGGTTTAACAAAGATGATCCCCTACTTTGGTGGAGCCCTGATCCCCGCATGGTATTACTCACTGATAACATCAAAATATCCAACAGCTTAAAAAGAACTCTCCGCACGACAAAGTTAACTATTACCCTTGACCGTGCATTCCACCAAGTTATGACTGCCTGCTCTAAATACAGACCCTCACAGTCTTCCAATCCAGACAATGCAACCTGGATACATCCAGAGATGATCCAAGCCTATTCAGAATTACATCATTTAGGTTATGCTCATAGCATTGAATGTTGGCAGAATGAAGAGCTAGTGGGAGGCTTATATGGCGTAGCTATTGGAAAAGTCTTTTTTGGTGAATCTATGTTTAGTACCGTTCGAGATAGCTCTAAACTTGCATTGGTCTCATTATGCCAACAATTGAACCGATGGGGATTTCCCTTCATAGACTGCCAAGTGTATTCAGCCCATTTGGCAAGCCTAGGTGCCACTGAAATAGCGCGAAGTGACTTTATCAAACAACTTGATTTTCTATGTGCTGAGGATACTAAAGTGAGCTTATGGCAGCTTGATGCTGATCTTCCTCAAACACCATGAGTAATACCATTCAATTCTACCAAGACAGTATCCACCCATGTTCATATATAGATGGCCATCAAGCCCGTAATATCTATCCTGATCCTCATCAACTGATGACTAATTTATTATATAGCCATCTTATTCAACAAGGTTTTAGACGCAGCAGTGATCTGGCTTACCGCCCCTATTGCCCAACATGCCAAGCCTGTATTCCTGTCCGCATTAATATTAAAAACTTCCAACCCAACCGTAGTCAACGCCGTTGCTTATCAAATAATAAAGAAATATCACTTTCCCTACACGCTAATGAATTTAATGATCAACACTTTCAACTTTATGGCCGCTATCTTGCTAATCGTCACATCGGTGGTGGCATGGATGACCCGACCAAACAAAGCTACATTAATTTTTTAACCAGTAGCTGGAGTGAGACTCAATTAATTGAATTTAAATACCACGACAAGCTGGTTGCCGTTGCTGTAACTGACTTTATCGCTGATGGCCTGTCCGCCTTTTACACTTTTTTTGATCCCGATTTACCTAAACAAAGCTTAGGTACTTTTGCAATTCTGCAACAAATTGAACTCGCCAAAAAGCATGGCTTCTCACAGCTATATCTTGGTTATTGGATAAAAAATTGTCAAAAAATGCAATACAAACAGAACTTTTCTGGTGTAGAAGCCTACGTTAACCAACATTGGCAACCTATCAACACACTAAAAAACTTTGAATAATCAGTTGTTTTACGGCAGAATGGGCGTTTAAATTAGTAAGCGTAAGATAAATTTATGGCAAAAGAAGAACATATTGAATTTGAAGGCACAGTAATTGATACGATGCCTAATACAACGTTTCGTGTTGAATTAGAAAATGGTCACGTAGTTACTGCACATATTTCAGGGAAAATGCGTAAGAATTACATCCGTATTTTAACTGGAGATACGGTCACCGTACAATTAACACCTTATGATTTATCCAAAGGCCGAATCACTTACCGCGCTCGATAGTCACTGCACTAATAGCTTTAATATAGCCGATATTATTAATAAATTGCTCTCTAAAAAAGGAAAGCACCTTGTTTTCAATCAAAACAGCCAAAGGAAGCAAAAATACGGCAGGGATAACAATATCTTCTGACGGAATTTCATTAGCGATAGTCGAGAAAAAAGATAAAACACATCAAAAGCTGATTCACACAGAATTTTATCCTGCAAAACAAGCTGAGCAAGCCTCGCTTCTTAGTCGGATAACTAAACAGCATCGGTTAGATACCATACCTTGTAACTTGGTTATTGCCCCTGAAGAATATCAATTACTTCGAGTAGAAACGCCTGAAGTTCCCAAACAAGAAATAAGTGCTGCTATTCGTTGGCGAATAAAAGACTTGATAGATTTTCACATTGATGATGCCATCATTGATATGATCGATATACCCAATCAGCAGTCTTCTGGTACCCACATAACCCAAGTCGTCGCATGCCGCCACGCGGTTATTCAACAATACGTCGACTTATTACATGAAGTAAAATGTCAATTAGAAAGTATTGATGTTCCTGAATTAGCAACTAACTATTTACTGCCTAAAATTACTGATACAAAATCGAGTATTGTTGTCTTAAATTTATGGCCAGCATACGCTCGGATGAGTATCTATAACAACAATGATTTTTATCTTACTAGAGCATCCAGTATTGGTTCAGATAGCTTGTCGCAAGTCGCTATAGAAGATATCAGCAGTCAATCTGTATTAGATTCTTTAGCATTAGAACTTCAGCGTACTTTTGACTATTTTGAAAGCTATAGTCGTCAAGCATCGGTTGAAACATTAATTATTCTATCTCATGGACAAGCCGTTAACATTAATATTATACCGTTGCTAGAAGATAGGTTAGGTCTTACAGTCCAAGCTATTCCCTCGAATGATACGACGGTCGAAGAAAATAAATTTCTGACTCAATCTACTTCGTCACATTGTTATCTTGCTATTGGCGGTGCACTAAAATTAAAGGTAGAGAATTAAAATGCAACAAATTAATCTCTATCAGCAACAGTTTAAACCCAAGAAAGTCATCTTCCCTGCTAAACAAATGCTTCTATTAGCCTTAATTTCTGTTGTTCTATTGATTGTATTTAGCATACTTCTTTCTCAAAAATTACAACATAGAACTGTTTCACTAGATGACCAAACACAACAGATTAAAGAATTATCCCAACAACAAGTGTCCTTACAATCACAAATATCAACTCGTGTTCTCAACCCAATATTAGTGGCTGAACTAAAAAACATTCAACAACAACAACAGGATAACCAGTCATTATTAAAGCATTTATCAAACCGATCTTTTGGTAATCGTGCGGGCTTCTCAAGCATATTAACGACACTCAGTGAACACCGTATAGATAATGCTTGGCTAAGCCAGTTCTCACTCTTACAAGGCGGTGAATTCATTACCTTATATGGCAGTGCTTTAACCTCCGAATTAGTACCTCAATATATTGATAACCTTGCGACTTCCGACTATTTTCATGGTAAAAATTTCTCAGTATTTAAACTGGAACAACCTGAAGACACTACCATTTATAATTTTCAGCTACATGCCTACAATGCTGAGAAAGAGGTGGCACCATAATGTCGTACTTACAACCCGTTATTACTTACCTAGATACGCTTAATCTTCGTGAAAAAATACTCTCATTATTAGTACTTATTGTTATCATTTATTCTGCTTGGGATGCTGCTTTTTATGCTGGATATAGTGAACAGCAACAGCAACTATCTAATACACAGTTAGAACTTGACGATCAACGACTAGAACTCGAAAATTCTATCGCTGGAATTAGCGATCAATTAGAAAATGAAGTAGACCCGAATGTTTTAGCTAAACAACAACTTGCTTCAGCTAAACAACAACTAGAATCTGTTCAACAAGATCTTAACTCTGTCTTGGCCACACTTGTTCCCCCGACAAAAATCACCCAAGTATTACGTGATGTTTTGGCTCAATCAAATGACCTTTCACTTATATCGCTCAATAATGAACCTGTTATAAGAATCGAACTGGCTGAGACAAAAACTGAAACGGAACAGGAACAGCTAGAATCAGGTGAGAAAGAAAATATCGGTCCAAGCTTATATAGCCATACTACTGTTGTTAAATTGTCGGGTAATTACCAACAACTCTACCAATATTTGCAAACATTAGAGTCATCACCTTGGGGGTTGTTCTGGAAACAACTTGATTATAAAGTCACTCAATACCCTAATGCTGAGATCACACTTCAAGTATTTACTATTAGTACAAAAGAACATTGGCTGGGGCTATAACATCATGACTAACATGATCATTAAATGGGTTACCTTATCAATATTGGCTATCTATGGCAGCAGCACAAGTGCGGAGAATCAACAACTGGCCGATCCGACCATGCCCGCAGGTTATCAAAGTGCAAGCCAATCAACTAATAATGCTGACTTTGTCGCTAACGCACCTCAGGGGCTACAATTACAGCTTAACTCTACATTGATTGATCCTCATCAAAAAATAGCCATTATTAATGGTAAACAACTCAATGTAGGCGATGAAATAGAAGGTGCTAAAGTAACCAGTATAGGACATCAAATAGTGCGGCTTAACTACCAAGGTAAAACAATTACTATCACCTTACAACGGTCTTTTATAAGTAATATTCACTAGTTACTTTGCGAAATACTTGCACCAACCCCATGATGAACAGTAATACAAATGCTAGCAATGTCCAAGCGGGTATGCTCAAGCCTAAAAATGTCCATAATACTTCTGCACATTCTCCCGAACCACGCAGCACCATATTAATCGCATCAGATAATGGAAAATTATCTAAAATAAAATTTAACCCTGGCCCACATGTAGGTATCTGCTCTTCTGGTAAATTTTGCAACCACACATGACGTGCTGAAATACCTGCACCAATCAGTGCCAGCAATCCAGATAACAAGCCATAAATACCAATACCGATTCCTTTAGGATCGTGCAGTACTGCTAATAGCATTACTGCACCGACCAATAAAGTAAATACACGCTGTAAAATACATAATGGGCAAGGCTCCAAATGATCAATAAATTGAAAATAGCCTGCTATTCCCAGCATTAATGCACAGAATAAAAATCCCAATAAAAAGATACTTCGTGACGATAACATAACTTTCTCCAACTAATGATTTTGTGCTAACTTACCTTAAACAACCTGATTGATAAAGGAGTAAAGTCATGCCAGATCAAAATTTAGAGCAAAAACTTATTGCTGCCTACGACAAAATGATGGAACGTGTCGAACAACTTATCACGACTGCAGAACATGAAGCCTTACCTGCGTTACAAAATAATATCGAAAAGGCCAAACAGCAAGCTATTGAATTAAAAGAAATCAGCAAAGAAGAAGCTGAAAAACTAGGCAAATATCTGTATCGTGATTTGCACGCAGCAGCTGATTATCTTGAACGTTCAGGCAAAGAATTTTCGACTTGGTTTAACTTTGATTTAGAGATGGTTGAAAGTCGAATGCTGGATGCTTTCGCTAAAGTAGCTGACAAAACACGTTTTGAGCTTGCGCAACTTGCTGTGCAAGCAAAACGTGCACAACAATATCACACCGGCGAAATAACAAGCATGGGAACATTAGCTTGCCAACATTGCGAATCACTACTGCATTTCAAAAAAACTAGCCGTATTCCACCCTGTCCAAAATGCCATAAAACTATTTTTGTTCGCACCAGCCGGAAATAAACTAGTCACTTTTAGATTGCCAGATCCAGCCACCATCAGCAATCAATTGGCACAATAAATTGGCTGATTGTTCATCATTTAACAGATAATGCCAATCAGCCTCAGTGAGTACATTATGATCACTCAACATCGCTAAATTACTAACACCCGTAATATCCACATTATATGACTCTCCTGCCATAAATAACTGGCCACCAGTTTCATGCCTTGTCCAAGCAAAGCGATGATAGACATTTCTTTGTAACGTAGATTTCAAAGAAAATTTTTCCGTCACCATCTCAATACTAGGTAAATCATCCATACTTTCTTCGCTGAAAATAGTTAAACTTGATTTTGTCTCCGTGACAAACTTGCCCAAAGCACTCGCTAAAATTGGCTCGGCCTCATCAATAGCCCTGTGCAACATTTGTGTTAGCCTCTCCACCGCAGCCTGATCAATCTCACTATTATGTTGAACTAGTTTTAGATCGGGATCATGGTATCGGCGCTGACCTAAACCTTGTTCTAGTAGGCCGTTAACAACGGCATCTAACATATCAACGCTTCTCGGTGCTCGAAAACCAATTGAGTAGGTCATACCATCATTTAATGCCACTCCATGATGGGCAAAGTGTGGCGGTAAATACAATATATCTCCAGGTTGTAAATCCCATGTTTGATCTGCTGAAAACGCTGTAAGTATCTGTAATTCTAGACCATCCATTAATTTGGCATTTTGGATAGGTTTATCCATAATTTGCCATCGACGCATTCCCTTTGCTTGCAGCAGAAAAACATCATAACTATCGGTATGAGGGCCTACTGTGCCAAATTCTGGGGCATAACTGATCATCAAGTCATCACGACGCCAATCTGGAATGAACCTGAACGGATCCAATAGATATTGCAATTCAGGCAGATGCTTATCAACATCTTGCACTAATAAAGTCCAATGTGTCGGTGGCAAACGAGAAAAATCTTTCTCAGACAATGGTCCATTTGTCACTTGCCAAGCACTGTCTTGCCCTTTTTCTTCAATAAGTCGGGATTCTATTTCAGCTTCGCACGCTAATCCCGCCAAGTCATCAGGTGAGATGGGGGATTCAAAATCAACAAATGCTTGCCGAATTAATAAAGGTTTTTTTTGCCAATACTGATCTAAAAACTGTTGTTGTGTAAGGTCGGTATTTAAAAATTGTGTCATTAATAATTACAAATATAAATCAGACCATTTCAACCTGAAATATCACATTATTAATACTCACTACTTTGATTTTTGTCCCTACTGGGCAATCTTCACCTTCAATTTTCCACGTTGAATCATCCACTTGCACTTTGCCTTGTCCATCAATAATGGGTTCTTTCAAAGTGATCACTCTGCCAACATATTGTTCGCCTCGACGGTTTAGCAATGGCTCATCAGTGATGATAGGGTTTTTAGTATAATATGAGCGCCATGCCACAATGCTTGCTACAGATAGAACAGCAAATATAAACACCTGATATTCCCATGGCATACTAGGAAATAAATATAATACGACCCCGGTAATAAAAGCCGCAATGGCCATCCACAAAGCAAAAAATGTCGGGGCTAATATTTCTACAATCACCAAGACAACAGCAAGTATTAACCAATGCCAAAAATCAGCCACAAATAATTCCATGATAACTATCCTTTATTAAAGGTGTTTTTCGCTAACTCGGCAATGCCGCCTAAAGAACTAATAACACTGCTAGCTTCAAGTGGCATAAAGATCACTTTACTATTCTCTGCTGAAGCGACATCTTTAAGTGACTCAATATATTTCTGCGCTACAAAATAATTAATCGCTTGAATATCACCATTAGCAATCGCTTCCGACACCATAGTTGTTGCACGTGCTTCAGCTTCAGCCATACGTTCACGTGCTTCAGCATCACGAAATGCCGCTTCACGTCGGCCTTCAGCATCCAATACAACAGCTCGTTTTTCACCTTCTGCTTTTAAAATTTCTGCTTGACGAAGGCCTTCTGCTTCCAAAATATTGGCYCGTTTTTCACGTTCTGCCTTCATCTGACGCCCCATAGCCTCAACCAAATCTGCAGGTGGTGCAATATCTTTAATTTCTATACGGGTGACTTTTACTCCCCATGGCGTCGTCGCATCATCAACCACACCCAATAAACGAGCATTGATTTCATCACGCTTAGATAATAATTCATCCAAATCCATTGAACCCATCACAGTACGAATATTGGTTTGAGTCAAATTTAAAATCGCATGGTTCAAATTATTGACTTCATAAGCCGCTTTGGCTGCATCAACTATTTGAAAAAACACCACACCATCAACACGCACCATCGCATTATCTTTGGTAATAATTTCTTGCGACTGAACGTCTAGCACTTGTTCCATCATATTAATTCTGGCGCCGATAGTATCCATCAGCGGCACAATCAGATTTAATCCGGGTCGCAGCGTTTTGGTGTAACGCCCAAATCGCTCAACCGTAAACTCGCGCCCTTGTTGTACTGACTTCACCCCCATCAGCACCATGACAATAGCTAAAACGACAAAAAATAGTACAAACGCAGAAAAACCTTCCATTCCATATTCTCCAATTTCAAATAATTATTACGGCGATAATACCAGTAAAAAAGTAAATGATGATAAAACTTGGACATTTTGCTGGCGAAGTTGGACAATACATCCAATATTTATAGCTTAGATGACCTATGAAACCGCAATATTACACCCAACAATTTATTCTCTCGCTATGCTTACTGTTATTAAGCTTTCAATCACATGCCGAACAGTGGTATCACGTCGAATTAATTGTGTTTGAACAGCTTGATACCATCACCGACGAACAATGGCCACCAATGGGAGCACAGCAAGCTGCTGCCTTATTACCCACAATGGCAACATCTCAGATCCAACCTGCCAGCATAGCGTCACTGACTCATACTGTTGGCCGTCTAAATCGTTCAGCTCGCTATCGTGTACATTACCATCAAGCATGGCAACAACCCATGTTCTCTAAGCGCCGAGCAAAAGCCGTGGATATTCATTCAGAAGATAATCTTATTGCAGGGTCAATTCGCTTATATAAATCGACTTATCTACATGCTGAATTGGATCTGTGGTTGCAGGAAAATACCGGATTGATTAATAGCTGGTCAGATACATCACCTGACGGTATTGATATTGATTTACCTCGTAATCCTAATTTAGTTGAATCACGTCGTGTTCGGAGTAAAAAAATATACTTCTTTGACCATCCAAAAATGGGGGCAATATTACAACTGACACCCGTCAGTACTCCAATAGCAGTACAGGATGAACTAGAAAGCCTAGAAACCTTTTCCTTACCGAATGAAGCAACACCTACTGTGACAGAATAAGTTCTGCTAACACTTGTTTTACCTGTGTCATCCCTTTGCTAAGTGTCTGTTGTATCTCATCCATAGTGATAACATCATCCGTTAAACCCGCAGCCCAGTTTGCCATCACTGCACAGGTTGCATAAGCCATATTTAATTCACGCGCTAAATAAGCTTCTGGCATACCCGTCATCCCCACCATCGCACAACCATCTTGTGCCAAGCGCTTAATTTCTGCTGCGGTTTCAAGTCGAGGTCCTTGTGTAGCAGCATAAGTACCACCATCAACAATACTGACTTGCTGAAGTTTGGCTGCCTTCAGTATTTTTTGTCGGATATTTTTATCATAAGGAACGGTAAAATCAATATGTTTATCTGCTGAAAAATTATCACTAAAAAAGCTTTGCTCTCGCCCATAAGTGTAATCAATAATTTGTTCAGGTACCGCCAGCACTCCTGGTGCTAAATCGCTTCGAATACCACCTACAGCAGCGACTGCAATAATTTGTTCCACCCCTTGATCTTTTAATGCCCATATATTTGCACGATAATTAATTCGGTGAGGAGGAATAGTGTGATTTTGACCATGTCGGGGTAAAAATATCACTTTTTTATTATGGTACTCACCCACTATCAATGGGCTAGATGGCTCACCAAAGGGGGTTGATACAGTGCGCTGATCAATAATAGTCAACCCTTCTAATGCTGTTAAGCCTGTGCCACCGATAATCGCTAATGGGCTCATAAATCACTCTCCCTTACCGCATAAATTCCCGGTGCATTTCGCCAATAACCCTTATAGTCCATGCCAAAACCAAATACATAACGATCAGGCACCGTTAAACCTATAAATTCAGGTGATAATCCTAGTTTATTATCATGTAATTTATTAATCAAAGTAACACAGCTCACTGACTTAGCACCTGCTTGCATACAGTAATCTCGTAACGACTGTAGAGTCAGCCCTACATCAAAAATATCTTCAATTAAAATAACTGTACGATCGGTTAAATCAATAGCCGGTTGATGCAACCAAACTAGTTTTCCACCCACGGTTTTATCGCCATAGCGGGTCACATGAATATAATCCAGTTCTAATGAAAATGTGAGTTTAGGTAATAAATGACCTGCAGTAATAACTGACCCCTTCATCACACACAGCAATACTGGATTAGTTTGACTAAAATGCTCAGTTAACTTTATGGCTAATTTGTCCAAGGCCTGCTCAATATCAACCATAGAAAATAACTGCTCAGCATTATCAAAAATCTGCTGTATTTGTTTCATTGATTTCTCGTTCTGTTCGATGTAATTATATAGTCAAGTAGTATGGGTATAATGACAGCATTATTCGGTAAGGTTCAAATTCATGCGTCGGTTTTGGCCACTCTTATTTTTTGTCAGCATTTTTGCTATGGCCATATTGGGTATTAACACTCAACTTAGCACTGGCAAAAATCAGCATCTAAAACCACAACGTATTATCACCCTCGCCCCTAGCATTACAGAAACGGTATTTGCTTTAGATTTAGGTGATTCTGTCGTCGGAGTCACTGACTATTGTGATTATCCGCCAACAGCCAGTAAATTGCCTAAGGTAGGTGGTTTTATCAATCCTAATTTTGAAGCTATTCTTAGTTTACAACCTGATCTCGTTATTCTACTCAGCCAGCACCAAAAAGTTATACAGCAACTTTCACAACTCAACATCCCGACACTGGCCGTCGACAATTCAACACTTAAGGGCATTACAGAGAGTATCAAGACTATTGGCCAAGCAACAGATCAAACTAAACAAAGTGCTCAACTATTAGCCAATATTGATCAGAAAATAAATTATATCCAATCAAAAACGGCACACTTATCTAAACCTTCAGTATTAATTTCAATGGGCCACAGTCTCGGTGGTGAACAATTAAACACGGTTTATATCGCGGGTCAGAATGATTTTTACAATGATTTAATTTCTCTTGCCGGTGGTCAAAATGTCTACCAACAAACACAGATAAAAGTGCCCTCGTTATCAGTTGAAGGCATATTGCAACTCAATCCTGATATTATTTTGGATATTTTTCCTGAAGCAGATGATCATCATGCTGATTTAAGCCAAGTCCTTAAACAATGGCAAAAACTGAAATTTGTTAATGCCGTTAAACACGATCACATCTATTTTATTGAACAGAATTATGCCACCATCCCTGGACCTAGGATTTTTCTGTTATTGGAAAAAATAGCAAAATTTATTCATCCAGAAATAGATTGGGAAGATAAGGGATCATGACAACGCTCATTCAATGTATCGATCTTAATGTCTCGATTGCTGACGCATTACTTCTTACTCGCCTAAATCTCAATGTTGAACAAGGTGACTACCTCTGCATTCTAGGGCCTAATGGTGCTGGCAAAAGTACCCTATTAAAATGTTTAATGGGTCTTTTATCTGCCACAAATGGCAAGATTCTATTCGACGATAAGTCTATCAAGAAAATCCCACAGAAAGCATTGGCACAGCTGGTCAGTTATGTCCCGCAAGCAAATGGCCGACGACTGTCTTTTATAGTTGAAGACTTCGTCAAGATGGGTCGTTACCCCTATCATTCAGTACTATCAGAATGGAGACCAGAAGATCAAAATGCCTGTGATGTTGCTATTGAAATCACCGAAATATCTCCTTTTCTTAATCGTCAAATGGACACGCTAAGTGGTGGTGAATGCCAACGCGTGATGATCGCAGCAGCACTCAGTCAACAAACACCCATATTACTATTAGATGAACCCACTAGTTTTCTTGATCCTCGGCACCAAGTTGATGTGCATCGCCTGATCAACAAATTAAACAAACAACATGGCATTACCATTATTGAAGTGAGTCATGATCTGAATCATGCTAGCCAGCATGGCAGTCACATCCTAGCATTAAAGCAAGGACAGACTATCTGGCAAGGCAAGGCTGGCGACTTTATTGAACAACAACGTTTATACACATTGTACGACCAGAATTTTGTCTTTGCCATTCATCCTCAAACAGGTGCAAAAATAGCGCTGGCAGATGAAATGATTGAGGCCAATGAATGAAACCAAACCACCAATTAATCGTCATTACCGTACTCAGTATTATTATATTGCTTGTTAGTCCATGGCTAGGATTAGACGCCTTTATGGCCACGGATATCAAGCAATATATCCTTAATGAAATTCGGATCCCTCGTGTTTTATTTGCATTTATTGCCGGAGCAGGCCTTGCCGTCTGTGGCATGGTGTTTCAGGCTATGTTCCATAATCCTTTAGCCACACCTTTTACCTTAGGCGTGGCAAGCGGTGCATCCTTAGGAGCCGCTATTTATGTTTCTCTTGGATTAAGCTTTACTATCGTTGGTATTGATGGCACTAGCTTAGCCGCATTTATCGGTGCACTGCTCGCCATCAGCATTGTCTATAGCATCAGTCATTTTCGGCATGGTTTTTCTACTGAGACACTACTTCTTACCGGTGTCGCTATTAGCTTTTTCTTTTCTAGTCTTATTTTATTTACCCAATACCTGAGCAATATCACTGACTCATTCCATATTATGCGTTGGTTAATGGGCCGACTTAATATCGTTGGTTACCATGATGTATTGCAACTGTTACCTTTTGTCACAATATGTATTGCCGTGATCCTCTGGCTAGGCCGGGAATTGAACCTGTTAATGGCTGGCGATGATATTGCACTAAGCCGTGGTGTCTCCGTCAAACGGATCCGTTATATATTATTTTTTATCACCTCACTCTGTGTCGGTGCTATTGTTGCCTTATGTGGCCCTATTGGCTTTGTGGGCATGATGGTACCCCATATCTGCCGTCTACTCATTGGCAATAATCATTATTGGTTGACCCCGGCAACAATCTTGTTTGGCGGTAGCTTTCTCATTGTATGCGATACGATTGCCCGACTCATCATTGCCCCAGCAGAAATTCCTGTGGGTGTCATCACCACTCTTCTCGGCGGCCCGTTCTTTTTATGGTTATTAATTAAATCACGTTCAAGGATAACTTGACCAACGACACTTAAATCTTGGATAGCTATTATCCGTTTATGCGATTTATATCACGGTTTAGTTTGATATAAATAAGGTATATTTCTATTAGATAGTGACTAATGTGATCAACAAATAACCGAATACTTGTCGCGCATAGCAGAATATAATTATAATCTCGGCTAGTAGATAATTTAGCCTGACTAAACTTTGAAACACTCAATGACTTTGGAACACACGCTACAACATAAAAATATGGCCAATAATTTATCGCTAAGTCGCCGCCGATTCTTGCAGTTTGGTATAGGTGCAACAACGTCATTATCTTTGCCGAGTACCTTCGCTAATATTCTAGCTGAACCAGAACGCAAACTTTCACTGATCAACTTACACACGGGCGAGAGTCTCAATACAACCTACTGGGCAGAAGGCCACTACCAAGCCAGTGAATTAGCCGCTATTAACCGCATTTTACGTGATCATAGAACAGGAGATATTTATCATATTGATCATGATTTGATTGATATGTTAAATATTCTGCATTACAAAATGAAGGGTAATCAACCCTTTCAAGTTATCTCCGGCTACCGTTCACCAAAAACTAATGCTAAATTAAGCCAAAAAAGCAGTGGTGTAGCCAAGAAAAGTTTACATATGCAAGGCAAAGCTATTGATATCCGCTTACCCGGCCGTCAATTATCCGAGCTACGCAAAACAGCGCTTAACTTACACATAGGTGGTGTTGGCTACTATCCCAAATCTAATTTTATTCATATTGATACAGGTAGAGTTCGCCACTGGGGTTAGATTAAAATAGCACCCTATATCAAGCAGCTATTAACACTCCTCAAGTAACTTTCTAAGTAACGACCTAAACCTCTCCATTTCTCTTGAATAGGTTTGTTTTAACTTCAAGTGTTGTTGTTTTGTTTCAATATGCAGACGAAATAAATTATCATGACATTCAGCTTGTTGTTGTGGCGATTTAAACTCAGAGCAAGCATGTGAACTACTGTCAGCAGCAATATCGCAATCGTGACTAGTAATCAGCTTCTCATGTTGTTCAATGATAGCAACATGATGTTTTAAACTGGCTGTATGCTCAGGCAAAGCACGCTCTAATTGGTATAACAATGCAACTAAACGGTTTGTTTCATGTTGCCACTGATCTACTTCCTTCACCCACAGTGCATGCTCTTGGTGCCAATGTTTATTTTCTTCGTCCGCAGTGACCAAAATAACCTCACAAATCCTTGTAGAAAATAATTATCTTTTTATTATTATGAACCTTTCTATTAGATGTTGTTTTAAAATATCTATTTTTAGCTATGTGATATCGGCAAACTATTTGGAAACGCAACGACAAGCTTAAAAAATAAACGTAAAATACAAGTATTAGCTATAGGAAATATTATTTATGTCTCAAATCGTTGTCTGTGCAATGTATCAATTTGTCACCTTGGACAATTATCAACAGTTAAAGCAGCCTTTGCTCAACTTTATGCTTGATCAAAATATTCGTGGCACATTATTACTGGCCAAAGAAGGTATCAATGGCACCGTAGCGGGTTCACGTGCAGGCATTGATGCTTTGTTATCATTTTTGCATCAAGATCCGCGACTAACCAAGCTAAGCTACAAAGAATCCTTCACTGATAATATGCCTTTTTTACGATCACGAGTCAAACTGAAAAAAGAGATTGTTACTATGGGTATCGAAGGCATTGATCCCAAACATATTGTAGGCACCTATGTTAAGCCTGCAGACTGGAATGCACTGATCAGCGATCCTGAAGTGTTACTTGTCGATACTCGTAATGACTATGAAGTCCAAGTAGGCACCTTCAAAAATGCCATCAATCCTGTGACCGATAGTTTTCGAGAATTTCCTGACTATGTTAAGCAACATTTTGATCCGGAAAAACACAAAAAAATTGCCATGTTTTGTACAGGTGGGATCCGCTGTGAAAAGTCTACAGCCTATATGAAAGAGCAAGGCTTTGAAGAGGTTTATCACCTTGAAGGCGGTATTCTCAAATATCTGGAAGAAGTCAATGAACAAGATACACTCTGGCAAGGTGAATGCTTTGTATTTGATGAACGTGTCACGGTTAACCATCAATTAGAAAAAGGTCATTACGATCAATGTAATGCCTGCCGTATGCCCATCACCGCAGATGACAAGCTCAACAAAAAATATCAACATGGGATAAGTTGTCCACATTGTTTTGATAAAACTACGCCAGCGCAAAAAGCCCGTTATGCTGAACGAGAAAAGCAAATGGCGTTAGCTCAACAGCGAGGTGAAGTCCATATTGGAACGGATACGGCAAAAACAATTGCCATGCATCGTGCTGAAAAGCAGCAACATCGAGAGAACCAGCGTCAAGCATCACTCGAAAAGCAGCATAGATAATACCTTTTATGGCACGCTACCTTCGCTACTTATCTATTATCATCTTGGCTGTTGCCACTCAGCTAGTGTCAGCCAACAAGCTCTCATCAACAGCAGCCATCGCCAGCGCGCATCCACTAGCCACACAAGCTGGTTTTGAAATGTTAAATCAAGGCGGTAATGCTTTTGATGCTGCCATTGCGGTAAGTGCAGCATTAGCCGTCGTTGAGCCATCTAGTTCAGGATTAGGGGGGGGAGGTTTCTGGTTATTGCATCGTGCTAATGATCAATTTAATGTCATGATTGATGGCCGTGAAACAGCACCCGCAGCAGCACACCGAGATATGTATCTTGATAAAAATAATACCGTAGATAAAGCGTTATCACTTAATGGCCCTCTGGCAGCAGCCATTCCCGGCGTAGCTGCCGCTTTGGATCATATGAGTCAAAAATATGGCCTGTTAACCCTAAAACAAACATTAGCCCCTGCTATTCGCTATGCCCGCGAGGGATTTCAAGTCACTCAACATTATCAAAATTTAGCTAACTTTCGTTTAAACACGCTTAAATCTTCAGCTGATGCACAATCAATATTCTTGAGAAAGGGCAAAGTGCCCAAACTTAAAACCGTGATCACTCAACCTGATCTGGCCCATACCTTGGAACAACTCGCACAATATGGCCGAGAGGGATTTTATCAAGGAGAAATTGCTCAAAAATTAGTCTCAAGTGTGCAACAGTCTGGTGGTATATGGACATTAGAAGATCTAAAAAGCTATCAAGTAAAAGAACGCCAACCTATTACTGGAACTTATCGAGGTTACAAAATCACCTCGGCAGCCCCACCATCCTCAGGGGGTATGGTGTTATTATCAATGCTTAATCAACTTGAAAACTTCCCTTTATCTGAGATATCACCTGCTGATAAAAAACATCTACTTGTAGAAACCATGCGGCGTGCTTATTTTGATCGCAGCCGTTATTTAGGCGATGCAGATTTTGTAACACTTCCTAGCCAAAAATTATTATCCAAACAATATGCCCAACAAATAGCCAGTGACATTAATCTATTTCATGCTAGTCAGAATCAACACTTAACTAATGCTAATACCGCCAAAGGCGAAGATACTACCCATTTTTCCATTATCGATCAGCAAGGCAATCGTGTTGCAGCTACTTTAAGCATTAATTATCCTTTTGGCTCTGGTTTTGTGCCCGCAGGCACCGGTGTGTTACTTAACGATGAAATGGATGATTTTTCAGCAAAACCCGACTCAGCTAATGCTTATGGTTTAGTCGGCAACAAAGCCAATGCTATTGAAGCAAACAAACGTCCTTTATCTAGTATGACGCCTACCTTTATTGAAAATGACCATCGCTTAATGGTGATTGGCACACCAGGCGGTAGCCGAATTATCACCATGGTGCTGTTAGGAATTTTAGATTTTATAGATCACAAAAGTGCTGTTGATATCGTTGCTACACCACGATTTCATCATCAATATTTACCTAATGAGATACAAATTGAATCTACCGGGTTTGATCAGCAACAACTAAAAATCCTTAACCGTCGTGGTCACAAGATCAATACCCTTAGTCGCCAATATGGCAATATGCAGCTTATCATTCAGAATAAAACAACGGGTCAACTTACTGCTGCCAGTGATCCCCGAGGTGAGGGATGGAGTGATGTTCATACTATTAAAATAGAAACGTCCCCTTTTAATTAATGAAAGTGTAAGTAGTAAGCTCAAAAATCAAAATAATCACTAGTACCAAAGTACATGTAGACAATGTATTTATTATGCTTTATAGTCAGATAATAACCGTATAGACTGCACGGTTAAATAATCATAAAGCCAAGCTTAGTGTGAACTAAGGATGGAAAGCTACAGGCTCTGAAAGAGCTATCGTTTCAGATAGCTGCGCCATACATAATAGACAGGAGGAAAGTTATGTTCAGTCATTTTAACGCCGCGACAGTGGCAAAAATAGTCGTTATCAGTGCCAGTTTATCGGTATCTTTCTCAATCAACGCAGCCACATTATCAGGCACTAATTCTTCATTTTTAATCCTACAGGGRTCCAACGAGGTTGAAATTGGTGATTCATATACAAATGATAGCTTGCTGTTCAACTACTTCTCCGCCACGCYGAACAACAACGGTACGCTGAATAACAACGGTACGCTGAGCAACGACAACAGCACACTAAATAACAACGGTACGCTGAACAACAACAACGGTGGCACACTGAGCAACACCAGTACGCTGAACAACAACAACGGCAGTACGCTGAACAACGAAGGTATGCTGAACAACGAAGGCATGCTGAACAACAACAACGGCAGTACGCTGAACAACGAAGGTATGCTGAACAACGAAGGCATGCTGAACAACAACGGTACACTGAACAACAATGGTACACTGAACAACAAAAATGGCACACTGAACAACCACAACGACGGTACACTGAACAACAACGGTATACTGACCAGCAGCGGCACGCTGAACAACGACGGTACACTGAACAACGACGGTAAGCTGGGCACCAACATACTAAGCAACGGCGGCACACTGAACAACAATAACACGCTGAGCAGCAGCACACTGAACAACAACAACGGCGGTACGCTGAACAACAACGCCACGCTAAACACCAGTACACTGAACAACAATGGCACGCTGACTAACAACCTCATACTGAACACCAATTTCGGCGGCACACTGAACAACAACGCCACGCTGAACAACAAAAACGGCGGCACATTGAACAACAACGGTACGCTGAACAATACAGGAACGCTGAACAACAATGGCACACTGAACAATAATTTGTTCACAACGCTGGACAACGACGGTACGCTGAACAACACGGGCACACTGAACAGCTCCTTCGGCAGTACGCTGAACAACACAGGCACGCTGAACAACACGGGTGTTATACAAGGTAGTGCTAACTATATACAAACGGCTGGCACCACTATTAATAATGGCACCATGAGCCAAGCAAGTGTGGCCATTAAGGGTGGCGTATTAAAAGGCAATGGCATCATTACCAGTGACGTTACCGTCAACGGTACAGATATCAATAACCTCGCCTATCTCGCCCCAGGTAACTCAATCGATACGTTGACGATTGATGGTAACTATACTCAAGGTCAATTTGGTGTATTAGATATTGAGTTTGATGAAAGTAGTATCGACGTATTAGCGATTTCGGGTATTGCTTCATTGGGCGGTACATTAAACTTTGACTTTACCGGCAGCATAATTGAACTAGGCTCGTTTAGCTTCTTAACCTTTGCCAGTATTATCGGCAGCTTTGACAGTATTATCATGCCCACATTTTCTGGGTTTAATTTTGATGTCGTATTTGGTGATACCTTTGCTGATTTGGTGATCACGACGTCAGTGGTCGTGGGTGAAGTGCCCGTACCTGCTGCATTGTTCTTATTTGGTCCTGCATTATTAGGTTTCTTTGGTTTACGTCGTAAGGCTAAAAACTCTGTTGCTTAAATTTCAGACTGTTCAATAAAAAGCTGTAGTGAACTCAATCACTACGGCTTTTTTGTTGCTATATGATTAGATTCACCACCACCCTATTGATACTCGGACGAACATCAATAAGTGATTAAGCCGGAGTTGTAGGCACAATCTCCATAACGGATATAATTCGACTTCATTATTGCCCGTAGCTCACGTCCTCCTTCCTAAGAAAGTGAGCTTGCAACACTTTAACGGACAGATTAATTAAAGGGTATTATCTAATCCTGTAGCTCTAGTACACTTATTGATAAACTTACAAATATGCATGTGTTTCTTGTAGCATGTGCTGTAAGGAAGCGATGAAAGGTAGCTTACTACATTGAACTCAATAGAAGTTTGTCTCTCACCCAGATGGTACTTTATGGGCTAAGTACCACTATTGGGGCAGGCATCTATGCACTGGTCGGTGAGTTAACAGGTATGGCTGGTTACTTTGCACCTATCTCTTTTTTGACAGCCTCTTTTATCGCCACACTCACGGGACTATTAGTCATCTTGGCTGGGCTTGTTTCTGCTGCTGCGTTAATAAATGGTTTTGTTGGATATTTACATCAATTTATCATACTTGATCGACTACCTATAATAGTCATCACAGCACTAGGGTTTGGTAGCATTGCTGCATGGAGGATTTCTAGTTCTGTATCCTTAGCAGCCTTTATTACCGTGATTGAAATAGGTGGACTGTTACTGATTATTGGTGTCAGTTTTATGGGCATTGAACTTCATTTGGACTCACTAGCTAAGCTACTACCTTCTGCTGAGACTACACACTGGCAAGCTATATTTGCAGGTGCCCTACTGGCCTTCTACGCTTTTATTGGCTTTGAAGATATGGTCGATGTTGCCGAAGAAGTAAAAAATGTAAAACGTAACCTACCGATGGCGATATTGCTTACTCTGGTAATTACAACGTTGCTATATATGCTCATTATGGTCTCAGCAGTGCTTGCTGTCAGCCCAGGACAATTAGCATCAACTGAAGCACCACTGGCTTTTTTATATCAACATTTCACCGATAACGATGCAACATTAATCAGCATCATCGGTTTGCTTGCCATTATCAATGGTGCATTGATACAAATAATTATGGCATCACGAGTGATGTATAGACTTAGCTCCCGTAACCAACTACCAGCAATATTCAGCCTTATACATCCCAAAAACACCGTGGGTGGCAGAAATAACATCAGTTATCATGCTGTGTATTTTTTCAATGATAAACTTGGCCTTAGTACGTATTAAGAAAACAACCCCCTCAGCCAGTGGCAGTATTGTTTTCCCTGCTTGGGTACCATTATCAGGATTTATTGTTAGCCTGATATTTCTTATTTTTACCTTCATTAATTTAACTATTTTTTAGGTAACTCACCTTGCTTCGCTTGAGACAATGCTGTTGTTTCCATGACAAACAATACCAGCACTATTATGACTGTTGGCACCGCAGCAATTCGACGGGACACTACAAGTAAAATACCCTGCATATTAGTATCTGATTGTAAGGATGAAATCAACCATCCTAAACACATAATGCCCACAGCAATACTATAATTTGCATCGTCTTCAGGCAAACTTCCAGTGCTCACGAACTAATTCTGTTGCTGTCTGCTGATATGCTTTTCTGACTATCCAAGATATCATTACAGTAGAGCCCGTTAATGATAAAGTGAGTAGAACACTGATATAACCACTACTCAACGCTGCCACAGGTAAAAATAAATGAAAAACAGACAGATTTATCATCACCGTTTCATGTGCAAAGCCTGCTCTGCTATTTTCATCTTTCATTATTTTCTACCCATAATTTACAATATTAGTCTTTAATAATGCATTTAATTGATAGCCATTGCCACCTTGATTTCGATCACTTTGATCAAGATCGTGGCAGCGTGTTAGAGCACTGCCAACAGCTGGGTGTTAAACAGATTATTGTACCGGGGGTCATCGCCACTAGCTGGGACAAATTAATGGGGATCTGTCAGCAATCGACCATGCTACACCCTGCTTTAGGCTTACACCCTATGTTTATGGATCAACATAAACCTGAGCATTTGCTTCAATTACAAACACTACTTTGTCATCAGAAAATTATTGCCATAGGCGAAATCGGTCTGGATTTTTATGTACCAGATTATGACAAGCAGGCTCAAATCACATTATTGTCACAGCAGTTGGAACTAGCCCAACAGTCAAATTTACCTGTCATTTTGCATATTAGAAAAGCACACGATCAAATGATTAGCCTATTAAAGAAATTCACCGTCAAAGGAGGTATTGTTCATGCCTTTAATGGGAGCTTGCAACAAGCAAAACAATATCAACAGCTCGGTTTTTTATTCGGTGTTGGCGGCATCATTACCCATCCTAAAGCGACGCGTTTAATATCGCTGTTTCAAGCCTTACCACTGAGTAGTTTGGTGCTAGAGACTGATGCGCCCGATATGCCATTATCAGGCTTGCAACAGCAGCGAAATACACCAGAAAATATTCCGGCAATATTAAATGCCTTAGCTCAAATACGCACTGAAAATAGTGAAGAAATAGCCATGGCGACCACTGATAATTGTCAGCAGTTATTTAATATTCAATAACATTGCACTTTTTGCAAAAACGTCTGCAGGAAGACCTAATGCCTGTTTGAGGCTAACATCTCTATCCCATGGATTATCCACACTCGAAAGGTCACTCATTTGCTTCAACGTCAAATTGGTAGGAAAGTAATAAGGTGAAACCAATATCATATTTACTAATGGATAATCACTTCCATAAATTAATCGCCCCTTTAATCTTGGCTCCTGTAATGCTTGATTAAAATAGCCTAGTTTATTGACTTGTGTAAGACTCGAAATATCAGCATAAAGAGTTGGATATTTATCAAACATGGCCAAAATTCGCTGATAATTACTTTGGTTATCACTTTCCCCCGTTGTCGCAATATGACCAGCAATCACTGTCACACCAATAGATAATGGTAATGCTAATCTTTCAGGATCACCGTATTCATCTATAGCTGAATGGAATGAACGCTCTTGTCCAGTATGACTAAGAAGGGGTAACTCCAATGCTTTCATTTTTTCATAGAAAGGAATAAGTGTTTTGTCGGCAGGATCAATATGCTGAATATTTGGGATCCATTTAATCAATTTGGCACCCTGTCGTTTTACTTTTTCTAGTCGCTCCAATGCATCTCTACGGTAAGGATTAATACTTGCGCCAAAATAAAGTGATGGATAAAGCGCTGTTTTCTCAGCCACATAATCATTCGGAATATAAACCTGTGTTGTTGATTTATCCAATTCACCGTTATCATCAATAACACCATCCATTGCTAAAATAATAGCGCCATTTACATGTTCAGATTTTGCCAAGGTTTGAGCCACACGTTCAATAACCACTTGATCACCTTCGGCTTTCATCTCTTCACGTGTTACGCCAAAAGCCTTAAGGTAATAATCAAATTTATAACTATTTTTCATTTCATCTGCCACAAAACAGCCACTGCCACCATAGCCTAAGCCCGCAATATGCACATGCATGTCTATAATTGAAGATTCAGGTAAGCTGCTAGGCTCAAGCACAGACCCTGTAAACAAAATATTCCGTATTGAAAAAGTAGCTAAAACAAGTAGTATCAGTAAGATGACAGTATATTTTATAAAACCTAACCGATGATAAAACATATTTTCAGCGTCTTTTTAGAAAAAATTTTATTATACTGATTGTAAAAAGTATTATGCAGGTCAATACTGGCTAAAACAGATAAACATGGATTGATTCTATGAATAATGCTGATGTACAAAAATTTAAACACTTACTAGAAACCCACAGAGACGGGCTTGTTGCATCTCAACAAGCAGCACAACAATCCACAGAACCTGTCCAGTTAGATCAAGCCAGTGTCGGCCGCGTATCTCGAATTGATGCATTGCAATCACAATCCATGGCTGTTGAAACGACAAGGCTACGCCAGCAACAACTACGCAAGATATCAACTGCCTTAGCACTGATTGAATCAGGCGATTATGGCTATTGCAGTGTCTGTGATAATGACATTGACCCACGCAGATTAGAAGTAGACCCAGCTTCTTCTATGTGCGTCACATGTGCTTCCAAACAAGAATAAGCTAAAATAGTCCGCTAATTGATAAATAGAAACACCTCATGTCCACAACAAACCCATTATTTGAACGAACTCATATTCTCATAGGCGATCAAGGTATTGAACGTCTACAATCTGCTCATATTTTTCTTGCCGGGATTGGGGGTGTAGGTTCCTTCACTGCCGAAGCGCTAGCTAGGATGGGAATAGGCCAAATAACCTTGGTTGATCATGATATTGTGTCTGCTTCAAATATGAATCGACAACTTGTAGCACTGCAATCGACAATAGATATCTCTAAAACCGAAGTGATGGCCAATCGTATTAAAGATATTAACCCTGATTGTCAGGTTAATATTATTGCTCAATTCCTATCACCCGACATTATTCCTGATATGTTGAGTTCAAAATATGATGTTGTTGTTGATGCGATCGACAGCATGAGTAGTAAGGCTGCATTAATTGAAGCGGCATGGCGTCAAGACATTGCCATCTTTGCCAGCATGGGTGCCGGTGGAAAACTTGATCCAACGCTAGTGCGTACTGGCGACATGATGGATACCTCAATGTGTAAATTAGCCAAACAACTACGGGGTCATCTACGTAGAAGGGGGGTTGGCCGTGGCATTCAAGCTGTATATTCACTTGAATCACCTCTGCCTCCTCTTCCACCTGAATCTGTAGGACGTGGGCGGCCTCGTGCAGTCAATGGCACGGTTAGTTATATGCCATCAATCTTCGGACTGACATTGGCGGGTATGGTCATCAATCATATTATTGGTGATGCAAGGCGTGTCTGATCCCACCCATGTTTTAAACTGTGATCTACAACGACAAGTTCAACTAGCCAAACTACTTGCACCCTATGGTATCCAAATAGAGGATGTCGCTAATAATCAAGCCATTCAGGGTAGCTTTTTTGGTGATCGTGAAGCAGGATTAATCGGTAATAAACTCTATTTACGCCAAGATACCCCTATTCACTCAGCCTTACATGAGGCTGGGCATTATATATGTATGGATGCACAACGACGTTCTAATCTTGATACTGATGCAGCGGGTGATTATGATGAAGAAAATGGTGTGTGTTATTTACAAATACTGTTTGCCGATCAGCTAGCGAATGTGGGTAAAGAACGTATGATGACTGATATGGATAGTTGGGGATACACTTTCCGTCTTGGCTCTGCCAAAACATGGTTTGAACAAGATGCTGAAGATGCCAGGCAATGGCTGATCAAACACCGTATTATTGATAATAATGAACAACCTTTATGGCAGCTACGTCAGTAAAAAAGTCAGAAGACCATCATCTGTTTTGTACTTGGTTCTTCAGCTAGCCCAAAGAACTCAGATAAACCATCTACATACCTAGAGAGATTTATGATTAATCAGAAGTATCAACCACTTGTATTTTCATTTTTTATGTCACTATTCATGTCTTGTATTATGTCTTTGGTTATCAGTATTTTTAATCTTGGTTTGGCCAGTGACATAGTTGCTGTCTGGCTAAAAGCATGGTCTTTTGCCTTTGTGGTTGCATTTCCAACCATCATGTTAATGTCTCCCATCGTCCATAAGGTTGTTAATATTGTGGTGGACTCTGAATGAAAGGGCTAACAAATCTAGCCTAACACCGCTAATGCCTACACGGTATCAAACGGACTATTTATACTCACTAACTCGTGAATAATATGCTCAAAACTACTTTTACTAATATACTTCTATTATCGCTTGTTCCTTCATATCTATTCGCTAACGAGGGGGATATTGCAGATCTTTATACCTCCGCTGGAATTGAAGGAGTACTATTAATTCAATCTATTAATGGTGAAGTTGAATATACGCATAACCCAGCCAAGCTTACGCAAACGTATATACCTGCTTCAACGTTTAAAATTCCAAATACATTAATCGCACTTGAAGAAGGTGTCATTAAGGATCAATTTGAACTCATCAACTGGGATGGAATTGAAAGAGAATATTCTCCTTGGAATCAGGATCAAACTTTAGCTACCGCATTTTCTCGTTCTTGCGTCTGGTGTTATCAGAGATTTTCTGAACAGATAGAAAAGAAAACATACAACAAATATCTGCATGATTTTAATTATGGCAACCAAAAAACAGGAGGAAATACTTCAACTTTTTGGCTTGATGGTGATTTAAAAATTTCTGTACAAGATCAAGTTAGCTTTCTCCGTAAAGTCTATCTTGAGCAATTGCCAATAAAGCACAAAAATTTCAGTATACTGAAAGAGATCATGCTTTCTGAAAATACACCAAATTATAAAATTTGGGCTAAAACAGGATGGAAAGGCCAACATGGATGGTATGTTGGCTATATCGAAGCTGAAAATAATGTTTGGTTTTTCGCAAATCATATTGCAATCAAAGCCCCTTCAGACTTGATTCTTCGAAGACAATTAACCATTGAGGCATTAAAGCTTAAAGGCATTATTTGAATGACTCATAGTCTCGGCAAAAATAAAACACATAAATCAAGCTCTATTTTGAACAATTTCAGAGGCTAAAATGTACTAATGAATAGAAGAATACAATGGTACTTGAAGTGGCTATTCTTGATGTAATATCAGGATAGGAAAAAAAGTTTGAACTGGCCTTTGGCCAAGCCCAACAAATTATTTCTAGTATGCACGGCTATAAATCACATCAACTTCAGCGATGTATTGAGACCTCTAATCGTTATATGTTACTGGTAAATTGGCAAACTCTCGAAGACCAAACAACAGACTTTAGAGAGTCTGATCAATATCAGCAGTGGTGTCAATTATTACACCCTTTTTACAGCCCATTGCCTGTTGTTGAACATTATGAAAACACCTTATAGCAGAGTGCTTTGACTCGATTAAAAGCTATGTAAAACACCAAAACTTACAGACAATAAAAATGAATATTGGATTGGCTTATGGAAGTGGCACTTCTATCGGTGCATTGATCGGAGCGCTTTACCTATCTATAAATAATGGGGTTATTTATTATCCCCATTTCTTAGCACAACTGTTTACAGCCAAGGAAAGAAGTGAAAGTCATGAACAATCCTAATATTACTCGCCACAGGAAACGTAATAAAACATTAGGTACACTCGAATTAATTGCTATTGCTCTTGGTGGAATGGTCGGTGGTGGTATTTTTACAATACTGGGCATATCGGTATCCATGATTGGCCCTTACACACCCTTGGCCATTCTGATTGGTGGATTCATTGCCACAATGGCGGCTTATTCATATATTAAGTTAGGCGTTTATTATAAAGATGAAGGTGCAACTTATTCCTTTTACAAAAGAACGTTTCCAAAATCACCCTTTTCTGCATCACTTATCGGCTGGTGGGTTATATTTGGTTATATAAGTACGCTGGCATTATATGCCTATACTTTTGCCGCTTATGCTCTCAGTGGGTTTGCTTTTGCTGATAGCGAATGGGCAAGAAAGTTGATTGCCGGCGTCGTTATTCTTATTTTTGCCTTGATCAATATATGGAGTGTTAAGGGAATGGGCAAAATCGAAGATATCATGGTTTATAGCAAACTGGTTATTCTTGCCATAATATCATTTGTATTAATTAATCACAGCCAAACAACTATTCCAGTTTTATTTCAGGATAGTAGTGATATCAGCATGATGTCTATATTGATAGTCGCCTCTATTACATTTGTTGCTTATGAAGGATTTCAGCTTGTCATTAATGCCGTTAACGAAATGGAAAACCCTGAAGTAAATATCCCAAAAGCGATTTACTCTTCTATATTTCTTGCTGTATTAATTTATGTCGTGATTTCAATCGGTGCAATATTGGCTATTCCTTTTGACGAGATAATACAAAATAAGGAATATGCTTTAGCTTCAGGTGCCGACAAAATTCTTGGCCATTGGGGCAGTGATCTTGTTGTTCTCGGCGCCTTGCTTGCCACTAGTAGTGCCATCAGTGGCACCTTGTTTGGAGCATCAAGACAAATGAGTGTCATTGCAGCAGATGGCTATTTTCCTAAATTTATTTCGCAACGAAATAATAATATTCCTGTTTATGCCATTATCACTATGTCATTGCTTGCATTTATTCTCGTTCTTGCTGGTAATTTAAAGCTTATTCTTGAATTTGGAAGTATTACCTTTTTATTGGTATCATTGCTAATGGCATATGCTAATTATAGAATAYGTAATTTAACCCACTCATCATTACTTATTACCAGCATTTCATTTATTGGCTTAATGATGGGGACAATATTAATTCTATATTACGAGTTTAGTCATCAAGCTCAGCAAATGTTTTTTATTGGGGGGATTTATGCATTATTAACATTGTGTTCATGGGTGTATTCATCTCAAAAGCCTGCCAAGTTCACAACGAATAAGCCATAAATGTAAGCGTATTATAGATAATGAACAGTTAATAATAAAAATAACCTATTGGAGGAGAGAGTAATGAGTTTTATGTCAGAGTTTAAAGATTTTGCTGTTAAAGGTAACGTTGTTGATATGGCCGTTGGTATCATCATCGGTGCTGCTTTCGGTAAAATTATTGCGTCATTTGTTAAAGATATCATCATGCCTCCTATTGGAGTATTAGTCGGTGGCGTTGATTTCTCTCAACTCGGCTATGTTTTACAAGAAGCTCAAGGTGATATAGCATCGGTGTCCATCAATTATGGGATGTTCATTCAATCTGTTGTAGATTTTCTTATTGTCGCTTTAGCTATTTTTATGGCTGTAAAAGTGATGAATTCATTGAAAAAGAAAGCAGAAGAAGCGCCATCAGCTCCACCAGCACCTTCCAATGAAGAAGTATTACTTGGTGAAATCAGAGATTTACTTAAAAAATAAACTATCTTAAATAATCAATATTTAGAAAGGAACAGTAACATGACAAAATTAGCTGATATAGAAGGTATCGGAGAAACATACGCAGCAAAGCTTGAAGCGGCTGGACTGACTTCAATAGAGAATCTTTTAGAAGTCTGCTGTGTAAAAAAAGGCCGTAGTGATATTGCTGAAAAAACAGGTATTAGTGAAAAATTAATTCTTGGCTGGGCCAATCGTGCCGATCTTTCTAGAATCAAAGGTGTTAGCACACAATATGCTGATCTTTTAGAATGTGCCGGTGTTGATACCGTTCCTGAATTAGCGCAGCGTAATGCTGAAAATCTTCAAGCAAAAATGGCTGAAGTGAATGAAGAAAAAAATCTCGTTCGCCAAGTACCATCAGCATCACAAGTCACTGATTGGGTTGCGCAAGCTAAAGACTTACCTCGCGTTATTACTCACTAAATTATTGCTTTAATACCGATTGAATAGAAGCTGCCAGATCTGTCATCTAGGTCTGGTAGTTTTTTTATTGTGCCTACCTAATTAGTGCTCAACAAAGTAGGCAACAGCCTGCTCACAATCCTGCTTAATCTGCACAATTAATTTATCCAATCCAGAAAACTTTTGTTCGTCACGTAATTTATGTAAAAAATGAACTTGTACGTGTTGACCATAAATATCTTTATCAAAATCGAACAGATGTACCTCAAGTAGTGCTCGTCCCCCTCCCACAGTGGGCCTGACACCCACATTAGCTACACCATTTACAGGTTCACCATCGATACCAAACATTTGTATAACATACACGCCTGTCAGTGGTACTTTACATCGATGTAAGTATATATTAGCGGTTGGAAACCCCATTGTACGGCCACGTTTATCGCCGTGAGCTACTCGACCACTCATCCGAAAAGGTCGTCCCAATAATTTTTCGGCCTGTATCAGGTCCCCAAGCTCTAATGCCTCACGGATCCGTGTGCTGCTGACACGTACTTGATCGACAGAAAAGGTATGCATGTTAACAACTTGAAAACCAAATTTATTGCCGGCTTGTTTTAACATCGCAAAATCACCTTGTCGATCTTGACCAAACCTAAAATCATCACCCACCACTAAATAACGAATGTTTAATCCATCCACTAACAAACGTTGGATAAATTCCTCTGCCTGCATTTGCGCTAATTTTTTATTAAATCTTAAAACACATAATTGATGAATAGAATAACTACGAAGTGCTTCAACCTTTTCACGGAATCGACTCAACCTCGCAGGTGCTTTGTCTGGTGCAAAAAACTCATTAGGCTGTGGTTCAAAGATAATGACAACAGCAGGCAACCCCAACATATCACCTTTCATTGCCAACTGACTCAGCACGGCTTGATGGCCTAAATGCACGCCATCAAAATTACCAATCGTTGCTACACAACCTGTCGGTGATGGAGGTAAATTATAAAAACCGCGAATAATTTTTTGCATAGCGTGATTGTAGTCAGAATATTTAAACCGTAATAGCCTAACGCCTCAGCCCCAAACAATCCAGCAAGCAACAATACTTTCAATTAATTTTATATCTAAACCATTCTGAAACGTGCATTTCCAATTGGTTTGGGTATAATGAACATTGCATAAATTTTAGTTTAGAGAACAACGCAGTGGCAAAACGAAAAAAACTAGATTATGAAGCAGCTGTAACCGAGCTGGAATCATTGGTAGAACGTCTTGAGCAAGGCGATATTAGCCTTGAAGAATCATTAAAACTATATGAAAGTGGTGTTTTATTAACGCGTGATTGTCAGGATGCTCTGCAAGCCGCTGAGCAAAAAGTACAAATGTTGTTACAACAATCAGGACAGTCAACATTGGTGGATTTCGATCCAAATACATCTGAATCGTGACCGATAGTTTTATCCTTTCTGACTGGATGCAGCATCGACAAACTCGCGTAGAACAAGCGCTTTCCGATCGTTTGCCTAACAGTGATAAAACACAAACTTCAGCAAAGCTTATTGAGGCGATGCGTTATTCCACATTGGATGGAGGCAAACGTCTCCGCGCCTTGCTCGTCTATGCGACAGGCGAAGCCTTAAACTCAGATTTACAAGTACTTGACGCGCCAGCATGTGCTGTTGAAATGATCCATGCTTATTCGCTTGTGCATGATGATATGCCCATTATGGATAATGATGATTTACGCCGTGGACGGCCAACCTGCCACAAAGTTTATGGTAGTGCCACGGCATTGCTGGTCGGTGATGCCTTACAAAGTTTAGCATTTGAAACATTATGTAATAATAAGCTTTCAGCGGTTCAACAAAGTAAAATGGTAACGATATTGGCACAACAATCAGGTGCATCGGGTATGGCCGGCGGACAAGCTATTGATCTTGAATCTGTAGGTGAAAAACTTAATTTAGAGTCACTTCAACAAATGCATGAACTTAAAACAGGTGCTTTAATTCGCGCCAGTGTTCAACTTGGCGCTTTATCCGCCACACAAATAACTCAAGATGATTTGTCTAGTTTAGATACTTATGGCCACTGTATTGGTCTGGCTTTTCAGGTACAAGATGACGTGTTAGATATNATTGCTGACACGGATACTTTAGGTAAAGCTCAAGGCGCTGATATAGCACTGAATAAACCCACTTACCCTTCTTTATTAGGATTACCCGCAGCCCAGCAAAAAGCGAGTGATTTGATTAATCAGGCTTTAGCCAAACTGGATGATTTACCATACAATACTCAAGTATTAGCCGAATTGGCTCAATTTGTTGTACAACGTTCCCACTAAAAATATGCCGACAAAAACCGACCATTTACTTACTAAAATTAACAGTCCAGATGATCTGAGAAAGTTAGATAAAACACAGCTRCCACAAGTGGCTGAAGAAATCAGAGCATTGATCATTGATAGTGTGCAACAAACAGGTGGCCACATATCCTCTAACTTAGGAGTCATCGAGCTAACGCTAGCACTACATTACGTCTTTAACACTCCAGAAGACCGTTTTGTCTGGGATGTGGGCCATCAAAGTTATGCTCATAAAATTATTACTGGTCGCCGAGATCAGATGAATACTATGCGCCAACCTGGTGGCTTATCCGGATTTCCCAAACGAAGTGAAAGCCCCTATGATATTTTTGGTACGGGCCATTCGAGCACTTCAATCAGCGCCGCTTTAGGTATGGCTATTGCCTCCCAAACAACAAATAGCTCTCGCCATAGCGTTGCCATTATCGGCGATGGAGCTTTAACTGCTGGCCAAGCTTATGAAGCCTTAGCTCATGCAGGAGACTTAAGTGCCAATCTACTGGTTATCTTGAACGATAATGAAATGTCTATATCAAAAAATGTGGGTGGGATGTCGAACTATCTCGCTAGATTGTTATCAGGCAAATTCTATGCGTCTGCTCGTGAAGGTAGTAAAAGAGTGTTAGAAAAAATCCCTCCTGCATGGGAAATTGCTCGCCGTGCAGAAGAACATGTGAAGGGCATGGTTATACCGGGCACACTATTTGAAGAAATGGGCTTTAATTATATTGGCCCTATTGATGGACATGATCTCGATACCTTAATCACTACATTAGGTAACTTGAGAGATCGAAAAGGACCTCAGTTCCTACATATCGTCACCAAAAAAGGTAAAGGGTATGAGCCAGCGGAACAACAGCCAGGTAAATATCATGGTGTTAGTCCTGCAAATAGCAAACCTTCTGGGCCAAGTTATACCCAAGTCTTTGGCCAATGGCTTTGTGATATGGCAAAACAATCTGAAGATTTGATTGGCATCACACCTGCTATGAGCGATGGTTCTGGTCTCAATGCTTTTGCCGAACAATATCCTGATCGTTATTTTGATGTTGGTATTGCAGAACAACATGCCGTCACACTTGCTGCTGGTATGGCTTGTGAAGGCAAAAAACCTGTTGTCGCAATCTATTCAACCTTTTTACAGCGTGCTTATGATCAACTTATCCATGATGTTGCCATTCAAAACTTACCCGTTTTATTTGCTATTGACCGTGGCGGCTTAGTGGGTGCAGATGGTGCTACTCATGCAGGTAGTTTTGATTTAAGTTACCTGCGTTGCATTCCAAATATGGTGGTCATGACACCTGCCGATGAAAATGAATGCCGTCAAATGCTCACCACCGGTTATCAGCATAAGGGGCCATGTGCCGTTCGTTATCCCCGGGGTATTGGTACAGGGATCACTATTGATGCCAAATTAACGACTATTGAAATGGGTAAAGCAGACATAAAACGGCAGGGTAAAAAAGTTGCAATACTTGCTTTTGGAGCGATGGTTCAACCTGCGCTAGAAGCAGCAGAAACACTTAATGCTACGGTGGTCAATATGCGCTTTGTAAAACCTCTAGATCAATCGCTGATTGAAGAAATGGCCAATCACTATGAGCTGCTTGTCACCATAGAAGAAAATGCATATTTAGGGGGTGCGGGTAGTGCTATTGCCGAATTATTGCTTGCTGCTGGTCACAGTGTTGCTATCAAAATTATGGGGCTGCCTGATAAGTTTCTTGATCATGGTGAACATAAACAGATGTTAGCGAACTGTGGTTTGGATGCTAAAGGCATTATTGATACTGTCCACAAACATTTTTCGGCATAATATTCTGTTAGCGATGATAATTCCTGAGTATAATAGTCAACTATGAGTTCAATCTATACCCTAAAAATTCTAGCCGACTTTGCCTCAGCGCATACCTTACGTGATTATCCTGGCGACTGTAGTCGTATGCATGGACACAACTGGAAACTTGAAGTGGAAGTAACAGCTACAGCTTTAAATGAACATGATATGGGTATGGATTTTAAAACGATTAAAACGGCTACCCGTCAATTAGCTAAAACACTGGATCATCGTTATCTTAATGATATTCCACCTTTTGATACTATCAACCCAACAGCAGAAAATATTGCCCAATATTTTTACCAAAGCTTGAGCAATACATTAAATATCGACACAGCAAAAATATCAGCTGTCACCCTATGGGAAACAGACCGTGCATGTGTTCGTTACAGTGAGGATTAAAAAAGTATGACTACTGATAAAAAACCAGATTGCTGCAATGAAATTGAAGATGTACAAAATATTGCTGACAAGCGCCATATCGCTATCGATAAGGTGGGGATCAAAGATATTCAGCACCCGATTAAAGTGAGTGACCGCACCAGTGGTGAACAACACACTATTGCTAATTTTAATATGTATGTGAATCTGCCCCATCAATTTAAAGGCACACATATGTCACGGTTTGTTGAGATTTTAAATCAGCACGAACGTGAAATCACTGTGAAATCATTCCGTGAAATGCTGGGTGAGATGACTGAACGGTTGCAAGCTGAATCAGGTTATATTGAAATGGACTTTCCTTACTTCGTCCGTAAAGAAGCACCGATCAGTAAAGTAAAAAGTCTGATGGATTATCAAGTCAGCTTCATTGGTGAAATAACGGGAGATAAAACGGATGTTATCGTTAAAGTAGTTGTTCCAGTTACTAGTCTTTGCCCTTGCTCAAAAAATATTTCTGATTATGGCGCGCATAACCAACGCTCACATGTCACGGTGACGGTTCGTGCAGATAGTTTTATCTGGATTGAGGATTTGATTGATTTAGTAGAAGAAGAAGCATCATGCGAAATCTTTGGTTTACTAAAACGCCCCGATGAAAAATATGTCACCGAGCGTGCTTATGACAACCCCAAGTTTGTTGAAGACATCGTGCGTGATATTGCTGCACGACTCAATGATGATAGTCGTATTAATGCCTATACTATTGAGTCTGAAAACTTTGAATCAATTCATAATCATTCTGCTTACGCATTAATTACTAAAGGCTTTTAAAAAAATAAATTTATTTCTACCGATAAAAAAGCCCGAAAACTTCGGGCTTTTTTATACTAAATCTCACCCATAATTTTAAAATTTCTTTTTCAGATCCATTCGTTTACCTGTCTGATTTATATTCAACTGGCCAAGAAATGTCATGCCTAATAATGCCTGTGATGGTTCAGGGCCATCCAATACCATCGCCCTAACATTAGTCAGCTTTATATCTCCAATTTGTACCTTATCCAAGGTAACTTCATAAGCAGTTTCAATTTCCGAAGCGGTTCTCACTTTTATCTCTTTTCCATTGAGGTAATCTAATCCAAGCCTTTTTGCAGTCGCCGCATTCAGTGCAATAGTAGAAGCACCGGTATCAACAAGAAAATCAACACTAAATCCATTGACACTACCTGTTGTGACATACATTCCGTTAGTTGGCCAGATACTCACCATTGGTTGCGCCACTGGCGGCTTAAAGTGACTACTTATATGTTCACCGAGCAGATATTTTTGCTGAACACCATCAACTTCGAGCACTGCACTGCGGCTTGTTGCCGAGATAAGCTTAACGCCTTCAGGACTTGTCTTTCCTACTTTTAATAAATGCTGTTGATTATTAATCGTCAGCACAGCCTGACCACTGAACAGGCCAACCACTACAATATTCAGTGCGCCTGCTGACCATGCTATCGATAAGTTAAGCAATAAAAAAAAACTGGCAATCCTTGTCCATTTCATCTGTGTTCCATCCTATCTCAATTTATTATTACGACTCCAGAATAACAACTCATCAAAAAAATACTATGAACTACCCAACAGTTACCAAAGAATGATATAGACTCTCTGGTATTAGTTAGCTCTGGCTTGAGCTACTTCATCAACAGTGACAGCTTCACCGGCATTACCCCAAGAGCCCATCACATAAGTCATAATATCCGCGATATCTTGATCACTAAGTTGAGCAAACGGAGGCATCATACCGTTATAATCCGTGCCATTAACCGTGATTTTACCCTGTAAACCTTTAAGAGGCACACTGATAGCTCGCTGTTTATCTGCCATTAGATAATCCGAGCTCGCTAAAGGAGGAAAAGCACCGGGGATCCCCTGTCCTTTAGCCTGATGGCATGCAACACAATGCGTCCGATATAGTTTTTTACCTTGTTTAAGGTTTCCAGCATGTGCGACCATGCTCATACTAGCAATAAGCATCACACTTAATCCCAAAAATACCTTCATCATGCTCCCCTTTAATTTTATAGTTCTATCACTCTTTTCTAATATTAAAGATATCACATCTAATAATAATTGATTTACGTCAATTATTATTACTTCTTTATACGAATAAAATAGACCTAATTTTAAATCGACCTTAGCATTCTATTTAGGTGAAATATCTATGCTCTACTAAACCACAGCTGAAAATCACTTGTTTATAATTGTTAAATGCTAAAATAGTCATCAATCTGTTTAGTAACAACATTTTTTCATATCCTTTAATTTTAGAGTAATCGAATTACGATGAATACATCTCTCAGTCCATCCGTCAGTGGCGTTATTCTCGCAGGTGGAAAAGCACGCCGGATGGGAGGCAACGATAAGGGGCTGCTTGAGTACAAACAGCAACCCTTGATCCAGCATGTTATTGATGCTTTAAAGCCACAAGTTGATTCTGTTATTATCAATGCCAATCGAAATATTGAACGATATCAAAGCTTTGGTTATCCCGTCATCAATGATTCGTTGGATAATTATTGTGGCCCACTAGCGGGCATGTTAAGTGCCATGCAAACGGCTAATACTGATTACATACTTTCAGCACCTTGTGATTCTCCTAATATATCCCCTCAACTTCGCCAGCGATTGATGGAAACATTACTTCATACTCAGGCAGATATTGCTGTGGCACACGATGGTGATCGCTTACAACCTGTGTTTAGTTTAATTCCATGTCGATTAGTAGCAGATCTTGAAGATTATCTAACACAAGGTGGGCGCAAAATTGATCTTTGGCTATCACAGCACACCTTAGCTATTGTTGATTTTTCTGATCAAGCCAATTCATTTATCAATTTTAATCATCCTGAAGATATTTCCAATCACCAAACAACATTACACTCACCTATCCCTCTCATCGGCTTTGCCGCATTTAGTGGCACAGGCAAAACCACACTACTTCGCCAACTCATTCCTGTATTGAAACAAAAAGGGTTAGATGTCGGCGTCATCAAACATGCACACCATAATTTTGATATCGATGTGCCAGGCAAAGATAGCTATGAAATTCGTCAGGCTGGCGCGCAACAAATACTGATTTCATCCAGTCGGTTAATGGCATTGATGGAAGTACAAGCTGATCAATTAATCGATCCAAGCTTGGCTGATCTTATTCCTAGGTTAAATACCCATAGATTAGATCTTATTTTAGTAGAAGGGTTTAAACATGAAGACATACCCAAAATAGAGTTACACCGTCCAAGCCTGAAAAAACCACTGCTTCATCCTGGCGACAATAATATTGTAGCGATTGCAAGCGATGTGCCTTTGGCGATTGCAACGGCTATTGAACAACTTGATCTTAATGATATTGATGCGATAGCTAATTATATTCAACACTTTATCAATAACTGGGCAGCTTAAAAGCTGCTTGAAATAATAATACGGTATCCTTGATGACTGAATTTACCCCACTCCCTAGTTGTGCTGATGCATATGAATCTAATAGCCTGAGTGTGGTGCAAGCAACACAGCGTATAACGGATCTGTTATCACCGGTGACAGCATCAGAAATACGCCCACTGAGAGAAGCATTAGACCGTATTTTAGATGGTGCCCTCATTTCACCCATTGATGTGCCACCACACAACAATTCAGCGATGGATGGATATGCTATCCATGGGACAGATGTTAAGAGTGATCTATTTACCCTACAACAAATCGGTATTGCCTTCGCTGGCCATCCTTTTAAAGGTAACATTCAGCCAGGTGAATGTATTCGCATTATGACTGGCGCAATGATGCCTGCCGAGTGTGATACCGTGATTATGCAAGAGCATGTCGAAGTCAACGATACACTGATTACTATTCATGGAAATCATCAGCAAGGACAAAATGTACGTTTAGCAGGAGAAGATCTACAAATAGGTGAAACGGTATTAACCGAAGGCCATAAAATCACCCCTTCTGATTTAGGTTTAATTGCCTCATTAGGGATAGGAGAACTCACCGTTAAACGTAAGCTTCGAGTTGCTTTTTTTTCCACTGGCGATGAGTTGCGATCAATAGGTGAAACTTTAGCACCAGGTGAAATCTACGATAGCAACCGCTATACACTTTATGGCATGTTATCTCACCTTAAGGTTGAAATCTTAGATATGGGGGTAGTACCCGATCAAAAACAAGCATTACGCCTCGCCTTACAGCAAGCATCTGAACAAGCAGATGTTGTACTGACAACAGGAGGTGTTTCTGTTGGTGACGCTGATTACGTAAAAGAAATGCTCGAAGAATTAGGCCAAGTTGATTTTTGGAAATTAGCCATGAAACCCGGTAGGCCACTCGCTTTTGGCACCATTAACAGTACCCTGTTTTTTGGTTTGCCCGGTAATCCAGTATCAGTGATGGTCACTTTTTATCAATTTGTCCTACCTGCTTTACAACAACTGGCTGGCGAAGCAGTGCCTATAAGGCACCATATGCAAGTCAACTGTGTCAGTACAATTCGAAAACTAGCGGGTCGATTTGAATTCCAACGTGGTATTTTATTCAAAGATGAACAAGGCAATACACAGGTTAAAACAACGGGGGAACAAGGCTCGGGGATCTTACGCTCGATGAGTGTTGCCAATTGTTTTATTCTATTGGAAGAAGACTGCAATGGCATTAAGCCAAATACAATGGTCACTGTTCAACCCTTTTCAGGTCTTATTTAATTCATGTCAAAACAAGCTAAACAATCCCTCGAAATTAATAAATTAAGAAAACGTTTACGCCGTCAGGTAGGCCAAGCTATAGCTGACTACAATATGATTCAAGATGGCGACAAGGTGATGGTGTGTCTATCAGGCGGTAAAGATAGCTATACATTATTGGATATTTTGCTTAATTTACAAAAACATGCGCCTATTCATTTTGATCTTATCGCCGTCAATCTTGATCAGAAACAACCAGGATTCCCTGAGCACATTCTGCCCGAGTACCTTACTGCTATAGATGTTCCCTTCCACATTATTGAAAAAGATACCTATAGTATTGTTAAAGAGATTGTGCCTGAGGGCAAAACAACTTGTGGCATCTGCTCTCGCCTACGCCGAGGATCACTTTATGGTTACGCAAGACAAAATGGTATCACTAAAATTGCTTTAGGCCACCACCGTGATGACATTATTGAAACAGCATTTCTGAATATGTTTTATGGCAGCAAAGTGAAAGCCATGCCACCCAAATTATTAAGTGATGATAAAACCAATATTCTGATCCGTCCATTGGCCTATAGCAAAGAATCTGACATCGCTCGTTATGCTGAAATACAGCAGTTCCCTATCATTCCCTGTAATTTATGTGGTTCACAGGAAAATATGCAACGTCAGGTAATTAAAGAAATGTTAAATGGGTGGGAACAACAATACCCTGGCCGTGTTGAAAATATTTTTCGTAGTCTACAAAATATTTCACCATCACAGTTAGCTGACAGCAAACTATTCAACTTTAAAGATTTGGAATCACATCGTCTAAAACCCACCGGGAAAGAAGATACCACCTACGATGATTCACAATATCCATTAGCAAGGGAAGGATAAAATGCAACAACCCTCATTAAACCCCCAACCGATTAACAAGTTTGCCTTATTTGAATTAGGTTTTAGACCCTTTTTCCTATTGGCTTCTCTATTTTCGATTATATTGACATCTATATGGATGGCAACATATACCTTTGGCTGGTCATTACCTGTGGTTAGCGTTACCCCTATTGCTTGGCACGGGCATGAAATGATATTTGGCTACAGTATCGCCGTGATCGCTGGGTTTCTATTAACGGCCGTCCGCAACTGGACTGGTGTTCAAACCATTAAAAACCTACCCTTATTATTATTAGCCTCAACTTGGCTACTCGCTAGAATATTACCTCTATTCAATTCACATATTTTATTCGAATGGGCCGCGTTGTTCGATATTGTATTTCTAGTAGGTCTCACATTGGCAATACTCCACCCTATTGTGAAGGTGAAACAATGGAGGCAGTTATTAATTGTCTCTATATTAATCATGATAACGGTGGCTGACATCTTCTATTATCTTGGTATTTTCCATATCGTCAACCAAGGTGTTTCATGGGGATTATTTTCAGGTGTCTACCTCATCATGGCACTTATTTTTACGGTAGCCCGAAGAGTCATGCCCTTTTTTATTGAACGCGGTGTCGGTTATCAAGTTCAGCTTAAAAACTGGTCATTTGTTGATTCAAGTAGCTTGTTGTTTTTAGCCGCATTATGGCTAACTGATGTCTTTCTCAGACAAGCACTATTAACAGCCCTATTCTCTCTTATACTAGCTGTTTTACACAGTATCCGACTATGGGGATGGCATACCAAAGGAATATGGCAGAAACCATTATTATGGGTACTTTTCCTCGGTTACAGTATGTTTATATTAGGCTTCATACTTAAAGCTATCAATTTTTTCAGCTTATACCCAACATCAATTCCACTACATGCTTTCACTTATGGTGGAATTGGTATGATGACCATCGGTATGATGTCTCGCATATCATTAGGTCACACGGGTAGAAGCATTAACCAACCACCTAAAATCATTACTTGGGTCTTTGTCAGTCTATTTTTAGGCGCCTTAATTCGTGTGCTGATGCCTGTTTTTTCGCCTAGCTTATATCTTCAATGGATTGGTTTATCTCAAGCATTGTGGATAGTAGCATTTTCATTATTTTTGCTTAACTACTGGATAATATTTGTCTCAGCACGGGTAGATGGCCAGCCTGGCTAACAACTTGAGACAGATCAAAGGTTTTCCTGTCCGGTAAAAAGTTATTCACTAGTTAGCTTTACTATCACATAACTGTAACAACTATCTATCCTAAGTCATTGATAGTGATATATAACATTGTATCTCATTGATATTTATAATAATTTTCAACTGGTCATTTTTTAACCAATTTATGTAACATCAATGTATATAAAGTAATTTACGATTCATCTGATGAGTTAACCACAGACTTATCCACAGAAAATGTGGGTAAGTCTGTAAGTCATTGATAGCTGAAAAGCGTACCCAAAAAGGTCAGGTTTTGGCAACGGTAAAGTCTTCTGAGAACTCTAATGCATTACCATCTGGATCACGACAAAAGAACGCCGCCCTACCTGACTTACTTCTTGAAAACAGCACTCCCGCAGCCTCTAGTTTTTGTGATAACGCAGCTAAATCATCAACGACTAATGCAACATGTTTATCTTTACCACCATGCTCAGGTCGCCCCTCTTTTGAATCGGGATTGGGTAACTGCATTAAATGCAATTGCTGACCACTATCACCTAAATCTAACCAAGCACCTTCAAAGGGAAATTTAGGACGGCCCATATTTTGTGGGATCTGCAATAGATCTCGGTAAAACGTTAACGACACGTCTAGATCTGCCACTAAAAAACTAGCATGGGCAATTGACTTAATCATTTATAAAATCCTCACTATTATTTTGAAATATTCTCAGCCATCTCAGCACGTGCAACACCATAACCGGCCAATAAAATCAGACTCCCACCTAGCCATTCGTGTACTGACATAGCCTCATTGGTTAACCACCATACCGCTATCGCTGCTACCACTAATTCAAACAACATAATAACGGATGATCTATAAACAGGCATACTAGCAACACCATATAAAACAGCAATCGTCATCGCGACGATACCGCCCCAACCCAATAACCATGCACCTAACCAAACAATATTAGTCACATCTGGTATTGGCGTTTGTTGGCACAATAAAACAACTATTGATGTCATCACCACGCCCCACCAAATAACCGTCGTTTTGACTTTCATCGAAACTGAAGCAAGTTTTCTTGCTAAAACATTATTGACTGAAAAGGCAATACTGGCCGTTAACGCTAGCCAATCAGCTAAATCATGCGGCCAAGGAAAACCAATATTTGGATCCCACAACATAACGGCAGAACCACTCATAGCAACAATTAACATCATTATTGCAGATGGCGGTAATTGTTCATGTAACCACCAGCGGCCTAACAATACAGTCCATAATGGTGATAAATAAAATAACAGCATCACCCTCATCACTTCACCTTCAATTAACGCCACTACAAAAGCAACATTAGTAATGCCTGCGGCCAGCGCTAATGCAGCAAGATCAGCACGAAATAATAGAATGACTTTATATTGCCGATACAGTACTGGAAATGTAAGCACTGCGGCGGCAAGATACATTATCAACGAGCTCCATACAGCTGACATTCCAGCTTCATTTAATAACCGTAATGGATACCAGATAAGCCCCCACATGCTGGCAGAAAATAATAAACATGCAATAGCAATACGGTGCTGACTGTAATTCGATAGATTCATAGCAGAACCTTATACCACGACTTAGCTATAACCCGTTATAATAGTCGGTTATAACTTAACAATTTTATAGTCACCATATGAACCCTGATTTGGCTCAATTACATCCTTACCCATTTGAAAAACTGGCTGCACTTAAAGCAGGATGTACGCCACCTGAGGATAAACCTCATATTGCATTATCTATCGGTGAACCTAAACACCCCACTCCTGGGTTTATTACCGAAGCTATTATTGAACACTTACATGGTTTATCCATCTATCCCACCACGATAGGTACCCTTGAGCTTCGTCAAACCATCGCCAATTGGTTAGATACACGGTTTAATCTTGCGGGTCATATTGACGCCAACAGCCAAGTATTACCGGTTAATGGTACTCGTGAAGCATTATTTGCTTTTGCTCAAACAATTGTTGATCGCAATCCAACTAATCCGCTTGTTGTAATGCCCAATCCCTTTTATCAAATATACGAAGGTGCAGCTATTTTAGCGGGCGCTGAACCGTATTTTTTAAACTGTGATGCTGCTAATAACTTCATACCTGATTTTGCTAATGTCAGTGCTGATATATGGGATCGTTGCCAATTACTTTATTTATGCAGCCCAGGAAATCCTACTGGTGCAGTTATTGATCAAGCAACATTATCGACATTAATAGAAATTGCTCATAAACATGATTTCATTATTGCCTCTGATGAATGTTATTCAGAAATTTATTTTGATGACAACAAGCCACCTGTAGGTTTGCTACAAGCCGCGATTGCAGCTGGATTTAATGACCTAAGTCATTGCGTGGTATTTCATAGTTTATCGAAACGCTCTAATGCACCGGGGCTGCGGTCAGGTTTTGTTGCCGGTGATGCCAAGGTGCTAAAAAGCTTCCTACGTTATCGAACGTATCATGGTAGTGCGATGCCAGCAGCGACACAATCAGCTTCTATAGCAGCATGGAATGATGAAGATCATGTTGTCTATAATCGTCAGCTCTATCGTGAAAAATTTGATGCTGTACTAGAGATATTGTCACCAACAATGCATGTTACTTTACCAGAAGCAGGTTTTTATCTTTGGGCTAAAACACCTATTGCAGATACTGACTTTACCAAACAACTTTTTGATCAACAAAATGTGACTGTTTTGCCTGGTAGTTATTTAGCCAGAGAAACAAGTACTGGTAACCCTGGCAGCAACCGTATTCGAATGGCACTCGTTGCCCCCTTTGAACAATGTGTTGAGGCTGCTTACCGAATTAAAACACTGATTGAAACTTTATAAAATTCCTAATGGAGAAATTCTAAAATGAGCGATATTCAACAAATTATTGAAGAAGCCTTTGAGCGCCGTGCAGATATTACCCCTGCCAATGCTGAAGCCAACGTTAAAAATGCAGTTAATGAAGCACTTGCTATGCTTGATAATGGCTCGGCTCGTGTTGCTGAAAAACAAAATGGCGATTGGATCGTTAATGAATGGTTGAAAAAAGCAGTATTACTTTCTTTCCGTTTAAACGACAACAAAATCATGGATGGTGGTGAAACTAACTTCTACGATAAAGTTGACCCTAAATTTGCTAGCTATAGTGAAGCTGATTTTGATAAAGCAGGTATCCGTGTTGTGCCGCCAGCCAATGTTCGTCGTGGCTCTTACATTGCCCCTAGCGTGGTATTGATGCCCTCATACGTGAACATCGGTGCTTATGTTGATTCTGGCACTATGGTTGATACATGGGCGACTGTGGGTTCTTGTGCTCAAATCGGTAAGAACGTTCATTTGTCAGGTGGTGTCGGTATCGGTGGTGTATTGGAACCTTTACAAGCTAGCCCAACGATTATTGAAGATAACTGTTTTATCGGTGCACGTTCTGAAGTTGTTGAAGGTGTGATCGTTGAAGAAGGTGCCGTTATTTCAATGGGTGTATACATTGGTCAAAGCACTAAAATCTTTAACCGTATGACCGGTGAAATTTCTTACGGTCGCATCCCTGCTGGCTCAGTTGTTGTATCTGGTAACTTACCGTCTAAAGATGGTACTTATAGTTTGTATTGTGCGGTTATTGTTAAACAAGTCGATGCTAAAACACGTGGTAAGGTCGGCATCAATGAATTGTTAAGAGACATCTAAATATTAATGGTCTTTTTGTTCGATTTCGTTGTTGGAATAATTTCTGCGAGCCTCATGTATTATTTATACACTCCGGTTCTCAAAATTATTCCGCCTAGAACTCAAACAAAAATCCACATTAATTAAAGAGTTAACATGATTTTATATGGTATAAAAAACTGCGACACAGTCAAAAAAGCGCGCCGTTGGTGTGATGCCAACGGTGTTGATTTTCAATTTCATGACTTTCGAGTTGATGGCTTAGATGAAACAACTATTTTAGGCTGGCTTACATCAGTGTCATGGGAAGTATTACTCAATAAGCGTAGTACAAGCTGGAAACAGTTAGACGATCCTCGCAAGGAACAACTGGATCAAAATATTGCTGTCGAATTAATGCTGGCAAACCCAACCTTAATCAAACGCCCTGTTCTATCTGATGGTAAAAGCTGTATGGTAGGATTCAAAGAAACGGATTATGCCGCCCATTTTGGAAAATAAATAATGACTGCTACTCTTGATTTAACCAAAGATCTCATTAGCCGCCCTAGTGTGACGCCTGAAGACTTTGGCTGTCAGCAGTTATTGGCAGATAGGCTTGCTGCTATTGGTTTTACTATTGAACATTTACGCTTTGGCCAAGAAAACGATTGGACCGATAATATTTGGGCAAGACGGGGCACACAAAGCCCACTATTTGCTTTTGCTGGTCACACCGATGTGGTACCAACAGGCCCAGCAGAAAACTGGACATCGCCTCCTTTTGAACCTGTGATCCGTGATGGTTTGTTATATGGTCGTGGCACAGCCGATATGAAAGGTAGTATTGCTGCATTTGTCACCGCATGTGAACGTTTTATCGCTAGCAACCCAGATCATGATGGCAGTATTGCCTTTTTAATCACCAGTGATGAAGAAGGCCCTGCAACAGGCGGTACAATTAAAGTCATTGAAACATTAGAAGCTAGAAATGAAAAAATAGATTGGTGTTTAGTCGGTGAACCTAGCAGTACCAATAAGGTAGGTGATGTAGTTAAAAATGGCCGCAGAGGTTCACTCAATGGCTATTTAACTATAAAAGGTAAACAAGGCCATATTGCCTACCCTCATCTGGCACAAAATCCTATTCATCTGCTCACACCTGTGTTGACAGAACTGTGTGCTATTGAATGGGATCAAGGTAATGACGATTTTCCCCCCACCAGCTTTCAAGTATCGAATCTTAATTCGGGTACTGGTGTCACCAATGTCATTCCAGGAATAACAGAAGTCATCTTTAACTTTCGTTATTCCACTGAAGTCACCCATGAACAATTACAGCATCGTGTAGAAGCGCTGCTAGATAAACATGGTTTAAGCTACGACTTATCATGGGAATTATCTGGCAAACCTTTCCGTACCGCTAGTGGCACCTTAGTTGATGCCGCCAAAATAGCCATTAAAACCGTAACAAAATATGACACTGAATTATCTACCTCAGGTGGCACATCAGATGGTCGTTTTATTGCGCCAACCGGTGCACAAGTCATTGAACTTGGTCCACTCAACGCCACTATTCATCAAGTGGATGAATGTGTTTCAGTTGCCGATCTTGACACATTGTCAGAAATCTATGAGACTTTGCTTGTCCAATTATTAAGCAAGTGAATTTTATCTAGTTGTGAAAAACATCCTTAACCAACGTCATTGGCTCTACCTGTTAACAGCATTGTTGCTGTTGATGCAGTCGTTTGCCATTTGGCATGATGTATCACATCCTTATCATGTTGCCAGTGAGCAGTGTGAACGCCTTGCAAGCATTGGCCACACTCCAACACTTGATACTGTTACATCAATACCTTTGCCATTCATCAGCCGATCTTGTGCTGTTGAGGCGCTTTTCTCCGTTGCGTTTGTATCAACAAAATTACACAACCACCACAGTATCCGCGCCCCCCCACTTTTTTCATAGCCCACTCCCTAAAAAATCGACAGTTTAGATCCGTCTTCGATAGACGTGTTTCTGCCGGTAATTTATACCCATATCATTAGCAATTTAGATGTTGGGTATTAAGACTATGAGGAAATATTATGAAAAAATCACGTTTAGCACTGCTCATTGCAGTGGCTTTAGTGTCATCGCCTGTATTGGCAGATGACCTTAGCAGTTTAAAAAAAGAACTTGCTCAAATGCGAGCCGATTATGAAGGCCGTATAACGCAATTAGAACAACGTCTTATCCAAGCCGAAAAAACGGTTAAGACAAACAGTACTGTTGTCACCAACATAATTAAACAACCCATTGCACGCAAAAAAACAGCAAGCAATAATAGCTTTAATCCTGCCATTAGCATGGTCTTAAATGGACAATTTAGTGACTACCGTCGTGATGCTGATACTTATGAACTGGATGGTTTTAGTTTACAAGGTGAAGGGGGATTAGCCACTGAAGGTTTCTCGTTAGGTGAAAGTGAAATCACCATGAGTGCCAGCATTGATCAGCTTTTATTCGGTCAATCAACTATTGCCTTACACGATCATGAAGGCGAAACTGAAGTAGAAATAGAAGAAGGATTTATCGAGACACTGGGTCTAAATAATGGCCTGACTATTCGGGCAGGTCGCTTTTTCTCACCTATTGGTTACTTAAATGAAAAACATATTCATGCTTGGAATTTTGCTGATGCCCCTCTTATTTATCGAGGACTATTTGGCAATCAACTATCCACTGATGGTGTGAAATTATCTTATTTATTACCTACTGATTTATTTGTTGAGCTAGGTGGTACAGTCGGTAATGGTGATCAACATCCAGGAAGTGGTGAACATAGTGGTATTGGTGATTGGTTAGTTTATGCCCGCACGGGTGGAGACATAGGTACTAATCATAACTGGCAAGCTAGTATCTCTCATTGGCAAGCTAGCCCTGAAGATAGGGCTTATAGTGGTGGTCACGATCATGGCGGATCAGGTGGTGACGATCCTGTTCTGTTTAACGGTGATACCGATATAAGCAATATTTCCTTAGTCTACAAGTGGGCGCCCAATGGTAACTTTAGACAACGCAATATCACCTTACTCGGCGAGTATTTCTATCTTAGTGAAGACGGTCAGCTAAACAATAGTGCTGAATCAGCAAGCTATGATGGCAAACAATATGGCGGTTTTGTTGAAGGAATTTATCAATTCAAACCGCAGTGGCGTACAGGTGTTCGTTATGACTGGTTAGGTAGCCATCTTCGTGCTTCTGATAATGAATTATTGACTGATGCTGATCTAGATTTTTCTGGCTTTCATCCACAACGCTATAGTCTGATGTTGGAATGGTTACCGAGTGAGTTCAGTCGTATTCGTGCTCAAATAAACCACGATAAATCATCACGTAATGATGATACTCAACTATTCTTACAATACACCGTTAGCATTGGTGCTCATGGCGCTCATAGCTTTTAATAGGAATCCATTATGAAAAGAATTATTTGTTTTTTATTGTTGTTAATAGCAACTTCCCCCGCCATGGCAAATATCAATATTTTTGCCTGTGAACCTGAATGGGCATCATTAAGCCAAGAGCTAGGAGGCGATAAAGTCACCGTATTTTCTGCTACCACTGGTTTGCAAGATCCCCACTATATTCAAGCCCGTCCTAGTCTAATAACTAAAGCAAGACAAGCAGATTTATTAGTCTGTACGGGTGCCGAATTAGAAGTGGGTTGGCTGCCATTATTGCAACGCAAATCAGCTAACTCAGCTATCCAAACAGGTGCTGCTGGTTACTTTATGGCAACTGACTATGTTGCTTTATTAGATATTCCAAGTTCTCTAGATCGTAGTCAAGGTGATATACACGCCGCTGGCAACCCTCATATTCAAACCAGTCCATTAAAGATCTTGCAGGTTGCTCAGGCTCTAACTCAGCGCTTGCAACAACTTGATGATGTTAATGCTGCTATTTATCAACAGCGATGGCAAGACTTTGAGAGACGCTGGCAAGCCGCCATTGAAAACTGGCAGCAACAAGCGGCACCACTTATGGGAGCAAAGGTTGTTGTTCAACACAATAATTGGCTTTATTTATCTGACTGGTTAGGCTTAGACAAAATAGCTATATTGGAAGCYAAACCAGGCGTRYCACCAACGATTAARGAMTTAAATAATATACTTAACAAGCTGAAAACCACACCGGYTAAAATRGTTATCAATGCTGCCTATCAACCATCCAAAGCAACGGATTGGCTACTTAATAAAATAGCAATAACAAAAGTGACCCTACCCTTCACTGTGGGGGGAAATAAAAATAGTACCGATTTGTTTAGCCTATTTGATGACACGATTCAACGCTTGTTGAGTGCCCGTCAATGATCTGGACAGATTTTGATGTCATGCTGATTGTGCCTGCCTTTTTGGCAGGCACTCTCGTGCTTTCTATTCATGTACCTTTGGGGCAAGAAGTGCTCAAACGTGGCATTATTTTTATTGATATTGCCATTGCCCAAATTGCCGCCTTAGGTGTGATTGCCGCCACTGTTTTTGGTGGTGAACTTGCCTCATGGCAAATACAATTATTTGCAGGCTTCAGTGCTATTACTGGCGCCTTATTGATTCACTGGCTAGAAAAGAACCATACTGCTATTTTAGAAGCCTTAATCGGATTATTATTTGTTTTAGCTGCCAGTGGTGGATTATTACTCGCTAGTTATGCACCGCATAGTGATGAGTTGCTGCATGATTTATTAGTAGGCCAAATTTTATGGGTCGGTACCGAACAATTGCTTTGGGTCGCGGCACTCTATATTCCACTATTATTGATCTGGTTTAGCGTGAGCGATAAACAAAGACCAATATTATTTTATTTAGTATTTTCATTAGCCGTCACAGCATCCGTACAATTGGTCGGTATCTATTTAGTATTTGCCAGTTTGATCCTACCTGCACTAGCTAGTCGCAAAATAGTTAATCGAAATAATCGTCTGTTAGTCGCTTACGGTATTGGTTTATCTGGATATATATTAGGCCTTACTGCATCAATAATTTTTGATCTACCTACCGGTGCAGTCACGGTTTGGACGCTACTATTAGCGGTTATTGTTATAAAACCCATCATAAGTAGAGTATTTAAACAACCAGCGACAGATTAAATTTAGAGAAAATAACAACTCCGCCCTTTTGTAATGTCTAAAAATAAACCTGTTCTGTTTTAATGATCTGCACGATAAATGGCTAATGGCCCGGTTGCCTGCTGAGTGGGCATGATCTCCATGGTGGTGACGTTAACATGTGAAGGTGTATTCACTAACCAAGCTACTGTATTGGCAATATCTTCGGCTGTGAGTGCTTCTGTGCTTTGATAAACACCTTCAGCTTGTTGCTCGTTATCTTTAAACCGTACCATTGAAAATTCAGTTTCAGCATTACCCGGCTCAATATTAGTTACCCGTATTCCTGTACCCAACAGATCAGCACGAATCGCTAAGGAAAATTGTCGAACAAAGGCTTTAGTTGCACAATAAACATTACCACCAGGATAAGGCCAGTTACCGGCTACCGACCCAATATTAATAATGTAACCTTGTCCACGTTGCTTCATTATTGGCAAAATGATCCGAGTGCAATACATTAAACCTTTTATATTGGTATCGACCATTTTATCCCAATCATCAAGATCGGTTTGATCTGCCGGTTCCAAACCTAGAGCAAGCCCCGCATTGTTGACCAAGACATCAACATCAGCAAATTCTGCTGGTAAATTATCTATAAGCTGCTCAACCACTGTTCTATCGCTAATATCGAAACAGCAGGTATGTACATTTGTCATACGACCTAATTGTTTTTGTAAATCATCTAAACGCTGTTGACGACGCCCGGTGAGAATTAATTGCCAGCCATTCTGTGCAAACAACTGTGCTATCGCTGCACCAAAACCTGAGGTAGCACCAGTAATTAATATTGTTTTTTTTGTCATTTAAGCACCTGATGGTCGTTTCGCTAAAATTTCTAATGCTGCAATTCGATATGCTTCTGCCAAGGTTGGGAAGTTAAAAGTACTCTCCACGAATATATCAATATCAGCACCACATAACATAGCCATATGGCCAATATGGACTACTTCTGTTGCACCTTCACCCACCAACATGACACCTAAGATCTTCTTACCCTCAGCATCAGCAACAATTTTCAACATTCCCTCAGTATTACCTGAAATCTGGCCTCGAGCTACTTCAGCAAATTTGGCCATCCCAACCAGTACATTACCATATTGTTCTTGAGCTTGCTTCTCAGTTAACCCCACAGATGAAAGCTCAGGAATAGAGTAAATACCCGCAGGAATAAGCTGGCTGGTTGAACCTATTTTGATACCTAATGCATTACATGCTGCTCGCCGACCTTGTTCCATTGAGGCTGATGCCAAAGAAGGAGGACCAATCACATCACCTGCGGCATAAATATTAGCAACTTGTGTACATAATTTATCATCAACACTGATTAAGCCACGTTCATTTAATGATAATCCTGCATTTTCAAGTTGCATACCTGTCACGTTAGCCATTCGTCCGGCGGCACATAATAGTTTTTGGCTTTTCACTACTGTGCCATCTTTACATTCGGTGATGACTTCACTCACACCATCCCAAATGACTTTTTCAACTTGTTGATTTCCTAGCCAAGTTCCTCCCATGGCGACAAAGGCTTGTAAAAAAGTATCCGTCATATCACTATCTAAAAAACCTAGTGGTGTTGGGTATCGATCAATCATCGTTACTTTGACACCAAGGGCTTGGAAAATTGAGGCATATTCACTGGCAATAACGCCACCACCCAACACTGTAAGGCTGGCGGGCAAGTAAAGCATGGACAATATTGAATCGCTGTCCAAGATATGTTCGTGATCAATAGGAATATTATCTGATTGGCGAGGAAAAGAGCCACTAGCGATGATGACTTTTTGGGTACGAATATCAACAGCCTCACCGCTGACTTTATGAATGCGGATAGTTTCATTGTCTAAAAAACTAGCACGACCGTGAATACGCTCAATATTATTACGATCAACTTGTTTACGCATATACATATCATGCGCTTTAAGCACTTCATCGAGACGGTCAATCAAAGTCACCATCTCAGTTTCTTCACCTAAATGAAAATCAGCCAATGCCGCATTTTGTCGCATATTTTTTACCCGTAGTGCATTTTCTCGCAATGTTTTTGATGGGATTGTACCTCTGTGCACGCAGGCCCCACCAAACAGACTGTCACGTTCAATAATAGCAACGCGCTGGCCTGCTTTTGCTGATTGTATTGCAGATTTTTGACCTGCTGGCCCACTACCAATAACAACAACATCATAATCACTCATGATGATAATCCCTCTAATCGACCTTTCACTATATCCATCTGTGTCAGTAATTTTTCAACATCTTCTTGATACAAATTAAGCTTCGCCAATGCAGGCATCACTATAAATGCCTCACGATCTAAGACTTCTGGATTCAACATATGGATAGCAAATTGAACGCCAGCATTCACTGTAGCTGCTTGGGTTTGTGCGGTAGGCGCATTTTCGTAATCAACATAACAACAGGCTGCTTCAACAACCATTGAAGGCATTTTCCATGAAGTAATCACTGATTCTGTGGCCATTTGGCAAAATGTATCTTCTAATTGATGTACATGATCTTGATTAATATCAAACTGCTGTAAGTCTGCTTGTTCGAGAATAGTTTGTATCACTGCAGGACGGCCAATTGAATGTAATAAGCCACTTAGAAAAGATACTTCTACATTATTACGACAATGACGAGAAATCTCTTTAGCCCACAATGCTGTTGCCAATGCATGCCGCCAAATAGTGGCTATATAACGCTCATAGCCAGGAGTATTAAACATTTTGGCACCTATTGCAGCAGATAGTGCTATTTCACTGATCACGCCCATTCCAAGGCGAGAAATCGCTTGCTGGAGTGAAACTAGATTTGCCATGGGTGTATAAGCGACAGAATTAGCAATATTCATAACATGACCAGCCAATGATTGATCACTTTGTATCAGCTGCGCCATTTCACTAGCATCTGAATCAGGATCCTGTGCTAATAAAAGCGCTTTATTTGCTATTTCTGGCAACATGGGCACTTCAAGACGATTACTATTTATTATTTGCTCTAAAGACTCGGCTAATTTTTGTGCCTGATTAGACAAATTAGTTCCACTTGTATTCATAAAAAATCACCTGACTCAATATTAAAATATGTATTTCATTAAACGCCTTCAGAAAATACAATCGTTCTACGCCCTGAAATAATAATACGATGTTCAATATGAGCCTTTACCGCTCGGGCTAAAACTAATCGCTCTATATCTTTACCGATCATCACCAAATCTTCAGGATTATTATCATGCATCACCCTTTCAACATCCTGTTCAATAATAGGGCCTTCATCTAAATCAGCAGTAGCGTAATGCGATGTTGCACCAATAATTTTCACACCGCGGTCATAAGCTTGATGATACGGTTTTGCCCCTTGGAACGCAGGCAAAAATCCATGATGAATATTAATCACTCTGCCGGCGTATTCTGTCACAAACTGTTCAGACAAAATTTGCATATAACGCGCCATCACGACCAAATCAATATTATATTCCGTTAATAAGGCTTTAATCTGTGACTCTTGTTGTAGTTTTGTTTGTTTAGTAATAGGTAAATGATAAAAAGGTTTATCAAATTGCTTGGCCATACTCGCCAGATCATTATGATTACCGATAATTAAAGGTATTTCGCATCTTAATTCTCCTTCTAATTCACGTAATAAAAGGTCGTAAGGACAATGGGATGCACGAGTCACTAACAATGCAACACGATAAGGCTGATCTGAATAGCGAACAGACCAAGTTAAGCCTAACTCTTTGGCAAAACTTGTAAATTGCTGCTCTATAACATCTCGTTCTAAATTGGCGTCATCTTCCAATTTAATTCGCATAAAATATGCACTATCCTGAACGTTTGTATATTGCTGGCAATGCAAAATATTATAATCTCGTTCGGCAAAGAAACCAGTGATACCTGCGACTAACCCCTTTTGGTCAGAGCATTGGATAAGAAAAATAATAGAATTCATGGATCAGTTATTCCTTCATAGATGTTCAATAGATTGTATCCTAGTAACCTGCCAAATAATCATCAATATTCATTATATTTATCGGCACGGCCTTTAACCTTATCTACTGGATATTTAAGCGCATTTTTATCAATTTTAGCAGCGACAACTTTATTAATATCAATGCCCAGATCATGGCATAAATAACTCAAATACACCGCTACATCTGCAATTTCATCTTCAAGATCTTGCCTTTTATCTGAGGATAATTGAGCGGCGATATCTTCATTGGTACGCCATTGAAACCATTCCAATAATTCAGCAGCCTCAATGGATAATGAAATGGCGATATCTTTTGGGTTATGAAATTGCTCCCAATCACGCTCACGACGAAATGAAATTAACTTCTCTAATAATTCTGCTTTAATCATMATTAAAAAACTCAGTTACTTTCGTCAGAAATTGCTCTGGTGCTTCTGCATGAACCCAATGCCCCGCATGTTCAATCTGAACAATATCTGCATAAATAAAGATCTGTTGAATCATCTCTTCATCCGCATCTTGAACATAATGAGACCGTCCACCACGGATAAAACGACAGGGAGTCTCAATGGTCTCTCTCTCACAAACAGCTTCAAGCAATCGATGATAATTTTTGAATAAAGCGGACAAATTGATCCGCCAAGTTAATTGTTGACTACTTATATTCAAATTCATTAATAAAAATTGTCGTACCGCTTTATCAGGTAAGGATTGAGCTAAAGCTACCTCAACTTCGCTACGCTTTGAATATTGTGATAGGTCTATCGCTAATAAGGCCTCAAATATCTGTTGATGTTCACTTTTATATTGTCTTGGTGCAATATCTACAATGATGAGTTTATTCACTCTATCAGGATAGTGTTGTGCAAAAGTCATTGCAATTTTACCACCAATGGAATGCCCGATAATGTCGATAGCTTTAATATTTAAATCATCAAGAAGTTCCACTAAATCTGTCGTCATTAATGGATAGTTTTGTTCTGAACTATGGGGAGAATATCCATGGTTACGCAAATCTACAGTGATAACCTGTATCTGTGTAGATAATTTCTTTGCCAGTCCTCGCCAATTATCAGCGGAGCCAAATAGCCCATGTAATATCACTAAAGGCCGACCAGAACCTACAATTCGGTAGTGCAGTTTCATTAATTCGGTTCTTTTTACAATTGAAGTTTATAATGACGGCATTTTATGTCATTTGGAGATTTTTTGTGGAAGATGAAACTATTTTAATTATGTTAGTACAACAGTATGCCAGTAAATATGGTATTACTTTTAGCTCTAAATTTCTTGATGATCCAGATAAAAAGTCTCAACTTGTCAGCTTAATTCAGCAAGCACTTGCTGGTAAACGTGGCCCTGTTACAGATGATGATCTCATTTAAACAACAAAAGGCCACCGTCTAGGTGGCCTTTTTATTTAAATATAATCAAATATTAATCTGTTAATTTTTCAAATATTAATGTGGCGTTAGTCCCGCCAAAACCAAAGCTATTTGACATGATTGTCTTCAGGTCCGCACTATCTTTACGCTCTCGGATAATGGGGACAGCCTCAGCTTCTGGATCTAGATTTTCAATATTTGCAGATGCTGCAATAAAATCATTTTCCATCATCAACAAACAGTAAATAGCTTCCTGCACACCAGCCCCCCCTAACGAATGACCCGACAATGATTTTGTCGATCCCACTAATGGAATAGCCTTACCTTCGAATGCATTTTTTACTGCAGCTAATTCAGCCAAATCTCCTACAGGAGTACTTGTACCATGTGCGTTAATATAATCAATGGGTGCCGTTACCGTTGACATTGCTAATTGCATACAGCGAGTAGCCCCTTCCCCAGATGGAGCGACCATATCATAACCATCAGATGTTGCCGCATAGCCTGTCAATTCYGCATAAATTTTAGCACCACGTGCTTTGGCATGCTCATATTCTTCTAAGACTAATMCACCCCCCCCCGCAAT
>NVUI01000020.1 GCA_002733105.1 Methylophaga sp.
TTCAACAGCTTCAACAGCTTCAACAGCTTCAACAGCTTCAACAGCTTCAACAGCTTCAACAGCTTCAACAGCTTCAACAGCTTCAACAGCTTCAACAGCATCAACAGCATCAACAGCTTCAATAGCATCAACAGCAGCTGATTGGTCGGCTTTCCTATCGCTCTGGCGAGCGTAGTAGGCCAAGCCTTTTAGTACGATATCAGGGTAATGTGCAATGGATGACGAAAGTAATGGAATTAACGTTTGAGCATCACCACCAGTAATAATAAAGCGGATGCGGTTTTTAAATTGATCTCTAAGATCATCAATAACACGATCTAATCCTGCCGTTACGGTGTAGAGCGTGCCTGCTTGAATAGCGCTTTGAGTATTAATGGCAAGCGTTTTAAAGTCACTGGGTTCAGCGAGGTCATTTAGCTTATCAGTATTACTTGTCAGCGCTTTACGCATTAGGCTTAACCCCGGTAAAATCATACCTCCCTGATGAATGCCATATTTAGTGACAATATCAACAGTAATAGCGGTGCCACAATCGATAACACAAGTGGCTACTCGGGCATGTTGTCTGGCGGCAATTAGTGCAAGCCAACGATCAACACCTAGTAACTCAGCTTGGGAATAGGCATTGGTGACACCAAATCTTTTTTTCTCGCTCTGTATAAAGGTAGGAGTGAGTTGCCATTGTTTTTCAGTCCATTGAGTCAGTTGTTGACCAATTTTATCGCCTGCCACGTTAGCAACATAGATCGAGCTAATATCTTTCAGTGTTTTCCACTGGCTATTGAGAGACGCTTTAATGCCTGTCTTACTACGGTTAAAGCTATGACTTTTAGTGGTGTGTCCAGATTCAATGCAAGTCCATTTAATGCATGTATTACCAATATCTATTAATAACTTCATGAGGCAAACCTAATGCTGACATGGCTGTTGGATAAAGTATGGATTTGATTATCAAGTAGATAACGTAATTCACCTTGCTCATTAATGCCTTGAGCTAGCGCAGTAAACTGTTCGGTATCACTGGTTAATGTAATCGTTTGATTATCGAGTGCATCATACTGTGACCATGYTGAAATAAAGTCATTTAATCCATGATGCTGGAAGTGTTGTAAAGTTTCGATCATATTTTGAATAATTTTTCCTGCCAGCATATTACGACAGGGTACATCTGTACAAAGCTGTTGTAGGCTGGTGGTGGGTTGTTGTATTAGTTCTTGGGTGGCAATTGGAAGCTTAAAATTAAGGCCAATGCCCACGACGGTATATTGTTTCTCACCGAAACGAGATTCTACTAGAATTCCAGCTAGTTTATGTCTTTTATAAAGAATGTCATTAGGCCATTTTAGCTGTAATCCCTTTACCCCTATAGATTCAAGGGATTTTATTAAACTTATACCAATCGCAATGCTTAGACCATTTAGCGCCATTTTCGCGGGGAACGGCCATAAAAGTGAAAGATAAAGATTACCTGCTGCAGGTGACTGCCACCGATCTCCTCGGCGACCTCTACCAGCAGTTTGGCTTTCTGCAATACAGACCGCAGGACTTGTCTTTCCTTGGTTTAGTCGTTGCCATAGTGCATCGTTAGTGGATGGAATGATGTCTTTTATCAGGATCTCGTTCAACTGATCTTGAATCGATTGATCCATTGATGCATTAATTTCAGTCCGAGAGAGTGGTGGAAAGGCGTGTGTTGTCAAAGTAATCGGATTTTGTGGTTCAACGAAGCATGTAATTATACGGTGAAATCGAGCAATCTTCCTGCTGATGGTTGCGTATCGGAAGTATTACTAGACAGTTCAGTATCTTCTGGTTCAGCAACGTTACGTTGTTGATTTATTTCTGCACGGGCTTCAACAGCAAGTTGAGCAGCATTAGCCGCGACAGCACGATCCTGAGAGGAAGGTTGTGCTGGTGCTAGGGCAGCAGCACGAATTTGTTCTGCTTTTCGGAGGGTTGCTTCTGGATCCCCTTTGACTTTTGAAGTATCTATTTTCACTTCACCACCCACGGCATACTGCACACCATTGGGTCCTCGTTGAAAGCTAAATTGAGCGCCACCACGAATGACATTGCCACCGGCAGCGATATGTGCTGCTTCATGGGCGCGGACAACCCGGTCACGAGCTTGAAGTTGTTGGATCTGTTGTTGTTCTTGAGTGGATAATTCAGTACTTTCTTTGTTGGCAGGCGTAACTGTGGGTATGCGTTTATCTGCATTGGCTGTTAAGGGTACTGTGGTAGTTGTGCTGCCTATATTCATTATTACGTTTTAATATCCAGAATAGAGCCAATGGCTGCGTTACTCGCTTCAATCACTTTTGCTGATGCTTGCACCTGTAGCTTATCGCTATTTAAGTTGATTAATGCTTCGGTAATGCCTGCACCAGATTGGAGTGCGTCGGCACTCGCAATTTTGGCTGCATTTTTGTTTAAGCTTTGTATGCCTGATTGAATACCACTTAACCCAGATTGAAAAGCCGGAATCGTACTCATTTTGCATCTCCTTTAAATAAATTAACTCTTGATTTATAACAGATAAAATTTATTTATTTTGTGATTGTGCTCTCATTTTAGCATTTATTTTGATATATAGGATGGCAGATGAAAAACACAGCACACTAAATATAATTTCGAGCAGAGGATAAATAGCAAAGCTATCAGCACTATAAAACTCTCCTACGCCGTGTGAAAAATAAAATAGCATTAAAAAACTTGTCCATGCATAAGTATAGGGTTTGCCATGCAAAATGCCCCTTAGAGGGAATAATAGCGGCACAAGTGCAATCAGCAACATGGCAGAAATAGGGTAGTTATCACTGTGTGGCGCAATAATAATCCAAGCGATGAGTGAAGCCATCAGGCCAAAAAAACTCAATAAGGCAATATTCTTTAATAGTCCTGCAGTCATACAGTTAATACTCTTGCTGTTGTAGCGATACGGTGGCCTAAGGCTTTACACAAATTTTGCTCTGTTGAACTCAGGGTTCGATCATTGTTATCCCCAGCAAAATGACTTGCTCCATAAGGTGTGCCGCCATCTGTTGTTGTCATCAGACTGGGTTCACTATATGGCAAGCCCATAATAATCATACCGTGATGCATTAGCGGCAACATCATTGATAATAAGGTTGATTCTTGACCACCATGGAGACTGCCTGTTGAGGTGAAAACACCTGCTGGTTTACCGATGAGTGAGCCAGAAAGCCAAATATCACTGCTTTGATCGATAAAATATTTTAACGGTGCAGCCATATTGCCAAAGCGGGTTGGGCTACCCAGTATTAAGCCATCACAATTTTTTAAATCATCAGAACTGGCATATAAATGCCCTGTTGATGGGATATCATCTTCAACAGCTTCACAGACTGTTGATATCTTAGCCACTGTTCTTAGCTTAGCGATACAGCCATCAACACTCTCAACTCCTCTGGCGATATGTTCTGCCATATCAAGGACATGACCAGATTGGCTGTAATAAAGCACCAGGATTTCAGTCATAGCCATGATTATAAAATATCTAGAACAGAGGTAGGGGGACGACCAATTTTAGCTTTACCATTATGGATCACAATGGGGCGTTCAATCAGTTTTGGGTTATCACACATTGCTTTGATCAGTTGTTCATCACTCAAAGTATCATCTTTAAGATGTAATTCTTTATAGATAGCTTCGCCCTTGCGTAAAAGTGCTCGGGGTGTGATACCTAGCGTTTGAATGATCTGTTTAAGTTCACTCTCTGTGGGGGGGCTCTTTAAATATTCAACAATAGTTACATCAACACCTTGTTGTTCTAATAAAGCTAGTGTTTCGCGTGATTTGCTACAACGTGGATTGTGATAAATTTGGATATCACTCATCAAGATGGCTCCAATAATTTTTCTAAGGTAGATAAATGTATCTCAGTGGGGCGAACACTTGCCCACTGGCCACAACCTGGACATTGCCAATGCAGGGTTTTGCCAGAGAAACCACAATTTTTACAAGTATAACGATCGCCTCTAAGAAGCAGTGTTTTAGTAATATTTTTTAATAAAGGGATCAGCTCTGGGTTACTTTCCTGACCAAGATTAATCAGCGTATCTAAGCCTTCAACAGAAGGGTATTTATGCAGTTTTTGGTAGAGGTAATCCTGAGCAGCTTGATTACCTTGTTGCTGTTGTATGACATGCGTTAGCATAAGACGGGCACTGGTCATATTAGGGTGACGTTCGAGTAATTGCTGTAACCAGGTTTTGAAGGTATCAAGCCCCTGTGTTTTCTGGTAACAATTGAATAAATCATCTAAAGCCTCAGGAAGGTAATGATGGTTCTGATGCTCGACTTTTAGTAAAGCCTTTAACGCTTTTTGATAATGGCCTGTTGATATATATATGTTCGCTTCAAGCAGTGTTCCCCTCACACAATTGCGATCATGACTTTGTGCTTGTTTTAATAATGACAATACAGCAGCAGGATCACGATTAATTTGCTGTTGTGCAAGCTCACAATAAAATTGTGAAATAAGGGCATCTACATTAGTTTGTTCATCGGGCTGACATTTTTTTGCCATCTCAATAGCTTTAAGCCAATTTTTTTCTTGTTGATAGATCCGTAATAGTTGCTTTGCAGCTTCAGGTGGTGGTGAAGGCTGTTGTAAGATTTCTAAGAATAACTGCTCAGCCCTATCCAATACCCCAGCATTCATATAGTCCAAACCTAACTCAACCAATGCTTGAGTCCTTTGCGCTGGGTTTAATGTAGGCCTAGCAATTAAATTTTGGTGAATGCGGATAGCACGATCACTTTCGCCGCGGCGGCGAAACAAATTAGCTAGTGCTAAATGTGTTTCTACGGTTTCACTATTCACCTCTAACAAGCGAATAAATACATCAATCGCCTTGTCTGGTTGTTCATTTAATAAGTAATTTAAACCTTTGAAATATTCCGGGCTAACAAGTGAGTCTGAAGGACGGTATTTGTTTTTGTAATATTTCCGCGCCATGAGCCAACCGGATAAGGCGGCGATAGGCAGAAGGAAAAAGAGCCACTCAATCATATCAATTAAACTTGATGAGGATCTTTAATGGGCAGAATTCTTAGGCTATCAATTTCCTGTTCTGAAATAGACAGTTTTCTGTTTAAGCGACGGTTTTCATAACGTAGCCCCATTGAACCGGCTAGCAGTGCCAAGGTGCCTAAAATAATACCGATAACGATAGCTAGCACAATGATGATCGACAATGGCAAAGTCACGGTACCAAGGTAATAATTAATCGTAACCGCTGTCATATTAATAGCAGAAAAACTAATACCTAGAATAAAAATGACGATAAAAATTGCAATGGTAATAATCCGACGCATAACGCAGGTTCCTTAACTTGGTAATATAACAATTATTCCTGATAGATGAGCCATCATACCTTAAAAATAATCATTGCCCAGAACCATTATAAATCATGTAAAATAGTGGGTCGAATGAGCAGGCTTGCTTACGGTTATATGCTTTTGGAGAGGAATAATGACCTTTATTGTCACGGAAAACTGTATTAAGTGTAAATACACTGATTGCGTGGAGGTCTGCCCAGTAGATTGTTTCCATGAAGGTCCCAATTTTTTGGTTATTGATCCTGAAGAATGTATTGATTGCACCTTATGTGAGCCTGAATGTCCTGCTGAAGCAATTTTCTCTGAAGATGACTTGCCTGATGAGCAAAGCGAATTCTTACAGATCAATGAAGAATTATCCCTAGTTTGGCCGGTTATTTCGGAGCAAAAAGATCCTCCCGCTGATGCTGAAGAGTGGGATGGCAAGCCAGATAAAACACCATTATTAGAAAGATAATTGATTTCTGACAGATAATAAAAAGCCCACTTTAAAGTGGGCTTTTTTATGTTGATAGCCTAGCGGTTTTTTTAAGCCATTAAACCTTTTAATTTCTTCATTGCATTACTTTCAATTTGGCGGATCCGTTCAGCAGATACTTGGTATTGATCAGCCAAAGTATGTAATGTTGATTTACCATCATCATTTAACCAGCGTTGACTGACAATATCACGGCTACGCTCATCTAAAGTGGCTAAAGCATTTAATAACTTTTGATGTTGCACATCAGAAAAATTGGCTTGCTCTAACTGTAATGATGGGTCTGAATGCTCAGGGCCAGCTAAATACGCTGCGGGTGAAAAATTATTGTCATCATCATCAACATCAACAGGCAAATCAAACGAAGTATCAGGTTGAGCTAAACGGCGTTCCATATCCATCACATTGTCAGGCGTCACACCGAGATCTTCAGCAACCGCTTCTACCTCTTCTCGATTTAACCAGCCAAGACGTTTTTTAGCACTACGTAAATTAAAGAATAATTTACGCTGTGCTTTAGTGGTGGCAATTTTGACAATACGCCAGTTACGGATCACATATTCATGAATTTCAGCGCGGATCCAATGCACCGCAAAAGAAACTAAACGCACCCCTTTTTCAGGGTCAAAACGCTTAACCGCCTTCATCAAACCGATATTGCCTTCCTGAATTAAATCAGCAACAGGCAAGCCATAACCGCTATAACCTTTAGCGATTCGATTAACAAAACGTAGATGTGACAAAACCAAGCGTTGCGCTGCTTCAAGATCACCATCTTGTTGCAAGCGTGTTGCAAGATCATATTCCTCTTCAGCAGTTAAAACGGGTACTTTATGAACTAGATTTGTATATGAATCTAGATTACCAATAGGTGCTAAAGCTAAAGTGTATTGGGCAACATCAGTTGTCATGTATCGCAGCCTCCAAATATTTATCTAATCTATAATAACATTAACTAACGAATTCAAATAATAAGAGTGCAATTTTATGGAAAAGTTCCCAAAATAAACATCTAAATCTTCAATTTTTTTGTGTTATTTTCATTAAAAATTGCAGTGCTTTTATTCTATTATTTTATGGCTTGTACTCAAATAACAATAGAGTTATAGTTGGAAWAAATGTGAATTTCATCRCRCTTTGTAAGGAANTAAGGATCGCATGGAAAAGCRTCAATATAGTGCGGGTGGTCACCGCATTAAAAATAACGACTGTTCACCTCYCACANASTTTTTTTCTTGTTCAATTAAAAAGATATTAATCTCAATGGCACTGCTATGCCAGAAGCTGTTACTTGTGGGCTGTGACTTTGCTTCAGCATTTTAAATGGAATTATTTTAAGGAAAAAGTATGGATGCTCAACCAAACAAAATCCCAATACATACCAACAAAATAGCTAATAGTTATCAATCTGCCTGTGAGCAGTTTGATACTTACGTTTGTTTCAAATTTCTGTTAGGTCAGCAGATCGAGTGTAGAGCTCTAGAAAGGCTAAGTAGAGGGAATGGTATACCTTCTTTTTGTAAACCCATTTACTTTTCGATAGTTAAACTTCAGGTGACAGTATGAGTGGCATTATTTTATTAGCATTTTTAACAGGTTGGTTTTTTATTACTAAAAAGCTCACTATTTTTTTTACTTCTACCGTGCAGTCAGAAACCAGGAAAAAGTGGCTCACACCTTTTGTATTTACACTGGTTTTTGTTTCTCCTGTTCTGGATGAAATTATTGGTGGTTTTCAGTTTAGAGCTGTGTGTACAGATAAGAACATGCTTATTTATGATGAAAAAAGTGTTAAAAATAAAACATTACTATATTTTCACCTTTCTAGAGAATATGTCAAAAACACGGTAATTCCTATTGAAAAGATCATTTCTGCCGGAATGGATATAACCACTGAAAAAACACTTCTTAAGCGTACAAAATATCAAGCTACAGGCGGTTGGTTGAGTAGATTTATTGCGTTTAACAATATTACTAGACCCTATACCTTTCATGGTGTTTGTGGTGTAAAGGATGAACTTAGTCAACTAGAAAGAAAATTAAATATCAAAGCCACATATAAATAGGAAGATTACCATGACAAGAATTTTAGATGTTTATATTAATGAAATATCAAGGGGTCAGCCAGCTTGATTTTAAAAGCAACACATAAATAATTAAAGGTAATTTTATGATTGGTTTAGGTTATATCATTTTATTTGTTGCAT
>NVUI01000021.1 GCA_002733105.1 Methylophaga sp.
TATGATAACCAACAAAAATAATGCTGATGGTGCTGCCTTAGTGTTAATCAAGCTGTAGGGTATCAACAAACCATTGGCTAATATCAGCAATTTGTTGCGGGCAAACCGAATGTTCCATTGGGTAGCGTTTTTAATAGAGGACGATGGCCTGATTTGTCAATGCAGATAATCATAAATCAATGCAGGCCGACTTATGTCGCTAATTCATTGTTTTTTTACGTCGGGGCAATTCTACGTCTCCGTTCTCCTTTTCGTTAGTGGCTGCATTTTGAACCTGGACTTGTACCTCGCTTGTTTGGTTCAGCACTTCGCCAAAGGGGGTGGGTTTGTCGATAGTGTAGCCTTGCCCATAGTTGACGCCCATATTGCGCAGCATTTCCATGATGGCATCATTCTCAACAAACTCGGCAATGGTCTCCATGTCCATCACATGAGCAATATCGTTGATTGATTTTACCATCGCACGGTCTACTGGGCTGTCAACAATACCTTTTACAAACATGCCATCAATCTTCAGATAATCTACCGGCAGGTTTTTTAGATAACCATATGAAGATAAGCCGCTGCCAAAATCATCCAGTGCAAATTTACAGCCTAAGCCACTCAAGGTTGAGATAAACTTTATTGCCCGGCTCAAGTTCGATATAGCGGCCGTTTCAGTAATCTCAAAACATATAATCTTCCCGTCAATATTAGTGTTTTTCAGTTGGGTAATCACAAAATCAATGAACTTTTCATCAGCAAGTGACTGGCCGGACAGATTGAGTGAGATAAATGAAATTTGTTGTTGAAATTCAGGATGCGCTGCTAACATCTTGAAGGCATTTTCAATCACCCAGCGATCCAATAGCGTTGCCAAATTATATCGCTCGGCAGCAGGGAGAAAGGCTCCCGGCGGAATTACCGTGCCTTCTTTACTGATCATTCTGATCAGCAATTCATAATGTTTATGGCGAGGACCTTTAAGAGACATAATACTCTGGGCATAAAGACAAAAACGATTTTCTTCTAACGCCTGATGAATTTGCGGTACCCATTGCATTTCACCTTGACGAAGAGCCGTATCAGCATCATCGGCATTATAAACATGGACGCGATTTCGACCCTCATCCTTTGCTATGTAACACGCAGCATCCACCTGTTTTAATAATTCAGTGACATTGTTAATGGCTTTGGTAATAACGACGAGTCCAATACTCACACCTATCTTGAAGGTATTGCCTTCCCAGACGAATTGATAATTTTGTATTTCTTTGAGCAAGGATTCAGCAATTTTTCTGGCACGATCCAGTGAACAGTGCTCCATCAACAAGCCAAACTCATCACCGCCGAGCCGAGCCAGAAAGTCACTCTTACGCACTTTGCTCTGTAACAGCATTGAAATTTGGCGCAACAGTTCATCACCGGCGACATGACCGCAATTATCATTCACTACCTTGAATTGGTCGAGATCTAAAAAACACATGGCATGTTCTTCATCGTCTTCTTTTATCGAGAATAACCAATTGGCACGGCGTTCGAACTCGAACCGATTGATAAGCCCGGTCAGGGCATCATGCGATGCTTGATGACTGAGTTTTTTATCGGCTCGTTTGCGGTCGGTGATATCTAAAAAAGTAACCACAGAACCGATAATAAGCTCATCGACAATAATCGGATGCGACCAGTATTCGGCAGCGAAACTGCTGCCATCTTTACGAAACAGAACTTCGTTATCAATATGCACTTTTATGCCAGTAGAAAATGATTTATAGATAAGGCAATCTGTAACGGGGTAGGGAGAGCCATCTGCATAGCTATGGTGAATAAGCGTATGCATATTTTGACTGAGAAGTTCGCTCGTCTTTTTGTAGCCCAGCATTGACAGACAGGCTAAATTACAGAAAGTACATATACCGTTCATATTCAGTCCATAAATAGCCTCGGCAGTTGAGTCAAGTAATAAAGTGATACGTGATTGGCTAATAAATAAATTCTTATCGGTTTCCTCTATGAGCTTAGCCAACGTTTTGTATTCATCAGCACGATGATGTAATTGGCTTAGATTTACTTTTCCCGAGCCCATATTTTTTAAGGAGGCTTTAATCAAAACCATCGGCGAACTAACCCATTGACCAAATACCAGCCCTGTTATCATGGCAGCGACGATGACGAATAAAAGATAAACAAGGAAGTTTTTTGCAAGACCATCTTGATACAGTTGAAAAATAGACAAGTCCAGTTGCAAGATAATCGTGCCGACAATGCGGTCTTGATAAACTAATTTGTCATAGAGCCTGATGGCCTCGACGCCATTTGCTTGGATCCAAGTAAATGTTAGGCTATCCAGTTCGTTTATAGGCATGGGGCCATCCAACCTCTGGCCGGTGTACTTCTGTTTCAATGGGTGGTTTATTGGCGAGCTATGTGAAAATACATCGCCGTTCAGATCTAACAATACAATTTCAGTTATTTTAAATAAACTGCCTTTTTTAATTTGTTGTTCATTATTTTTTAATTGGGATTTTACTTCGATCCAGGCAAGATAATGATTTTCAAAATGAACATGCTGGGCATTGGTACTGGCTAATGAACTGATTAATTGTTCTGCCATTTGTTTTGTAATCTGTTTGATTTCAGTTGTTTGTGTCTGATAAAAATAAAACAGAAGGAACAGGGACGACATCGTCAGAATTAACACTAGCAAGGTGCTGGTTTGGCGTGTGATTGATTTGGAAAACCATTTTAACCAAGACAAATGTGGCCCCTTGTTCTATATGCCAGAATCTAAATCAACGGCATTAAGCATGTCCTTTATCGGCTGAAAAAACATGGGTTGTTTTCCAACAAAACCATCAAGAGAAAATTCAAGTAATATTTTTTCTCCCTCTTCACTGTTGTGCATAGTATTTAAAGCAAGCAATATTTTTTCAATATTAGTATTGCTGACTTTGTTTCCAGCCACAATCGGCGTAAAAGGATATGGCCCCATGCGCTCAACTTCACGCAACAGAGTGAGTGCGTTTGGATCAGCTTTGTAATAGGCTTCCCACACATATTCATCAATAGCGGCAACATCGGCGATGCCGCTAAGTAATGATTCAATACTGCCCTCGTGGTTGCCCGCATTGATCAATAAACGAAAATGCTGTTTTATATTTATCCCTTGTTGATGCAAGGCAAATTTAGGAGAGAGGAATCCAGAGTTTGATCGGGGATCAGAATAAGCAAGCACCTTGCCCTTGAAATCAGCCAGTGTTTTTTCGGTCTGATCATGGCGCGTTAATATAACGCTATGATAGGTTGGTTTATCATGGTACAGCGGTACAGCAATCAGTTGCTGACCATAAGATTGATAGTCTTGCACATAGGGTGTGCCAGAGGTCCAGCCTATGGCATAGGGGTCATTGTGCAAGCGCCTTGATAGTTGTGAGTAAGTATTGACATAAACGACATGTAAGGGGTATCCCGATTCGTTTGCGATAAAACGGGTGAACTGCTTAATCAATTCAGCATTGCCACTGTTTTTAATCACCCCACTAACAATAAATGGGTGGCTATCCGTATTTTTTGATTCAGCAAAGGCGGACGGGAAGAAGAGCAATGCAACTATGAAACAGATGCTTTTAATACGATTTAAGTCCATTATAGTCATTATCATTTCTCCAAAGATTGAGAGAGTGTTTTACCATGGAGGTGTGTATGGCAAAATGATAGGTACAATAGTTTCAAAAATATGTATCTCTGATACAATTCAATTATATACCTCTGAGTGCTGGATGCAAGGGACCAATAATCCCAAGGCCTGATAACGTAATATTGCTGTTGAATAGTGTGTTATTGGTAAAGCCATCAACAAAATGGAAATTGCATTCAAATCAAGCTGGCTGACCCTGATGGATCCCCACGAAATACTAAATAGTTAAACATTAAGCGGCGCGACCATCAAACGTTGTATTTCTTGATAAGCCGCCTCCCAATCAGATTTATATAATATTAAATACCGATCTTTAAATGCCCTCAAGCCAATAAACTGATAAGACAAAACAGTCCTCGTCTTAACTGAGTTGGCCTGATATCTAAGGTGACACTTAGTTAGTGTCACCGCTAGATCCAGTAAAAATAGAACATATTGTGCCAGCATCGCCAACAACAATAAAACAGATAAATACGTCAAGGTTCGCGTGTTACTTTCATTAAAGTGTAGTCCCGTTTTTAGATCTCTAAAACTTTCTTCTATTTGCATCCGTGTCTGATAGAGCTTCACCACTTTCGTTGCCTGCTTCGCTTTCTCTGCTGGCAATGAAGTGGCCAATAACCATGGCTCTTGTTCTCGACTGGCATTAGATAATGAGTTTGAACTCACTCGTGAACGTGCTCCGGTGGCCGTGAGCTTTTTTCGACCTTTCCTCATTTGTTTATAAATGACCATCCCACATTCAAAGCTATTCTTGCGTCGGAGAATATAACGTCCCAATGATTTTGCTGTTGTGGAGGCATGACGATATAATTCACGTGTCAAAAACCAGGGGAGAGCAGTATGTTGTTTGCACATGGTTTTRTTTCTAACACGGCCCACATAATCCCATCCTAATGCTTCAATCAGTTCAAACCACGGTACTCGAAAACCAGCATCGCTCACGATGATAGGCTGATAGTGTTGAGGAAGTATTGCTTTGAGTGTTTCCATAAAGGCTTTATGAACATCGGGTTTATCTTTTTCATCAACCGTATAGATCTTTTCTAGTACCGTGAGAGAGCGACCATCAATGGCGACAGAGGCACGTAATAAAAAATGCTGTTTCCTAGGATCTAAGTCAGACCAATCGACTAAAATAATAGGTTGAGTGTTCGCGCCTATTAAGCGTATTGCCATCGTTGAATAGAGTGCGCCTATTTCGCTGTATAGATGAGGATTGCTACATAAACGCATACACCGCTTTATTTGATGTTTTTCAGTTGTTTTACTGTCGATATTACGGCCTAGCGCGGTGATAGTTAATGAAGTTCGTACTGCTCTAGAAACTTACTTCACAGGCTTCTATAAAATGCAGGGATGATAAGGCACTCTAGCTGATGCTGCTTCTCTGCGTGGCTTAATTCAGGTGCTAACCTAATGGCCGCTTTTGGCACAAAGCAGTAGTTCGTATGCTGGACTTTGCTTGTTACGCTATCGACAGGCCGCCTTCGACCCAAAGCGGACATTGGTTAAGTCGTAAAAAATTCGAGGGCGTTGAGGTTTTGTTTGACGACATTAATATAAAATGCCTGTTTAGTAAGGTTAGTCGTTAATATGAGTCAACACTGCTTTTATGATTACCTATAAATAGTTGCTAAGGCAATAAGATCGCTTTTCCTTTGTAAATCTTCAATAGCCAATAAACCATAATGCATAAAACAATAATGGTGGGTATGACAACGACAGAGGGTAATTGCTCGATCGTTGAGTCAAGCATTTTAATAATCTTGTCTCCGAATGCCAAAGCCGCCCAGACAAGGGCAAAGGATATTCGCCAGATATGACGTGCTAGTCGGTGAGTTTGTTTCATCCCTTTCAACAGAATATTTCGAATGTCACCAACAGCAAAAATAACAGACATAATGGCGTAAAACATGAAGAGAGCTGGTTCTTCCACCTTATCCGACTGAGGGTTTATGGATATAGCGACTAGACCAAAAATGATGATATAGGCTAGGGCGAGATATTCTATAATACCAATCATGGGTTGGCGGTGGCGAACGGTCAACCAAGCTGTAAAAACAGTATAAAATAGAAGCGCAGCTAAAAATACATCTCCGACTGATCCCTTCAAAGCGCCGGCAACCCCACCGCTAATCAACATAATGAGCATGGAGATAATAAAAATTTGTCCTGCTTTTTTGTGCTTTGTTGAGCCCTTTGAGTAATAAAAAGCGACAATCGCCGCCAATATAGCGACTGTTCCTGTTGGAAAGTGGATTAACCAAACTACGAGTTCTTTCACTATTACTCCACTCCACATTTGCATTTCTAATACTGCAAGATTAACCTATACATATATTTAAAAAAATATGGAGAAATGCATATAAAGTATGCATTTATGTATGAACTGGAAATCAGTACAATTTGACTGGAATCAAGCCCGGGCTTTCCTAGTAACAGCTGAAGAAGGCACTCTATCTGCTGCTGCAAAGGAGTTAGGATTAACTCAACCGACTTTAAGCCGACAGGTTGCTGGCTTGGAAGAAGAACTGGGCGTCTCTTTGTTCGAAAGGGTTGGTAGAGGCCTCGAGCTAACCACAAGTGGTGCAGAGCTTCTCGGGCAAGTACAAGCCATGGGGGAGGCAGCGGGAAACCTCAAACTAACAGCAGCTGGCCAATCAAAAAAAATCCAAGGAAACATATGTATCAGTTCCACAGACCTGATAATGATCCACGTCATGCCCATCCTAGTTGAAAAGCTAAGATGCCAGTACCCTGAAATTACGGTAGAGTTGATTTCCTCAAATACCGTCAGTGACCTAAGACGTAGAGAGGCCGATATTGCCATACGCGCTATGCAACCTGCAGATCCCGATTTGATTGCTCGAAAAATTGGTGACGTCACCGGACATTTGTACGCTTCAAAACAATATCTTCAACAGATAGGTAACCCTCAGTCAGTAGAAGATCTTATCGATGCTGATTTTATTTGTGATAAATCTGAAATGTTTATGAACATCATGGCAGGATGCGATCTGAAGCTGACGCAAAGAAATTTTCCGGTATATACAGAGAGTGTAATAACACAATGGGAGCTGGTAAAACGTGGGCTTGGTATAGCACTACTACCTGATCAGGTGGCAGGAACAGAGCCATTATTTCACAAGGTGCTGCCAGGTTTACAACCTTTTAAAGGGACACTATGGTTAGTAGTACACAAAGAACTCAGGACCAGTCGACGCGTCAGAGTTGTGTTTGATTTCCTAGCGAATGAACTCTTGGAGTGGTTTAAAAATACAAAATGAATATACATTCTGGCCAATAATACTGAGCTTTTTTACTTTACAGAGCCTAACAGAAACGAATTCACCACTTGGTCAGACAAAATGCACAGTAATCGCATCAAATTATTCGCTTAGCTCACTGGGGGCGTTATACCAATGTCCGCTTTTGGCACTAAACAGACTGTTAGGCTGTTCCGAAACATACGGTGTATTTCGCTGCATTTAGTATGTAGTGGTGAACTACTTATATAACTGATGGGGTGACGTTGAAAAGTTAAAGAAGGGTATTTATGAGGGTATCTTAGTTGTTTAAACCACATTAAATCAAGCTGGCTGACCCTGAGCGATCCCCACGAAATATTGAATAGTTAAACATTAAGTGGCTCTCGTATCAACTGCTGTATTTTCTGGATAGCGGCCTCCCAATCTGCT
>NVUI01000015.1 GCA_002733105.1 Methylophaga sp.
AGCCACTAACAATTCACCACTAACGCGGTCCATGGTGTAACCAAAACCGTTACGATCGAAATGCACTAATGTTTTACGCATTTTACCGTTGATTTTTTGMTCAACTAAAGGAACTTCATTGATACCATCATAATCCCACTCATCAAACGGTGTCATTTGGTAKACCCATTTAGCCATACCCGTATCTAAATCACGANSRAATAANAGMCATWGWCCATTTGTTGTCACCTGGACGTTGTRCMGGRTTCCAAGTTGATGGRTTASCKKTMSYGTARWASAMYWKGTTTAAATCAGGATCGTAAGAATACCAACCCCATGTTGTACCACCACCGATTTTCCATTGGTCGCCTTTCCAMGTTTTCAAAGATGAATCTTTRCCAAYTGGTTTTARCATAGASRTYGTTTTCTTAGGATCSAWWMSCATTTCASYATCAGGWCCYGTGCTRTAMRCWKKCCATTTTTCTTTACCWKYTAAGTCATAAGCTTTKAWGTAACCACGTACACCAAACTCACCACCAGAAATACCGACTAGTACTTTATCTTTAAATACATGAGCTGCTGCTGTGCTCGTTGCACCACGTTTTGGATCATCACGTTTGTGAGACCATACGACTGCACCACTTTTCATGTCTAAAGCGACTAATGTTGTATCCGCTTGGTTCAAGAAGATTTTACCGTCACCATAAGCTAAACCACGGTTAACTGTGTCACAACACATGACGGGTACAGTTTCATCGTAGTTTTGTTTTGGCTCATATTTCCACTTGATAGCGCCTTCATTGTCTAAATCAAGAGCAAAAACGATGTTAGGGAATGCAGTATGTACATACATAGTACCGTCGATAATTAAAGCATTACCTTCGTGACCACGTAAAACACCTGTTGAGAAAGACCATGCCATGTTTAAGTCAGCAACGTTGTCTTTGTTGATTTGAGCTAGTTTGCTATAACGTTGGTTGTTATAGTTACCGGCTGCAGATACCCAGTTATTTTCGTTTTCTTGCATTATGCCAATTTCATCAGCAACTGCTACACCTGTAACAGCCAATGACATCATGGCGATTGATAATGTTTTCAGCTTCATAAAGTTTTCCTCTTTTTTTAAAGATTTATGTCTACACAGTTTAGGAAGTTCTTCCCAAAACTCTGTGTGATGAAACTATATCTCTAAGCAAGGATTCTACTCATCAGATATCGTCATCAAAAAACTATGAATTTTTCCTGCTTAATGATCTTGTGTCGATTAACCTAACCATTCAATTGCTTTTGAACGACTATAAAAATTGGGGAAATACGCTATATTGTAGAATGCTATATCTTTAATTTAATGGCTGATCTGGTGACACTCTAAGAAAGAATATTTATATCGTGCCAAATGTGCGTCAACTCCCCCTCGTGTTAAAAATGGACAGTTCTTGCTAAGTTAAATTAAGCATTTTTTATAATTTTGAACATGTTTTTGGTTTCATCTATTCTATATATGTTACTTTCTAACATGTTATTTGTATTGGAAATATTTATGAGTTCAGCAATACTGTTATCAGAAATAAAGCAAGCATTAAATAATAATGAATTCTTGTTGTTTTATCAGCCTCAAGTGTCATTTCTAACAGGTAAACTCGCAGGTGTTGAAGCCCTATTACGCTGGAAAAGACCTGATAATAGTTTGGTTGGTCCTGACCTCTTTATCCCTCAAGCTGAACAATCTGGGCTGATTAAAGACATCACTCAACACCTTATCCCTATCTTGATCCAAGATGCTCAAATTATTCATGATTTAGCCACAGATCCTATTGAAATTTCTGTCAATATATCTGCTCAAGACCTTGAAGATGAAACGGTTATCAGCCAGATTGTTGAATGTGTCAAAAATAGTGACATTTGCCCTGAACTACTCAATATCGAGATCACTGAAGGGGCTGTGCTAAATCCAAGCAAAAAGGTGTTACGCAATTTTCATATATTGAATGCTGCCAAACTAACCATATCAATGGATGATTATGGTAAATCTTATTCAAACTTATCAAGTTTAGCCCAATGGCCCTTTTCTTCTATCAAACTCGATCAGGAATTTGTAGCCGGTATGGAAAAAAGTAGTAAACATGCCACCATCGTCACAACAACGATTAGAATGGCTCATGAGTTAGGTGTTTCTGTGGTTGCTGAAGGGATTGAAACAGAAAAAACCTATCACCTTTTGCTGGATGCAGGCTGCACAAAAGCACAAGGGTATTGGATAGCCAAGCCCATGCCTTTAGCAGAGTTATTATTATTTATCAAACAAGATAAACAGTGGCCAGGCAGCCCTATTGGGCTCCTTAGAATGGTACAACATGACCATATACAGTGGAGAACAGAAGTTATCCAGATCGTGGGGGAGATACTCCAGCTAGGCCATATTGGTGATCGTGTACACATTCCAGAAATGAGCCATTTTAATTGCAATTTAGGCAAATGGTACTACGGCCTAGGCCAACAATATAAGCAGCAGTCTAGTTTTGTCGCTATAGAAGAATACCATATTGCACTTCATCACCTAGGCACGGAGTTAATCAAATTAGCTCACGATCAAAATGACAATAAAAATGTGGTCACTGTGATGAGAGAACTCTCTAAAATGTCTACTAAACTTCTACGTGATCTTCAAGAATTAGAGCATGACATTATGCTAGATGATATATCAATTTAATGAGTTTCATCATCATCTGACGAGGACTCTTTCTCATGTTTATGTACTTCTTCCCACAGTTGTAGCCGGCTTGCTACTGCAGCATTAAAGCTACCTTGAGGATAACTATCTTGAGCATCTTTCTCCCCATCAGGTAGCCCCGTTAACAAACTAATGGCTTGGCCGATAGAATCCACTGCATATATATGAAACTGTTTATTTTTAACGGCATTGATAACATCTTGACGTAACATCAAATGCTGTACATTACTACGAGGAATAATAACGCCCTGCTCATCGGTCACACCTAATAGCTTACACACATCAAAAAAACCTTCTATTTTTTCATTTACACCACCAATAGCTTGAGATTCACCATGCTGATTCATTGAACCCGTGATAGCTAAAGATTGTTTAATCGGTACTTGAGCGATAGCAGATAGTAATGCGCATAATTCTGCCAAGGTGGCACTATCACCATCTACCTCACCATAACTTTGCTCAAAGACTAAGCTGGCAGACATTGAAAGCGGTTTGTTTTTAGCATAGGTTGACCCTAGATAACCGCTCATTATCATCACACCTTTAGAATGAATCTCTCCACCCAACTCAACTTCACGCTCTATATCAACAATCACACCATCACCATATCGACAGTTGGCCGAGACCCGTGATGGTTGAGCAAAACTAAAACCACCAGCCGTTAAGATAGACAAAGCATTGACTTGCCCTATACGCTGTCCTGACACATCAATTTGAGTGACATTCTTTTCAATTTGCTGATATATCAAGCCACGCATCCTATCCACCCTTTGTTCACGTGTATCAATTACTTGTTGCACGTGTTTTTGGGTGACTATTTTTGCATTGTCTTTGCGCGCCCAATATGTTGATTCTCTAAGCAAGTCAGTCATATGACCTTGATGCAAAGAAAATTTACGACCATCTTCTATCACTCTCGCGCCTTGTTCAATCACTCTGGCAACAGCACTTTTATCTAAATGTAATAATTCAGCAGTTTGGACCGTACTGGCGATGAATTTTGCATACAGTAAGTGATTCTCAGGCGAGCGATCCATATGTTCTTCAAAATCCACAACGACTTTAAACATTTCAGCAAATTCAGGATCCAGATCGTACAATTGATAATACAAATACCGATCACCTAATAGAATCACTTTTAAATCTAGTGGCATCGGTTCAGGCTCTAGAGATACTGTTGTGGCTAAACTGTACATTCGTTCTAAGGCATCAAAACTCAGTTTTTTTGCCTGAAGTGCTCGCTTAAGCCCTTCCCAAGCGTACGGTTGCATTAATAACTGCTCAACATCAAGGATAAGAAAACCGCCATTAGCTCGATGAACAGCACCTGCTTTTATTAAACTAAAATCGGTAATTAAAGCACCCATCATCGCCATATTTTCAACACAACCTAATAAACTCTGGTGGTTTGGTAGGTTTTCATAGATAACGGGAGCACCAACGGTGTCAGCATTGTTAACAATTAAGTTTAATTGATAACGTTTTAATAACGACCCATCCGCCGCGGAGGAAACCTCCTCATTACTATCATCTAACTTTAAAAACTCATCGATATTGTCAACAATATCACTTTGCATATTCTCAAAAAATCGCTGCAATTTTAGTGGTTTAGGATAGGCATGTCTCAGTGTGTTTATTTGTTTACTGATAACCTCTGTAGCAACTTCAATATTGAGTGCTGATACTTTTTTAAAGTTATCACGCTCCCATTCACGTAACTCTAATAATGTATGTTGTAGGTCTTCATGTAGTGTCGCTATCGCATCTTCTGTTTTTTCTTGTTGTTCGATAGAAAGTTGCTCGAATTCATCTGAGGTCATAGCCTCACCATTACGCTGAGCTGCAAAAGCATAACTACCATCTTGCATTCGTAACAAAACAATAGCTTGCTTATCCGCTTCAGCTTGCAATATTCCAAATAACCTTACCCTATGCTTGCGAGCGGCTTCATCTATCGACCGCATTCGTCCCCGGTAATACTCATCGTCAAAGGCATGAGGCAGATCTTCTAACAAATGATGTATCACTTTTTCAATATCATGTCTTAACTGAGTACCTTGTCCAGCGGGTAGTGATACTACCCATGGTTTTTGAGGATCAAGAAAATTATTCAAATACCCCCAATCATGACCTTGATGCCGGTGAGCAACATGCTGATCAAGAAAGCGTTTTACTAAGGTATATTTACCAACACCTGCTGGCCCCATGACAAACAGATTGTACCCATCACCTTCAATGTTGACACCAAAATCAACAGCATCTAATGCCCGTGACTGACCAATAATAGTGGGCAAACTATTAAGTTCGGCTGTAGAAGAAAATGTAAATTGCTCAGTGACACAATGTTGGTATAAACTCTCTGAAGATAATAATGTGGACTCGTCCATAGTTTTCTCTAGCCTAATGATGTATTTTTAGATTACGATTACCTACAATAATAAGCAACCGAAAAATCACCAGACGGAGTATCACCACTATGTCAGAACAAAATTACGACGAAAAACGCGATTTCGTTCGGATGAGCATTGAAACACGGGTCAGCTATACTATTGAAGGCAGTGGTGATAATACCCATCATGGCAGTAGTCAAAATCTTAGTGCTAAAGGTCTTTATATGACCACAGATTTTGCACCTATTTTAGGTGATATTATTGATATTGTAATGAATCCTAGTGGTGACCGATTACCACCATTTGTTGCTGAAGGGAAAGTTGTTCGTTGTAAACCAGATAAGAACGATTCAACATTATTTCATGTTTCCATTCAGTTTATTCAAACCAATTAAATCTTAGTTGTAGTATCAGCTACTACAACCAGTAACTAGACTTAGTCATTACTTTTGACATTAGCCCCATTGCCATTTTAATCGGCTTTGGCAATTCAGAAGCACCCGCCTCCTGAGCAACAGTACAATGGTGTAATTCATCAATCTTCATCTGCTCAAGAATGGCACGGCTCTTGTGATCATCAGGGCTTATTTTTGCTAAATGTTCATCGATATGTTCGACAACCTGCTTTTCTGTTTCAGCCACAAAGCCCAAACTCCATTTATCACCCACTCTGCCTGCTATTGCTCCTATGGTAAAAGAGCCTATGTACCATAGTGGTGTAAGTATGCTGGTATGGCTATCTAGATATTCAACACGCTGTTGGCACCACGTAAGATGGTCATTCTCCTCTAAAGCGGCTTGTTCCATTGCTTGCCTGACTTCTGGGAGTGTTGCTGTTAATGCTTGTCCTTGATATAGAGCCTGTGCAGCGACTTCACCTGAATGATTAACACGCATCAAGCGCATTGATAGTATTTGCTCTGCTGAGGTTAAATTTGTCTCTGCTAAATCATGGCCAGGCACACTGCGAATAGTAGTGTCAGGCTTGCCAATAATGGTTCTAATGGCTTTGTCACACTCAACAATAATATTGTCAATTAAGCTATGTTGTCTTATATTCAAAATTGTCCCTAATGATCCCTGTTAAATAGTTTATTTAATATATGCAGCCATCATTTAACGCAATAAATTTATAAATCAAGAAATTTCTTCAACGTATCCGCTAAATGAATTGGCTCAAATTTAGGAACATAGGCATCCGCACCCACTCTTTCTCCCATTGCCATATTCGCTTGTGCCGTTAGTGATGAATGCATAATGACAGGTAAATTTTGCATCCGGGGATCAGCTTTGATCTTCTGAGTTAATACGTAACCATCCATTTCAGGCATCTCAACATCTGTTAACACTGCTTGAATTTCGGTTTTGATATCACGACCTTCTTCTTCACATTTGTTAGCAAGGGCGACAAGCATTTTCCATGCTTCAGCTCCATTTATAGCTATATCGTAACTCACCCCCATATGGTCTAGTGCCTTTTTAATTTGTGTACGCGCAATATTTGAATCATCAGCAAACAAGATCTTGCGTTGTTGACCCGCTTCAAGTTTTACAATGCCCTCAAATTGCGAGTCATCATAAAAATCACCGGTATCTGCTAATACTTTTTCAACGTCCATGATCATCACTAAACGCTTATCTTCAAGTTCAGATACTGCTGTGACTAAACCACCCAATCGTTTTGACAACAAAGACGGAGGTTCTTTGACTTTCTCCCAATTAAGGCGTTGAATTGTGTCCACTGCTGTCACTAAAAACCCCTGAATATGTGTGTTATATTCCGTGATCATTAAAATTTTAGGTTCTTCAGTTGAGTTCATCTTGCAAAATTTTTGCAGATTAATGATAGGCACCATATCACCACGTAGACTGACAAGGCCTTCAACCCCATCGGGCATTTCTGGTGCACTGGTGATCTCTGGAATATTTAATACTTCACGCACTTTAAATACGTTAATACCAAACACCTCGTCACGTCCTGTTTCGTCATTAGTCCCCAGACTAAATAGCAAAACTTCAAGGTGATTAGTCCCCGCAAGATTTGTACGTTCATCTACAGAATCTATAAATGTTGCCATGATAACCTTCTCTATAATCCGATTAGATCAATTAATCTTCAAACCTAAATAACACCTAAAAATTATCATGCTCAGTAAAGAATAGATGTTTTGTCCCTCTTAATATGAGTGAACTTTACCATACGTTATCGGCAAGTTCAGGAAAAAATTCAGCCAGAAATCATTCAAACCTTTTATTTCTTTTGCTGTTGTTAAAAATTTAAAATAATTACATCAAAAACTCAGCTAGTTTGACTTTGCCACATAAAATAGGATGAAAGTTACCCAACAATGATACTAAACAGTTAGAATGACGTTAAGTATTAACAGCTTGACTGCATACCGTATTGAGACAAACACCATAAATGACTAAAAAAAACAAACCTGATCCCTATGCTAAACGGGAATCAGCCAAATATGAAAATCCTATTCCTAGTCGGGAATTTATCTTAGAGATCCTCAAACAAAATAATCGGCCTTTATCCCGTCGCCAAATTAGTAAATTATTAGCGCTTAAAGGAGAAGAGCAGACCGAAGCCTTACGTCGCAGACTAAGAGCTATGGAACGTGATGGTCAACTATTACGTAACCGTAAAAATGCGTATGGCATTGTGTCTAAAATGAACCTCGTTACTGGTCGTGTTACGGGACATCCAGATGGATATGGCTTTTTAATTCCTGATGAAGGTGGTGATGATCTGTTTCTGGGTGAACGCCAAATGCGTACAGTCCTTCACGGTGACCGAGCTGTAGCCAGAATTACAGGTGTTGACCGCCGTGGCCGCAAAGAAGGTGATATTGTTGAAGTGATCCATCGAGGTAACGAACGCATCGTAGGACGTCTCATTGCCGATGCAGGCATATTCTATTTGGTACCTAATAATCGCCGTATTAGCCAAGATATACTTATCCCCCCTGCAGGATTATCTGATGCTAAAGAAGGTCAAATCGTTGAAATAGAAATCACTGAACATCCGAACAAACATCGTTCTCCACTAGGGAGAATAGTAACCGTATTAGGTGATCACATGGCACCAGGTATGGAAATCGATATTGCACTTCGTGCCTTTGATTTACCTCATGTCTGGTCAGTTGATGCGCTAAAACAAGCTGAATCATTTGGTGAGCATATCCCCAAAGAAGCGATTGAAAACAGGTTAGACTTGCGTTCACAGCCATTTGTCACCATTGATGGTGAAGATGCACGTGACTTTGATGATGCGGTCTATGCTGAAGCATTAGATTCTGGTTCATGGCGTTTATGGGTCGCCATTGCAGATGTATCATATTATGTCGAAACCGATAGTGCGCTTGACCAAGATGCTCAAGAACGTGCTACTTCTGTTTATTTTCCCAGCCAAGTTATTCCAATGCTACCTGAGGCATTATCTAATGGTCTGTGCTCATTAAACCCAGCAGTAGATCGCCTTTGTATGGTGTGTGAACTGGTTATTAAYAGCTCTGGAGAAATTGAATCGCATCAATTTCATCAAGCAGTGATAAATTCTCATGCACGATTAACTTACACAGAAGTTGCTGCAATGTTAGTCGATAACGATATTCAGCTATCTGAAAAACATGCCTCAATATTGCCAGAATTAAAAACGATGTATGACTTATATAAAGTCATGCTAAATGCTCGACACCAGCGTGGTGCGATTGATTTTGAAATGACAGAAACCCAGTTCATTTTTGATGATAATCGTAAAATAAAAACAATAGAACCCCGTGAACGTAATGATGCTCATCGCTTGATTGAAGAATTTATGGTGGCAGCCAATGTCGCTGCAGCACGGTTCCTACTTAAGCACCAATTACCGGCCTTATATCGTGTTCACGAAACGCCATCTGAAGAAAAACTATCTGGGCTTAGAGAGTTCCTAGGGGAGCTAGGTTTATCACTTGGCGGTGGAGATAAGCCTCAGCCCGAGCACTATGCAGCTCTATTACATGCCGCTAGAGATAGGCCCGATGCGCACTTGTTGCAAACAGTGATGTTGCGTAGCCTTAAACAAGCTGTATATAGCCCTGACAATGCAGGCCATTTTGGTCTGTCTTTGGATGCATATGCACACTTTACTTCCCCTATAAGACGCTACCCTGACTTGCTTATACATCGTGCTATTCGTCAAATTATCAAACATAAAAAATCTGATTGGCACTACTCACATGAAAATATGGTTACGTTAGGTGAGCACTGCTCAATGGCCTCACGCCGTGCTGATGAGGCTACACGTGATGTCAGTGATTGGCTTAAATGTGAGTTTATGCAAGATCGTGTTGGTGAAACACATGAAGGAGTTATCAGTGGTGTAACTGGTTTTGGGTTGTTTGTTGAACTAAGTGATATATATATAGAAGGTTTAGTGCATGTTACTTCACTCAAAAATGATTACTATCAATTTGATGCTGCTGGTCATCGTTTAATGGGAGAGCGTAGCCGAAAAACCTATCGTCTAGGTGATAAAGTGCTTGTTAAAGTAATACGTGTTGATCTTGATGATAAAAAGATAGACCTAACTCTTGTTTAATAATTATATTGATAAAACACCGATTTTCTTTTTTTTGGGCTATCGTTAAAATTCTTTCCTGAAGAATTTTTATGAAACACTTCCCTGTGTTTCACCCATTTGGGCTATCGTTAAAATTCTTTCCTGAAGAATTTTTCTTGACCTATACAATAAAGGAAGTAGAATTAGCGGCTTTCCAGATGAACTTAGAAGCTTCTGTTTCTATTCTGTAACAAGTTCACAATGGTGAGTGTAGCTCAGTTGGTAGAGTCCCGGATTGTGATTCCGGTTGTCGTGGGTTCGAGCCCCATCACTCACCCCACTTTCTAAAATTAGATTCAATGTTTTGATCCGTATAGCATATTTATAAATATGCTATATTTATAGTTCCTAGATATCGAGAGCATCTAATGTCACTCACCGAACAAGTCAACAAAGTCATTGCATCAATAACTGATGACATTAAAAACAATAAACTGAGTTTACCATCGCCTCCTGACCTTTTAGTAAAAACGCGTCAAATTATGCGTGATGACAAAACGACATCAAATGATATCGCTGAACTAGTCAAACATGACGCAAACATTTCAGGGCGACTTATCAAAATTGCTAACTCAGTTCTGTTTGGAGCCCGCATTCCATCCACTACTGTCAATGCTGCTGTTAGCAGACTAGGATTCAAAACAGTTCAAAACCTAATAACAGGATTAGCCATTGCCCAAAACTTTATGTCCTTAAACCTACGAGGACTTGAAAGCTATATTGAACAAATATGGCAACAAAGTAACAAGGTAGCCTCTATTAGCTATGCTCTTGCAGCTAAGAAAAGTAATGTTGATCCTGAACAAGCTCTACTTGCGGGCATGGTACACAATATTGGTGTCCTACCCCTTATGCTTAGATTAAATAAGATCCCTGCTCTAGGGGATAATCCAAAGGTTTATGCCATGGTTGCAGATGTTGTTATTCCTAAACTCTATGTCAGTGCAGGAAAACTCATTATGGATAACTGGAATTTCCCTGACGAAATCACAGCGACTGTCGTCGAACACAGAAACTTAAACTATATATCTGGAGAGAACATTGACCTAACTGATATCGTCATAATTGCCTATCATTTAGCCCAAATATCTAGTTTTTCTGTGATGGTTGATGAAGCAGAGCACCTGATCCAAAGTGCCTTATTTAGCAAATTTTGGGCATCACCTGAAGTTGCACTCGAAGAACTTTCAGCTATCAGTGCCGATATTGACGAAATGCAACAAAGCATGTCTATCTAATAAAAATATTTTCTTGCCAAAAACCTTTAAAACTTTAGCCTTTTGATAAAAGTTTTTGCTTGCTAACATAGGGAAGCATCCGTATAATCTGCGTCTTCTTAGCCGGTGTAGCTCAGTTGGTAGAGCAGCTGATTTGTAATCAGCGGGTCGTAGGTTCAAGTCCTATCTCCGGCTCCAGATATATAAAAGCCCTAGCACTTAATCCTGCTTGGGCTTTTTTATTGTTTGAATGGTTGGTCAATGCAGGGTTAATGTTCAGATCGATTTGTGGTCATACAGAACCTACTTTATTTAAGATGTAAATCATCACCTGTTTTTACTATCGTGACTATCTAATTCTCTAAGAATTCTTTCAGAATTTTTAATAACAAAATCCACATCTACTTCCACTTCTGTTTCTTTTAAGACCTTTTCTAACTCATCAGGTGTTTTTAATAATATTTTTACATTCATATCACCTGAATCATCCACGTTTTTTTGAATATCGCCTATTAAATATCTATCCAAAGACCAATTATCAATAACAATATCAATATTTTTTTCCATCACTTCTTTTCTTCTATCGGATGACAAATAGTCAATAAAATCTTTATAGAATTGTTTTCTGTCCAATACATCATTGATAACTTTCGCTATTACCGTTGATACCAAAAGTAAGGCACTTCCCGATACAAGGGAAGAGATATCTAAACTACCTCTTTCTATTTTTTCGACATAGTATGCTGGAAGGTGATTTAGATCAGGTTTAATCCTATCTCTGATAGATTGTTTTTCATTCAAATCAAGCGGGCTACTCTCAATTAATTGATAAACTTCACGTGCCTGTAGTTCGCGTAATAGCACGGAAAGTTTTTTTAAAAGTGACCGAAAAGTCCTATCAGAAAGGACATCTAAAGAAGGATGATAAAGTACAACTTTTATATTGTTCATGAATTGGGGCTGAGGCTCGGGCTCTTGCTACTTTTTGATTTTCACAAACATTTTTTACACTCTGGTTTTGAATGTCCCAAGCTAACAGCCATCTCCTATATTAATCTAAAAAATGTTTACGTCAATCTAAACTAATGATTATTCATCAGAGTCTCCTTTCGATAAAACATAACCTGCAGCAGTACCAAGTAATGCTGCTGAGGTTTCTGCTCCCCCACCATTTATACCTAAAATAATTAACATCATTCCTATACTAATTACGGCAAATCCTATTTGGATAATTGACACTTTCATAATCTGCTTGTTAACCATAGTATTTTGATTTGCCTGCTCAGAATAGATAAGTGAAACTAATGAGTAGTCATTACCATCCTAATAGTACATCTTTAATTTCTATGTAGTTTGCTACTAGATCTTCCATCGTATTTTTATCATTTACATTATTGCTTAATGAATTAATACCAATATAAGCCTGAACAACAACAACGATAGGCACGATTAAACCAAATGTTACCACTGCGATAGATTTTGCTACTTTTCTAATAACTATAACCACAATAATTACGCTCCTTGCATAGTGTATTAAAATTATTGACAACTTTAACCATAAACCTCTAATCTATGTTTAGCAAATAGTAAGTAGAGTTAGACTTGATTGCTTATAAAATTTATATTCTCACCATTTTGAACAACTCTAGGCCACCGATTATGAATTTGGGCATCTTCAACTTCAGGCTCAATCGTCACAACATAAATCCGTTGTTCGTTATTATCTCTGGCAAGTAATCCTTGAAGATATTGCCCTTTATTCAAATCATACCTAATGGCTTTGTCCCTCAAAGTCTTTCTCCATAGTATTTTATGATTTATCATAACCAATCGTAAATACCAGCTGGAAGCTTAGCTTTATTGAATATGACACCTTCGGCTTTGAGTAATGCCTTTTGCCTTTTGTACTCGGGACTACCCTGAGGAAAAGATATTTCACCTTTCGCGTTAATGACACGATGCCACGGTAACGTGGTGTTGCTAGGTAGATTTTTTAGTGTCAAACCTACATAACGAGCAAGGCCTGGGTAACCGGAAAGTTTGGCAATTTGACCGTACGTCACGACTTTTCCTTTTGGGATAGAGGCGACAGCTTGCCATATTAATTCATTTATTTTTAATCTATCCATTAATAAATTTATTTAACGGCCTAGTTCCATTAACAAAGTTGGGTATTGTTGAACATTCATAGGCCGTTAGAAGTAAAATCCTTGGATACAATCACAGGTAATCTCAAGTAGAGATATTCTAAATAGTAATAAATTACATATTATCCTAGGTGAATTTTAATGTAACCATTTAAGGTAATATTAAATATAGTCTATTATCGTTCCATAAATAAATAAAAACCACTTTCTACTCTACTATTTTATAGAAAACCCTTATCCTGAGATGATCTGCCTCGCTTTATAATTTATGATGTTGACATTGCAAATGATAATGATTATCCTTTGTATTATCATGTGATTGAGTTAGGGCTTTTATGATTGTTTGTATTTGTAATAATGTCACTTCAGCAACGATAGAAAATGCTGTTTCTTTAGGCGCGGACAGCATTGATGATGTGCGCAAAGATACGGGTGCAGCTTCTTGTTGTGGAAAATGCCAGTTTCAAGTAAACCGTATTATTCATGATTTAACTCAAAACTATAAAACAGAGCAAGAATGCTGTGGCTAGTAATCCTTTCTTCTAAAATATTGCGCATATTACTTAGCTAAATTTCTATTTCGGATTTTATTTGATCATCGTTGTTATCTTAAAACGATCAACAGATAGTCATTATTTTATACATTCCCTACGACTTTATAAGTAATCAAATAACAAATTCCTCACATCCATTTGATTTGCATACTTTTTATTTTAATAATCTACTCCTTAATAATATAGTACTTAAATACACATCTAAATAGGATTAATTGTTATTTAGATTGTATATCAATAGCTTAGCGTTGACATAATGTTGGTGGTGATAAAAAATATCTCCTGAAAAGTAACCAAGGAGAGAGAAAATGAAAGGTGATAAAAAAGTTATTTCGCTGTTAAATAAAGCGCTAGGGAATGAGTTAATTGCCATTAATCAGTACTTTTTACATGCCAAAATGTACAAAGACTGGGGAATGACTAACCTTTATGAGCATGAATATCATGAGTCTATTGATGAAATGAAACATGCCGACATGCTGACAGAACGTATTTTATTTTTAGAGGGGCTGCCTAACCTGCAAGATTTAGGAGCATTACGCATCGGCGAGAACACTGAGGAAATGCTAAGTAGTGATCTTGCTTTAGAGCTTGATGCATGCCCTGATTTGCGAGAAGGTATTAACTATTGTGAACAAATCGGCGACTTTGTTACGCGTGATTTGTTTAATGACATTCTTCAATCAGAAGAAGAGCATATTGATTGGCTTGAAACTCAGCTAAACTTAATTGATAAAATGGGTATTGAGAACTATATTCAAGCACAGATCGTTAAAAAAGCAGATTAAGGTTTATCGTTTTTCCGCACACATATAAAGGGGTCTCTGACCCCTTTATTTTTTAGAATATCACTATTTTGGCTCACATAATAAATCGTTATTGCTGGCCGTTTAAGTCTAAACAAATAACATCAATTGATATTTACAAATGCTCTTGGATGGATTCCATAATTCGTGCTTTTGCTTTTAAGGCTCCTTGCTGACTCAAATGGTCATCATCTACATACAAAACATCCTTAGCATCAACTGCTAGTACTCTATCATTATTTAAAAATAAATCCGAAGTAGTAATTAACTGACAGAAGTCATATTTTTTTGTTATAAATTTTACTGCTTCAAGACCTTTTTGATAAGCTTCCAATGGAATATAAGGTACATAGTGCTTAGTATTTTTTGGTGATGGTACTAACCCCAAAAAAGATAAATATTTAGGCGCATTTTTCTCGCCAAAGAATAATTCGGGTGGCTGCTCAATGAAGAGTACTTTTGTTCCAATACTACCAAGATACTGAATTAAGTCTTCCATTTCTTGTACATCATTATTGTCACTCCACCGTGTAGAGATGACCACCACTTTAGGTTTCCACTTTTCCAGGAACGATACTTTAGCACTCTCAAAAGCATATCTTTCATCTGAACTAAATATGGATGTTGGGTTACTTTTTTTTACGGGAATCTCAAAGAATGTTGGTTGTCCTGCAGCTGAATAAAATGATATAGACTTCCCTAGTTCCTTTGCACCATCATCTAACACTTTTGCCCACATTAAGGCATGAGAATCACCTAAGACGACAATATCAGGCGTCTTTGTACCATGTAATCTCCTAATCCCACCTTTATAATAGGCCTCAAGATCAGAATAAGCTTCAATCTCTTGATTTTTAGTTATAACAACTATTCCTTGCATTCGCCCTTTAGGTCGCTCTAACGGATCTTTTATCATGGGCCGTACGTCATATAAGTCACCATGCCATTCTGTCGCATTATAAAAAGATGTATCTTCTGTATGATCCTTATTTTTCACTATATATGATATAGCTATACTGGCTATAAAGATGTATAAAATATAGGGTGTGAATTTCACATTACGCCGTGTTGGAACTTCAATAAAGTGATACGATAAAACTGATGCTACCAATATTATTGGAATTGAAACTAGGATATTGAATTCCATTCCTCTATTCAAATACCACTGTTTCAGTAGAACTAAAACAGGCCAGTGCCAAATGTATAATGAGTATGAAATTTTTCCTACATAAATGATAGGTGATATGGACAGAAATCTATTAATAACGCCATCATGTTCGGCAGAAAATGCAATTATCAATGCTGCAGAAAATACTGGAATTACAAGAAATGCGGATATTCCATTTTCACCACTAATAAAAAAATATGATAAGACTACTGCCACAAAACCTATAATGGCCAGAAACTGTTTATTCTCAAATCTTAAGGGGTTGTTGAAATATGTGGCTGCTAGTAAAGCCCCCGTACCTAACTCCCAAGCCCTCGTTGGAAGAAGATAAAAAGTTGCCGAAGAATAATACTGTGTCCCATAAAAAAATAGCAGCATACTCAAAAAAACTAATACTGAAAAAGTGAAAACTACCTGTTTATGTAAGTATTTAAGTAAAACCACCAGTAACAAAGGAAGAAACAGATAGAACTGCTCTTCTACAGATAATGACCATGTATGAAGAAATGGAGAACTTTCAGCTGTTTGCCCCCAATAATCTCCGGCAAGAAGCCAATGACTAATATTTGCAAAGGACAATAATGATGCTATTCCTTGATTACCAAGATTATTTATATCTGGCCCATATAGAACAACATTGCCAACAACCAATGTTACCAGAACCATAGCTATCACTACCGGTAGGATTCGCCTGACTCTTCGCAACCAAAAATTGGCAAAACTAAATGTATCTCGTTTATATTCATCAAGAATTATCAAAGTGATGAGAAAGCCTGAAATCACAAAAAAGACATCAACACCTATATATCCACCTGGTAGCCAATCTGCTCCCATATGGAATAAGATGACAGGAATGACAGCTAGAGCTCTTAGGCCATCTATTTCTGGGCGATATGCTCTAAAATTCAATACTTTCTCCATAAAAAAAGAAATCTATTTGTTTATTGAAAATAGTACTAAAGCCAAACTTGCTTGCCAATCGAGAAGACGGATACCAAATGTATCTGCTAATTTTTGATTGTTCATGCAAGAGTACAAAGGTCGTTTCGCAGGTGTTGGGTACTCAGATGTGGGAATAGCTTTTAGCATAGCCGTTGTTGTACCTTGCTGCTCCATATTGTCAAATATTGCTCTGGTGAAGCCATGCCAACTCGTTTTACCAGATGCAGTAAGATGATATACCCCTGAATTTTGTCGCCAAAACTGATGTGGATTTTGACTAGATTTAGCTTGGCCAATAATTTGTGCTGTAGCGTCTGCAATATGTCGGCTCCATGTAGGCGTACCTATTTGGTCGTCCACCACAGAAAGCTGCTCTAGTGTGGTCGCTAGACGTTGCATGGTATTTAAAAAGTTTTGCCCTCGTGCACCATAGACCCAACTCGTTCTTAGAATGACATAATTGCAACCGGATGCTTGAATCGCTTGTTCACCCGCAAGCTTGGTTTGTCCATAAACATTTATAGGATTTGTTGGGTCTTGTTCTGACCAAGGTTTTTGACCCTGCCCATTAAATACGTAATCAGTCGAGTAATGGATAAGGGGAATGTTTAATAGCTTTGCTTGTTCCGCCATTATCTGTGGTGCAGTCGCGTTAATACTATATGCTAGTTCGGTTTGTTGTTCTGCTTTGTCTACTGCTGTGTAGGCAGCTGCATTGACAATAATATCAGGCTTATGTTGCTGGATAACCCGTTCGATTTCTGTTTGATCTGTTAAATCAAGTCCTTGTCTATCTAAGGCAATCACTTCACCTATCAGGGCAAGACTACACTGACATTCAAAACCGACCTGACCATTTGCACCTGTTAATAAAATTTTCATTATGAATAGTATTCAGCTAGTTTAAAGGCGGTTCCTTGTTGATCTTTAGCCGACAATTTTGCTTCACCAATGTGAGGCCATTCGATGCCAATATCTGAGTCATCCCACTGAATACAGCATTCGTGTTCAGGCGCATAATAATCTGTCGTTTTATAAAGAAAATCTGCCGTTTCACTCAAGACTACAAACCCATGGGCAAAACCGGGAGGCACCCATAATTGATAATGATTTTTTTCAGTTAAAATGATACCTTCCCACTGACCAAAGGTCGGAGAGCTTTGGCGTAAATCGACTGCCACATCAAATACTTCACCCGATGTCACGCGCACCAATTTACCTTGTGGCTGTTTTAGTTGATAATGCAATCCACGCAATACATTTTTACTTGAGCGTGAATGATTGTCTTGGACAAAATCCACATCTAACCCTATCAAGTCTTTTAGTTTTTGTTTATTGTAACTTTCCATAAAAAAGCCACGCTCATCACCATAAACATCTGGTTCCAGCAATTTTACGTCAGGAATGCTTGTGGCTATTACTCGCATCAGTAAATTGTCTCGTTCAAGATATTGATTAAATAATCACCATAACCACTTTTTATTAATGGCTGGGCTAATTCCTCTAATTGCTCAGCATTAATATAACCTTGTCTGTAGGCTATTTCTTCTGGACACATTACCTTCAAGCCTTGGCGCTTTTCAATAGTTTGAATAAACATAGAGGCATCTAATAACGAGTCATGAGTGCCAGTATCAAGCCATGCCATCCCCCGCCCCATGACTTCTACATGCAGTTGCTGTTGTTGCAGATAATGTTGATTTATATCAGTAATTTCAAGTTCACCACGGGCAGAAGGTGCCATATTGCTGGCAATCTCTACCACTTGTTTATCATAAAAATAAAGCCCCGTTACGGCATAACGTGATTTTGGTGTGGTCGGTTTTTCTTCTATGCTAAGGGCTTGACCATCTTGATCAAAATCAACCACACCATAACGCTCAGGGTCAGAAACGGGATAGGCAAAAACACTGGCACCCGAAGTTCGCTGATCGGCAGCAATCATCATCTCTGCCAAATCGTGGCCATAATAAACGTTATCACCGAGAATAAGTGCTGATGATGAGTCACCGATAAAGTCCTTCGCTAATGGAAATGCTTGGGCAATACCCTCTGGTCTATTTTGAACGATATAGGAAATATTCAACCCCCAACGTTGACCATCACCTAATAGCTGCTCTAGACGGGGGGTGTCTTGAGGTGTTGAGATGATGCAAATATCTCGCATACCCGCCAACATTAAAGTCGACAAGGGATAATAAATCATCGGTTTATCATAAACAGGTAATAGCTGTTTACATATCGGTTGAGTAACAGGATATAGGCGTGTTCCACTGCCCCCCGCGAGAACAATCCCTTTTCGTGATGTCATGATTCTGTCTGTAATCCTAATCTTTGTTGTTGATAGCTACCATCTAAGACATGTTCGCACCATTCTCGGTTATTTAAATACCATTCTACCGTTTTGCGTAAACCTGTTGAGAATGTTTCTCTTGGTGTCCAACCAAGTTCTTTTTCTAGTTTTGTTGCATCAATTGCATAACGCTGATCATGGCCAGGACGGTCAGCCACAAACTCGATAAGATTTTTATGTGGAATATAAGGTGAATCCGGTAATAATTCATCTAAAATGTCACAAAGTGTGTGAACAACATCTAAATTAGTATGTTCGTTAAACCCACCAATATTATAGCTTTCGCCTACTTTGCCTTGCTCTAATACAACGCGTAATGCATTGGCATGATCATCAACATACAGCCAGTCTCTAATATTATCGCCTTTGCCATAAATAGGTAAAGCTTTACCCACTAATGCATTACTAATCATCAGGGGCAATAATTTTTCAGGGAACTGATATGGTCCATAGTTGTTGGAACAATTGGTCATTAACACCGGTAAGCCATAGGTATGCAGCCAAGCACGTACAAGATGGTCACTACCGGCTTTACTTGCTGAGTAAGGGGAGTTTGGCTGATAAGACGTTTCTTCAGTGAACAGCCCTGTTTCTCCTAACGAACCAAATACCTCATCGGTTGAGATATGATGAAAACGAAAAGCCTGCGCTGCTTCATCATCTAAATTTAGCCAATATTTCCGTGCGGCCTCTAATAAAGTATAAGTGCCGACTAAATTAGTCTGTACAAACTCACCTGGGCCATCAATTGAGCGATCAACATGTGACTCTGCCGCCAAATGCATCACGGCTGTTGGCTTAAATTGATCAAATACGGCATTCATTGCTTCTGCATCACAAATATCCGCTTGGACAAAATGATAATGTGGATGATTTTCTACCGTAATTAATGATTCTAAATTACCTGCATAGGTCAATTTGTCGACATTGATAACGTCAACATCTGTTTCTAAAATTAACTGACGTATAAGAGCCGAGCCAATAAAACCAGCCCCACCAGTGATTAACAGTTTCATGCTTTTTTACTCTTGTTTATTTTTATCTGACGATCGTTAAAGAGATCCAAGTACTTTACTAATTTCGGCTCTCAAATTGTCATCTCCCTGCTCGGTCGCTAATTGATTAGCTTGTTCAAGATATTTTTTTGCCTGTTCATGATCAGCTTGTTTAGCATATAAAACACCTAAGTGATAATTAAATACTGCCACCGATGGACGAAGTGAAACAACACTTTCCAGAATAATTTGTGCCTGTTCTAAGTTGCCTAAATTCACATTAACCCATGCATAGGTATCACGATAATAAGGTTCTGTTGCCTTGTTAAATCGTGAAGATAGTTGCAGTGCCTTTTGTAAATTCTCCTCTGATTGAAATTGATCTGTTAACAAACTGGCCAAATTATTAATCGCTGGCTCATTATCAGTACTTCTAATTAGAATAGATTCATATAGAGATTTGGCATTTTCATAGTCAGCTACAGACTCATAAGCTGACGCTAATTGCATAGATAACACCTCATTTTCAGGATTATTTACCAAGCCGGCTTTATAGCTTTCAATCGCCCCATTATTGTCCCCTTGAATGTAACTAATTATGGCAATGGCACCATATCCACCTATCCATGAAGGTTCAATTTCTAAGCCTTTATCTATGGTTGTGATGGCTTGTTGCCACTCTCTTCCTTGTCGATAAATGCTGGCAAGCACACTATAGCCATGTAGCTGTTTAGGATAGCTATTAATAAATTGGTTTAGATAATTTATTAAACCCTCTTTGTCATTCATCTGCATGTATGAAGTTGCTAGGCCCTGCAGTGCTTTTTCTATTGATGGTTTTTTTGATAAAGCTAATTTATATTGCTCTATTGCTGATGAAAAATCACTCTGCCCCTGATCCAGTTGACCCGCTAGATAATGAAAAAAAGCTGAATCATTGCTACTCTTTCCTAATGATGAAATAGCTGTTTCAGTACCTGCCCAATCTTTTTTTGAGATACGCACTTGTGCCAAAGCTTGCAGAAGTGCTTCTTGAGTAGGATTACCTGACAATGCTGTCAATAATACCTTTTCTGCCTGTTCTAGATCATTTTCTTCTACCGCACTATTGGCAATAAATAATGCAGCAATTATATTTCTAGGGTTAATGATTAATGCTTCACGAAAACTGTCTTCCGCTAATGCTTGCGAGCCACTAGCAATATAAGCCTGTGCTAATAAAATATATGCTTTATCTGATTCAGGGTTATTACGCAGGACTAACCTTAAATCAGATATTGCTGTATCCGTATTGTTATTTTTTAATTCTAATTTTGCTTTAAGTAACAGTGCAGCCTCATCCTCAGATGATGTTTCCAATACCTCTGTCACCATCAATTCTGCTTGATCAAAATTACCTTGTGCGGCCTCATATTCTGCCAATAATACTTTTGCTTTTCGGCCATTCTCTCCATTAGAATCATCTACAACAATCTGCTGCAAGTCAGCAATAACCCCTTTAGTATCATTTTGTTTTGACAGTAAATCAATCTTAGAAAATCGTAAGTCATAATTTTCTGGATCGGCTTTCACATAACTATCTAATAACGTGATCGCTTCTAAAGGTTCCTTTGTTTTAACTAAGGCGACTAATAACAATTTGGCTTCAGCATCATTTGGATTGGCTACAATAAAGGTTTTTAATTCTTTTTTAGCATCATCGTAGCGATCAAGTGCATTATTCAACAGCTTGGCAAGAGAAACAACTACCCAATTTTTATTTGGATAAGTGACTAATAATTCTCTATATAATGACTCCATTGAAGCATATTCTTTCTGTTGTTCAAGTATGCTTAACTTAATCATTTTCACCGGTAGTGCATCGGGGTGGGATTGTAATGTTTTATTGGCAATTATTAAGGCTTCATCAATATTCCCTTCATCCTTATTGGCGAGAATTTTAACTGAAAGTGCTTCTAAAAAATCACTATCAATGGCTAATGCTTTTTCCACCGTATTCAATGCTGAGCCAAAATTTTTCTGTTTTAAATAGATGGATGCCTGCAATACAATCGCTTGAATATTTTGGCTATCTGCTTGCAAAACCTTTTCAGCTTTTTCCTGAGCTTGATCTATATTACCAGCCAGCAAGTGCATCTGGCCCAGTTTAACAATAGCCTCGTGGTGATTAGGATCTAGTTGTTCGACCGTGGTCAAATTAGCAAACATGGCCTTCCATTTTTGCTCTTTCTCATCCATCAAGGCCAACTGATAAAAGGGTTCTGCTCTTCTTGGATCAACTTGAATAGCATTTTTAAACTCTACTCGTGCTTTATCAGTGTTACCTTCTGCTAATAACGCTTTGCCACTTTCTATAAAACTAAGTGCACTATCTTCAGATGAGCCACAACTCGACATCATACCCAACATGAAACACGCAAGAATTATTTTTTTAAACACACTCATTTTTATTATTCCTCAACTAAATATAGTCTTCTAACTCAGGTTCAGCCTTACTCATAAAACCCAATATCCGTTTATCGGCAATTTCAATATTTTCATGAGGCAAAACTGTCGTAACTACCCTCACTAAAGCCCCATCTGTTCTATTTTTAATGATGGAGTCTACAAATAGAAACCATTTATTAATATATTCATTCGCTATAATTCGACCATGGCCTTGGAACCAATAGTAAACTAACTGACGCTGTTCGCCTTTTTTAATCACTACACGATTAACAGGATGTCCATCCGCGGTGATTCTTTGTAAATCAGCTATTTCCCAGCCACCACCAGGAATACAAACACGCGGAGAATGAGGTGACACACCTTTCCTCTGCGTTTCATAGTAGGCCACATAAAAATTGACCAATTGTTGCTCATTATTCACATAGTTTACGAGTAGATAATCTGTCATACCCAATTTATCAATGACTTGCTGATCTAACCGTTCATGCTTTCCTCGCCAATCATCTATTTTTAAAGGGAAATTAACAAAAGATACATGCTCAGGAATAATTTCTTCACGCTTATCTAACAAATGAGTAAATGCCCAAGCACCCATTAATATTATTATTCCGGCTAATAAAGGCTTAGAAGACGTTTGATAGACTGTTCGATTGGCTCGAATATCTTTTACATCAACCACACCAAATGTTGTCGCTAACGATTTACCATTATTGGTTATTTTCTCAAGCACCCAAATTAATAAAACCAACAAAGCAGAACATGCCATGAAGATAATCCAACCTTCAAAGTCATGTAAAAAACCTTCTGCCATCGATATACCCCAATTATCGACCATCACACCAATAGCGCCGATACGAAAGCTATTCATTAAGATTGTAATCGGAATAGTTGCCAAAAATACAACCGCACGTTTCCAAAATGCTGTCTGATAAAAATATGCCGCAATAAAACCGAGGCTCATTAATGGAAATAAGTACCTTAAGCCACTACAAGCTTCAACAACCTGCAATTTATAAACGCCAAGATCAATAACATTGCCTTCTAAATAGACAGGGATCTGAAAAAGACGAATAAACTCAACACCTAACCAAGAAGAAATAAGCTGTAATTTAGCGGTTAACAATACTTCAATCACGTAAGGTAAAGGAATAGCAAAAAGTAGCAATAATATTGGGGCTGCAGTGTATTTTGTTGCTTTACCCACCGACACCATCGACAGACCTAGTAGTACCAGAACAAATGAATATTGAATTAGTATAAAAAGCCCACTAATTTCACCTACGATAAAAACAATAATGGCAATGACTAGAAGGAAAAACCCTGACCACAGCGGTGGCCCCATCGCTGCTTTAATTTGTGCTTGTTTTTCCCATAATATATATATCGATACAAATGGGAGTAAGAATCCATGACTATATTCTTCCTGACTACCCCATCGTAAAACAGCTTCAGATAAACCAGTCCAATAGGTCAAAATTGCCAAAAAAAGTGCAATAAAAAGAAATCCTGTTTGTTTCAAACTTAGCAAAGAATCCTCCTATTTATTTATCAATTTAAGATTGGCTAGAGAGTAACGTGAAACGCTTTAAAGCGCTACTCAAACGTAGTATATTTATAATGCATTTTGGTACATTACTTAATGCAAGGCTTCGCCCTTGCTCCACTAGGTATCGTTGAAACAATAACAAAGTAGCAATAAAAGCACTATCTACATATTTAAGATCAACACAATTCATAATGACATCACCCTGATGTTTTTCAATAACCTGAACAAAACACTGTTTGACTGGTTCTAATTTTTGGTGATAAACACTACCTGTTAGCGTTATGAAAATTTTATCCTCTTTTGCAATCTCTATGTGGCAAATTTCTTTGAAACTTGCTGTACGTCTCAAAATACGGTCATATATAGCGAGTGGAAACACATTAACAGACAGTAATTTAATAAAATTTAGACCATCAAACAGATAACGCTTCCATAATGCAGGTTCCTGCTTAATTCGCCACAACCATTCCAAGCCACATCGTTGCCAGAAAAGAGGTGCTCGGATTACATTTCCAGCTACAAAGTTAATGACTGCACCTAGGTGACTGATGACTGGCGCTGTTAGTTTGTTTCTATTTTGTTGGATCCACTGCTGCCCTTTTTTCGCCCCCAAAGCGACAATAATAAAATCGGGGGCTGCTACATTAATATGATCAATAATATTTGGCGTACTCATATCATCGACAGATACAAAGCCCGGATCATAAAAGCCACAACTCTGCATAGCTGTACTTGTTTTATTTAACTGTTGGTGGGCTTGTTCAGCAATACCTACTTGGCCACCAAAGAAAAATATTTTGATTTTTTCCATTTTAATTTGGTATTTCGATAGCTCATCAAACAATGTAGAACCTGCGACTCTTTCAGTCAATGGTATACCCAAAAATTTAGACACCCAAATTAATGGCATGCCATCTGCAACACTTAGATCACTATCAACGACTGATTGGAAGAATTCAGGTTCAGTTTGAGTAGTGATAACAAAGTTAAGATTTGGTGTTGAAAGAAAACACGCTTCCTGCTGTGAGATATTGCTTTCAATACGATTTACAGCACTTGAAAGGTCTATATCATCAAAAGGTAGTCCTAAAACACACCAAACATCTCGTGTTAGTAATGAATGCTTACTCATAAATTATGGTTCAGTTTTTTATGAATAACGCTAGAAAACATTTTGTTCAAACTCTCTGTATTACCTGCCAACGAAAATTCATTTTTCACTTTGGCAATAGCYTSMYAAATCATGCTGTTTTTCAAGCTCTGATCGCGGTTTAAGATAGCAATGGCTGCTGCCAATGCGTGTTCATCATCAGGCTGTATCAATAAGCCCGTCTCTCCGTTTACTACCAGCTCTGGAATGCCAGATAAATAGGTCGATATCACCGGCACAGCTGATAACATGGCTTCCATCAGCACAACAGGAATACCATCCATATCACCATTTTCATCTTGTTTACAGGGTAGAACAAAGGCATCTAACGATGTAATAAATTCCGCTACTTGTGAATGGGATATAGCTCCTAAAAATTTCACCTCATCTTGCGTTAAGTGACTTTCTTTAGTTAAGTTAGACAACTCATTTTCTAATGGTCCTGAACCGGCAATTAATAACTCAATAGCCAGACCCTGTTCTTTTAACAATACAACTGCTTTAATAAGTGTATCTATACCCTTTTTTTCTACCAAGCGGCCAACCACGCCAATTTTTATAGGTAGATTGGCTACAAAATTATTTCTTTGTGTAAACTGCTCAGAGTTAACACCACATCGGACGATACATACTTTGCTGGTCTCTACTCCTCTGTCAGCTAAAAAACGTATATTAAACTCTGAAATGGTAGCAAAAAAAGCACACCTTGCTACCTTCTGAGGTAATAACCATCCTCGTTCAAATAAATCATTAGCATGAGCCATTACACTAAAGCTAATACCTGAAAGAGAAGCCGCATACATCGCAATATCAGTGGGTACATGTGCAAAGTGAACATGTAAATGCTGGCATTGATTTTGTGTCAGATCCTTAGCCACACCACCCGCATAAAAAAATCTGAAAATCAGGCCCAAGGTATTCCGACTAAAAACACCCTGATTCAACATATCTGATAATAATAGCCCTATCGTTGCCAGATAACGAAATGGCGATTTTACTAACATTAATAAATGTGACCACAACACTGACAACTTAGAATATTCATAGACATGAATAACCTTTTGCTTAAGATCCTCTAAATGTGGGTCTGCTACTGCTGAAAAAGGCTTATGTACAGAAAAAGGTAATACTTCCGTTCCTAATTGCTCTAGTTGCAATATCTCGTTATAAACAAAAGTAGCTGATAATGCTGGGATCTCAGGTGCCAAATAAGCAATTTTCACAAATCGTGTCCCACCTTATTGAAGTTGCTCATTATTGCTCTGTCTTTATAAAAACCATCACTGTTTTTCAACCCACACTTTTTCTTGAGCTTTATTCAAAGTATCAGTTGCCGCAGCCTTCCCTTTGAACAAACACTGGTGTTGATAATCACGGATAAAAGTCACTAATTCTTTATCATCAAAACGCGGTTGCCGTTGTAGCATGCTTTTAACATAGCCCCACCACATAGCAAAACCACCCACAATATAGGGTGGGTGCAACATACGGAACACTGATGATGCAGTCATATATAGTAAGCCTGTGCCCATAAAATATTGACCAAAGCCATGACGCATTCGTCCAGTAAAGATACCTTGTTGGCTCGATCCCATCGGGCGAAGGTGAATAAATCTAAGATCAGCTTCGTCCCAACTCACAGCAATCCAGCCTAATTGCCTACATTTATGACAATCAATACCGTCCCACATCACTTGTCTAACAAACCCACCGATTTCTTCAAAGCAAGTACGACGATAAAGCTTTGTCATACCTACCGACATTTCATCACCACATTTTTCACTGATGAGCTGATCTGTTTTTTTATCTTTGAAGTAAGCTTTTCCACTACATGTGCCTATACGCGGATTTTGTTCCATACGTTGAATCAATATCTCAAAATAGCCTAGTGGCAGATCAAGATCTAAATCAAACTTACAAATATAATCAAACTGACTTACATCAATGGCATCATAGCCGTAATAAAAAGCTTCAATCACACCAGGGCCTACACTGCGATGACCTCGATTTTCTCTAGTAACAATCTGTATAAATGAATATCGACTAGCATAATCCGCTAATATTTGAGGCGTTTCATCTGTTGAGCCATCATCAACAATTACCCACAAATCAGGTGGAATTGTCTGATTAACAACACTTTCCAGTGTTAGCCTCATATAATCTGCTTCATTTCGGCAGGGTGAAACCAATAAGTACGACATGTCTTAATCCAAAGATTTATTGTTATTTATATTCAATCAAGGTCCCGCGGCGACCTTGCCATTTATTTAGTGCAAATCGCATCATACCGAAAAATTGTGGAAATTTACCGAACACATTCGACATTGCGTAATAAAAAGCATGGCTAAGCTGATCTACATTAGATCTATTCTTTATCGTTAATCTGACGATTTGTACTAGATAAATAACAAATACAGCTAAAAATACACAATGAAACACTGCGGCAATGACTATCATCGCTGGTAATAATGCAGCCCACACACAAATACTGAAAACCTGTTTCCGCTTAAATCGTTCTGCTGATTTTCCGTGTAAATAGTATCCCTCAGCATAAGCATATCCAGCTCGCTTTGCCCTATTCCACCACTGACTCACTTTTGTCATAGCAGCATCATGTAGCGTCATTTCTGCATCGATACGCCTAATTTTCCAGTCTAATGCTCTCATACGAAAGCACATCTCAGGCTCTTCACCCGCTATTAATTTGTCGTTATAGCCTGCGACTTGCTGAAAAGCAGTAAGTCGTATCAGGGCATCACCTCCACAAGCTTGAGCATCTCCAATCAGTGTATCCCACTCAATATCACATAGTTGGTTAAAAATAGACTGTTCAGGATGACGCTCACGTCTTCTGCCGCAAACAATGGCATACTTTGAATTACTGGCTAAAAAACCAACGGCCTTTTCAAGCCAGTTTTGTTGGATTTCACAATCACCATCAACAAATTGAATGTATTTAAGATGGGAATACTTATTAAATAAGTACTCCGCCCCCTCATTGCGTGCTCTTGCAGCTGTAAAAGGAATACTCATATCCAACGAAATTATTTCTACACCTAAGGCTTGTGCAGCAGATAAACTATTATCACTTGAACCAGAATCAACATAAACGATAGTTGAAAGAGAATTAAGCAGAGACTCTAAACAAGTTACCAGCCTTTCGCCTTCATTCCGACCAATTACCACAGCAGCTATTTCAGTATTTGTTATTTGTTTCAAGCAAGCTTACCTAAATTTAAATTATCTTGGCAGGGATCCCGACTGCAGCCTTACCCTCGGGCACATCTATTAAAACTACGGCATTGGCTCCAATAGTTGCATTATTACCAATAGTAACTGCCCCTAATATTTTGGCTCCAGCTCCAACATTCACATCAGACCCTAACGTAGGTGCCTCATCCGGCTTATTTAAATACCTATTTCCAAGTGTTACGCCTTGCCTAATAATGCAATTATCGCCAATGACACAGTTACCATGAATAACAATACCATGTTGATGTTCAAACACCACGTTTTCACCCATCGTGACTGTGTAAGGTAGTTCAATTCCATATTTATAACGGACGTGTCTTTCTAGAAAACGGTAAATGACACTGAAAGGTGCACGAATAAACTTATTGTTAATAGTCATACGCCAATTGCCAATGCGGTAGACCAGTAACACTCTGAAGCCAGCCCTATAGGCTGATCGGCCATGTGCAACCCAATCATTTTTTATTTGTTTTCGAAAGCCTGTCATGACTTATTTTTTCCATTAAATACTGTTAAAAAGATACTATTCCTCCAAAAATCAACTAGCATATTTTCAGGATCAGTATCTTGTTTTCTCTGAATGAAACGCCGTAGCCGCCAAAGAGTAAACCCCAGGCCCCAAGTCAGGTCAGCCATCATAGTATAGAAATATCCATGATTTTTAATAAAATAGTATTGTCTTGCTTCAAACCAATATTTGGGTCGCCTTGGGCACTTTACATTCCCACTTACTACACCCGTGCTTTGTCCAACGAGGTGTACTACTCGGCTCTGTGGGACATACCAACATTGCCAACCTTTCCTTTTAGCTTGTAGACAAAAATCTGTTTCTTCAAAGTATAAAAAATAATGCTCATCCATCAAACCAATATCTTCAAAGACTTTACGGCGTATCATCATGCTTGCACCAGCGACCCAATCAGTTAAACACTCATCCTTCACCATTTCTGGTGATATTGTCCACTTAGAGAGCAACCGACTAATAATACCAAGATGCAGGCTTGAATTTAGTTCACTGAGGATACTATGAAATCGAAAAAAAGAACCTTGAATTGTACCGTCTGGTTCTTCGAGTTGGCTTCCAGCAATGCCTGCCTGTGGATGCTTATTCATAAACTCAAGTAGCTCAGAAATGGCGCTAGCAGTCACTATCGTATCTGGATTGAGCAATAAGTAAAAATCTGGTGACTGTATTGGATCATTAAAAGCAGGTCGGATAGCTAAATTATTACCATAAGAAAAGCCACCGTTATGCTCTGAAGCAATGAGTTCAACAAAATGCTGTAGATGATTATCCGTAATATGTTGGGCAAGCTTTTCAGCAGAATTATCAGCTGAATCATTATCTACGATACATACTTTATCAATAGTCGGATCAAGCTGAGAAGTTAGATTGCTGAGCATGCTACATACAAGTTCTGATGTCTTGTAGTTGACAATGACAACTAGTAATCGCTGTTTATTGATAGTCATGACTCTTTGTGTATATGAATACTGCTAAGTATATTCAATATCGCGACCAAGTAACAGTATAATAAATCAGTTTCGTGGTATGTTTACCAACAAAGATACCAATGTATTTAATAATGTAAATTATAACTAAAGCATGTCGCTATTTTTTTACATATTATCGCTAATAATAATGATAAACCAATCAATAGTCACTGGAAAAACACCCATGAATAATTCTACTAGATTATACAAAAACAGATTATTTTGGATTACTGTTTTACTGCTTCTACCAATACTTTTACAAATATTTTATACAGGACTTAGTTTTTTTGATTTTGAAAACCATAAATGGATAGCATATAAAGCTAATCGCATTATCCTGTTTATATTCTGGTCATTCATTACTATTGGAATCGTCTCATTGTTAAAATTACGGCTTACTTATTTAGCCATCCCTCTGCTAATCTCATTAGTTGTTTCTGCATATTCAATTGTCACTCATGAGAATATTGAATATGAAGTATTTGCAGCTATTAGTAATACCAGTTATAACGAAGCTATTGAGCTCTTTTCCTCTTACTTTTTTCTTGTTCCTTTATCTGTCTTATTAGTCATCTTTGCAATTATTTATTTTCGTTTATTAAAACCTCAAAATAAGGATAATGTCTCTTTCTATTCAACACGAAAAAGCGCTATTTTGATGATAGTTTTAGGTATCATCGGTCTAAACTTACTCTATATGTACAGTAGAGATACTTTGTACAAAACATATCCTCTTAGTATCCCTTTCTATCTTAAAGGTTACTACAAAGAAATTGTGTTATTCAAAAAAGAGTTTAATAAGATAAACTATTCTTTTCAAGGTGTTAATGAAAACAAAAACACTGGTGACCTATGCATATTGATGATTGGTGAAACAGCTAGAAAACAATCTATGTCAGTGTATGGATATCACCGAGATACTACTCCAAACATACAAAAAGCTATTAATAGTGAAGAAATAAAAGCAGCAATATATGACACCGTATCTTCGGGTGTTTCAACTAGACTTTCTGTACCGTTATTATTATCAACTACAAATACTAACGAGTATAGCAGCCTCAGTAAAAGCCCCACCTTACCCCATATATTTAATGATGTTGGTTTTCAAACCAAGCTGTTATCCAATCAAGAAACAGCAGGTAGAAACAACGATATTATTGCTTTAATTCTTAATAACATGAGCGAATTAACTTATTTAAGTGAGAGTGATGAAACCCGAGGGTATGATGTTGATTTAATTCCTAAGATCAAAGAAGCTGCTCTAGAAAATTCAAATTCTATGTTTATGGTGGTCCACCTTATGGGAAGCCACTGGAAATATGAGCAACGCTATCCAAATGATTTTTCATCCTTCTCTGGTGGAGATTATAGAGTTGATACTTATGATAATTCCATACGATATACCGACCATATCATTGGTCAAGTGTTAGATATTATGGCACAAAGCGAACGACCAATATGCTTACTGTATACCTCTGATCACGGTGAAAATTTAAATGATCTAGGTGATAGAAATTACTTGCATGCCATTAAAGAAATGACTGAATATGAAATAAAGGTTCCTTTGTTTTTTGCTGCCAACTCAAGCTTTTATAACGTTCATACAACTAAAGTAGACTCGATGTTAGGTCATAAAAACAAGCTGGTAAGCCACGATAATATATCGCACACAATTTTAGGATTATCGGGCATTTATGATGAAAATTATTATAAAAAACAATATGATTTATCTTCCTCAGAATTTCATCAATCTAAAAGGTATAGTATAAATCGCCGAGGTGAAATAGTAGATGTTGATGAATATTTAACCAAGCGATGACGTTGATAAGCTGTAAATTATCAAGCTACAAATTAACTAAATACAACTTTGCACAGCTTCAACTATCGACTGCCGAAAAAAAGCATCATTCTTGATGAACCATTTTTTTGCGTTGGCTTTCATTTGATCTTTTTCAGATTGTGGCATCTTGATCAAACTGTCAATTTTCTGTTCAAGATCATCATCATCAAAGAGATAACGTCTTGCATATCGTAACGGCTCATCAAAGCTAGATTTTACCAACACTCCCCTATCAGGTTGTATTAGCTCATTCATAGGGTACCCATCCACAGTCACCACAATTGCATTACTGCTCATTGGCTCACAAATATAGTGACCAAATCCTTCCGCTTCAGATAAACATAGGTGTATTTCAGTCTCATTTTGTAGTTGCCTCAACACATCAAAATCTACATATTCTTCAATAATTTCAAGATTCTCTGTTTCAAGATGTTTGAGTGTTTTAGGGCTAGAACTATCAGAGTAGTGGGACGGACTAATCAAAATTGTCAGCTTCGGCCACTCAGGATGCCTTGACCATAATTCAGCCAAGGGCACAGTGCCTTTTGTTTCACTCTTTCCGGCAATATGGGCAAAACTATTTGGCTTTTGCTTGAATTGTGGCTCGTAAGGACTGCGTGTTGTAAAGCTAGTAAATACTGCAGGGAAATTCTTTTCATCACAAAAAGTTTTTGCACTGGCTGTTTTACAAACAAATAAATCCATTCTTGGAAATAGCGCATACGTTTCTTTATGCAACCATTCCAAATTTGGGATCATGATATTTTTTTTAGCAATAGAAAGATTTCTTGGTCTAATCTCTTCTAAATATATGTTGACAGTGAATTTTTTTATGCCAATCTTAGCTAATACACTTAAGCAAGATCTTTGTACTTTCCACCTAAGCCTATTTAATACAGAACCATTTTTTAGCCATCCATTATGAAAAATATCAAAACCATTACTTGTTAAAACTTCATCTAAAATTTTAGCATCAAGGCTTAGTCCGCCATTATTGTCCCAATAACAAAGATTAATACGATTATTCAATACCTTCACAATTGCCCCTTAAATTGCAAGTTCAAGACTAATGACAATAAACCACTAAATCTGACAAATATTTATTACTTAAGTATTGATTTAACAGTATCTTTTATACTTCTTATCGCTTTTTTTGTGCTACGAATGCCTGTTTCTATTGGCATTTGTATCCCAGCCTTAATCCATTCATCAGGCCTTGCTCTAAAAATAGTGGAATGCTTTTCACCGGTCCAGCCTTCACCTGTCCAACCAGTGCTCGGATCTTTAGTATAAAAATACGTTGCAAAAGACTTCCGCATAATGTGCGGAGGGCATGTCAATGGTGTCACACCGTGGAAGCTCTCTTCACTAGTCAAAAATCCACATGCACGATTAAATTTAGGTTCAAATTCACCATAACATTTCTTAACATCTTTATCCCAAACATCGAGATAGCCTCCATACTCTTCTTTCCAATCCTTATTGAAATAGATAAGTATATTTAAACGCCTGAACATCTGATTATTTTCGTTATAATTGAAATCTACATGCACATCAAGATGCCCGCCAGAATTGGTTTCATGTATACCACCACCAATTAACTCTGGATCAGCTACTAGATTAGGTATACCGGTCAAATCTGACCACATTTCAGTATATTCTTTTGAAGCAAATAAATCATGGAGCTTTTTCATTGCGGGTGCAAACTTTTTAGAATCAGTGATCTGTATTTTTCTTTTTTCATTAACAGCAGCAAATTCTTGACCTAATTCTTGAGCTTCTTGATAGGTAGGAAAGGCTTCATAAACATCATTTGCAAAATCCTCGTCAAGAAAATTATCAATGCAGAAATAAGGAAAAGGCTCAGCCGACTGAAGGTCTTTCTTAAATTTTTCATGATCGATCGGATTTATTAACTCCATACCACACACCCTCTATAAAATATATTTAGCAACCATTTAAAACAGATCGATAGAATTTTATCGTTTGTTTAGCTACAACTTCGGGAGAAAACCTCTCTCGACTGTCCACTATTGCATTGTCTGACAACATTTGCATATGATCTGAGTCACAAATAAGTGCTATCACTTTTTCAGCAATACTCTCAGCTGATTCTGGCTCAGCTAATACACCATTAAACCCATCTGTCACAAGTTCTTTTATAGCACCTACATTAGATGCTACTACAGGGCTCCCCGTTGCTAATGCTTCTGCCAAAGAAATAGAAAATGTTTCATATCGTGATGTCATTATTGTGACTGTTGAACTTCGTCTTAACGAAGCAATATGTTCACTGCTACAATGGCCCAGAAAATGGATACGATTTTTTATGTGTGTTTCAGCTATAAATTTATCAACATATTGCTGAAAAGAGAACTTCTGATGATCAATGAATATGCCACTATCTGGCCCAACAAATAATAGCTCTATCTCTTTATTATATTGTGCCATAATACGAAAAGAGTCTACTGCTAGATCACCACCTTTTTGACCTTCAAACCTCCCCACAAAGAGTACTGTTGGTCTTACTTCAGAGCGATAAGCCCATTGTAAGTCTTGATGTACAGGCAATACAGGGTTAGGAATAACGGCTGCGTCAGGTAATGCAATATTATAATACTCTCGTACTCGTTCTAACACATCATGGCTTGGTGCTGACACGCCGTGAGAAGCTTTTATACCAAGACCTTCTGCCTTTACTCGGGGATAATAATCCGTTTGAGTGCTAATATTCACATTTGGCCCATGAGTAAACCACGGGCCATGTAATCTAGTAATGATTGGTATATCTGTAGCAGCTACTAGCCCTTTTGTGAGACCAAATGTTTCCTCAATCTCAATTAAATTTGGCTGTTTTTCAAGGCTTTCAATTCCAGCAACAATTTGCTTACTTAGTTTTACCCATCGATGTTGGCATAGCTGCTGTTCAACATATTGTGTTTTTATTCTATACAATATTTTACTAATTAATCTAGTAACAATATTCTCGTCTAGTACAATTTTTGATAAATCCACGACTGACTCATCAAAAATATCATTCCCAACCTGGTGTGCAAGCACATCTGCACAGATATCATCACTTAAGCTAGGTAATAAGTTCTGAATGTACGTTACTATCCCATTAGGAAAATTACTCAAAGGCCAGCCTGGTGAAACATAAACAACTGACAAGTGTTTTTTAGCCAAATTCAATATCCTCTCATAACACAGAGTAATAATTGCCAGCTACTCAAAGAAAAAGGGGTTCGCATTAACAGTTTCCGCGTGTACTTTAATGCAGTTCTAGTATTACCCGCCTCTAATGACCACCATGCCCATGCTCTAAATTGATCTTTGATAACAACATCTTGTTCACAACTATCATCTTTATCTCGGACAAAGGTTAAACCTCTCCTCTTATACGCATCCTGTACAACAGTCTGTACACTCTGTTTTATTTCAACACGTTTTTCTACACAGATATTTGTATAGTGTTGTCGATAAGAATAAAGAACCTCTGGAAAAACGCTGACCTTACCCACCTCAGCCATCCGCAAAAATACATCTCTATCTTCTGCGTAAATAACCTTATTTCGATAGCCACCAATATTTAACAACTCTTTAGTTATAGTCATATAAGCATTTAAGGTTTGAAATTCATCAAACCTTAAATTCGCAGCGTCTACTTCCTCATGCTGGTATTTATTATTAATCGTTTTAATTGCCAATCCTTCTGGATCTATTAATAAATCCTGGCATCCAACGATATAATACTCCTCATTTTTCGACAAAAATGCTAATTGTTTTTGAAGCCTTTGTGGGTGAGAAATATCATCAGAATCCATAATAGCAATATACTTACCAGAAGCCATATATAGCAACTCATTCCGGCTAGCAACAATCCCTTTATTTTCTCTTGTAATAAGCTTTATCCGTTTATCTAGCTGAGCATAATTTTTCAAGATACTTAACGAACTATCTGTTGAGCCATCATTAATAATAATAAACTCAAAATCACTATAGGATTGATTTAAAATACTCTCAACTGCCTCATTCAGATACAGCTCAGCATTATATACAGTCATTAACACACTAAGCTGTATAGAATTATCCATAGCTTAAAATTCCAGACTAAATTGCTTAAAATTCAATTCTGCCACCATCAATACCCTCTGATGCTACATAATAATAAATTCCAACTATTACGTGATATTGGCTTTCGTAAAAGTACTTTTCGTGCATATTTCCGAGCCGTCTTTATATTACCAGCTTGCAAAGCCCACCATCCCCATATACTAAACCTCTCAGTAACGGTCATATTTTGTAAAGATGATACCTTAAGATCTTGGTGATACTCTTGCCCTCTTCGTTCCATCGCTTCAGCCATTAATTTATGTRAATTTTCATGCTGCTGCAAGCCATGTAAATGGCCTATTTTTGTTAAATGCTCTCTGTATTTAAGTAATGGGGCATTTAAATTTTGAATCTCGCCCACTTCTGCTACACGTAAAAACAGATCTAAATCTTCAAGGTAGGGATATTTGTCTCTATATCCTCCAATCGTTTTTATCACACTATTACGAAAAACAATTGTTGGGTGGTAGATTAATTGGCCTTTACAAGCCAAAAAACCTTCATAGATTTCTTTATTTGAGAAAAAACTACCCATTTCACGAATATCGTCGCCATCACTATCAATAATGGTGACGCGAGAACCAAGTAGTAAACATTGTTGATTTTTATTCAGGTAGTCAACTTGTTTTTCTAACCTATCTAGTGAAGCAATATCATCAGCATCCATTCTAGCGACAAACTCGGTATCTATCATCGCTAGGCCTTCATTAAGCGTTTCAACAATACCTTTATTTTCTCTCGAAACTAACCTGATTCTATCATCTTGTTTAGCATATTTTTGCAATATATCCAACGATCCATCAGTTGAACCATCATCAATAATAATGAAGTCAAAATCAGAAAAAGATTGGTTTAAAATACTTTCAACTGCAACTGCCAAATATAATTCTGCATTATAAACAGGCATCAAAACACTGAGATTTATGCTTTTATTCACAACAATTCTTGCCTTTATTTGCACAAATCGTCAACTGCAATTTGAATGCTCCTTGTTCATAAGTTAATCAGAGCCAAGCCAAGAAAATAGCCAATAATAAGTGTCGGTATCATTTTTATTTCACCGATCCATGATAGTAAGTCATTATTATGTTGTTTCCAATAAATCATAGGTAATCCAAGCCATGGATTTAAGGCTACAGCCCAAATTGCTCCTTCAAAACCATAAAGGTTAAAAAGGAGAGGTAATCCTACTAATAAACCTAAGCTTCGAATTAACATAACCTGCATCCTCACCTTAGTGAGGCCTAAAGCTGTAAGGCTCTCTTGAGCAACAGAGGTAATTGATGTTCCAACTATTAAAATAGTTAATATCTGCAACATCCAACCAGCATTAATATACCTCTCATCATACAGTATGTTAATCAGTGTTGGCGCAATAACATATAACATCCCTGCCGACATATAAACAGCAAAGTCTAGCTTCACCCTCGCTTTATAATAAACTGTTTTTAGCCGTCGGTGATTATCATTAACTGCCTTACTAAAAGCAGGAAATAAAATTTTGCTGGTTAATTGTTGTGCGATATTAATAACTGTACTTGCTAACATAAATGCAATGCTATAAATACCGAGTTGTGCAGCTGAAATAGTTGCTCCAAAAAAGAGTCTGTCACCTTGCTGTGCAATATATGTCAACACAGATGCTATAAAAATCCATTTTCCAAAATGGAATACTTCATTTACAATTTTTTTATCCCAAACAAATTTATTCCGATGTGAAAATATCTTATACGTGAGAGTCACACTTATTACGGAAGTAAAAATACCTGCAGAAACTAATGACCAAATTGAGGGGCTGAACCATGCCCAAATTAACATCGCAGCAACACCAAAAAATTGTGATGCTAAATCAATCAGCTCTAGCCTCCCTCTTTTAAGCTCTCTGCTTAATATAGCCGGAGCCATTGTTTTGTAGCCATTAATAACGGCTGTAAAACCAACAATAATAATGATCAACGGTAGAACCTCTTGCCCATAAACACCGCTAAACTCTATATTTGAATAACTTTTTAGCATGGAAAAAAAGAGTACAGAAAAGACTAAAACAATAAACATTATCCAGCCTCGAACTAACTGCATACTCCACACAGTATCAAGCACTCGCTGATCTGTCCCCGTCTTATGTCGAACAATAAATGCCCATAACCCTAAATCAGAAAACATGGCTAAACCGTGCATCACAACAAAAGCAATCGCCATAATGCCAAACATCTCGGGTTCTAACAGCCTCGTCACAACCAGATTTCCTACTAGTCGAATTATTTGACTTAAACCAAAAGCACCAACGACCCATAAACTGGCAGTGATCAGTAATTTTTTATCACTCATTATTTAAGCTTTGGCTCATTAGACTGTACGATTACTTTATCTTTTTGTTTATTCTGTGTGGTTAGTATCCTGATATATGCTGAGCTCATAGCAACTAATGTCCATGTAACAAAAGCTAATGCTCCTCCAGCCCCTAATGAACTCACAGTCGCAATCGTTACAACCATAACCATTATCATTGCGATAAATAAATGACAAAGGTCACGTTCTAATATTGTTCTATTCTTCATCCTAGATAAGGAGTACAGCTTTAATGCTGGGAAGATAAGTAAAGCAATAAAAGAAGCAAGTGCTATGAGTCCATACCATAGTGCGATTTGCAAATAAGTATTCACTATATCAATGATGCCCTCACCTTGTATCAAATGCTGCATTTTGGGATTGTCCATAAAGTGACGCGATCCAAACAAAGGATTTTCTTCAATAACACCTATTGAGGTTTCAAGCAGGTCTTGTCGATAGTGAATTGTTCCTTCTTTGTCAGTTCCTACACCAGGTAAAAGTGCTAAAAAATCATCGCCTATGGGACTAACCAAAACTAATGGTGTTAAAAATAATACTCCCACGATTAATTTCATTACCTTTTTTTGCAAAATCACAAAAAGACATAATGCAATAATAAAGGCTACCCATGGTCCTCTTGAAAGAGTCGCAAGTATACCTATGCCCATCAACATAAAAAGGGATAATATTTTAAAACTTCTTTCTTTTGGAAAAAAGAAATAAAATATTAAAAATCCTACGGCAAGAAGACCACCTGAAGGTATTGGCCCATAAAGTGTGCCCGCTCTAAGAAAGCCTGCACGATACTTATAGTCTGTTACTGTCTTTATTGTATGCTCTAAAGATTCAGAAATACTAGTATAAAGGTGCCACGATCTTGTTGCTTCAAACATGGCTACCAATGAGGCAATACACATAATGACACAGAAGAAAAAAAGTACTTTTCTTATATCTTGTGTGCTTTTCAGCCCTCTACTAATAGAATAATACGGTACGATAAAATCAAGAATTCTAAACATAGATATTCTTACCATATCTGTGGGGCTTGGAGTTCTTATTGCTTCTAAGACTAAAACTACAGTACAAAACAATACAACATATTTATCTGGGTAATGATTAAACCATTTAAAATCAGGCTTTTGGATTGTTTTAAAAAAGTATGGGACAAGTAGAATAAGTATTAGATATCTATACCAACTCATATACCCAAAATGATTTATCCCCATTACGCCAGGAATTTTTATAGCGACTGGCGGTACTATCAAAGCTAAGAGTATATAGGTAGAGATAACTTTACTATTTTGTTTTAGTGCTGGAGAGACACTAAAAAATACTGTTACTAAGAGAAGAAATGCCCAAAAATCACCCGTAATTCCACTTGCAATTGTTATGGTGTACCAAAGTGATGAGAAAGCACGATGATCGTTAGCAAAACCATGTTTGACAGCTATTGATCTAAAATAAAATAAAATAACTGAACCCAAAATTAATATAACGATTAACGCTCTTATATTCTCAGGCATTATTTATCTCAGACAAAACAAAAAGTATGATTTTAGTCAAAACATTTTCCCACTCAAACATTACACTAAAGTTTAAACTATAATATGGTTTATAATACATTAATATATTACTGTATTATAAAGAAAAAAAAAAGCCCAGAAAAACTTCAAGGCTTTTTTTAACATTAGAATAATTTAATAATTTAATACATAAGGCATCTTCCAGTTGCTGAAGAAGCTCTACAATTACGTGAATCAACTGATGAATAATCAATCACTCCAGCAGTTCTCACATCGGATAAAGATGTTGAACCTAGTGATGATCTTCTTTGCTTACTAAGTGTACGTCTAGCTTCTCTTCGAGCTTCTCTTCCTTCCGTTGAGCGTTTATATTCCATTGATAGTTTTGAATAATCACTATAGGTAGTCGCTGCTGCTTCTGCTGCTGCTTGTTGAGCCGCTGCTTCTGCTTCTGCTGCTGCTTGTTGAGCCGCCAATTCCGCTGCCGCTGCTTGTTGAGCCGCTTCTTCTGCTGCTTGTTGATCTGCTGCTTCTGCTGCTGCTTGTTGCGCTGCTGCTTCTGCTGCCGCTTGTTGCGCTGCTGCATCTGCTGCTGCTTGTTGAGCCGCCGCATCTGTTGCTTGTTGAGCTGCTGCTTCTGCTGCTGCTTGTTGCGCTGCTGCTTCTGCTGCTGCTTGTTGCGCTGCTGCTTCTTCAGCTGCTTGTTGAGCCGCTGCTTCTTCAGCTGCTTGTTGAGCCGCTGCTTCTGCTGCTGCTTGTTGAGCATCTATTGTCGTTGTATCTGTAAATGTAATAGAGGTGTGCTGGGAACATATATTTGACGATATATCAATGTTGGCATTAGCACCTATCTTCCGAATACATGCTGCTGTAGAACTTTCAGGTAAGCTAATACTGTTATTTTTTACCGTAAATACATTGACACCACTTACATTTACACCATTTGTGCCATCATGAGAGATAATAATAGTATTATTCGAAATTTTTACATTTTTAGATTTAACATTATCCTCAGACCTAACTGGTACACTGATACCATAATAAAGAAGCTCGGCTTCATCAATGATATTGTTGTTCTCAATCACAGCACCATTACAAGAAGCACAGCCTATTGCAACTCCCCCCATATTAATGACAGTGTTACCCTTAATAACGACATTATTAAAAAACTCTTGATCCGTGTAACCAGGATCAACACTAATTCCCCAACAATTTGCACCCGCCGCACCTTTATCTTCTTTTACTATATTATTTTCAATAGTAAGGTTATTTATTTGTCCATGAGCAACCAATGATGTACCCATACATTTTCCATCTACCTGAGTAGACTTATATATTGTATTTCCTCTAATCGTCATATTAGTCACAGGAAGTTGATGAATAGGGCTGTTGAGATAGATATTATGGTCAAATATTGCATGTGAGCCATTATTTTCAAATAAATTGTTCTCAATTAAAACATCATCTCCTCCACCTAACCAGCCTTGGCCACTGTTATTTATTATTTGTGAATTTCTTAACACAATTCTTTCACTAATTTGATTGGCACCAGGATTTGTCGCCCCTGCAGCACCTAGATAAATGCCAATTTCAAAGCCTTCAAGTTGAACATTATCAATGAGAAGATCGTCAACATCATTAAGTATTCTAAATCCAAATCGAGTAGTGTTATTAGAATTTAAAACAAGATTTCTTATAACATAGCCACCATCTTGATCAGCAGCGCCACCATCCATAAAAAGAAAACCTGCTTCRACACTTTGGGGAACAATATAAGGTCTATCCTTTGATTCATCGCCATAGTCAGCAATAGTACACAGTGCGGATGCGCTACATTTTGGATTGAAAACAGCTAGATACTTGTCAGCTGTTGGAAACTCTCCGCCTCGACAAAATAACAAGCTACCGCCCGCCTCCATTTTATTGAACTGCTTAAYACCCTTGGGGAATGTCTTAAATGGGGCAGCTTCTGAACCATTACTACTGTCATCACCTGTGTCACAGACGTAGTAATTTTGGGCAAAGACATTGCTTGTTAGTAGTAACAATAACGTTAATAATATTTTTTTCATGATATTTCCTTTTTATAAATTACGATACACTACTGGCAGATGCTCGCGCTTCAGCTCGCTCATAAAAGCAGTCTTACAATGATCTGTCTGCCAGAAGAAAATGGCATTAAATACACGCATTGCTCGATACCATCCCTTACTGCTATCTCTCAGCCTGTAAGCCTTGGCAGATACAGTTTCATCGGCCCACGAAATAACGCCGACAGTAAAAACAAATATCAAGCCCAACAAGGTATTTAATAACTGATCAACCGCAATAAGCACCTGCTTTACTTGCAGTAAGAACAATTCAATCTTTGGGTGCTTCATAAAAAAACGGGCAATATACCCGCTTAAAAACTGCTTAACTTTTTGTAATAGTTTCATTTGTTTCACCCGTAAAAAAACCGCATCTAAGCGGTCAGTATTTTGTTTAAAACATCTCAATCAAGAAATCAGTACCGGTGTTAATATTTCTATTTTTCTAGCCTCAGTTAAAAGGGAGGCAGCTACCAAGGCGGCTAGCCCCCCAATGGTGTTTAGATCTTCAATATCAACATAATCAGCAGCTAACATTTTATCGTAAAACAACTTCAGGGGTATATTGACCAGCGTTGCCGACAACACCGCCACCTGTTCATCAGCTGTAAATTTATCTAAAAAATTATTGCTTGAAAATTGTGTCTGATAAACCAGCACAGCTGGTAAAGGATCTACCAATGAAGCAATACTGTCACCGCCTGACGGATTAGCCGCCAAAGCAATTACACGACCGTTGTAAGCTAAAGGATCATACGAGTTAATATAATCAATTAATGTTTGGCCATTATAATAAGCGCCATTCTGAATGGGCACTTCAAGCTCGTAAACTTGGCCGCCATCAAATTCAACCGATATTTGACCTGTTATTGAGTTAAAACTTCTTATTGTGTAAGCCATGTTTTTACCTTATGTGATCGAACCATTGCGCGTGCCCGTCGCTACCCATGTGATGAAGCTATCGCYTGATATTGCGTAGCCACCCGCACCGCCTGGGCCTTTATAATTACCTGTAATGCCTGCCCCCCCGTTTGAGCCATAGGCTCCACCGATGCCGCCTCTAGCCTTGGAAGCGCCACTCCCCGAAGAAGTTACAGTGTACGAACCTCCGCCTGCTGTAGCAGATCCAGCGTAACCACCCGCACCAACAGACGGCCCGTTATTGGCACCGCCACCACCGCCCGCGTAAGCGGTAACAAATGTATTAGGAAGCTGTACTAAAACGGTAGGGCCAATCGCACCACCGCCACCACCACCACCGCCGGCAATACGATTGTTATTAGTAATGGTGATAGGGTATTCAGCGTATATACTGCCGCCCGCTGGATTTCCTGCCGAAGCATAACCACCCACACCACCTCGACCGACAATAACGCCACCATTTACCAGTGCAATTGTTGATCCCACTGGGAAACTGTTGCCGGTCATAAAGGCTGGCGTTCCGATAGAACTAGAAGCTACGGTGATACCTGTTTCAACAACAATCGTCGCATCAAGCTTGGTAGTCTGATCCCATCCTGCGGCAACCGCTTCGTTGTAAACGTTGATCTCGTTACGATCTACTAAGACCGTCATTTGAAAAACAAATTTTGAGGTGTAAAGTAAGTTAGATCCTTTGTACACTGCTACGATCTCAGTCGTACCTTTGTATATGTCGCCAACCTCTGAGACATCTTTAAAAATAGACATTATCAGGCTTCGATAAAATAAAGCGTATTAGCATTAGGTGTTAAAGCATCATATGCGGTTTGCGTCCCCGTCCATAAACTCAAAGTGCCGCTTGCGACTCTGACTATTTTAGTATCTGTAGCTTCTTTTCCATCGATCAACGTTTGAGTCGCAGAGCTAACTACCTTGTCAACATCCGCTGTGTTCTCAACATTATTATAGGCTTGGTCAAGCTTAAACTTGACCACCCAAGCCGTATTGGCTGCATTACGCTGTTTGAGATTGCCGGACGTTGTATCCGCCCACCACATATAAGCAAACATTACCGGCGGCTCTGTAGCGCCAGCCGATAAACTTGATATGGCGGGTAAAGCATTATTCAGATCAGCCCTAAATGACGCACCACTCTGATTAGCAATATTTAAGTCGTTTTGGCTCATTAATAACCCCTACAAATATAATCAAATGTTCTGGAAATGGCTGTACCAGATGAATTTTTAAACGTAATGTCAAACCCTGTTAAGTCGTTATTTGTGATCTGGTAATAATCACCTGTTGCCATGTTAAGCACGGTGATACCTATCACCACTTGTGATGTATAGGCTAGGCCATAATCAATAGATTTAACTGCTGCGCCACTAACAATGCCACTGGCCGACTCGTCCCGATCTGGCATATCTACAGTGACGGATAAATTAGTGACTGCTACGTTATGCGTGTCAGTGTCGGTTGATAGTAAGCATCTAAACTCAAACGCCCTCGCGGTGTAATCACCGATCACAAAGGGCTTCCACGCCTCGAAAGAGACGCTGTCATCTGACTCGCGCACTTCTATTGAAGCGTAGGCATCATCTATCACGTCACCATCCACGCTTGACCAGGTATCAAGATCTAATCTATCGTCAATTAAATCACCTTGATCAAAACCAGCGCTCACTAAATTAGCAGTAAGTCTTGATGTCTGCACCGTGCCTAAGTCAACGGCATTAGCAAAGGTATATATTYCTGATAATGACGTGTCAGTTAGTATTAAATTGCCGCCACCATCTAGCTGGACATTTGATTTGACCCCAGAAAAACTAGGATCTTCTGTCACTGTTTCTTTAAAATTCAGCGCCAATACACTGGCGGCATTAGTTGTTAATGTTGCAGCTGTGTCGCTGGGGTTGCCGGTCGAATCAATCCATTTGGCCATGTAAGTACCGACAACCAATGGCAGCACAAACGAAGTAGCCCCCCCAGAAATATTATTGCCAATATCAACCGCGCTAGACCAATCCGGTGATACCGTTTCCGCTGTATGACGGATCTTTAAACTACCACCAATTAACACGTCCAAATCTACTGCCATATCAACAGAGAAATGCGCGTTACCTGCAACCGCCATCATATTAAAGCCTGTCACATCTGCCGGTATAATCCCCAACGCCAGCACTGTCAAAGTGTCGGTCGTCGATCCTGATTTAGCGCCTAAAGCATCAACCGATATAATATTAAACTCGTAATTTCCAGCAGTCACAGGCTCTAAATCAATAGAATTGCCTGATGAAGTAATTTTCTGCCAATTACCCTCTTCTCTACGCCATTGCACCTCGTAATGATTAGCTGTTCCCGTCCAGCTCACATTGATCCGAGTGCCGACAATTGAAGAATTAATCATATACAACTCTTCTGTCAGCAATAAGTCTGTCGGGGTTGATGGATTAGATTCTAATATTGATGTGATTTTAGGATCTAAAATAAGATCTTGCTCAATAGCCAAATATTTATCTGATCGATATTCAAGTGCCGTGATCTCGATATTAAAATCATCCACTTCTTTAACGCTTAGTACGCGCCACGACTCAAGCTCTAATGATGACGCGCCCAACACCCAGACCGAATTATCGAGTGGTATATCGGACAAATCAGTAGCTAAATCAATCACACTGGCGACCATAGTGGAGTTCAATACTGTCCGACTTTCAACCGCCCCATCAGGCAGTGTTACCCACAGGGTATAAACACTTGAACTATCAAACGAAATATCTTGATCTAATGTGATTTGATTAATAGTCGCCGCTGTTATTCTACCGCCCATCCGCACACCAGCACGCACAGGATCTGAGGTGCTTATCACTTCGCCAACATTGACCAAATTACCATCCAATCCACAAGCAAATGACACTGTTTCAGTCTCCATTCGCTCACCGTAAAGGATCGCCCTGCCAAACCGATGCGCTTGGCCTCTTGATGTACAGCCAACCGCCGTTACACTCGTTTGGATAACGCCATATTTTTCAATGCCATCATCATCAGCTACGTACTCAATAACCTGCTTGTATAGTTCTTCTGGATCATTCCATGTCACCAATGCCACGGTATGTCGTGTCTTTAAACTTGAGCCTGAATAATTAAATACACCATCAATAACGTTGGCATCAGTAAAAATAGCAACCGGATCACTAGGCGCGTCCTGAACAGCAGTGATGCCACCACCCGCCCAATAAGTCATCGCCCTAAAAGCGCTGGCCATTGATTGTAAAACAAGAAAAGCCTCTTCTCTTTCTTGAAAATAAGCATTAAAGGTAAATCGAGGTTCATCACTACCAAAGCCATCGTCAACCATCACGTCACAATATTGGGCAATAGTGTATAACGCCCATTTATCTATCTGACTTGCTGATAAAAATGCCCCTAAGCCGTACCGTTCATTAGCGCAAATATCGTAAAAACACCACGCAGGATTGTTAGACCATGCCGTTTGGAACGTGCCATCCCACACACCCGTATAAACCCGCGTTAAAGGGTCATAATTACTAGGGATCTGCACTTTAATACCGCGAATATGATAGCCGCGAACAGGAATACCCTTGAAGTGCTCGGCATCAACGCTAACAGCAAATAAAGCGCTATTAGGATAGGTGAATTTTGCATCTACAATTTCAGTGAAACTGTCCCACCATGTTTGGTTTTGAAGGGATTGCTTGGTGCTATCTGCCGTGATCCTGGTCAATCGAACATCATAAGGGGCTTCGCCTGATAGTTTGACCAAATAAGATCGCTGATAACGACTAGATGCTTTGCCTGAAATAGTGTCATAACCAAGCCAACCACTTGCATTACCTGAAATACCGACACCGCCACCACCCGATGTTTTAGTCACCTTAAATTCATACGCACCATCTGTCGGCGCTAAGAAGTTAACCGATCTGGATTGAGACGCTGGACGATAGGTTTTTATCAGATGGGCAAATGGCTGACTAACAACAACGGGGACGTTGCCAAATATGGTCTGCGTAGGCGCGGGCGCAACTGTTCTTTTACCTGAAAAATCAAGAGAGGACAATGTCAACCACGTACCAGCTCCCACCTCTCGATACTCAACTAAAGCTTGTGCGGTTTGTACCGCCCTACTTGTATTATTGCCTACCCATCCAACGGTTAAAGAAGCTGATCTGATATCCTCTGCAACACTAGAAACCTCGCCAGAACCAGACGCGCTTAAGTTAAAGGTGTAGGCGGATAATCTCTCGGCCACATAACCGCCACCATTGCTTTGAACTTCAATCTGAACGCTGACACTAGTACCATTTACATCGCCTGTTTTGGTATCCTGCCTACTTAGCCTTGGCACAGATACCGTGATCCTAACTGAATCAGTCTCAGCATTATTAATTGTTCTAACAACGGGTACAGCTTTTGTTATTTCAACCGATACCGCCGTTTCAGCCTCTACCGCTGGAATATYTTCAATGTAGTCTTGAGATTGCGTACCATTTCTGCTGTCAAAAATGACATCTTGAAAATTAAATGAACCGTCCGAATYTTGTACCGGTGTTCCGTCAAAATAAACAGATTGAAGCCCGTTAACTAATCCGTYAATCTCGCCTTCAGAGACTAAATCAAGTACCCGTGCATACTGTTTAGATCGCAGTGTATCTTTAGCTTCAACCGCAACACGACCACCGCCGCCGCCTGATTTGCCGCCGCCGCCTGAACCTCTAACGATATCATTCATGCTGGAATGTCCTGAGCATCTAGGCCCGCACCGATAACCTGCGATCCGGTGATTATTTCGCCAAAAGCAATAGGTACGGCACCGCCCTGTCTTGACGTGTTGACAGCCCCATTAAATATAAAGGAAGGTCTGTTTTCTGGCCTTTCTGTTGATTTTGGTGGTTGTGGCGGCTTGAATAACAGCTGCGATACACCACCCAAAATCAAAGAGAAACCGATCTTACCCACCACGCTTGCAAAGGTGACCCCTGTGCTGCCAATGGTCGCTCCCAAAGCTGGTACGTAGATACTGGCCACAATTAAAGCCGCTCCTAGAATAATTTTTCCCACACCACCCGATCCCGCAATAACAGGAATGATCCTGATGCTTTCTTTTTCTGACGATGGATAGTTTAAGTTATCTTCGCCTTGTCGGTCTTTACCGCCCAGCAAAACCTTGTAATACCCACCATCAACAATAGCTTGTCTAAAACCATCTAGCGTGGCGCACATGGCCCGCACAGCTTCAGCAACATTTGACACTTCATAATGATGAACTCGGCCATATTTGTCGCCAAGAAAACCGTAGAGCATAATTGTTCTCATACTTCTTTATGCCTCATAATGTGTGTTGTTATTTTTTGAAACCAACCGCCATAAACATCACGACTTGATAATCTGTTTACTTGATGATGGCCTATCACGCCATCGCCTAAATAGATGGCCGCATGATTCGGCACTTGGCTTGCTACCGTCATATAAATCATGTCGTGCTTTTGCAAGTCTTCAAGATCTATTTGATAAAACCCTGCCTCCTCATATAAGTTTAAGTAATGATTTTCACCATTGAGCCACCAGTTATCTTCACGGTGATAATCAGATAATTCAATGCCTAATTCACGGTGATAGTAGTCACGAACAAAGGCGTAACAATCGACAATGCCATGATTAAATTCTCGACCGTATAAGCCCAATTCAAACCCTGAAGGCTTGAATTGATAAGTTATTTTTGTTGGCCAATTAATGATCAGCCATTCAACGCCCGATCTCTCGCAAAATATCAGATCTGCTTCGGTCGGTCTTGGTGAAATATTGCAATGACTATGCACTATCATCACTACTTTACCGCGCTCTTCTGCCGCGATTAAATCAACAGGATCTATCCAAAAGTCCTTGCCGGTGGGTGCAATGTTTTTACAGGGAATATATCGACGCTTTCCTTTCTCAACAATCACAACACCGCAGCATTCTTTTGGGTAGCATTCCTCGGCGTGTCGCTCAATACCTGCAATAACGTTCTTAGCTAATTTCATTGTTTCGCCACACCCACAAAACCACCAAAAGGCAAAGGTGAATTTGCACCAAATCGCAAACCACATCCTGTTACTCGGTGYGAGCAAGCATCATCCGCTAATATCGCTGTAGGATTATCTAGCTTATCTGCCACAGCAACACCCGCATAACCACATTCAGCGCCCCGATATTTAACGGTACAAATATTTTGTATCACCTGTCTTCGGGGTAGCTTTACACCAGCCAAATCAAACGCCGCCGCTAGTTCAAACTGAATAAAAATACCGTTCTCAGCCACCTTTCTATCGATCCCCCAAACTTCATCAGGGAAAAAGACATTTGGATCTGCTTGAGCGTTACCGGCTGCAAAATTAACCGCATCAAGATATTTAACCATTGTCCGTCTGCGAGTAACTGACGCACCTATTAGATCATTCAAATCACGAACCAAAGCGCCAACTAACCCTGTGACATTAGAAACCGTCAAAGTAGGCCTTGGCAGCTTATCGTTGCCGCTAGACTCAAACCCTTGCGCCTCTATCCCCATTTTCGTATAGGTATTGCCCTGCCAAACCACATCAGCGCCTAACTCATTAACACCGTTGTGCCAGTACAATGTGGCACCACCAATAGCTGAAGCATCCAACTCAAAGAAATCAACAATATTGCCAGCTGCCAATGATTGATAATCTGACTCAATCATTCGCCAAACACCTCTTCAAACGTGGCTGACAGTTCATCTTTGTTGTAACTCTGAATACCGTAACCCCAAGACTTGCACAACCAAATCCCCGCCCCTCCTCGTGGTGGCGCCCAATCAAAG
>NVUI01000003.1 GCA_002733105.1 Methylophaga sp.
CCCCCCCCCTTTAATTAATTGTAAGAAATGATTTGATTCATCAGCGCCGTCAACGTACACAGCCACACTACTTACTTCATTAAGATCGAATACATGAATACCATGCTCTTCTAGACGTTTGGTAGAAACAATGGAGCTAGAAACTGCCCCTTCGATACGGCCTTTGATGGTCGCTAAAGCATCAATAAAATGGTTAACAGTTGAACCTGTACCGACACCGACTATGCCATCAGTATTAATATGTTCTAGCGCTGCATAAGCAGCCTGTTTTTTCATTTCATCAGCGGTCATTTGATTTATCCTTATTCGGTGTGTTGGCAAAATTATTCCATCAATTATAGAGATAAATGAGCGGCAATGGTAACGTAAGCTGAAAACGTCTCAACTTTTTAATGGTAACAACAAAGTCATGCTGACTGAATATGTAGAAAAAATCCATAATGCCCGCGTTTATGATGTGGCAAATGAAACGCCACTGGATGTCATGCCTCGGTTGTCACAGCGGTTAAATAATACCGTATGGTTGAAGCGTGAAGATTTACAACCCGTATTTTCATTTAAATTACGTGGTGCATACAACCGCATGGCTCATTTAACCGCGGAAGAATGTGCCAAAGGCGTGGTGACGGCATCAGCGGGTAATCATGCTCAAGGGGTGGCGTTATCAGCAAAAAAACTGGGTATTTCGGCACTTATTGTGATGCCTAAAACGACACCACCTATTAAAATTGAGGCGGTTAAAAATCTAGGGGCTGATATTGTGCTGCATGGCAATAATTATGATGATGCTTGTAGCTATGCGCTTAAACTAGCCGAACAGCAACAACGTACTTTTATTCATCCCTATGATGACCCTGAAGTCATTGCCGGACAAGGCACTATTGCGATGGAGATATTACGCCAGCATTTAGATCCCATTCACGCTATTTTTGTCCCTGTCGGTGGGGGGGGCTTAATTGCTGGAATAGCCGCCTATGTCAAAGCGCTTAGGCCTGAAATTAAAGTGATAGGGGTTGAATCAGATGATGCCGCTAGTTTGCAACAAGCCTTAGCAGCTGATCACCGTGTTATTTTGGATCAAGTAGGTTTGTTTGCGGATGGTACTGCTGTGCGACAGGTGGGGGTAGAACCTTTTCGAATTGCTCGTGAAACAGTAGATGATGTGATTTTAGTCGACAGTGACGAAATCTGTGCTGCAATTATGGAYATTTTTGATGACACCCGTTCAATTGCTGAACCATCAGGTGCTTTGGCTGTTGCTGGTGCAAAGAAGTATGTCGCTCGCGAAAAAATAACCAATGAACAACTTGTGGTGATTGATAGCGGTGCAAATATTAATTTTGATCGTCTACGACATGTGGCTGAGCGGGCAGAGTTAGGCGAACGGCATGAGGTATTATTTGCGGCAACAATTGCCGAAACTCCCGGCAGTTTTCAGCAGTTTTGCCAGCTGTTAGCAGAGTTTAGTATTACTGAATTTAATTATCGGTATGCTGATAATAAGGATGCTCAAGTATTTGTTGGTTTGCAACTTGAAGGTGGTGATAAAGCAAGGCAGTTACTATTTGATAGCTTGGATCAAGCTCATTATCAGTGGGTAGATTTGAGTGATAATGAAATGGCAAAACTTCATGTGAGGTATATGGTGGGTGGCCATGCACTTCAAGTTGAGGATGAATGTTTATACCGGTTTGAATTCCCGGAAAGACCGGGCGCATTATTACGCTTTTTAACCAGAATGGGGCAACGCTGGAATATTAGTCTGTTTCACTACCGTAACCATGGCGCAGCTTATGGTCGGGTACTGGTTGGTGTTCAAGTTACTGATAATGAACAGAAAGATTTTCAGGGTTTTCTCGATGAACTTGGTTATATCTATTGGCAAGAGACGGATAACCCGGCATATGATTTGTTTCTAAAATAATAATCTGCTGCGCTATTTAAAGTGTAGTGGCATAAGTATTGCGTACTAGTATTTTTAAGTTACAGTTTATAATTAATTGACCGATATTAAAGGGTAAGATATATACCGGCCAAAATGTAAAGAAGGGATAGGATAATGAAAAAGATCATAAAGTGGGCTGTGATATTATTAGCATTGATACCTGCGTTAATTGTGGGGATCGTATTAAGTTGGGCATTTTTGGATGCTAGTCAGATTGCAAATAGTGCAATATCGCAAAAACTTTTGTTGATTGGATGCACTATTTTTGTATTGCTTGCTGCTGGAGCATGGTTTGGTGGGCAATGGATTGCAAACTGGGTGGCAAACCCATTGCAGTATTGCTCCGGTTCGGCGACTTATATCGCTAAAGATATGGCGCAAGGTAAGGCAGACTTAACCCAACAATTACAACCTGGTAATAGTTTCCTTGCTAAGCCCATAGCAATGGGTATCAATGCCATGTTGAACAATTTTAGAAATTCAATACAAGAGTTTCGTGATGCTGCAGATCAACTTGCATCGTCAACGGGGGAAATGGCTGCTATTACGGAGCAAACCAATCAACATATTGCTCAACAACGCGTGGAAACAGAGCAAGTGGCTACTGCAATGACTGAAATGGCTGCATCTGTACAAGAAGTGGCGCGTAATGCAAATAATGGGGCTGAAGCTGCAAAAGAAGCTGATGGAGCAACAAAAGAAGGATCAGCCGTCTTAAAAGAAAGCATTTCGACGATGGTGGGGCTGGCCAGTAATATTGCTAACGCATCTAATGTTATTCATGAATTAGAGAAAGATACTGAAAGCATCGGTTCTGTATTAGCGGTTATTCAAGGGATCGCAGAACAGACCAATCTTTTAGCATTAAATGCAGCGATTGAAGCAGCACGAGCAGGAGAGCAAGGCCGAGGTTTTGCTGTAGTAGCGGATGAGGTGCGTACTTTAGCGAGCCGCACACAGGCTTCGACACAAGAAATTAAGGAAATTATCGAAAAATTACAGGTGCGCTCTGCAGAAGCCGTTAAAGTGATGGAGATCGGTTGTGCTGAAGCAGAACACGGTGTGGAGAAGGTGACAGCTGCAGGCTCTGCATTGGAAGCTATTTCTACAATGGTGGCCAATATTGAAAACATGAATGTGCAAATAGCGGCGGCGGCGAAAGAGCAGAGTTCCGTGGCCGAGGATATTAACCGTAGCATTGTGAATATTAGTCAGGTGGCAGAAAAAACCTCTGATGATTCGCTACAAATGTCTGCATCAAGTAATGATTTGGCTGCATTGGCCGCAAGCTTACAGTCTTCGGTAGGCTCCTATAAAGTCTGATATTACATTGAAATTTTAAATCTTCAGTATACTTTATAGAACTTAAACACAATTATATCCAGTTCATTGAGGTAGTATCTATACCTAACATATAATTTTGATATGGTGATATGTAATAAAAACTCGCTATATTAGTCAAAATAATATGATGCCTTTTAAAGATTAGTAATATAGTAAATCAAAGGAGAGGAGCCTGAAGTATGAGTGAGCTGTCGGTTGGTTTTGGGGGATTTCTGGTAACTGCGATGGAGGTGCTTGCCGCATTATTCATCTTAGCTATTGGTCTGTTAATGTTATGGGTGATGGTAGCCTATGTAACAGATGTAACGCAGACACAACAAGCGATTAGACGCAATTATCCGGTCATTGGTCGCTTTCGATATTTATTTGAACATGTCGGTGAGTTTTTTAGGCAGTATTTTTTTGCGATGGATCGTGAAGAATTACCCTTTAATCGTGCTCAGCGTTCATGGGCTTATCGTGCCTCAAAAAATGTAGATAGTACGGTGGCCTTTGGCTCAACTGATAACCTTAATAGTGCGGGTAGAGTCCTGTTTGTCAACTGTACCTTCCCAACTTTAGGTGAAGATGCGGTTCCACCTCAACCTGTCACTATTGGATCTGATTGCAAGCATCCATACACAACTACTTCCTTTTTCAATATTTCTGGTATGAGTTTTGGTGCAATATCAAAACCTGCCGTATTAGCATTATCTGCAGGTGCAAAAGATGCAGGTATCTGGATGAATACGGGTGAAGGAGGGCTTTCTTCTTATCATTTGCAAGGTGGTGCAGATATTGTATTTCAGATAGGTACCGCTAAAAATGGTGTGCGTGATTTAGAGGGTAATCTCAGTGATGACAAGCTCACTGAAGTAGCTGCACATCCTGAAGTGAAAATGTTTGAAATTAAAATGAGCCAAGGAGCTAAGCCAGGCAAGGGCGGCATTTTACCCGGTGAAAAAGTAACAAAGGAAATTGCGGGTATTCGGGGTATTGAAGTTGGTAAAGATGCTTTAAGCCCAAATCGTCATGTCGACATTAATAGCTTTGATGATCTAATTGATATGGTTAATCGAGTGAGAAATGTAACGGGTAAGCCAACGGGCTTCAAAATGGTGATTGGCTCACCCAAACAAGTCGAGGAATTATTTTCGGCGATTGTTGAGCGTGGATTAGACTCTGCGCCTGATTTCATCACAATTGATGGTGCGGAAGGTGGTACAGGCGCTGCGCCTATGTCTTTAATTGATTCCGTTGGTATGTCATTGAGAGAGAGCTTACCTATGGTCATCGACAAGCTTAAGCAGCATGGCTTGAGGGATCGAGTAAAAGTGATTTGTTCTGGAAAATTGACAACCCCTGGTGCGGTAGGCTGGGCACTTTGTGCTGGCGCTGATTTCATTACTAGTGCGCGTGGTTTTATGTTCTCTCTAGGCTGTATTCAGGCTTTACAGTGTAATAAAAACACATGTCCAACGGGTATTACGACACATGATGTTAAATTTCAAAGAGGACTTCATCCAGAAACTAAAGCGATACGAGTCAGTTCCTATGCTAAAAATATGATGAAAGAAGTTGGGGTTATTGCACATTCATGTGGGGTTAAAAATCCCCGTGCATTGAACCGTAGCCATGCCAGAATTGTGATAGGAAATGGAAAAAGTATAGGAATGGAAGAGCTATATCCTGAACAGAAACAGGCGTAGGAATTCATCATGACTATCGGCACAACTTTAATGTTATTAGCCTTGATGTTATTGGTGGCTTTGTTACTTAAACCGCTAGCAGAAAAATACCATATTCCTTTTGCAGGCCTGCTAGTGGCTATTGGATTTATAGGCAGTGAAGTCCTAGTRTCATTTGGGGTTGACACGGGTATCAGGCATGACTCTTTTCACGATCTAGTTTTGTATGTGTTTTTACCGCTACTTATCTTTGAAGCAGCCTTTAAAATCAACGCTGAACAGTTGTTTAAAAATCTTATTGTCATTTTGTTTTTTGCCATACCTGTCATGCTTTTATCCACCTTTGTTGCAGCAGTCATGGTTTATTATGGTATTGACCATCCGACAGGGTTCCCATGGATAGCAGCCYTACTTACTGGCGCCTTACTTGCTGCAACAGATCCTGTTGCTGTGTTGGAATTGATGCGTAAAGCAGGTGTTTCAGAAAGGTTATGCATGTTATTGGATGGGGAAGCATTATTTAATGATGCTACTGCCATTGTAACGTTCACTATCTTCCTTTATATCGCCCAACATCCGATGGAAGAAATTTCCGTATTTGATGCAAGTATGCGGTTTATGGTGGTGTTTTTTGGTGGTGCGGTTACAGGGCTAGTCATTGGGTTTACCTTTTTATTCTTATCACGATTATTGCAAGATTACGTCCAACAAGCGATCGTGACATTGATTGCGGCATATATATCATATTTAGTGGCTGAACAATGGCTGCATGTGTCTGGAGTCATGTCTGTGTTAGTCGCTGCGATGGTGTTAGGACGTGTTATTCATCATGATTTCCAACATCATGAAAAACGGAGTTTTGTTGATGATTTTTGGACCTTTAATGTCTATATTACCGAAGCACTGATGTTTTTATTGATGGGTGTTACGATCACCATTGGCATGTTTACCGACAACTGGCTAGCGATGTTGATAGGGATTGTTGCCGTCTTGATCGCGCGTGGTGTGGGTGTGTTTGGCGGAGCACCTTTAATTTCATTATTGCCAGGGGTTGAAAAAATTTCTTTAAGCTATCAACGACTGATGTTTGTTGGCGGGTTGCGAGGTGCGGTAACTTTAGCCCTTGCACTCTCTTTGCCAACTGATTTAAGTTACTGGTGGACAGTTCAATCTATTGCTTTTGGCGTGGTATTGTTCACTTTATTTGTACAAGCACCTTTAATAATACCGCTGTTAAAACAACAACGTTTACTTGAAAAATCAGCAGTAGATGATAAGAAAGACAAGAAGTAACAATCTGATGACATATTGTTAGATGATATAGAAACCAGTGAGCAGAATGTAATGGCAAAGCCACTTTGTGTTAGACAGGTGTTCACTATTTATTATGCTTGTTTGTATATTTGTGACTAACTGCCGTAGCTTGCAGCAAGGGCTAATAAATGCAATGTGCAGGATTGTAGGTAAAGATGCTTCTGTAGAGAGAATGGTTTCAATTGGACCGGTTAACCTTGGTTTTGAATTAAGAGAAAATTTTATATCTGCTAACCAATATTGTCATTCCTGTGGTCTTTCTAGCCGGCATCCATGCTGTTAGTCATAGATCTCGGTATAAAACTATGTGGGAATGAGATAAATAAGCGCTGAATTTTCTTATCCAGAATGGTGATGGTTAATAAATATTCGTCAAATCACAAAAAATAAAAAAATGATCTAATTCATCTGCTTTATGAGGATCATATTTTCAGGTTATTCTAGGATTGTCAGTATTTAGATAGACCAAACAAAGTGATTTTCCGGGTTATAATAATATTCAGCATATACATTTGATCGTCTCTGCTTTGTGTTGAGGCTAATAAAGAAAGTAAAGGAACAAAATGAAAGCGATACAAAAAATTTCAGTGGACACGCCAAGTTTGATTGAAGCAGCTGTAGAGCAATTTGTAGCCGCAGCACGTTCCGCTATTGCTAAGCGTGGAATATTCCATATTGCCTTAGCTGGAGGTTCGACACCAAAAGGTCTATATCAAAAATTAGCGACATCACCGTATATGGAAAAAATTGATTGGTCACGGGTACATTTATTCTTTGGTGATGAACGTTGTGTATTGCCAACACATGATGATAGTAATTTCAAAATGGCACGAGAAGCGATGATTGATCATATCCCAATCCCTCAGGAAAATGTCCATCGTATGCCAACCGAACAAGGTGATGCGGCAACCGTGGCGCTGAGTTATGCGCAAACAATGGAAGCTGAGTTAAAAGGGCAACCCTTAGATCTGGTCTTATTAGGCTTGGGGCCAGATGGACATATTGCTTCATTATTTCCGGATACAGATGCTTTAAATGTGACAGAAACATTAACAACTAGTTTATATGTTGAGAAATTTGAATCATGGCGAGTAACGATGACATATCCTGTTATTAATGCTGCTAGGCAGGTGATTGTATTTATTGCTGGTGAGGCTAAAGCTGATATCGTCAAAGAGATTACGACAAATGCTGTGCAAGGATTACCTGTACAGAGGTTGGCACCAAAATTTGAATATTACTGGTACATGGATACGGCCGCTGCTGGACAGTAATCTATGTGTTATTTGTTAGCTGTCGATATTGGCGGTACAAAGACCTTATTTCAATTAAGCACTGACCAAGGCGAAGTAATATTAGAACAACGTTTTGTGAGTCAAAATTTTAATAGTTTTGACTTGGTTCTAGCTGAGTTTCTAGCTCAAGAACAGATAAAACATTTTTTTATAGATAGTGCTTGCTTTGCGGTTGCAGGACCCGTTTTAGGTCGTGATGCAAAAGTCACCAATCTACCTTGGCAGCTTAATGCTGATGACTTAGCTAATAAATTTAATATTGCTCATGTCCATTTATGCAATGATTTTGTAGCGGTAGCACAAGGTATTGATTGTTTGACAGATGATGAAATTATCACCATACAAGATGGCAAGCCTGTTGAAAATTCACCACGAGCAGTGATAGGTGCTGGCACGGGATTAGGCCAAGCTATTTTATTACCAGAGTGTGATGGATGGCGAGTCATACCAACAGAAGGTGGGCATACTGATTTTGCTCCAACCAATCGTTTGCAGATCTTATTGCTTGAGTATCTGATTGAGCATTTTGGCCATGCATCTTATGAACGAATAGTTTCAGGGCCAGGGTTAGTGATAATTTATCAGTTTTTGCGTACTTATCAACAATATGATGAAAACCCAGAATTACGTCAGACCATGATTGATGATGACCCGGGTGCCGCGATTAGTTTATTTGCTAATAAGTACCAAGATAAGCTGGCGATTGAAGCAGTAGATTTATTTGTACAGATTTATGGGGCTCAAGCAGGAAATTTTGCGCTAAATACGCTACCGAGAGCAGGTTTATATATTGCAGGAGGCATTGCAGCAAAGAATTTAGCTAAGTTTAAGCAAGGAATATTTATGGATGCTTTTGTGGCAAAGGGCAAAATGACATCGTTAATGAAAACAATACCGGTAAAATTAATTCTACAGTCAAAAGTAGGGTTAATGGGTGCACGGTTATTAGTGCAGCAAAGCATTGTATAATATGACGATGAGCATAGAAAAAAATAACACTATTAAAATCGATGTAGAAACATCTTATTTAGCACACGAATCAGACCCTGAAAAAGAGCGCTATTTATTCTCCTATACGATCACTATTAAAAATCAGGGAAATAGTTCAGCTAGATTATTATCTCGGTATTGGAAAATTACTGGTGGTAATGGACAAGAGCAGGAAGTAGAAGGCGATGGCGTTGTGGGTCAACATCCGTATCTATCACCTGAGCAGGAATTTACTTATACAAGTGCCGCAATGCTTGATACACCCGTAGGCATGATGCAAGGTCATTATATGATGGTAGACGATGATGGGAAACAATTTGAGGTAGATATTCCTGCATTCACATTAGCGGTACCTCAGACGTTACATTGATTAACTTTAGTTACCAATGGTGGATGTATTGTTATACTGGTAGCCTGAATCAACACGCGGATGACTGTGGAGAAAATTCAACCAACAAATCAACCCTTTTTTGAGACAACAACGGATACTTCTACTCGATTGTTAGCCAAATTAGTGGTCGGTCAGAAAGTACAGGCTATTGTCATAGCCTCTGTATTGGCAGCAGAGATCGCGACAGTCAAAGTAGCCGACAGCCTATTAAAAATATCTACTTCAGTTTCTTTGCAACAAGGTCAAGCAGTTCAAATAGAGTTAGTCCAAGTCGAGGGAAAACTTGTCTTAAAACTGGTGGTGGCAGAAGATATAAAACTAGCGATTCCACGATCAGATGTTCCACTTAAAGCAGGACAGGTATTGGCTGTTGAAGTGGTTAAACAACTCGCAAACAATCGATTGCTAGTCACGATAAACAATACTGCTGAAATAAAGCAACAAAATTTTCCTCGCCAACTTGATATTGATATATCTCATTTAAATAGAAAATTTATAGCAGGAGAGAAATTGTTTGTTGGTGTTATAAAGACAGCACCACTGACGATCCAACTTAGTTCTGCCGATCCCGCTCGATCACAATTATTATTAGAGCAGATTCGGCAAGTACTCCCTCAACAGCTTAGTGTAAATAATATTTTTAATGCAACAAAAGCGGAACAATTATCTATTTCTGTGCAACAAGAAGTACAGACATTATTTAAGCATATCTTGGATAAGCCACAGCTAACTGAACTAGGCGTATTTAAGCGTGCTTTATCACATGCTGGGCCTTTTTTGGAGCATAAGTTACTCACTCAGCCAACCACAGTGAATCAAGATTTTAAGGCAAACTTGTTACGATTGATTTCAGTATTGGAAACAGCTATTAACCTGAGAGCATTTGGCGGCCAACAAAGATTAACGCTCGCCGAACGGGTATCATTTATACAGTCGATACTACCTAAAGATAGTACGTTTTTATCCCAGCTAGCAACATCATTATTGGCAGATTCAGAAAGTGCTCAGAAAGCATTACCTGCTACTGGTTTACCACGTGCACTAGCAACATCATTAGTGCAGATTTTCAATAAATTAAATATGTCCGTGGAGCAAGGTGGGCGGCTATTTAATATTGAGCTTAGTGTGTTGAGAGAACTTCTTAAAGAAGTAGAGGGTGTGCATTCAAAATTGTTGTTGAATCAATTAGCAATGGTTAAAGAGCCCGACTCATCGACATCACCAACGGTGTGGTTGTTTGACGTGCCCATAAAAGATAAAACGGGTCTTGAGATGATGCAGTTACGTATTGAGCAGCATAAAAAGCAGCATCAATCTGAAGACCAAAATGATATATGGCAAGTTCAACTGACTTTAGACACGCAAAATCTGGGGCCAGTCAAAGCAACAGTGACAATGCATAATGAAGATGTCAATGTAATGATATATGCTGAGCGTTCAGAAAGTGCTGTACTATTAGAGACACATCTTGAACTATTAACGATTGCGTTAAACAAATTAGATATAAATTTGAATCACATAAGTTGTCGATGTGGTGAAATAATACCCGCGACTTCTGTTGATAGATATATTGCTCAATCAGATGCCTTAGTGGATATTTCCGTATGAGTGATAAAGAGGAACCCTTACGTGCGATTGCACTGAAATATGATGGTGAAAATGCACCTACGGTAACAGCAACTGGTGAAGGTGAGATTGCTGAAGCTATTATTAAAATAGCGAGGGAACACGGTGTCCCATTGCGGCAAGATACAATGCTAACAGCATTACTCAGTGAATTAGATCTCGGGGAGGAAATTCCACCACTACTTTATCGTGTTATTGCTGAAGTGATTGCATATGCTTACATCGTGGCAGGCAAAGTGCCTGATATCCAAGATAAAAGTTCATAAAAATGTGATGCATTTAACAGTTTTATAAAGCCTGATCTGCATGTAAAAATAGTAGTACTTTATAATCTGCATTATAAAAATGTTATTAAGTATTGATTTTTATAAATAAAACAGATATTGTCACAGGCAAGATCTATTAGATTTTCTGTGGATAGAGTAAAAACAAGACAAATGGAAGCATTGATTAGCCATAATTTGAATCTTGAAGCCAAGGTTTCAAAACAACAACATGCTGAGCCTATATCGGTGTCAGATGTGAATGTACTATTGGATTCCAAGATTGTTATTGCTGGCCAAAACAGTTCAGATCTGCTCTACATGAAGACAATGTTAGAGATCAGTGGGTTTTCCAACATTGCCGCAACCAATAATGTTGAAGGGGTAATGCAGTTTCTTCGTGCCGGTATTAAGGATGATATCTGCGATATTGATTTAGTTGTACTGGATAGCAATTTGTCTGATATGAGCGCACGAGAGATCCGCGCAGTTTTGGACAATTTTGATGAATGGCGGCTCATCCCTATCATCTCACTGACTCAAGAATCTCAGTGGGATCATGCTCAAGTATTGACAGATTTAGGCTATGGGGTTACTTCATTGCTATATCACCCGATGACAGCAGAATCATTCCCGCCTTCAGTGATGACTGCATTAGCAGTGAAAAAGGAACGTGATTTAGTATACCAGTACCAAAATAAGCTGGAAGACGAGCTAGCGACATTGAAGGTTATGGAAGCGCGGTTACAGTATTCAGTCGAACATGATGACTTAACTGGGCTGGCCAATCGGCGGCGGTTAGAGCAAGCGTTAGATTTGAGCTTGACTCAAGCACGAAATTTTGGTGTTAATAGCGCCTTGTTTTATATTGATTTAGATAGATTTAAAGTGCTAAATGATGCGGAAGGTCATGAAGCGGGTGACGCATTATTGCTACAAGTAGCCAATACCTTACGAAGCTTTTTTTCTGTTAATGATACCTTGGTACGAATTGGCTCAGATGAGTTTGCTGTGTTAATAAATAATACAGAATCAAACCACGCACTGAGTCGGGCAGAGGAGCTACGATGTCTATTTGATGGCTATAGCTATGAGTATCATGGACATGAATATCATTTATCGGCAAGTGTTGGAGTACAGCTAATTACTGGCGAAGATACGGTCACACCGGGTGACATTCTTGCTCACGCAAACCAAGCTTGCTATACAGCAAAGAAAAGAGGGCGTAACCGTATTCATCTTTATAGTGAATTAGATCGTGAAATGCATACTTTACGCCATACAGTGCAATGGGCACCTCGTATTCGTGCGGCATTAAAACAAGAAAATTTCTTGTTAGAATTTCAACCTATTCATTCAATAGATAGTGGTAAAGTAAATCACTATGAATGTTTGCTACGAATGAAAGATGAAGATGGGGCTGTTTATTACCCGAATGATTTTATTCCTGTTGCTGAGGCAATGGGACTTATTCATCAAATAGATCTTTGGGTTGTTGATCATGCTGTGGATGTCATGCGGACTTTACCAAAGGATATATCTATAGCGATTAATTTATCAGGCAATATATTCCTTGATCATAATCTATATCCATTGGTTGAGAAGAAATTTGCACAAACTGGCATTGATCCATCACGAATTGTATTTGAAATCACAGAAACATCAGCTATTTCTAATTTTGAGGAAACAAAAGAAATGGTCATTCGTTTACGTGCTTTGGGCTGCCGGTTTGCATTGGATGATTTTGGGGCAGGCTTTAACTCATATAGTTATTTAAAACATTTCCCAGTTGATATTTTAAAAATTGATGGTGGTTTTATCACTGAATTAGATAGTGATCCTGTAGACCAATTATTAGTTAAATCAATGATTGATATTGCTCATAGTTTAGGCAAAAAAACAGTAGCAGAGTTTGTTGAACGCCAAAGTACTATGGATTTATTGGTAAGCTATGGTGTGGATTATATTCAAGGTTATCTGATTGGTAAGCCTCAAAATAAGCTACCAAGTATTTAAAATTTAATGTAAATCTGTTTGCATAGATGAGGGTTGTCTACTATGTAATCGATTAATTAAGTGTGCTTCTTCATTGCTTAAATTACAGTTATCTATAAGTTGATCAACGCCAGCACCTTTACGAGCTAAACGGATTGCATGATCATAACTATGTTGTGCATTTGTACCCAGACTCATGGTATTTTGCTGTTCTTTTAACAGGTGAAGTGTTTGTTCAAATTTCCTGATCCGATCATCAGAGCCGACTGCACCAGCACATAATGCGGACAATTGATTTTGTAAACTAGTAATCCCCTTTGCTTGGCATTGGTTGAGTTTATATAGATGTATGCAGGTAACCGTCGCTATTAATATCAAAATAGCGGCAACAATTAGCAATAAAATCATAGAATAACTCCTATTGAGTACATTATTTTATACGTCATCATTAAATGATCCCTGTTGTATTATCTGTTTGATTTCTTTTGATGCCAAAAAATTAGAAACCGTCAAACTGAGAAATTTCTTGATCAGACAGTACTTTGTCAGCATCAATCAGAATCAGTAGCTTTCCGCCACGGCTGTTGACGCCTTGAATAAAACGTGAGCTGTCGTCACTATTCACATTTGGAGCCGTCTCAATTTCAGATTGGTGTAGGTAAACAACTTCAGCAACACTGTCTACTTGCATACCGGCCACATGGCCATTGACTTCAAAAATAATAATGCGAGTTAAATCATTAGCTTCTGTAGGCATCAAGCCAAATCGTCGTCGAGTGTCAATGACGGTAACAACATTACCACGAAGGTTGATAATGCCAATGACATAGTCCGGAGCACCAGGTACAGGTGCTATTTCTGATAGGCGTAATACCTCTTGTACCTGCATTACATTAATGCCATACATTTCGCCATCTAACTGGAAGGTAACCCATTGAATAACAGGATCATCTACTTCATTATCATCTATGCTCATTTTGCTGTTCCTAATACCATCATCGGTGATGAATAGTTCATTTGCCAAATTGCTGACTAATATCAATTTTACAAGCACTGATCATGCCATCATTATTATGATGCCAATATGGTCAGTGTAGTATTGTGCTATCTCTCTGGCATCTTTTGTAACAATAGCCTAATTTACTATAGTGGTGTAATACTGACCAGTTATTGAATGGGTGCTGAAATCTGTTTTGGTTTTGTGGCTGCCTGTACAGGGGGCAGAGTGGGTGTATTCGCGGTATTGTTGAGCAGAATATCATTGTGAATATCAAGTGATCGTCGACTATGATCACCACCTAACACGACGAGCACTACGCGGCGATTTTTCTGGCGACCATCTTCAGTCGCATTATCAGCAATAGGTTTGTATTCACCATAACCAATCGCAGACATACGGCCAGGATCAAGTCCAAACCTATCTAAAAGATGTACTACGCTGGCGGCACGCGCAGCTGATAACTCCCAGTTTGATGGGAATTTAGAAGTATTAATGGGATTATTATCTGTAAATCCTTCCACTTGAATAGGGTTGGCTGAAGTACGTAATATATCAGCCACTTTACCAATCGCAGGCATGGCTGAATTCTCTAAACGGGATTCACCACTTAGGAATAAAACATTTGATTTTATTTCTAATTCCAACCAATCATCCCCTTGTTTAATAGAGACATCTCCACTGTCAATCATGTCAGAAAAAGTACTGGTTAACTGTTGAGAAATATCGTTGATTGTCCGAATTGTTTCTTCAGATACTGGAGCAGAACTATCTTCAGGAATAGGCGGTAATTCAATTTCTGACTTAGGAATATCTGGCTGGCCAGGTCGAGGTGATTTCTCTCCTTCTCCTAAACTTAATTCACCGACTTGAATGGGGTCAATGCTACGAGGTGTTTCAGAAAAAACAGATTCCAGAGTCTCGGAGAGTACCCGATATTTACCTTCATTTACGGTTGACACGGAATACATGACCACAAAAAAAGCAAAAAGCAGTGTGATAAAATCAGCGTAAGAAACTAGCCAACGTTCATGGTTGTCCTGTTCAATAATTCTTTTTCTGCGAGCCATGATTTATAACTTAGCTGAGGTAGGCTTGTAAGCGGCTTTCAATATTTCTAGGATTGTCACCATCAGCAACACATATCAGCCCTTCAATAAGCATTATTTGCATACGAGAATTTCTGTCGATTAATACTTTCAGCTTATTACCAATAGGAAGAAATAGTAAATTCGCTAATGCAACACCATAAATTGTAGCGACAAAAGCAACGGCTATGCCAGGGCCAAGAGCCGAAGGATCAGCAAGATTACTCATTACATGAATAAGTCCCATTACTGCACCGATAATACCGATAGTGGGGGAATAACCTCCCATCGCATCATAGACTCTGGCTGCTAATAAATCATTGGCTTCTTGTAAATCCAGATCTGTTTCTAAAATATCACGAATCATTTCTGGCTCAGCACCATCAGCAATAAGTTGTAACCCTTTTTGAATAAAAGGGTCTATCTCATCCATCGCGGAGGATTCTAGCCGAACTAGACCTTCTTTTCGTGCTACTTGGCTCCAATCCAATATTTTTTCTAGCGTCGTTTCAGGTGATTGCTTCGGAGGGATAAATACCCATTTTAGTAGCTGTAATGCACGAAGGAATGTGTTTAGAGGGGTTTGCAGCATAACCGCACCTAAAGTGCCGCCTAATACAATGAGTATGGCGACAGCATTAATGATGGTATTAATATGGCCTCCATCAAGCATTTGTCCACCAATAATGGCACCAAATCCAATGATTAGACCTAAAAGACTGAGAATATCCATGTTTAACTCATTTCTACTAAGTGTTGAGTAATGTCTGGCAGATTAATAATTCTATCAGGTAACAATACCTTAGTGATAGCGATGAGTATGCTATCAATAGCACTGCTCCTTAATCTTAATAGCCACGATTGGCATAAGTGTTCATCAGTTCTGGAAAATCAATAATCAACGCAATTCGTCCATCGCCAGTAATCGTTGCCCCTGATAATCCTTTAGTACCCTGTAGCAGTGAACCTAAAGGTTTGATAACGACTTCTTCTTGACCAATCAGTTGATCGACAATAAATCCTACGCGTTGAGTGCCTACATTAACAATGACAACATGCTCAATATCAGGTGTTTCTGTTTCGACAAAAGTATTAGCTAACCATTTTCGAAGGTAAAATAAGGGTAACGTTTTATTACGAACCATAATCGTTTGCTGACCATCAACAACATTAATTTTACTCAAATCGAGATGGAAAATTTCATTCACACTGACTAATGGAAAGGCGAAAATTTGTTCACCTAACACGACCATTAGTGTTGGCATAATAGCCAGCGTGAGTGGTACTTTAATAGATATTATTGAGCCTTTACCAATACTAGATTCAATTTCAATAACACCATTGAGTTTGGAGATGCTTGTTTTCACTACATCCATTCCAACACCACGGCCTGAAATATCAGAAATTTCTTGTTTCATCGAAAAGCCAGGTGCCAAGATAAGCGCATAGCATTCAGAGTCAGATAAACGTGAAGCTAAATCCTCATCCATCATGCCTTTTTCAACCGCTTTTTGGCGTAATACATCAGGATCCATTCCTGCACCATCATCCGAAATAGTGAGGAGAATATGTTCACCTTCTTGAGCTGCAGCTAAAATAACATTACCTTGCCTAGGTTTACCTGCGGCTTCACGAATATCAGGCATTTCAATACCATGATCAACAGCATTCCTGACTAGATGCACTAATGGATCAGCAAGTGCTTCAACAAGATTTTTATCCAGATCAGTATCTTCACCTTGTAACTCTAGATTGATGTCTTTTTCCAGACTTCTAGCGAGATCACGTACTACACGCGGAAATCGACCAAATACTTTTTTAATCGGTTGCATACGTGTTTTCATTACGGCAGTTTGAAGATCAGCGGTCACGACTGCTAGACTGCTTACCGCTTTAGACATATCTTCATCTTCAAGAGCAGCTTCTAATGTACTGATTCTATTTCTCACTAACACTAACTCACCCACCATATTCATAATCTCGTCTAATCGACTAGTATCAACACGGACAGTGGCTTCCACTTGTTTGGTAGGAGCGGCAGGTTTAGCGGTCTGTTCTTCTTTTGCAGGAGCAGCAGCTGTAACGGGAGCGGGAGCGGGCGTTTTATTTTCTTGTGATTGGGCTGTTTCTTCTGTAGAAGGAACTGAAGGTGTAGCTTGTAATTCATCTAATAAAGCTTCAAATTCTTCATCAGTAATATCATCGTTATTAGTGACAGGTGGTGATGTTATCGGCTCAGTAGTTTTTATTTCAGCTGGACTGCCATTATGCAATTCATCTAATAAAGCTTCAAATTCTTCGTCGGTAATATCATCACTACCAGAAGCAGATGGTGTAGACGTAGCTTCAGCTTTTGTTGTAGGTTTTACTTCTGTGTTTGGCGATGGCTGGGTATCTTGCACAAGGTAAGTTGCAAGCTGGTTTAAAATTTCAGGTTCTGCAGGAGAGGGATATTGGCCTGATTTGGTTTGTGCGAACATTTCAGTGAGAATATCAAGCACTTTTAGAAAAATGTCCATCATCTCAGCGTCGACAACGAGATTGCCTTGGCGAAGGATATCGAATACGTCTTCACCTTTGTGGCACAGTGCAACCATTGCATCCAGGCTTAGGAAACCTGCACCGCCTTTAATGGTATGAAACCCACGAAAAATAGAGTTGAGAAGATCACTGTCTTCAGGAGATAACTCCAGTTCAACCAGCTGTTCACTGAGTACTTCCATGATCTCTTCTGCTTCAACTAAAAAGTCCTGCAGGATCTCATCATCTGTATCTAATGCCATTTTCCTTTACCTTCCTAGAAGCCTAGACTTGATAGTAAATCATCAACCTCATCTTGATTATTAACCACATTTGGATTATTTTCCGCATTAATTTGTGGCCCTTCTGCTTTAATAGAATCAACTACTTTTTTATCAGTTTTAGCGACTTGATATTGACCTGAAAGTTTCACTAATCTAATCAGATTATCTTCAACTTCTTCAACCATGTTAATGACTTGACGGATAACTTGGCCTGTTAAGTCTTGAAATCCTTGCGCCAACATCATTTCGGAAAGATTGGCATGAATATCATCTGAATGTTTCTTCACATCAGGTAAGTAGCTTGCAATTTCATCACTTAAAGTTCTAAACTCCTCAACCCCCATTTCTTTCATGCGAAAACGATGCCAACTTTCATCTATTTTTTCAGCTGTTTGTTTGAGATCTGAGGCAAGAGGTAGCGTTTTCTCGATAAACCCTAGTGTTTTATGTGCCGCATCTTCCGTTGTGGAAATAACGTAGTTGAGTCGATCGCGCGTGTTAGGAATATCATTATTCGTTAAGTCAATCAAACGATGATCTAGGCTGAAATTACTCAGTGAATCATGAAGTTCTCTGGTCATCTTACCAACTTCATCAAATAGCTCATTTTCTTGAGATTGAGTGAGAATGCCTAGGTGATGCTTTATTTCATTTTCATCATCTGATTCTAATGCATCAATTAAGGCATGCGCAGCTTCTAGTTGCACTGCTTTATTTGTAGAGTCCATATTTAACCCTCTTAAGCTTGCGTTTCAATACGTTCAAAAATTTTATCAATTTTATCTTTGAGTGTAGCGGCAGTAAATGGTTTAACTATATAACCATTTACACCCGCTTGAGCAGCTTCTATGATTTGCTCGCGTTTGGTTTCCGCTGTGACCATTAATACCGGCAATTTAGAGAGTGTTTCATCTGCACGTACGGTCTTTAATAGATCAATACCTTGCATACCGGGCATATTCCAATCTGTCACTAGGAAATCTATCCCTCCCGCTTGTAGTATGGGAAGGGCTGTTAAGCCATCATCAGCTTCTTCTGTGTTATTAAAACCCAAGTCACGAAGTAGATTTTTTATAATTCTCCGCATGGTGGAAAAATCATCTACAATCAAGATCTTCATATTCTTATCCAAAGGGATACCTCCATTTTTTAGTTTAACCAGTCATTTAATTTTGAGCGAAGCCGAATAATTGTTTGACTATGGAGCTGGCTTACGCGAGATTCACTTACTCCTAATACTTCGCCAATTTCTTTCAAATTCAATTCTTCAGTATAGTATAACGCCATCATTAAGCATTCACGTTTAGGCAATGATTGTATCGCTTTTGCTAATGCAGCTTGGAAATTTTTTGCTTGTGTTTCATCATCAGGTTGAGCTAATGGCCGGGTAAGTGGTTGTGCTTGAGACTCATCACTATCAGAAAATGTCTCTAGGCTAAATACTTGATGACCCGATGAACTAAAAAGTTGATGGTGATAGTCCTCTACACTGATCCCCAGCGCTTTAGCAACTTCACTATCAGTAGCATTTCTACCCAACTCTTGCTCAAGAGTCCGCATGGTTTGTGAGATTTCTCGTGCTTTCCTATGAACAGAGCGGGGAGCCCAATCATTTCGTCGAATTTCATCAAGCATAGCACCGCGGATCCGAATGCCTGCATACGTATCAAAGCTGGCACCTTGGCTGATGTCATAATGTTGAGCGGCATCAAGTAAACCAATCATACCTGCTTGAATAAGGTCATCTACTTCAACGGTATGAGGAAGACGAGCAATAAGATGATAGGCAATACGTTTCACTAATGCAGCATGATTTTCTACCAATTCAGCTTGAGACTGTTTTGATATAGTTGAGTCAGCATACATGGCGGTACCATTCATAATTAGGTTGTTTCCAAGCTCGCTTGAATCAAGCGCTCAATAAAGAACTCCATATGTCCTCTAGGCTGTTTTGGCACTGGCCAGTAATCAATCTTTTTAGCTAGATGCATAAAAGCCGTCGCTGATTTGCTACGAGGAAAGTACTCAACAACAGCCCGTTGTTTTTTGACCGCTTGCCGTAAATCATTATCAAAAGGAACGATACCCATAAAATCTAGAGTTACATCTAAAAAGCGATCACAGACTAGTGATATTTTATTAAATAATTCACGACCTTCTTGTATGTTGTGTGACATATTGGCAATGATGTGAAAGCGCGCTACATTGTGCTCACGATTGAGTAATTTAATCAGTGCATAAGCATCAGTAATAGAGGCAGGTTCATCACAGACAACGATAATAATTTCTTGAGCTGCGCGAGTAAAACTGGTCACACTATCAGAAATGCCTGCAGCACTATCGATCAGTAGCACATCAATATGCTGCTCCATTTCGCTGAATGCTTGGATCATACCCGCATGTTCAGCAGGACTAAGCTCCGCCATTTTTTGAACGCCCGATGCTGCAGGAATAACTTTAAGTCCTGAAGGGCCTTCAACAATAATATCTGATAATGACTTGCTGCCATCAAGTACATGCATAAGATTATATTGTGGGTGTAAGCCGAGCATAACATCTATATTAGCCAGACCTAAATCGGCATCTAGTAATAGCACTTGTTTACCTTGTGATGCTAAGGCGACGCCTAAATTAACAGTAACATTTGTTTTACCGACACCACCTTTGCCACTGGCAACGGCAATCACCTTCACGGGATGAGGTGGGTTGGACATTTTCCGTAAACCATTTGCTTGGTCAATGGTTGCATTAGCCATAGGCGGCAAAACCTCCATAGCTAGACAGTGTTTCTGCATCAAGTTGTTCGCTGTGCATCAAACTACTGGCCTGCTTAACAAGTGTATTGGGGCGGGCAAGTGTTAAATCCTCAGGTACCTGTTGCCCATTACAGATATAGGCTAGTGGTAACTGATGGCGAACTAGCGCTGAGATTGCGCCACCTAAACTACTTGCTTCATCTGTTTTGGTCAAAATGCAGCCACTCAATTCAAGATGTGAAAAAGACTTAATAATATCATTCAAACCACTAGTTTGGGTGGTTGCTGATAAAGTTAAATAATTTTTTATACGTGGTGACTGCTGTTTTAGTAAAGCAAACTTTTCTGTTAACTGCATATCACGTTGATTCATACCCGCAGTATCAATCAGGATAAAGCGACGATCAAGTAAATCGTTCAATGATTCATGGAGTTCTTGGTGTGTTTTAGCAACACGTACTGGAACACCCAATATGCGAGCATAAGTCCTTAATTGTTCCTGGCCACCAATTCGATAACAATCCGTGGTAATTAATGCGACATTTTTAGCGCCATGTTTAAGTGCACATCGGGCTGCAATTTTTGCAATAGTGGTTGTTTTACCGACACCAGTAGGGCCCACTAATGCGAAAATTCCACCGGATGAAATAATATCATTTTCTTGGATTTGAATTTGATTTGCTAACAAACCTAGCGATTGTCGCCATGCTGATTCTGGATCATCTGCATTTTGCACTTGAGAGGTAATTTTTTTTGCCAACTCTACTTCTACACCCATTTTTAAATGGCGCTGCAATAAGTTAACTTGAGTCGGACTGCGGTGTTCCATATCCTTCCATGCAAGATCAGATAGTTGATTTTCCAGCATATCTTTTAGACCAGAAATTTCCTTACGCATTTGTATTAAAGTAGGTTCTTGTGACCAGACATTTCCTGCTGGAGCAGAAGGTGCTACAGGACGTTTTACTTCATTTCCAGGGTTGATTTCTATTTTTGTCGATGTTGGTTCTGGCTCAACTTTTTGAGTGTGGCGACTGAATGTTGATTGATCATAATCTGAGGCTGCCACTATTTCGACACCACCATCGACACGCGTATTAGACAAAATGACCGCATCAGGTCCCAACACATCACGGACTTCTCGTATAGCTTGTCGAACATCAGCAGCTTGGAAACGTTTAATTTTCATTATTTTGTCCTTAAGATCTATCGGCTAACATTAGCCACAATTCTAATTTGTTTATCATCTGGTATTTCGTTGTACGACAATACATTCAGCCCAGGAATAGAGTGTCGAATAAAGCGTGAAATCCAGCTTCGTAATCCAGCTTGCACCACGAGAATGGATGATTCTCCCGTCATCTCTTGTCGTTGAGCAGCTTCTTGTAAATTTTTATGCATATTTTCTGCGAGTCCTGGTTCTAAACTAGCATTACCTTCAGCGGTTGCTTGCAATGTCTGAAGCAATATTTGTTCCAATTCAGGATCAAGTGTAATGATAGGTAAATCAGTTTTAACACCATTGAAATGCTGTACGATAGAATGGCTCAATGCTGCACGGGTGGCCGTCGTGAGAGCTTCAGGATCGGGATTACGGGTTGCCTGTTCTGAAATTGTTTCGATGATAGTGCGTATATCTCGAATGGGTACATTTTCTTCAAGCAAGTTTTGTAAAACTTTTTGAATACTGCCTAAAGGTAGCGTATCTGGTACTAGGCCTTCAACAAGTTTAGGTGCAATTTTAGCCAGATTATCTAGTAATTGTTGGACTTCCTCTCTGCCTAACAAATCATGGGCATGTGTTTGTAATATTTTACTGAGATGTGTTGCAATAACAGTATCAACATCAACTACGGTATAACCTTGAGCTTGAGCATGCTCACGCAGGGTTGGATCTATCCATATAGCATCAAGTCCGAATGCCGGATCTTGACTTTTAATACCATCCAAATCGCCAAATACTTGACCTGGGTTAATCGCCATCATCCTGTCTGGATAAATTTCAGCTTCACCGAAAGTCACACCAAACATCGTAATTTGGTAGCCGGTAGGAGAGAGATCCAAGTTATCACGAATATGAACAGGAGGAATTAAAAAACCTAGCTCCTGAGAGATTTTTTTTCTGATCCCTTTTATTCGGTTCATCAGCTGGCCACCTTGGTTTTTATCCACTAATGGGATCAAACGATAACCCACTTCTAAGCCAATAGGATCGACGGGGCTGAGATCATCCCAGCTTAAATCACGCTGTTCACGAGGTATTTCGGTTTCTGTCGGTGCTATAGGAATAGCCGCGGCAGCTTTTTGACGTTGTATGAGTGTCCAAGAGCCTGCACCACCGGCTGCTGCCAAAAGTAAGAAAGGGACATTCGGCATGCCAGGTATTAGTCCCATGCCACCAATAATGGCAGAAGTAACGGCGAGTGTTTTTGGATTAGTAAATAATTGGCCGACGATTTGTTCACCCATATCTTGTTCTTTGGTTGAACGGGTGACTAAAAGACCGGCGGCAGATGCTAATAATAGTGAGGGGATTTGTGCAACCAGACCATCACCTATAGTGAGTAATGCGTAGTTGTGAGCCGCTTCTGAAAAACTAAGGTCATGTTGGAGAACACCGATAATAAAGCCACCGATAAGGTTAATAAATAAAATTAAAATACCTGCAATAGCATCACCGCGAACAAATTTACTGGCACCATCCATCGAACCGTAAAAATCAGATTCTTGCATAATCTCATCACGTCTTTCCCTAGCTTCATCTTGATCGATAAGGCCTGAGTTTAGATCGGCATCTATGGCCATTTGTTTGCCAGGCATGGAGTCTAAAGTGAATCGAGCACTGACCTCAGCAATACGAGTAGCACCTTTGGTGACTACGATAAAATTGATGATAACGAGGATTGCAAAGACAACAAAACCGACAGTATAGTTACCGCCGATAACAAATTCACCAAAGGCTTCAATGACGTCTCCCGCTGCTGAGGTACCGGTGTGCCCTTCAAGTAATACTATTCGAGTTGAAGCAACATTAAGTGCTAGTCGTAGTAAGGTGGCAATAAGCAATATACTGGGAAAGGCTGAGAAATGGAGCGGTTTTAATACATAGATGCTTGCCAGCATGATGGTGAGAGAAAGTGCGATATTAAAACTGAATAATAAATCCAGCATAAATGCAGGCAGGGGGAGAATTATCATCGAAAGCAAAGCAACCAAAATCATCGGTGCCGCTATACTGCCGCTTAGTATTGGTTTTACATAAGCAAAAAGACTATTATTTTCCATTCAGTATTAATCTCGTTTTAATTCGTCTGGTATAGGCAAGTCCTCCGTATTAAGTTGTGGTTTCTTACCACCACGGTTGTTATAGCGGCGTAACTGGAAGACAAACGCTAGTATTTGGGCTACTGCAATATATAGACCAGATGGAATTTCCTGACCGATTTCAGTGCTAAAATAAATAGCACGAGTCAGTGGCGGTGCCGACAAGATAGGGACTTCATTAGCATCGCCGACAGTACGAATTTGCTGAGCAATTAAATCAGAACCCTTGGCAATCACAATAGGTGCACCAACGCCTGTTTGGTCATAGCGTAGTGCAATAGCATAGTGGGTAGGGTTGGTGATGATAACGTCAGCCTGCGGTACGTCTTGCATCATACGCTGTTGTGTTAGCTCAATTTGCAGTCGACGGATACGGCCTTTTTGCTCTGGATTACCATCCGTTTGTTTCATTTCATCTTTAATTTCTTGCTTGCTCATTTTAAGCTGTCTATTGTGATTCCATAGCTGGAATGGCACATCAATGAGGGCAATAATGATCAAGCTTGAAGAAATAGCGAGAAAAACCCAAAGTACTAAAGAACCTAATGCTGTCATAGCAACATCGACTTCTTGTTTACCCAGTGTCAATAATTGGTCACGTAAATTCCATAGAATTAAGGTCGAAATAATACCAATGAGCAAAAATTTACCTAGTGCTTTACCTAACTCAGCAAGCCCTTGAGGGCCAAAAATTCTTTTTAGGCCTTTAATTGGGTCCAGTTTCTCTACTTTGACTCCCATGGCTTGAACGGAGAAATTCCAGCCACCGATACTGGCGGGTGCAAGCAATGCGGCCAGCACTGTCACCGCTAGAAAGGCACCTAAATCTAAAGCAATCGTATTGAGTGAGTTTAAGAAGTGATGTGCCATAGCGGTAGGATCAAATGCTTGCTGGCGATCAAAAGTAAAAGAATTTTTCATAACTTCAGTGAGACTTTCCGCTATTTCTCCACCCATAAACATCATTGCAACAGCACTCACAATCAGTACAGCAACCGTGGTCAACTCTTTTGATCGAGGCACTTGCCCCTTTTCTCTAGCATCATTTAATTTCTTTGCTGTAGGCTGTTCCGTTTTTTCTTGAGCAGATGATTCTTCAGCCATTTGGAGCCACCAAAAAACGAATCATTTGCAGCATTTGATCTGATAATGAGACTAAATGAGATGATACCGTGGATAAGGTGATGGTCATGATGATAAAACCCAGCATGATTGTCATAGGGAAGCCAATTGAAAATGGACTAATTTGTGGAGCGGCACGAGATAATATGCCAAAAGTAAGGTTGACTAGCAATAATGAACCTATAGATGGTAAAGCAATGAGTACACCTGCTGCATACATCCAACTAGCTTGCCCCGCTAAGTCATAGAAGCTAGTGTGAGGGAGGCCGGTTGCTGCAATGGGAAGTGTGACAAAACTTTCGGTCAGTACTTGGATTAAGATTAAATGGCCATCTAGAGTCAGAAAAATCAAGGTAACAAAGATTAAATAAAATTGACTGATCACCGGAATATTTACGCCATTTTGTGGGTCAACAATAGAAGCAAAACCAAGCCCCATCTGCATGGCATTAATTTGTCCAGCAATAATAAAAGCGCTAAATAGCATTTGTAACATAAAGCCCATACAAGCACCGATGATAATTTGGTGAGCCACAATTAAAAAGCCGGCGCCACTCAGAGGATCAACAGAGGGTACGGTGTGTGGGATAGTAGGGACAATTACAATACTAAGCGCAATAGCGATCAATAAGCGGCTACGAATAGAAACAAAGTTGCTACTAAAAATAGGTGCCGCCATCACCAGTGCTGCAATGCGGAAGAAAGGCCATAGATAACTACCCAGCAGACCCGTTATTTCGGCAGTAGTGAATTGCATCATTAGCCAATAAGAAAGGGAATGTCTTCAAAAAGTCGTCGAGCATAACTGGTCAGTAAGCTCAACATCCATGGACCAGCAACAAGCAAAACGGTGATGGTCATTAATAATTTTGGAATAAAAGTCAGTGTTTGTTCATTAATAGAGGTCGCTGCCTGAAACATGCTCACGATTAAGCCAATGCCTAATGCAGGCAATAATATTGTGGCAATCATGATAGTAATGATGTGCAAAGTTTGTTGCATGATCGTTAATACAGTTTCAGGTGTCATAAAAGTCAGCTTTTTTATTAAATATAAAAACTTGAGGCGAGAGTGCCCATTAGCAATATCCACCCATCAATTAATACAAATAACATGAGCTTAAAAGGTAACGAAATTAATATTGGCGGTAACATCATCATTCCCATCGCCATTAAAACACTGGCTACTACAAGATCAATAATCAAGAATGGAATAAAGATAATAAAACCTATTTGAAAGGCAGTTTTAAGTTCACTGGTGACAAAAGCAGGTAGTAGTAGGCTAAATGGCACATCTTGAGCCGTTTCCATGTCTGGATACGCAGCAATATTGGCAAAAAACTCTAGATCACTCTCGCGTGTTTGTGCCAACATAAATTCTTTGAATGGTTGAGTTGTTTTTCCAATGGCTGAAGAAATATTAATCTCACCATCCATATAAGGTTGAACACCATCAAGATAGGCTGTGTTAAAGACAGGATGCATAATAAAAAAAGTTAAAAATAGAGCAAGCCCAACGATTATTTGGTTCGAAGGAGTTGACTGTATACCCATAGCTTGTCTAAGTATGGCAAGGACAATAACAATACGGGTAAAAGAAGTCATCATCATTAAAGCGGCAGGCAATAACGTTAATACCGTCATTAAAGCAAGAATTTGTAATGTAACGGTGTAACTTTGGCCACCATCTTCGGCGGTAGTGACCGTGACGGCAGGAATACCGGGTTCAGCTAAAGAAATCAGTGGAAAAAATAACACCCCAATAGTGATTATCCAACGGATCATGAGGCACTCCGTTGCTGCATTATTTGTTGTAATTTAGCCGCAAAATTTGAGGCTGGCACTGATGGTGACTGGGTCTCAATGGGCTCTTCAAGTAAATGCAAGGTTTGAACATTATGGGCTGTCACACCTACTAAAATTTGTTGTTTGCCCACTTGTAATAAAACCGCACGTTCATGTGGTCCCAAGGTAATACTTGCAAGAGTTTGTAAGTCACTATTTGTTGATGATTGGAACCGACCTGACCGCTTTAATAACCATGCTAATAAGACAATACACGCAAGAACGACCAACAATCCAAGCAGGGTTTGTAATAAGGTGCCCGTTGAGATGGGATCAGAACTTAATGTTCTTGCCATCACCGCCTTGTCATTCGATTCCAGTGCAAGACACACAGGGGAGCATAGTGAGAATGCTAGTAATGTAACGTATTGGATTAAATTTTGTTTCATCGTAATTTTTTAATGCGCTCAGCAGTACTAATCACATCAGTGAGACGAATACCGAATTTGTCATTCACGACAACAACTTCACCGTGGGCAATTAAAGTGTCATTGACTAGCACATCCATCGGTTCACCCGCCAGACGATCCAGTTCCACAACTGAGCCTTGACTGAGTTGAAGTAGGTTACGAATATTGATTTTAGTACGGCCAATTTCCATTGATACGGTGACAGGAATATCTAACACCATATCCAAATCCATATCTGTATTTGGCAGGGCATCATCATTTAACTGCGTAACGGGAGCCGTTTCAGCTTCACTTTCGGCTTGCTCTTCAAGGGCAGCTGCCCATGGATCTTCTTCTGTATTATCTGCAGCTTGATCTTCAAGTGCTTCGTCAACAATATCTTGATCTGTTGGAGTTATATCTTCACTCATGATTTTTTACTCTTTTTGAGTTGAATTTGATGGGTAACGTCTTTAGGGTGTTCAATCATATTAACGATTTTTAGTGCCGTTTTATTGTTGTGTTCACCAAATGTAGCATTGAACATGGGAATGCCTTCAATTTTTGAGGTGACAGTTTTAGGCATATCTATAGGTAGAATATCGCCTTCTTTCAATTTTAGAATTTGTTTCAGATTTAATTCTGTTGTTGCCAATTCTGCAGAAAGATTGACATCGGCATGTAAAATTTCTTCACTTAGAGATGTTTTCCAACGGCCATCATCTGAGGACCTATCACTCTGTAAGCCGGTATCAAGTAAATCACGGATAGGTTCAAGCATGGAGTAGGGTAAAGTAAGGTGTATGTCACCCCCACCACCATCTAATTCAACATGAAATGTTGAAATAACAACGACCTCACTTGGGCTCACAATATTGGCAAATTGAGGATTAACTTCATGAGTGACAAATTCAAATTCGACATCCATGACAGGAGACCAGGCTTCGGTGAAATCCCTAAAACATAATTCCAATATTATGTGGATGACGCGTAATTCTGTAGCAGTAAATTCACGACCTTCGATACGTGCCTGAAAACGGCCTTCACCACCAAAGTAGTTGTCGATGACAGTGAACACAAAATTAGGCTCAAAAACAACCAAACCTGTACCACGTAGTGGGTGTAGGTGGATGAGGTTGATGCTGGTAGGTACAAATAAAGTATGGATATATTCTGAGAATTTCAGTACTTGAACACCACTGACTGAAATCTCAGCCGAACGGCGTAACATGCCAAACAGACTGATCCTCAAATAACGACCAAACCTTTCGTTGACCATTTCCAGTGTGGGCATGCGCCCGCGAATAATGCGATCTTCATTACCAAAATCATATTGACGAGCTAAGCTGTCATCGACGTCATCAACTTCAGCTTCGATGTCACCACCGTCCATACCATTTAATAAGGCATCGACTTCGTCTTGTGAAAGTATATCTTGGGCCATGGCTTTACTGCATTATTAAACTAGTGAAATAAACGGCTTCAATTTGTTCGGTTACTTTTTCTACTTTTAGTAGCGTATTAATGGAAGTCAATGTTGCCTCTCTCAGCGCTCTGGTACCTTCTGTCGTGTTCAGAGCGTCATAATTTTGACCATAAAACAGCATTAGTAAATCATGTTGAATGGCAGGTTCATGTAGCATGAAAGCATCAATAGCGGCTTGTTCTCTTGCCATTACTTTCAATTTGATTTGTAGATAGCGGGCCGTACCATTGCTTTGTTCCGAGAAGTTGACAATGAAAGGGGATTCTACAGTGTGATAAATAGGTGGAGACTTAACTATTTCAACAGTCTCATCACTATTTTCACCTTCTACCATTTCCTCGTCGCCACCTAAAAACATCATTGCACCTACACCTGCAAGTGCTAGTACAACGACAGCAATAATAATGATAAGTAATTTTGATTTTCCACCACCACCTTCGGTAACTTCTATATCATCTTTTTGTTCAGCTTCTTCTGCCATTTGAAATACTTCCGTTAATATTTATAGTTAATAAAGCAAATAGTGTGCCTATTGAATAGTCAGCGTTTATTGCAAAATAAAACTGGTGAAATAGACAGCATCAAGATTATCTTTACCTGTTTCTTCCTTTAAGATAGTTTTTACGACTTCGAGAGAAGAGGCTTGCAAGGCTTGTCTTCCTTCCACACTGCCAATACTTTCAGTTGATTGCTCTGAGAACAGTGTGCGCAAACCATCTTGTAGCATGGGTAGATTTAGTTCAGCACTATCAATAATCGCCTGATCGTATGCTTTTAAAGCTACTTTTATTTGTAAATAACGGGCTTGTTGTTTGCTTTGGTTTAAAAAGTTAATAGTGAAAGGTTCAGGCATCATGTAATAAATAGCGGGTGCAACTACAGCTTCATCATCTTCTGCCCACGTGGGTAATGATATAAATGAGAGCACTAGTATTAATAGCGTAGTGAATGAAATTTTCATTGCTTGATATACTCCTGTATTGAGTTTGGTTTGGCGAATCTGACTAAAATTATGACAAGCTTGAGCCGTAGATGAAAGGGGTTAGACAAAATTGATAAATGATAACAGTAATAAAATGCAACAAAGTGATGATTCAGTGTGGGATCGCTTGGCCACATTGCCACAATATCTTATTCCTCAACATGCTTTATCCGTCATTATGCATAAAGTAACGCTTAGTCAAATATTTTGGTTCAAAAATTTATTCATTAAATTTATAGTGGCAAAATATAAAGTAGATATTTCGGAAGCCGCAGAACCTGATATTAGGGTATATCCGAGCTTTAATGCTTTTTTTACTAGGCAGTTACGACTAGGGCTTAGGCCTATTGCCGATGGTGAAAAAGTCATTGTTTCTCCTGTTGATGGTGCTGTTAGTCAAATAGGCAAGATTAATAACGGTCAAATAATACAGGCAAAAGGAAGGGAATATAGTGTATTAGAGCTGCTTGGAGGGGATGAACAATTGGCACGAAAATTTGAAAATGGTCAATTCTCAACTATTTATTTGTCACCTAGAGATTACCATCGAATACATATGCCCTTAACTGGACAGCTTAATGAAATGCGTTATATTCCAGGAAAATTATTTTCAGTTAACCCACGTACAGCACGTACTGTGCCTGATTTATTTGCTCGCAACGAAAGAGTGGTCACTTCATTTGAAACTGAGCAAGGGCCTATGGTGCTGGTGCTGGTAGGCGCTATATTTGTCGGCAGCATGGAAACAGTATGGGCAGGACAGATCACCCCACCTTATAGCAAAGAGATGCAACATTGGCATTATAACAACGAACAATCGATCACACTGCAAAAGGGAGATGAAATGGGCCGGTTTAATATGGGCTCGACCGTTGTTATGCTGTTTCCACAGCAAATGGCTAAGTTTAAGGCTGATCTAGAGCCTAGTTCTGCTATTAAAATGGGTCAAGCGATGAGTTGATTTTGTAGGCAATATATTGGCTGGTTTAGTAAATTGTAAATATTTTGTTGAATATTCACAAGATGTGGATTATAGTCTTGCTATGATTGAACAAGATATCCGTACGCAAATTCTTAGTGCTGCAGAAGCGCGCTTTACTCAATATGGCTATGGTAAGACTACGATGGCTGAAATTGCCCGTGATTGTGGAATGTCCGCGGCTAACCTTTATCGCCATTATGAAAATAAGTTAGATATTGGTGCAGCAATGGCAGGGTTATTTTTTGCTGAAGAATATAGGCAGTTGGCAAAAATTGTTTATAGAGATGATCTTACCGCGATGGAAAAATTAGAGGCATTTACGCTACATTCCTTACACCATTGTCATAAATACTTCACAACGTCACCCCGGATAATTGAATTGGTAGAAGTGATGTCGGTACAAAGCCCTTGCGTGTGTGACGACCATCAACAACAGAAAATTAAATTATTACAAGAACTTCTCATGCAAGCTCAAGAAAAAGATGAGTTTATTGTTAATGACGTACCTGCCTCAGCAGAGGCAATTCATATGGCCACGTTGACCTTCCGTCTGCCGATGATGATGCCTCGATATACTTTAGTAGAGCTAGAAAAGGGTGCACGGACTTTATGTCAGATGATTGCCATGGGGTTACAAGACAAGAATACCAAATAAATTTTTTACCCCTAATAATAAATATTTATCAAAACATTCAGGATTAACTTATGACTAAGTCATTTACGCAACGTTATGCAGAATACATTGTTAATCATCCTTGGCGATTGCTGTTACTTTCGTTGATCATTATTTTAACGGCTGCCAGTGGCGGTCGTTTTTTACAGTTTACCAATGATTACCGTGAGTTTTTTAGTGAAGATAATCCTGAGTTATTAGCTTTTGAAGAGGTACAAGATACTTATAATAAAGCCGACAATGTGATGTTTGTGATTGCGCCTCAAAATGGTAATGTCTTTACCGTAGAGACCTTGGCAATAGTTGAGGATATGACAGAACAAGCTTGGCAGATCCCATATTCTAGCCGCGTTGATTCACTGAGTAATTATCAACATACTATTGCTGAAGGCGATGATTTGATAGTGGAAGACTTGGCTTCGGGGGCTTTAAATCTAAATCCTTCAGATCTAGAAGCCATTCGTGAGGTGGCGATAAATGAACCATTACTGGTTCATCGTTTAGTTTCACCCAGCGGCCACGTAACAGCCATTAACGTGACGGTGCAACTGCCCGGTGAAAATTTAAATGAAGTTGTTGAAGTTGTCGCTGCAGCAAGATCTTTGCGCGATGAAATCCTAAGCCATCATCCCGAACTAAAAATCTATTTGACTGGATTGTCGATGATGGACAATTCATTTGGTGAAGCATCACAGAATGATATGAAAACATTAGTGCCTATTATGTTTTTGGTAGTAGTGTTGGTGCTAGGGTTTATGCTCAGATCTATCACTGCGACAGTGGCAACTGTTGTTGTGATCTTGAGTGCTATTTTATTTGGTATGGGGAGCATGGGCTGGTTAGGGTGGAAGTTAACCCCCCCTTCGGCTTCAGCACCGACAATTATTTTAACGATGGCCGTGGCTGATGCGGTGCATTTATTAGTAACATTTTTATACAATTTGCGCCATGGACAAGATAAAAAAATGGCGATGCAAGATAGTCTGCGAGTGAATTTACAACCTATTTTTATTACTAGTATTACCACTGCGATTGGTTTTTTGAGTATGAACTTCAGTGATGTACCGCCATTTCATGACTTAGGTAACGTTGTTGCTATCGGTGTCATGATCGCTTTTGCATTATCGGTGACTACATTGCCAGCATTAATGATGGTGCTGCCCGTACGTAGCCGTCCGAGTATGGCTAAAAACACTGGCCAACACCCCATGACAAACTTGGCTGATATTGTGATTAATCATCGCCGAAAATTACTATGGGGAATGGGGGGGCTAGCGATCATATTAATTAGTTTCTTACCGACCAATAAAATAGACGATCAGTTTGTTGAATACTTTGATCAAAGTGTAGAGTTTCGCCGAGATACTGATTTTGTGGTTGAAAATTTGAATGGCATTTATGACATTCACTATTCTTTACAGCAGGGCGAAAGTGGAGGTGTAAATGAGCCTGAATTTTTACAACAAGTTGAAAATTTTGCTAATTGGTTACGGGCTCAGGATAAAGTGACGCATGTTCGAAGTATTACCGATATTTTCAAGCGGCTTAATAAAAATATGCATGGTGATGATCCTGCTTTTTATCGTCTACCTGAAACACGTGAGTTAGCAGCACAATACTTACTACTTTATGAATTATCATTGCCTTATGGGCTGGACTTGAATGATCAAATTGATATTGATAAAAGTGCCACACGCCTGACTGTTACCTTCAAAAATTTGCACACTGAGGAAGTGCTAATACTTGAAGAGAAAATTGCAGCATGGCTAAGTGAAAATACACCAGACATTAAAGTGTCTGCAGCCAGTGCAACTTTGATGTTTGCCCATATAGGCAAGCGTAATGTTCAAAGCATGCTGGTAGGAACAACTTTAGCATTAGTACTCATTTCATTTATTTTAGTACTAGCATTACGTTCTTGGCGGACAGGATTAATAAGTCTGGCACCTAATTTGCTCCCTGCAGGTATGGCTTTTGGTATTTGGGGAATAATGGTGGGACAAATAGGTATGTCATTATCTGTCGTGACAGGAATGACCTTGGGTATCGTGGTTGATGATACCGTACATTTTCTAAGTAAATATCTGCGGGCTCGTCGTGAAAAAGGTTTGGATAGTCATGAGGCGATTCGATACGCTTTTAATACTGTAGGTGTCGCTTTATGGGTAACATCACTAGTATTAGTCGCCGGATTTATTGTGTTAGGACAATCTCACTTTGCATTAAATGCCCATATGGGAGCGATGACCGCGGTCACTATTGGATTAGCTTTATTGATGGATTTCTTATTCCTACCCCCATTATTAATGAAACTAGAGAGGAAAAAAAATGCGTAATTGGATAACTACATTAGCTTTGTTGATAGCTGTTTTACCTGTCGTACATGCTGAAACAGATGCAGAAAAAGGTTTGGCAATTATGACTGAGGCCGATAATCGTGATAAAGGGTGGCAAGATAGTTCAGCTGATATGTTGATGATATTACGAAACCGTCAAGGCAAGGAAAGCCAGCGTGAAATTCGAGTTAAAAATCTTGAAGTCAATGGTGATGGTGATAAAGGCCTAACTGTTTTTAATACACCTAGAGATATTAAAGGGACAGCATTTTTGACTTATTCACATTCTTTAGTACCCGATGAACAATGGCTTTATTTGCCTGCTGTGAAACGGGTAAAGCGGATATCATCTAAAAATAAATCAGGGCCATTTATGGGCAGTGAATTTGCTTTTGAAGATATTAGTTCATTTGAAATTCCCAAATATAGCTATCTATTCCTGCGTGATGAGGTATTAGATGGTCAGGCATGTTTTGTGCTAGAAATGCAACCTCAATATAAGCATTCAGGTTATACCAAAAGCACGGTTTGGATCGACAAACAAGAATATCGAATTCAACGAATTGATTTTTATGATCGTAAAAATGCTTTATTAAAGATCCAGCGTTTTGCTGATTATAATCAATATCTGGGTCAATATTGGCGAGCACATACTATGACAATGGAAAATCAGCAAAACGGTAAGTCAACCACACTTAAATGGAGTAATTTTGTATTTCGTAAAGGTTTGACTGATAAGGATTTTGAAAAGAATGATCTTAAACGACAAAGATAAGTTTAGCGTTATCATTAGATTTGTACTTGCTGCAAGTTTATTGATGAGCCCCCATCTTCATGCCGGAGAATGGTCGGGTTACAGTGCTGTAGAATATCGGTATTTCCAACATCAGTCCTTTTTTTCTGAACCAGATCAGCATGAACTGTCGACTATACTAGCCCCAGAATATTATCATCAATGGGCTGATGGTCAGCAAAGCATTATTATTGCACCCTTTTTGCGAATTGATTCTGATGATGCTGAGCGTACCCATGCTGATTTACGCGAAGCTCGTTGGTTGATTACCGATGATGATTGGGAATTGCAAATTGGTGTGGGCAAGGTTTTCTGGGGGGTGACAGAATCGCAGCATTTAGTTGATGTGATCAATCAAACCGATCTAGTTGAAAATAGTGATACAGAAGACAAATTAGGCCAGCCTATGATTAACCTCAGTTTGTTTCAAGATTGGGGTACCGTTGATTTGTTTATTTTGCCCTACTTTCGCGAGCGAACTTTTGCTGGTAAAGAAGGACGATTACGTAGTCAATTAGTGGTTGATACTGATAAGGCAGACTATGAATCAGCTGCAAAACAACATCATGTAGATGTGGCTATTCGTTGGTCCCACACTTTGGGTGATTGGGATATTGGCGTATCACATTTTTATGGTACCAATCGTGAGCCATTGTTACAGCTTAACCAGCAAGGATCTAGGTTAATACCTTTTTATGAAGTGATGAACCAAACGGGTTTAGATGTACAGCAAACAACGGAATCATGGTTGTGGAAATTAGAGTTAATTCGACGAGAAACCTCGTCAGATACGTTTACAGCATTAACAGGTGGTTTTGAATATACCTTTTATGGCGTATTTGACAGTGATATAGATATTGGTTTGATTGCTGAATATTTATGGGATGACCGTGATAATGAATTAGCAACACCATTTGAAAATGATCTATTGATAGGGACTCGTTTGGCTTGGAATGATGAGCCATCAACAGAACTATTATTGGGTGTCATTCAAGATTTAGATAGTAGTGATGCAGCTTGGAATATGGAAGCTAGTCGTCGTGTTGGAGATCGCTGGAAATTATCTGTGGAAGGGCGTTTCTTTAGTGTAGATACACCAACGAATGCCTTATTCCAAGTTCGTGACGATGACTATGTGCAATTAGAATTGGCTCGCTACTTCTAAAGACACTACATGATGTATAAAAAAGGCCGGTATAAACCGGCCTTGTTAGTTTTAGCTTAGATATTATTTCGCCATTGATGACATGAATCATCAAATATTTGGCTGACTTCTTCAGGCCCCCATGTTCCGGCAGGGTATGTGTGGACAAAGTCTTGTTCTTTTGACCATTTCTCAATAATTGGGTCAACGGCTTTCCAAGCTAAATCAACTTCATCAGCACGTAAGAATAATGAACGATCACCTAAAATAGCATTAAGTATCATTGCCTCATAAGCATCTAGTTTATGCTTTTCATCTTCATTTTCGACTGTTTCCATACCAATGGTATGTGCTTTAATTTCTAAGCCTGGTTCTTTAGCTTGCAGTTCAATACGCAAGGTATTATCTGGTTGCAAGCCCATTACAATCCAGTTGGCATGGCTATCACCAATTTCAGTGTTTTTGAAAAGCTCTAGAGGGGGCTTTTTAAAGCGAATAGCAATCATCGCTTTTGATTCAGGCATGCATTTACCGGTACGCAGGTAAAATGGCACATCACGCCAACGCCAATTATCAATATAGACTTTCATTGCAGCATAGGTTTCGGTGACACTATCTTTGGGAGCATCATCTTCTTCCAGATAACCTTTTTGTTGCGCGCCATCTACTTCGCCCGCTGCATATTGGCCACGAAATGCATGACTATCTACCATCTCTTCAGTAATGGGACGAATTGATTTCAAAACCTTTACTTTTTCATCACGTAAAGATTCATCATTTAAGTCGGCTGGCGGTTCCATAGCGACTAAGGTCATTACTTGTAATAAATGGCTTTGGATCATATCTCGCATGGCACCGGAGCCATTATAATAGCCAGCACGACCCCCTACACCTTGTTGTTCGGCGTGAGTAATTTGTACATGGTCAATATAGTTACGATTCCATAATGGCTCTAACAATAAGTTAGCAAAGCGGAATACAAGGATGTTTTGAACAGTACCTTTACCTAAATAGTGATCAATACGGTAGGTTTGTTTTTCAGTGAAGTTACGGCTTAAAACTTGTTCCAGTTCAGCTGCACTTTTTTGGTCATAACCAAACGGTTTTTCAACAACCAGATGACGCCAGCCTTTGTCTTCTTTATTTAAACCTACAGCGGCTAATTGATCACCTACCACACCAAATAAAGCCGGACTGATAGATAAATAAAACACAATATTTTGCGAGAAGCCGTTTTCTGGCGTGGTAATGAGTTTGTTTAATTGGTGATAAGAGTCGACTTCATTAAGATCACATTTCAAGTAACTCACTTTTGACAGAAAAGTATCAAGAGCAGATGGCTCTATATCATCACGTGCTTTAGCAGTGACATATTCACTTGTTAGTGAACGCCAATCTTCTTGAGCCATTTCTCTGCGGCCCATACATATAATACGTGTTTCGTCAGAAAGTCTATTTTCAACATCCAAGTGGTWYRRMKCTGGCAGCAGTTTCTTTTTAGAAAGGTCTCCAGTGGCTCCAAAAATGATGATTGTACAAGGTTTCATGCAGTCTCCCGTTGACAGACAATTGGTTTGCCCGTGATATAATTTGATTTAATTGTACAATTTTTAGGAGCATAGCGTGCGAAAAATTCTTTTTGCTAGCAGCGAAGTCCACCCCTTAGTTAAAACGGGTGGTTTAGCTGATGTATCGAGTAGTTTACCGATAGCACTTCACCAAAATGGTGATGATATTCGTATTGTTATGCCTGCTTATCGACAATGTTTAGAAGGGCTAAAAAAAATTGAGCCAGTGGCGACGATTAAACTGGAAGGGTTTCATTTACCAATAGAAATTCTACAGGCAACATTGCCAGATAGTGGTGTTACTTTGTGGTTGGTTCATTCCCCTGAACATTTTGACCGAGAGGGTGGGCCATACGGTTTGCCGCAAAGTGGTGACTTTGAAGATAATGCGGCCCGGTTTGCCTTATTTTCACGGGCTATTGCTGTTTTAGCTCTAGATCAAGCTGGGTTGGATTGGCAGCCTGATATTTTGCATTGTAACGATTGGCAAACAGGACTCGCACCTGCTTTGATAGCTGATGAGCCACATCGCCCGGCAACAATCTTTACTATTCATAACTTGGCCTATCAGGGTTTGTATTCTCGTGATGTATTTGATGCGTTAGATTTGCCTGAGAGGTTCTGGCATAGCAATGGATTAGAATTTTATGGATTAATGTCATTTATGAAAGGGGGGTTAATCTATGCCGATCACCTTACGACAGTGAGCCCAACCTATGCTAAAGAAATTTGTAATTATGAATATGGCTATGGCTTAGAGGGTTTATTATCTTTACGAGCACAACAAGGTCGCCTGACTGGGATTTTGAATGGCATTGATAATAATGAATGGGATCCTGAAGTCGATCGATACATTAAAAAAACATACTCAACGAACAATATTCGTAATAAGTTAGTCAATAAAGCTGCTATTCAACGTCACTTTGCTTTACCTGAAAATTATGACGCGCTAGTGTTAGGCTTGATCAGTCGTTTAGTTTCACAAAAAGGGGTAGATATTACTTTAGATGCTGTTGCAAAAGTACTCGAAGCGGGCGTCAATGTTCAGCTAGTGTGTCTAGGCAGTGGTGAAGCAAGTTATGAACAAGATTTGCGTATATTACGCGCTCGTTTCCCTGATAAAGTAGGGGTACATATTGGTTATGATGAAGCTTTGTCACATCAAATAGAAGCGGGTGCAGATGTGTTTTTAATGCCTTCACGTTTTGAGCCTTGCGGTCTTAACCAACTTTATAGCTTGCGCTATGGTACGTTGCCAGTGGTCAGAAATACGGGGGGATTAGCTGATAGTGTCGTTGATGCTACTGAGGAAAACCGTAAAAATGGAACAGCAACAGGTTTTAAATTTGATCTAAGTACATCAGAGGCAATGGAAGAGGCACTTGATCGTGCACTTGATTTATTCCAACGTCCACGGCTTTGGCGAAATATGGTGTTGACGGCAATGGAACAAGATTACAGCTGGGAAAAAAGCTCTAAAGCATATCAACAATTATATGACCGTTTAGAGTAAGCGCTTTTTATATTGAATTTGAACGGTTAAAAATCAGTGAATGGATTTTGGGTCAAAGTCATTTTTAACCAAATGCAAAGTGATTAATAGAAGAGTGATCTGTGTAGATTTAAAAGAGTAGTAATGCTTATTGTTGCATTGTTCCATCAGGAAAGGCACTGCAACTATCAGAAGTAAAGGGGGTTATCTGTTCTGCTTGAACAACATTAAACAGTATGGCAAACAGAATAAAGAGTATTTTCATGTTTAATGGTTGGCTTGAATACGAACAACTTGTTGAGTGATAAACATAATTAATAGCACGGCTGTTGCAAAGATGTATAAACCGAAATGTACTTGAATACTTGCGATAGCCCCTAGCTTGACGATGACAATAAGAATAGCCACAACCATGACATCTAGCATGGCCCAGCGGCCATATTCATGCATGAGATAGAGCATTTTTTTTCGTAACTTAGGCCTTAAGGTGTTTGGGTGAAGTAGGTTAAATAATAAGATGATTTTAGCGAGAGGAAGCAGAACACTAAAACTAGCGACAATGATAAACAGAACGATTTGACCATCTTGTAGCAGTTGCCAAACACCCGATATGATGGTGAATGAACTATTAAATAGTACAAATTTTGTCAGCGTTAAAATGGGGGCCACAAACCCTGCAATCAACAGAAGTGACGCTAGCACTAACAACCAACGCAATATGATAGGCTTAATGGTTATCAGTTTGTGTTTCCACGCGATCTTTTTTTGCCACATATCGAGGTCGTTTATCACCTTTCTTTTTAGTTTCAGCTTTATTAGCCTTAGATTTGGCGGCTAGTCCTTTCATTTTTGCTACCGGTAATTTAGATTGAAGATGGAATTCAATACGTTCTAAATTTTTACGATCATGAAGTTCCACTAAGTTAATGGCCGTGCCAACTTGGCCCGCCCGCCCAGTGCGGCCAATCCGATGGATATAAATATCACCTTTAAAAGGTAAGTCATAGTTAATCACATGAGTGATATTGGTTAAATCTAGACCACGTGCAGCCACATCAGTTGCCACCATCACTTTGATTTGTCCAGTACGAAATTTACGTGTTTTATCTAGACGAGTGGCTTGATTAAAATCACCATGCATAACTTGGGCAGAAATATTTTGTGATTGCAACCAGTCTGTGACTTGTTCAGCACGTTCTTTTTTATTGCAAAATACCAGAGCACTTTGACAGTTTTTATGATTAATACTGGCTAGTAGCAATGCTTGTTTGTGTTCTCTATTATCTGCAAAGTAGACATGTTGTGAGACTTGCTCTGATTTTTGGTTTGCAGCATTTATTTGGATAATTTCAGCATCAGAAAGCAGTTCCTCTGCAAAAATATCAACCCCACTACCTGCTAATGTTGCTGAAAATAAACAGGCTTGAAAGCCATCAGCAATCGTAGCGAGCAGGGAAAGAACATCGGGGCTTAGACCCATATCTAGCATACGATCTGCTTCATCAATGATCACAACATTGATATCAGATAGATCCAACACTTCGTCGGACACAAGATTAAGTAAACGACCAGGAGTACCGATGACGATGTCACAAGGTTGTTGTAAAAAATTAGCTTGTTTTGCTTGAGAAAAGCCCCCCGTTACGATAACGGTATTAATGTCAAGATGCCTACTAAATCGTTCAACGACGTATTGGATCTGGAATGCCAGTTCTCGAGTAGGTGCTAGCATGAGCACTTTGGGCTGCTGATTTGTGTTAGGTTCATCAATCAGTTGTTGTAACACCGGTAAAACAAACGCAGCCGTTTTACCCGTTCCCGTTGCTGCACCCGCTAAGACATCCTTACCTTCAAGAATAAAAGGGATGGCAGCTTCTTGTACTGCCGTAGGTGTTTGAAAATCCAGCTTTTCAAGCACTTGTAATAATTTTTCATCAAGAAAAAAATCGTCAAAGATCATGGGATAACTAGCGGCCTATTTGGTAGGCAACAACGTTGCCAGAGAACATCATAGGAATAATGACTAATCTATGTTCAGGCATTACGGTATGGTCTGCACTGCCTTGTTGTAATGTCAGTAATGTGGTGCTGATACCTGCTGGTGTGATATGAAGTAATTTACCTGCCATCCAATCGGTCACATAATAATGTCCGTTACCGTCAGCCTCTACACCATCTAGGTTACCCACAGGTGATTTATCACCAAGACTTTCAATTTGTTTAGTCGTAAGATTAATGGTTTTTAAATGACCTGGGATGTCGGTGGCAAAGCCATCAGTCATATTACCCCAACTACCCACAATCAATTGATCATGCTCAACTAATAATCCATTCGGAGATTCTAACTGATCGCTGTGGATCCATATTTCAAATTGGCCATTTTTCAAAGAATAGATAGTGTTGGTCAGTACGTCGGATACGTAGACATTGCCTTGATCATCAGCAGCTACATCATTAAGAAGCTTAGCATTAGGTGCAAGATAACGTTGAATAATATGGTTGTTTTTAACATCAATTTTGATCAGTTCATTAATATCCGCAACAAAAAGTATGTCACCGACAAGCGCCATGCCTTTAGGGGCATTCAGATCGTTCACCCAATGTTGCTCTATGAGCTCACCATTAACAGATAGTATTGAAATATAACCATTTCCATCAGCAGCAATAGGATCGCCATTTATGTTAGAGACATAAAGTACATTACGTTGGGCATCATAAACGACAGATTCTGGCTGTTCGAATACTGTTGCAGTTTGCCATGCGGGCACTAAAATTGGCTCAGCGACTAAGATGGTTGTGGGCAAAAGTAAGCAAGCTAAGCTTAATAGTAATGTAGCTGTAAATTTCATGGCTGTCTCAAATAGAGTATTTAGTCGGGTAATGATACCAGTTTTTAGCTTTAGTCTGGCAGGCAACATAGACCCATATCGTTAGGCTTTCAAAACTAATAGACTGCCAGCGACCATTACCAAGCAAGCGGTAAGACGCCGGGCAAAATGTTTTTCATTAAATATGCGATAGCCAAGAAAGACTTGTAATACCATGCCGAGCTGAAATAGGGCTAGAGAGTAGGCAATTAATAATTTGGAGAAAACAATCATGGTCAGATATTGCATTAAAAAGATCAGAATACCAAGATACAGAAAATGATAGATATGATTTTTCGCTTGTGGGTAGTCTTTAGTAAAATTATCTTTTAGGAAGATCGTATGAGCAAGGATTGCTAAAGGAAAGCCAATTAAACACCAAAGCACAGTGGTAGATAGAGCGCCACCAGAAATAACGGCATTTTTTAGAGGTAAGGTACCAATAGAGAACAGTAATATTGATAAGAAGCGGTATTGCACTCCACGGTCTGTGAATAACTGTAATAGGCGATTAGTATTGGTATGTATTGCTGGTGGAAATAGAAAGTAACTGCCAACAACAATAATACCAATACCCATAAAGCCTTGTAGACTAGGAATTTCATCAATAAAGATCATCGCCAGTAACATAGAGATAACGATTTTATAGGCATTCAATGGCCCAAAAATAGAGAGGTCCGTTTTTGATAGAGACATCACTAAAAATAACGTGCCTGCCATATCAAGTAAGGCTGCAAAGAAGATGTTTACCCAGAAAGTAGTTGATAGAGACGAAAAATCAAAGGCCCATAGCAGTGGAAAGCAAATGATGCTCAACACCAAATAAGATGCCATAACAATAAAGAAAGGGTGTAACCCTTGATGAGCTAATTTTTTCTGGAATACGTTGGCAAAAGATGAGAATAATAAACGCCCAAAAACAATAAGAATTTCCAATGGGTATCTGACCGTTTGAGATTAAATAAACTGAGGTATATTTATAGTGAGCATACGGTATTTCTACCCGCCTTTTTAGCCTTATAAAGTGCTTTGTCGGCAAGTATAATAAGCTCTCTTACAGATGCTCCTTTTTTAGGAAATATCGTACCAAATCCGACACTGATAGTGACATGATTAGCTGTCTTCGAAGTGCTGTGGGGAATATGTAAATTTTCTATATTTTCCCGACAGAGCTCAGATAATATATAAGCATCACTGGTATTTGGCAGAATGATGGCAAATTCTTCACCACCATAACGGGTTGCTAGATCAGTGGTTCGACGAAGTGTACTATGTAGTTGATAAGCTATATCTTTTAGACAATGATCGCCAGCCAAATGACCATATGTATCATTGAACTGTTTGAAATAATCTATATCAATCATAATAAGTGATATAGGCTGCTGCTCTCGAATAGAATGGGCCCATTCTTGTTCAAGATAAATATCAAAGTGGCGGCGGTTAGCAATGCCTGTTAAGCCATCTTGCATGGAAATTTTTTCGAGTTCTTGTTGGGCTTTTTTTAATTCAAAGGTTCTTTCTTCGACTGCTTTTTGAATAACTTCTGCATGATGAGCTATGAACAAAGAGTTAACAACACTGTAACTGACAATGATAAAACCTAACAAAAAGATAACAAGTGGTGTTGAGCTTCTACGTTCATAAATGTATCCCTTTGAAGGGGTCGCTAATATAGTCCATTGTCTTCCCCCAATGAGGTTGAGTTGTTTCATATAATGGATGGATGTATTGGTATTAGAAATATTTGAGACTTGTCGAGAGTGTAGAATTTTTGTGGGTACTGATGTTTCGTCAATCAGTGTTAAATTAATGCCTCGGATTGATGTGTTTAGGGTTGAGTTATTGATTAAATCATCGATTTTGAATATACCTAAGGCAAACCCAGCTAATTGAGAATAACGCTTTTCAGCTGTTGTTGGCATGCCATGATAGATAGGAAGGAAGGCCAAAAAGGCTTGCTGAGTAATATTATCTTGCACTAAGGTAATGCTTGATGATGCTGTTAGGGATCCTGTTTCACGAGATTGTGTTAATGCTTTTAGACGTTCAGTATTTGAAGCGAGGTCAAAGCCAAATGTAGGTTCATTTCCAGTTAAAGGTTCGATGTAATAAACTGGAAAATATTCGTTTCGCTGTTTTGCTCGAATGATCTTACCCTGTGGATCACGTTCAGTGATTTCAAAATGTGGATATTGTTGCTGTCGTTCCAATTCTATCTTAGAACGTTCGATTTTATTTACTCTAGGAACCCATTCAAGTGCTTGAATATTAGGGTACCGAGATAACACTTCTGTCGCAAAGCGGTTAAATTCACTGGCGGTAACATTGTCAGAGCTGTCATATAAGCCCTTAATAGCATAGAGCGCTTCAAAATTGAGGCTGATTTCCTTTTCAATAGAAAATAATTGTGCATCTACATCGCTGTTAAACTCAGTATTTATGGCCTGAGATTCAGCAGTATAAAAAAACCATGCAAGTATGACTGATGAGGCTAAACCAAGGAGAAAGGTAATCGTTATTCTAAAATTAGAAAGCGGCTTCATTTTTCTTTAAAATAATGTTCATATCTTCAAAGGCCCTTTGCACCTCAATTAGCCCTGTCTGGGCCACATCTATTTCGCCAGCTTGATAAATCATTAATAGATCTAAAGCCGATTGGTGCATAGTTTGATGAGAAGATTCAATTTGATCCATGAGGGTACTTGTAAACCATTGTTTTCGTTTCGCCCGTTTTATCCAATGTCCACAATGACATTTTGTTTGCGTCATAATGGGCCATGACTCAACGTCTTCGGGCGATGATTGAATGTTATTATGAAAAGCAGTAATCCATTGTGTGGAGACAAGTTTGAATAATTTTATTCTTCGATCTTGAATGCTCTTTTTTTTGCTAGCATATGCTATCCATTCTAAATTGGGACTGTAATTTAGTAGCCATGGTTTAATATCATCAGCAGGCATTGGTCGAGCAATACCAAACCCTTGTGCTTGCTCACACCCCAAAGTGAGTAACATTAAACCATGCTCAGTTGTTTCTACACCTTCTGCTATGACATTACGGTTAAATGAATGAGCTAAGCCAATCACACCCTTAATAAGGGTGTAATCATTAGGATCATCAAGTATGTCTTTGACAAAGCTGCGATCTATTTTAATCGTTTGGGCCGGTAAGTTTCTGAGGTGTGTAAGTGATGAATAGCCAGTGCCGAAATCATCTAAAGCAATGTTAACTCCCAGCGTGTGTCGGCAAGATTTTACAATGTTACTAATGGTTGTCAGATCTCCTAGTGCACTACTTTCTAATATTTCTAGCTGAAAGTATTTAGACTTCACTTTAGGATATTTTGCTAAGGCTGTGTTGAGCTCATCATGGAATGTAGGAGACTGTAAATGGTGAGAAGAAATATTGACGCTGACTTCAAACATAATGTCTTGTTTACGCCATGTATTTAATTGTGCTAGTGCTTCATTAATAACCCAATTACCCACTTGAATTTCAAGATCTGTATTTTCAATATCAGGTAAAAAGTCAAAAGGAGGCACTAGGCCTTTTTCAGGATGTTGCCAGCGAATAAGTGCCTCAGCGCCAAAAACGTCCCCTGTTTTCATATTAATTTTGGGTTGATAATAGAGACAAAACTCATTGTTTATTAAGGCTTGTTGTATTTCTTGTAGTCGAGATAATTTGTGTATCGTTTGTTGATCATCTAATGCATTGTATAGTCTATAATGATTTTTACCGGACAGCTTTGCTTGGTACATTGCTTGATCAGCATGGCGCAACAGTGTGTCTAGATCAGAATCATCCAGTGGGAACATAGTGATGCCTGTCGATGTACTAATTTTGTGAGAATGACCATCAATGAGATAAGGTTGGGATAATGATGCATGAATGCGTTGTATCATTAATTCACAATGAGTAAATGACTCAATATCTCTTAATAGCAGCGTAAACTCATCTCCACCCTGACGAGAAACAGTATCTTCCTCTCTAATATTAGCCTGAATACGTGCTGCGACTTCAATTAATAATTGATCGCCTGTGTCATGACCATAACCATCATTAACCGGTTTGAAATTATCTAAATCTAGAAAACAAATAGCAAACATACTTTCATTGCGATTACTGTGTGCTATCGCTTGAGAAAATCGATCGGCAAAGAGGGTACGGTTAGGCAATTGAGTGAGCACATCATAATGTGCTATTGATTCAAGTGTTTGTTGTTGCTGCTTACTTTCAGTAATGTCAGTAAATAAAATGACATAATGTAGCGTTGTACCAGCATCATCTTTTAATAGCGATATAGTGTACAGAGCAGGAAAAGATTGACCATTTTTTTTACGATTCCACACTTCACCTTGCCAATGACCTTGTTTATTGGTGATCTGCCAAATATCATCGTAGAATTCTGGACTGTGTTTGTCAGATCTGAATAGGTGACCATGTTGGCCAATAATATCATCAAGGTTATAACCGGTAATATCGCTGAAAGCGGGGTTTACATCAATGATACGGGCATTAGCATCCGTAATAATAATCCCTTCATGAGTATCACTAAATACGCGTGCTGAGAGCTGTAATTTTTCATCAGCTGCTCGGTTTTCAAGTTCAATACTTGCTCTGACAGCCAGACTCTTTAACAGGTCTTTGGTTTGCCTGTTTTCAGTCATCGGCCGATCATCCAGCATGGCAATAAGCCCTAGGACTTTGTTCTGTGTATTTTTAAGCGGCACTCCAATATAACTTTCTGCCTGCATTTCAACTATCATTTGATCTTTAGGAAATAGCTGTTGGATATTGCTTGGATAAAAACATGCACCTACCTGAGCAACATTTGCACATGGCGTATCTTTTAGCTCATAAGTTATATTGTCTATAAATTGACCATCTGCCCATAATGCTATGGTAGTTGCATGAGTATGGACAGCATTCACTATGGCAAGAAAGGCATAACGCATATCATTAGAGAGGGCAAGTTGACGAACAATAGTTTTGAAAATATCATTTTCTGCCTGCGTGCCACTCTCAGCTAGTGCTTGTAATACCAACTCATTACGTTTTCGGTGGGAAATATCCATTACCACCCCGACCATGAGTAGAGGGTTTTTATGGGGATCCCACTCAGCAATTTTGCAAGAGGCTCGGAGCCATAGCCATTTCCCCTCAGCAGTTTTTCTTCTGTACTCCATTACGATGGCTTCACCTGACTTAATACCCTGTTGAAATATTGCCATGGTTGCATTCATGTCATCTGGATGGAGGTTGTCTTTCCATGTTTGGATAGTAAATAAAGTTTCTTTATTATTAATATTTAATAATGTGTGATATTCATCACTTACGATAATATTTTCTGTTTGTACATTTATTTCAAACCAGGCTTGGTTAGCAGAGTGTAAGACTCGTTCAAGACGCCGTTGATTTATAGATAAATCAATGGATTGTTGCTGTACTTTTTGTTCTAAAACTTTTGCCCCACGGTAGATGCGTTGATTAACAACTAGATATATCGGACAGATAAATAATAGAAACAGGGTGGCTAGGGCTAGTATTTGATATAGATGTTGATTTAATAGACCTTGGATCTGAGTAATAGAAAAATCGGCGACAGCTAAATAAAATGTACCATCTTCTGAAAATTGGGGAATGAAAATACTGCGAAAGCTGCCCCATCGATCGGTATATTCTATAAACTGTTTTTTACCCGTTCTAAATATTTCAAACACCTGTGGATCAACATCTTCATAAAGATCGAAAAAGAAAGATAAGCCTTCACCAGATTGTCGTTCTTTTTCTGTCGCACTAGATGAAGTAAACAGGATCTTCCCATCATGTAAAATGAGCGTATAGATATACACTATGTCGGTGCTATCAGCGAACTCAGATAGGGCAAGTAAATTTTGATAATCTTGCTGTCTGGTAAGATCATCTTTTTGCATGTCTTGATGGTGAAGGTTGTGGGGCAATAATAGAGGTGCAGTGAGTGCAGCCATTTCAAGTTGTTGATCTAAACCGGTATATAACTTCTTTTTTTCTTGAGAAAAACTGAAATAAGCAAAGCTAATCACTAAAAATATATAAATAGTGACAGCAATACAAATACTTTGTTTTAATGAAAGGTTTAAAAATGACACGTTGAAAATATCTTCCTGATAGTTTTATAGTCATCATAATTTAGTTTTTAACTATTAGCTATGCAAAAATCAGCAAATTATAAGTGCTCAACAAGTAATTATGTATCAGCTTTATCATTTTCGACAATTTCTTTCGTGGCTAAAACCAATTTTTCATTATTTGGAACAATAATACCGACTATTTTAATTCATTTAACTGAGTAGCAGACAACGCCTTATTATGTAGCCACAGCGTCACTTTATCTTCTCATACAAGATTGTTAGCTTTCCTAAGGCCTGCTTGGAGAAAGATGAGATAAATCACTGAAATGTTATTTTTTAATCGCTAAATAAGCATTTTTAGAAATATCTGATCATGCATCATCTTGCTAGCGAAAAGCTTGGTGGGCTTCATAGACCCGTTCAAATTCTGGCATCTTGGCGGCTTCTTCAGCCAATATTTTATTCGTGAGCATTTTTAGTTTTGCTTAGAGAAAAGTGATTAAACATCCAAAGAAGCAGCACACAAATAATCGTTAAAACGACATACGATGCCTTCCCAATAAAAAAGAGATGGAGCCCGTAATGAGCTAATTTTTTTGAGAAATATGGGCAAAAGATACCAATAATAATTAGTCTAAACCGACAAGTAATTGCAGTTAATGCTATTTTACTAGGGGGACGTTTGATATTCATTATGTTCATCAATTTGATATTGATTAAACACACCATAGTGACCATCATGGTCAAATTGGAAAACGATAAAATTATCCTTACGTGTTCCTACTTCCATTCCCGGCGTACCCACAGGCATTTTAGGTACAGATAAGCCTGCAATATCTGGTTTTTCAGCTAATAAGCGTCGGATGTCATTTGCAGGGACATGGCCCTCAATAATATAACCTTCAATGATAGCCGTATGGCAAGATGTCATTTGTTTAGGTAGTTTAACGGCTTCTTTCACCTGAGTCATATTGGTGGTTAGCAAATCAACAACGTTAAATTTATTTTCTTCCAAATGGTTGATCCATTTGTGACAACAATTGCACGTCGGGTTGCGATACACTTTGATTTCAGGACTGCTTAATGTGGTGGCAAAAGCATTAAGAGTAAAGATCTGAAAGAGGATTAAAAATAGTATATTCATAAGATATTTAAAGAGTACATGTTTAGTTCTAAGATGTAATAGGTATTATCATCGCTTATTTTAAGTGCTTCAAGTCCTGCTGTTGCTTCATCAATTTCACCAGAAGGGTGCTTTTTAACTAGTTTACTCGTCATAGAAAATAATGCATCAGCTGCATGTTTTAAATCTTTTAGTCATGTGGCTACAGGTTTTTCTTGCTCAAAACGAGCTAACCATTGCTCTAAATGATATTACACAAAATATGGATCGATATTTTTTTGGATAGTTAAGGTATTAGTAACATGATTGAACCAATGTTCAGCTATTCATTGTAGCAATATTAAACTAGGGGCATCAGAACCGTCTTTACCCTCTAGGCCTTCAGTCGAGTATCTCCAGCGAAATGACTTGGAAATATTATTGATTATGTTACATATCTGTAGAACGGAGTAGGGCTTAGCCTGACGTCGATTTTTTACGTATTGATTTCATAGCCTTAAAATATTCTCTGAATTTAGTCTCCGAATATCCATTACCTTCTTCTAAGTAACCAGAGGTTATGGAATTCAGGACTTCGCCGTTTGCATCAGTAACGACTAGAAATGGATAGCCTACAAATTCAGGCAATTGATCTAGAAATTCTTCATTATAATTTTCTTCGCTGACATTGACTTTCACAACCACAAAATTATTATTAAGTAAGGCTTTTATTTCAGAAGATTGATTAAAAAACCGCTCAAGTTTATGGCACCAGCTACACCAGTTACCACCGACTTGGATTAGAATAAATTTATCGTTTTTTTTAGCCTCAATTTGGGCAAGGTCAAAGTCTTTAAAAGGGTCACGTTCAGGGTCATATGGCCCGTTAACAGCGTTTGCTGTCAACGTAAAACCTTGCAAACTTATGAGAAGCCCTAACATTATTAACAATCTATTCATCTGTATTTACTTTGAAGCCAACACCGTTATATATGATACCCAAAACAGCTAAACACCAAGGAAGAAAACAAGCTAAATTTAAATGTAACCGATTGATTCTAGTTTATTATTCCTTTATTCCCTGCCATATTAATTAATTTTGGAAGATTCATTTTTTCTATCGAGAACTGCTTTTTATCACGTAAGTATTCAGCAACTACATCCCATATTGGATCACCGGTCGCTGGTGAATTCACAGTGGCCCAACCGGCGACTTTATAGGTTTTGCGTGCTTCTATTTTTGTGCCATCATCCAGCCTCATTTCAGAAATTCTCTGACCAAACTGTCCCATGGGATCAATGGTATAGTCCATGCCTCCAACTCTGACCATATCGCCTCCTTGACGGTAAAAGGGATCAAGGTTGAAGATATTGTCACTCACATCCTCCAAAATGGCTTTGATTTGCTCACCAGTCATTTCTCTAGTGTAAGTTTCAGGATAGGTAATACTGGTCTGATCCATCACATGTTCCATGGTTATGTCTTGGCCTGGTAGCACGGTTGTACCCCAGCGGAAACCTGGTGACAGAGAAATATCGGCACCATTGATTTTACGAAGTGCATCACAGATCACTTGATCAAAGGTACCGTTAAAGTTACCGCGACGGTAAAGAAGATCTTCAGATACTGCTAATTTTTCAGTCAAAATGCTTTGATAAGGTGCCCGTACATCATCAATAAAACTTGCCATTTCAGCATCAGGGGAGATAAAGTTGGAAAATACCGGCAATAACGTATAACGGTAATCTTTAACATGGCCTTTGCCCAACTCAAGATCTAATACTGCCAAATATTTACCATTTGAGCCGGCATTCGTCACTAAGGTTTTACCCGTAGCATTTGCAACATGAATCGGTTTTGGCACGCCATCATGGGTATGTCCACCTAAGATCACATCCAAGCCAGTCACTGTTGCCGCTAATTTGAGATCAACATCCATACCATTATGTGACAGTAAGATCACCGCATCAGGTTGTTCTGAACCACGGATCTTATCAACAAGCTCTTGTAATTCTTGTGCCTGAATCCCAAACGTCCAGTCTGGAATAAAACGACTAGGATTAGCAATAGGGGTGTAAGGAAAAGCTTGGCCAATTATAGCAACACGGTGTTCGCCCATTTCTTTGATGCTATAAGGCTTGAATGCATAACCCTCATCTTCATCATAAGCGGCCGCGCCATCAAATAAGGCATCTTCATTTACTTTGACATTATGAGCCAGAAATTCACCGTTAAACTCAGCAATATTCTCTAAAACTTCATGATCTTGATAAGTAAATTCAAAATGCCCTGTCATCACATCAACACCTAACAAATTTGATGCTTCAACCATATCTTTACCTCGGGTCCAATAGGCAGTAGCCGAACCCTGCCATGTATCACCACCATCAAGAAGGAGTGTACGGCTGTCACCACCATATGATTGGCGTAATTGTTTGACTAGGGTACTAAGATAAGCATAGCCCCCAACTTTACCGTATTTATGTGCATATTTGGTAAACTGAAGCGGGGTAAAAGCATGAGCTTGAATAGTACCCGCCGCAATATTGAAAAAGTCTAAAAAGTTGTCACCCACAATATGTGGTGGTTTACCACTCTCTTGGTTAATACCAATATTAACGCTAGGTTCACGAAAATAAACGGGCAATAATTGCGCATGGCTGTCCGTCATATGAAGCAAACGTGCATTACCAAAATTAGCTAGATTATACATTTCTTCTGGCTTTGCAGTAGAAAATGCAGTTCTAGGGAAAAGATTAGCAGCACTTGCTATTGCCAATATTTGAGTAAATTCACGACGATTCATAATTAACCATTTTCTATTTAAATATTATAAAAAAACTGCTGTTAATTAGAGTCTAGACTTTAATTAACAGCAGTTGATCGAGCAATAATTTTATTTTTAGAAGCTTTACTTGCCTTTAACCGTTGTTAAACCCAATGCTTCCCAGTTTTGCATACCACCGCGATACCATTTGATTTTATCTGCTGGATAACCAAATTTTAATAACATCAAAATATTTCTAGGGGATTGGCCACACCACATACCATTACAAAACATCACTAATGTTTTAGCTTTTGAATAATCCCAAAGACCTTCCTGCTCGATCACACCAAACTGTTCTTGTAAGATGTCAGCAATATCAAATGGGCTTGCACCTTTGGCAATCGACAGTTGAGTCCAAGGAAGGTTAATCGAACCAGGTATTGTGCCTTTGGCAACCCAATCTGGTGTACGTGAATCAATGATCAGAATAGAGTCAACACCAGCACTTTTCATTTTGACGTAATGCAGCATTTCTAACTCACCCAAGGTTTCTACACCTTCAGCTAATTTGATTGGCCGAATACAAAAGGGTGGACACTTTCTTGACGTTTTTGCATAGTCAGGATTAATGGTATTGCTAGTATCCTGATGTCTCATAATCGTCACGACTTCACCATTATGCATCACATCTAAAGACGCAAGATCTGGTGTTATCTGAACATCAAGCGCTGATGCAGATCCAGCCATGAAAAGTGACAAAAAAAATGCAGCTGTTTTGAGACCTGTTATTTTCATCTATCTTTCTCCGTTAGTTATTGAAGGTTAATCATCGATTGTAGGAATAAGCATCTGCCAATGGGCATCGGCATAATGAGACTGTTTTATCGCCAGCAATGACTGGTTTTTTACTTCTTGATATAAAGCGCGTGCCACATCATGATCACCTGCTTTATATGCAGCAAGACCTTTATCCTGTAATGGCTTGGTTACACTCCATTCAAAGCCTAGTCGATCAGCTTGAATTCGAGCTCGACCGGCTTCATACATAAGCTGTTGTAAGTCAACTTTCGTAGCGACGACTTGTGGCTCAACAATATTTTTCTCAACACTCACTGATGATGGAACTACTATTTGTTGTTGGCTTTCAATCGGGGCGATAGTTGGCTGTGCAAGTGTTTCAGGCTCTGAGTCAGAACAGGCTGTCAGAAATAATGCTGCTGACAATACAGTGAGACCTAAACTAGTTATTTTTGTCATGATTTATTTCCTTGATCCAGGACCATTTATGGCAAGACCATTACTCATATGAGTGTGAAAATATTCCAAATTCCGATAGGTTACACTTTGTAATTTGAAAGGTTTTGCACGAATTTGTTTATTACAACCGGCGTATCGACGCTGCAAGGTACCAATATCATCCCATTTAAAACGAAAAACAGGAAAATGACTGGTATGGCCCAATGCAGGACTAAGAATATCGGCACGTAATTGGTTACCGGCATTATTAACATGGCAGGTGGCACACGCCATATTTAACTGACCACGTCGGGCATAAAACATTTTTTTACCTGCTTCATAAGCAGCCTGTGCCCTTGGATCATTGGGCACGGTGACGTTAATTAACTTATCACGTGAAGTAAATGCCATATAAGCAGAAACGTAGGCAAGTTCACCTTTACCATAAGCTAGTGCTTGTTCACCATGAGTTGTTCGACACTGATTAATAGCGAGTTCAAGGGTGACAATTTGTCCCGTTTCTTGATCAAATTTAGGGTAATCTTGTTTTATGCCAATACCACCATTTGGAAAACAGTCGGCATAGCTTTTACCATTTGCAAACGCAGTCTCGAATAGTTCCTGCCCTTGATCTACACCATCTTCATAAGGGGGGAACTCTTCAATGTCTTCCCATTGTAAACGAGCATTTTCATCGATGGCATAGACGCCATTAATATAATCTTCTAATGCAACGTCGGGTAGACGGTCATCAAAATATTCCCGTATCATCTCGTTGTCAGATTGTGGATCCGCATAACTTGACGCGTTAACGGCTAAAGCTCCAAATAATACGATAGATAAATAAGTTAAACCTTTCATAATTGAAATCCTTGAACGCAGCAGAATGTCTTACTTTATAACAGCTTCAACGGCTTTAGTTTCGCCGGTGTTATCTACCCAAGTTAGTGATAATGTATCGCCTGATTGTCCACCTTTAAATGAAAAAGCGACATACGGGTTTTTTGATATAGCGCGTCCGAAATTGGCTTCGAAAACTACTTTATCTTGATGTTTACAGATAAGTTCTTGAATATATTTTGCCGGGATCAGTTCATCCGTTTTTTTATCCTTACGCATGCCAGTTTCCATTGGGTGCTTTGCAAGTACCTTAACGACAACCAACCCTTTTTTCATTTTTGCTTTGACTTTCATTTGTCTGACCTCAATATCTTAATTAACCGCCACAGCCACCGATGGTGACTTTAACTTCTTTTTCTGTTGTGTATAATTTGCCATCAGCTTCGACAACCGCTTTAACTATCATTGTTTCGCCTAATCTGATCCGCACAGAGATATTTGCTTCAGTGCCTTCTGGTATTTTGAAAGAAGCAGCTAAAGGCTGAGGATTCTTGCCGGCAAAGATACTTATTGTCCTGACATTAGGAATATCAGTTTTTACAGTAACTGGTACGACGGCCCCATTTTCTGCAATTTCAGGGATCTTGAATGTTATCCGATCATCGGTAATAAGCTCATTGCTACCATAAAGGTCATTTAAAGCTTCATCCATTGATTCGACATCAAATGCTTTTGACCATTTAGCCATTGCAAGCTTAGGCATAACAGTAACGGCGGCAACCATTGCTGTGAATCCTAATACGCTTTTCAGTAGTAATCTTCGTTTATCTTGCATTCTGTTTTCTCCTAGTTATCTCTTTATATGGGGTGGGTGTTATAGCGAATAGATATAGTCCACAACCTTATCGATTTCTTGTTCAGTCAACATTCTATGTCGTCCAAATGGAGGCATAGCAGTCAGCGGATTTTTTGTTGTTGCATCCCATATTTGGTCTCTAAGCTTTGACTTATCTGGGTACATCTTTTGCATCTGGCTTAGGGGAGGCCCCATTTTTCCAGGTAATTCACCATCATCTATGACATGGCACGCAAGACAATTGCCTTTCTTTCTATCAAATGCAATTTCTTTACCTTCTGCAATCTGGTCTCCGGCTAGTGCATAAGGAAGCGCAATTGGAAATAGAAATACCACTGAGATAAGTTGTATTAACTTTTTCATAATTTGACTTTACATCCTCTATAATTTATTAAGATCTTGAGTCTAGCGACTTTGGCTTACCATATATTCGACAGCAGCTACCAGGTCTTCTTCACTTAGGCTCGGGTTACCACCTTTTGCAGGCATCATTCCAGCATCGCCGGTAAAACCATTAGTTGCATGCTCTACAAGCAGCTCCATACCTTGTGCAATCCGATCTACCCAAAGCTTGTTATCACCAACTATAGGTGCGCCAGCCAAACCGGAGTCATGACACATAGCACAAGATTGTTCATAAACCCCCATGCCTCGCTTAGTAGAGTCAACCTTATTTTCAGTTTCAGCAGCTGTTTGTTCTAAGTGTTTTAGTGGCGTAATACCTTTAATCGCTGATGTAACCTTAATTTTGCTCGGATCTTTACAGTTTTCCATGCAGGCAATATTGATAACATCAGGACGATTATCGATAAAGAAACCATCTTTGTTAGGCATCTCTATTTCGGCAAAGTTATCTCGGCTTAAAACAAAGTCTTCATCGTCGATTATTTCATTTAGATAAAGTACATAAGCTGTCAATGCGTAGGTTTCATTATCAGTTAATGACTGAGGTGCAGTAAAAGGCATGGCACGATGAATGTAGTCCCAAAGGGTACTGGCATAAGGCCAATAACTACCCACCGTTTTTTCAGGACGATCTTCTGTCAACGTTCCTATGCCGCCGGCCAGTGCTGGCCAACGGCCTTCACCTTCACCGAAATCACCGTGGCATACAGCGCATTTCGCATCAAAGATGCCTTCACCCTGTGATACTGAGCCGCTACCTACAGGCAGACCTTGACCATCGGGACGGATATCGATGTCCCAGCCGGCAATTTCTTCTTCGGTGGCAATTCGGCCTAGGCCATAATAACCTGGCTCTTTGGCAAATGCAGAAGAGGCGATAAACCCTTGTGCAGCAAAGATTAAAACCAATACATGAAAATATTTTTTAACCCAATTGTACATTGCTAACAGTCCCATCTTTATCAAGCATCCAGGTATGAATAGAGTTTTTGTGGTAAATCGAGTTACTGCCTCGGGCTTCTCGTAATTGTGAAAGCGTTGGCTGTACATAGCCTGTTTCATCAATGGCACGACTTTGCAGCAGTAATGGTTCACCTTGCCAATTAATTTCCATGCCAAAACGAGTTATCGCTTTAGATAACACCAGGCCTTTTAATTTAGCTGTTTGCCAACTTACACCACCATCAAGTGACACATCGACACGTTTTATTTTGCCTCGGCCAGACCAAGCAATCCCCTCAAGATGATGAATACCTCTATGCATCATTGGTTTTTCGGGGCAAGGTGAAGTAATGACAGAATTTGTTTCTTGGACAAAACTAAACTTACGTGCCGTTCCATCTGGCATGAGATCGGTATATTTAGATGTTTCTTCACGTTGATACCAAGGTTTATCACCAATTTCTAGGCGACGTAACCATTTGATACTGGTATTACCTTCCCAACCTGGATTGAATAATCGTACTGGATAACCTTGTTCAGGTCTGAGCATCTCGCCATTTTGAGCATACACAACCAGAGTGTCATCCAAGGCTTTTTCAAGTGGAATACTACGTGACATGCCTGCACCATCAGCACCTTCTGCTAACAGCCATTTAGCCCCTTTTTGAATGCCCACTTCATCTAGAAGCGTCGAAAGTTTTACACCAGTCCACTCACAACAGCTCAACATACCATGGGTAAATTGTAATGCTTCCATTTGGGTGCCACGCCATTCCATACCACCATTAGCAGGACATTCTAAGAAATTAATCACTGATTCTGATGGAAAGCTCATTAGCTGATCCATGGTTAGAATCAATGGCCGATCAACCATGCCATTAATAATAATACGATGATCATCAGGGTTAACTTCTGGCACGCCAGCGTGATAGCGTTCAAATACTAGGCCACTTGGGGTAATAATGCCTTTCATTTCATGTAATGGCGTCATACTGATAGAGGAGATTGAATCTGCCGTTAACCAGTCGACGGTACGTCGAACAACGTCTGACTCATGTTTCGAGGGATGCCCATAAGGCACAGAAACAACACCACGACCTAGCTTGCGACTCCATACAGGTACATTTGGCGGCAATGATTCTTTTCCTGCCATTGCCGTACCAACTGTTGCCGCTAAGGCAGATCCTACGGATAACTTCAAGCCATTTAATAAGAAATCACGTCGTTTTTTTTGTGGCAACTCAGCTGCTTCTGCCTTGATTTCTTTAAGTAAATCTGTTGTATTTTCAGATAATCTTTTCACTATCGACCTATATTTCTAGATAAAAATAATTGCTTTAGATTTTCATATAACTATTTAATATATACATATAACCAATTAGTATATAATATATGCACCTAACAATATTTACAAGTATTTATGTAGGTGAAAACACCTGTACTTTCAATTATTTTTGAGTGACCTGAAATTAATAAGGCAAAAAATGACGCTATGAAAATTATATTGCTAATAACTCTGCTACTGCTATCAAATACCTTTTCACTACAGGCGGCTTCTACAGATAAGTTTCTTAACGGATTCTCTGCCGAGGAAATTACACAGAATGTCTATGTCATTCATGGGCAAAATTCGGATCCGTCGGCTAACAATTCCGGTTTTATCAACAATCCCGCTTTTGTTATTGTTGAAACGGGCGTTGTTGTTATTGATCCTGGTAGCAGCTTAGATATTGGTGAGATGGTGCTCGACAGAATCAGGCTTATTACACCGCTTCCGGTCATAGCCCTATTTAATACCCATGAACACGGTGATCACTGGTTAGGAAACCAAGCTATCGTTAATGCCTATCCTGATATACCAATATATGCACACCCTAAGATGATTAACAACATTGCCGATGGTGTAGGTAAAATCTGGTTGACACGTCTACTACAACTTACTGAAAATGCCATTACAGGTACTAAAATAATGGCACCTACACATCCTGTAGATCATGGTGACGAAATAAGGTTAGGACAGCGTAGATTTATAATTCATCACCTTGGGATAAGTCATACTAGCAATGATATTATGATTGAACTGCCTGAGTTTAAAACAGTATTTCTTGGCGATAATGCTGTTATTAAACGTGTTCCACGATTAGACGATGGCGATGTTCTAGGAACGATTGCTGCACTTGAGATGATATTAGAAACAAATAATACGAATTTTGTTCCAGGTCATGGTCCTAGCGGTGATAAAGCTATTGTAGAACTTAACCTTGAATATTTGAGGACCTTATACGATTCTGTCAAAATACTTTATGAAGATGATTTAAGTTATTTTGAAATGAAAGATTTCGTAGTAGAAAAAATGAATAAATTTGTTGGTTGGTATGGATTTGATGCAGAAATTGGCAGAAGTATCAGTTTAGTTTATCTGCAAATTGAGAGTGCTGATTTTTAAGCCACTTCAATTGATGGGTCAGAATGGAATCTTACAACTTATTGCTTCAGGCTATTATCTGCCTATAACATTGCTTGTTAGTGGACCATTTATATAAGCTTTTAAAGATATTCCCTAAACCTTGTACTGCATCTGAAACATCGTCACTATATTCAGTAATTTACTTAACAGCTTTAGCATTAAATTGATTACCTTTAGATTGCTTTCCCTAGATTTTGTTTTGGCACCACGCTTTGTCTTCAGAAATAGACGAAAATCCAACCACTCTTACTTGTTCGCCCGAATTAACAATGTCTACTTTGGTTCAACCAATAATGGCCACAAGCCCCTTATATTTCTTTTCCGGCACTGCTTTGTAAAGTGTAACGATCCCACTTATGCTCGGTAATGTTCAGCGGTGCATGACTCTCTTTCATTGCTCAGCCGTGGTACTGGCATGGCTCTCATTACTGGGCACACTGATGATACTTAAGATAGGAGAGGGGGAGGATACTCGTACTCGATCCGACAAGCACAATACCAACAAAATCAAGTATAGCGAACAGGTTTTGATTATAAAAAACAACTCCAATCTATCAGTTGTTAGCGACTCTCTAATACAATTAATTCTTTGGTATGAAAATATAAGATCACAACAATAGCTAATAGTATTACCGGAATACTCAATAGATTCATCACTTGCCAACCTAGCGATGCCTCAAGCCAACCAGAGCCCAATGCCGACAAGGTAACCATGCTGAAAATTAAAAATTCATTGGCCGCCTGAGCTTTGGGTTTTTCAGCCTCTGAATAAGCCCCCGTTACTAAATTAGTGGCGCTAACAAACATAAAATTCCACCCGACTCCCAAGGTAAACAGCGCGATCGAAAAATGTAACTGCGACTGACCGTTAAGGTTGATGGCAATGCAAGCCAAAATTACCATTGCACCAACCAACATCATACTGACAGTACCAAATCGTGTGATCAAATGACCTGTAAAAAAACCGGGAATAAACATACCTAGAGCATGCAGCTCAATCACCAAAGCAGATTGAGAAAAACTAAAACCATGACCATGCATCGCTAGTGGTGTTGCTGTCATAAGCAAGTTCATCACTGTGTAACTGATCATGGCTGCCGCCACCGCCACCAGAAAAACGGGTTGGCGGATAATTTGTCCTATGGGTCGTATTTTGGTATCTGGATGGTGAACTACCCGAGGTGGGAACTTAACCGTTGTAAGTACCCCGAGAGCGATCACGTATAGCGCTGACAAGCCCCAAAATGCACCAACAAAGGGTGCGTCGTTAACGATATTTTTGCTAAAGATAGCCAAGTTTGGTCCGGCAATGGCTGCTAGCACACCACCAGCCATCACAATAGAGATAGCTCGTGCCTGCTGAGTTTTGTCACACATTTCAACCGCCGCAAAGCGATATAAAGTGCCAAAACCTATGGCAATGCCTAATAAAAAAGCCCCAAAACAAAACAACCAAAATGATTCGTTGTACAGCGCTTGAATGCAGAACAAGGCGCCACATATACCAATGATGTTACCTAAAAAAAAACCATTTTTTCGGCCAATTTTATTCATAATCAGCGATGCAGGAATAGTGGCACACATTAAACCAATAAATTGGAAGGCCACGGGTAGCGTTGTCCATTCATTACTAGGCGCCATCTTTTGGCCAATAAGCGCCATAACCGACACTAACAGTATGGTACCTGTGGTCAATAGTGCTTGGCAGAGAGATAGAGAAATAATACCAAAATTCATAATAACTACTCGCCAGCCAGTTTCGATGGGAAAATTCGCTAGCTTACCCTATTAGGAGCTATATAAAAATCTGCCATACTGACTTCCTGCTATCAACAAATGCCAAATCGAAGCAAACTCATTAGAGAGGTGATAATACATAAGGTCAGATTAATATCGTCTGTTAACTATTTTAGAAGCCAAACACTTTCTTGTGCAGCATATTTTCCTTTTAGCCCATCGGGTATATTCATATTTTCAAGTAAAGCTAACGAATAATGATCTTTATAGTGCTGTTTCACTTCCTCGTTACATACCGAAAAAGGAGGCCCGCTCATTAAATTTTGATTGTATTCATAGCTAATCAGCAACTGTGGAGCTGCAAGGGTAATCTTGAGTACATGCAACGTATATTGTGTACGTATCGCTTCAGGTAAAGCAACCAGAGCAGCCCGGTCATAGATTGCATCAACCACACCAAGGTTTTCGCCTGACAAATCAAAAATATTGCCAACAAAAATATCGATACCGTTTGCACTGTAGAGTGTCATGCCAGCAGGCTTTGAAACCTGAGGCTCTATGTCCAGTTTTTCAAACAGCTGCTTAATAGCATCTTCACTCAGCTCGGCGCCAACGACACAATATCCTTCAGATAATAGCCATGCTATATCAAGTGTTTTGCCACACAGGGGAACAAATATTCGATTCCCTTTAACTAAGCTCAGCTCCCCGATGTATTTCACTAATAGCGAATTAACCTCACTCAGATGAAATCCTATCTCATTGTTTTTCCATTTTTGGTGCCAAAAATCTACATCCATTTTCTACCTTCAATTACTCACGAATACATAATATTTTAAATATGCAGGGCTATTTTTAGCAATCCACGATCACAGCATTTATAACGAGACTGGTTTAGGTAATTAACCGTATTGTGATTTCATACCTTTAATATTCCTCAAGGTATAGCCTCGCTACACCTTGAGGAATATTCTTATAACTCTCAATCTAATTTTGTTAAATATCGCACCTTAACCTTCACCTTTTTTGACGTCATCTATCCATTCTTCAATGGTGATAATACCGCCTTCTTTTTCAGGACGACCTTGATCTTTAGGTGCTAAAACATCTTGCATTAGATCAACACGCTTCCAACCTGCCAGAGGTGTCTCTTCCTTTTGGCCTGGAACATAATGTGACAATTCTTTCAGTTCATATCTATGAATATATCGTGGGCAATTGATCCACATTTTTGATAGTTTGATACGTACAACCATATCTGCTTCATTAAACTCAGACATTAACGGATCATCTGTTGAGACACTCGCTTCACCATGAAAACGAATACGATGCGGCGTTTCAAAATCGATAAATAAAATTCCGACTTTTGCCGTTTCCATAATGTTACCCATGGAATAAAACATGCCATTACCATCATAAGACGGGAAAGCAATCGTTGTATTATCAATGACTTTGACAAAACCTGGTGCACCGCCTTTATATGACACGGTAGGCTGTCCATTATGATCAATCGTTGATAGAAAAAACATGACACGACTTTCAATAAAAGCTTGCTCTTCTTCGCCAATTTCGTCGCGAATAATGACTTCTTCCATACGGTCCGCTAATTTACGCGTTTCAAATGTATCCTGTAGCTCACGATGTTTGCTGCCATAATGATTGCTCATTTTTCTATCCTCGTAGTTAATTAAATAACCCAATGATCCAGGGTATAGAACGTGTTAAAAACTATCTGCTTCCAATTCTTGAAAGATCCTGCCGGCATTTTTCTTGGCCAGCTCGTCAAAGGCATCTAAATATCGATATGCTGATTGATCAATAAGGTAGGCTTCATCTAACCCCAAATCATCATCAAGTAATTTTGTTACTTCAGCATGCATGTACTCAAGATAGCCTTTCGTCTCACGTGTGACCGTCGCCATATCTGTTGAGGCACCATGTCCAGGAATAACGTGAGTTACGTCCATGGCAGAAAAAAGATCAAAGGTTTTGATCCAATCCAAGGTTTTTGTGTCTGGAAAAACAGGTAACATCCGCTGATGAAAAGCCATATCACCTGCAATAATGAGGTCATGATCTGGTAAATAAACAGATATATCGCCTTCAGAATGTGCCGGACCAAAATGAATTAATTCAATTCGACTGCTTCCTAACTGTATTAATTTCCGGTCTGAAAACCCAACATCTGGTAGGGCAATGCTGGTGTTAATAGCACGGTCTCGATTATAAGCTTGCATGCCTTCAAGTTCTTCCTCACCGTATTGATCAATAACCTTTATTGCATCATCATGCGCAATGATCTTCACACCTTGTTCACGCCAATAATTATTGCCTAACATGGCATGACCTTGCCCATTCTCATTGACCACATAACGTATAGGCTGATCCGTTATCTTACTAATTTCTTCATGCAACGCTTTAGCCAGTAAATAAGATGCACCCGCATTCACAACCAGCACGCCATCATCACTAACGACAAAACTCAAATTATTATTATGTCCGGCATTTTCATAAGTCGGTGGTTGGGTCGCACCAATGGCAGACCACACACCTGGAACGACTTCAATAGGTTTGGAATAAAGCTCCGACTCAGGATATTTATCAGCATCAGCATCAGCATCCGCTATGCTGCTCAAGCTAACGGAAAATAAAAAAATAAATAAAAAAACAGCACGCATGATCTATCCTTAAACTAAATAATAACTGTATACAGCTTCCAGCGTAGTTTAACTCATAAGCTACGACCAAACTGAAACGATAAATACACTAACACCAGCAATAATAAAACTCCACTGGCCAACCAAGGCGAAACATCATAGTTGACCTGCTGATCTCTAGTTTTTGCTGTTTTTCTCAATGTTGTTGGTTTTTCAGCTGAAGCAATATAATCAAATGCTACCCTCGCTGACAGTGCTTCTAAATGAGCTTTTTAAAGATAGCTGTTCGGTTTGTGGATGCTGATCAATATCGGCTCGACAGCTACATATCTCGTTTTGAAATGAGTAATAAATCTTTTTTTCACTGGCCTATTTTTCATAGACTAAAATTTTTTTATCATGAGTTTGTTTCAGTTTTACCGTTACTTATGATTTATGAACTAATGGTATTCGATAAATATTTTATCTTGTGGTGATTGCTGCTCAACCTGTCTGAGTGCCGATAATACTGATTTTTCATTACTAGGATCGGCATTGTCAGTAAGAATATTTACTTTGATATTGGCCATTTTTAATTGTTGTGACTGTTGATCAGTCAGTACATTATCATTTACCCATAAAACGGCCTTATTTTCTAGGATGATGCCTTCGGCTTCATCAAATCCTTCAGCAGTAAATATCAGATAGATCATTAGCGATATTATTTCTCAATCGCTAAATAGGCATTTTCTGAAATATCAGACCAAGCATCATTTTGTTGGCGAAAAGCCTGGTAGGCTTCATAGATCCGTTTGAATTCTGGGTTCTTGGCAGCTTCTTCAGCCAATGTTTCATCAGTGAGCATTTTTAGTTTGGCTAAAACATCATCAGGAAAACGGTGTATTTTGACTTTGGGGCGTTCTTTTAATTCTTGCAAAGCCGACATGTTTTTTTGTTCCATTTCTGACAGCATCCGTACATTTTCAGCCATGGCTGCATTGCTAATAATGGCTTGCAAATCTTTAGGTAAAGAAGCCCAGGCACGCTGATTAATTGTCAGCTCTAATACGGTGCCAGGTTCATGCCAGCCAGGATAATAGTAGTGTTTAGCTGCACGATATAGACCTAAACGTTGGTCATGGTAAGGGCCGATCCATTCAGTGGCATCAATGGTATTACGTTCAAGTGCGGTATAAACTTCGCTACCTGCCAATAAAACAGGATTACCGCCCGCTTTGGCAAAGACTTTGCCCCCTAGACCGGGAATACGCATTTTTAGACCTTTAATATCGTCTAAAGAGTTAATTTCTTTATTAAACCAGCCCCCCATCTGTACGCCGGTATTACCCAAAGGGAAGGGAATAACATGGAAAGGTTGGTAAACCTCACGCCATAGTTCTAAACCACCACCGTCATATAACCAGGCATTCATGCCCCGAGCTGTCATGCCAAATGGTACCGTGGAGAAAAATTGCGCTTCCGGCACTTTCCCTGCCCAGTAATAAGCGCTGCCATGGCCCATTTCAACAGTACCTTGTGACACAGCATCAAATGTTTGTAATGGTGGGATTAATTCCCCGCCAGCATAAACTTTAATATTAAGGCGACCATTAGACATGTTTTTAATATTTTGAGCAAAACGTTCAGCACCTTCTTGCAAAACAGGAAATCCTGGTGGCCATGTAGTGACCATTTTCCAGTGATATGTTTTGCTAGTATCTACAGCAGTAGTAGCACTATCTGTGACGTTTTCTGGATCACAAGCTGTCAGGGTTAATACCAGTAAGCCTAAAAATAGGGTGCGAATCGAGTGGTGGATAACCATTAAGTTGTTCCTGAAATTAAATTGTTTCTAGGTTGGCATAAGCTAATACTAACCACTTGCTACCAGCATGTTTAAAATTAACTTGAACACGCGCATTTTTGCCTGCACCTTCGGTATCAATAACAATACCCGCCCCAAATTTCTGATGATGGACTTGCTGTCCAGGCATTAAGCCTGTTTCATTGATAGTCATTGAATGTTTAGGTGCTATGACAGAATAGCCCGCACTGACTGTATTTCTTCGGGCACGGATCTCTTCAATATATTTGGCAGGGATCTCTTTTAGGAATCGTGATGGGAAAGGTGACATTTCTTGCCCATATAAAAATCGTGATTCAGTATGCAGTAAGTAGAGCTTCTCTCGTGCTCGTGTCATTCCCACATAACAAAGCCGGCGCTCTTCAGCGAGACGAGTAGGATCATCACTGGTTTTTTGACCGGGGAATAATCCTTCTTCCATTCCCACCATAAAGACTACGGGGAATTCTAAGCCTTTGGCAGAGTGCAAGGTCATGAGTTGTACGCAATCTTCCCATTGACCTGCTTGATTTTCGCCCGCTTCCAATGCGGCATGAGATAGGAATGCATTGAGTAAGGGGATATCTTCATATCCTTCTTCATCAGGCAGTTTGAATTGGCGTGTTGCATTGATGAGTTCATCTAAGTTTTCAATGCGGCCTTGGCCTTTTTCACTTTTATCTTTAGAAAAATGTGTCCGCAAACCACTTTCATCTATCACTAAAGAAGTTAGTTCATGCATTGGCATAGCATCATCTTCAGGGGTTAACGAGTCTATGAGTGATAGGAAAGCTGTGAGTGCATTGCCAGCACGTGCTGTAAAGAATTTAGCATCAAGTAGTTCAACAGCTGCCTGCCACATGGTTAGATTTTGCTCACGAGCATATTGACGAAGTTGGGTGAGTGTTGCAGCACCAATACCGCGTGTTGGTGTGTTGACGACACGTTCAAAGGCAGCATCGTCATTGCGGTTAGTAATCAGCCGCAGATACGATAATACATCTTTAATTTCAGCGCGTTCGAAGAAACGTAGACCACCATAAACACGATAGGGCATATTGGCTTGCAATAATGCTTCTTCAATGACACGGGATTGAGCATTTGAACGATAAAGTACCGCATTATCAGCTCGGCTCCCCTCTTTATCGACCCAAGCTTGTATTTGGCCGACAAGATAAGTTGCCTCATCTCGTTCGTTATAAGCGTTATAAATTTGAATGGGATCACCATCATCATCAGCGGTCCACAGTTCCTTGCCTAACCGTTCGCTGTTATTGGCAATAACGGCATTAGCGCCAGCTAATATGTTGCCAGTAGAACGATAATTTTGCTCTAATCGGACAGTATCTGTACCAGGATAATCTTGATGAAACTTTTGAATATTCTCAATCCGAGCACCACGCCAACCATAAATAGATTGATCATCATCACCGACAATAAATAAATGACCTGTTTCACCAGCCAATAATCTTAACCAAGCATATTGGATAGTATTGGTATCTTGAAATTCATCGACTAAAATTTGCTGAAAACGTTGCTGGTAATGAGCCAGAATATCAGGACGTTTTAACCATAATTCATGACATCGTAAGATGATTTCACCAAAATCAATCACGCCAGCACGTTGGCAAGCATCTTGGTACGTTTGATAAACGGTCAACATTTTTTGTGAATAGGGATCATTGCCTGCTTGGATGTGTTTAGGACGTAGGCCTTCATCTTTTTGTGCATTGATATACCACTGTGCTTGTTTAGCAGGCCATTGTGCTTCATCTAACTCCATGCCACGCATAAGGCGTTTCAGCATACGTAATTGATCGTCACTGTCTAAAATTTGAAAGCTTTGTGGTAAGTCCGCATCTTGCCAATGTGAGCGTAGTAAACGATGAGCTAAGCCATGAAAGGTACCTACCCACATGCCTCCAATAGGATAACCTAACATATGCTCAATTTTGCCACGCATTTCTGCTGCTGCTTTATTAGTAAAAGTGACAGCAAGGATATTAGCTGGGGATAAGTTTTCAGCTTGAATGAGCCAAGCGATACGATGGACAAGAACACGTGTTTTTCCGCTACCTGCACCCGCTAGAATACGAGTGTGGCCTAATGGTGCCGCGACAGCTTCACGTTGGGGTTTATTGAGATCGTTAAGTAATTCAGAAACATCCATCTAGATTAAATATATTAAGTAGGGTGGTATAAAAAGAAAAGAACGGGTCATGAATATCATGCCCCGTTCTAGAGTAGATCAAGTGTGTAAAAGCGGAATAGTTTTTTAGATATTACTATCTAAAAATGCAGTTAACTGAGATTTTGTCAATGCGCCTACTTTTGTTGCTTCAACTTCACCACCTTTGAATAGCATTAATGTAGGAATACCTCGGATACCGTAACGTGGTGGTGTTTCCGAGTTTTCATCAATATTCAATTTGCAGACAGTTAGCTTGCCAGCATACTCAGCACCGATTTCATCCAGAATAGGTGCAAGCATTTTGCACGGTCCACACCATTCAGCCCAGTAATCAACTAATACAGGTAAATCAGACTGTAAGACTTGGCTCTCAAAGTCGCCATCAGTCACATTGGTGACATTTTCACTCATGTTTCTTATCTCCGGTGGTATATAAATTATTGGAAGGCTATAATTCACCCACTCCAATTTAAGTAACATTTTTTCCTATCATCAAAGGTAATGCAAGTATTTCTATGAGCGCACATTTAACTGAGCAAGCTTTTTCATCATTACCACTACATGAAACACTCCAAAATGGTTTACGTAGCGCGGGGTTTGAATTTTGTACTCCTATTCAAGCACAATCGTTACCCTTATTGCTGGCAGGACAAGATGTGGCGGGGCAGGCGCAAACGGGGACAGGCAAAACTATTGCCTTTTTATTGGCTACTTTTCAGTGCTTATTAACGAAGGAACCTGTTAAAAACTGGGACGGTAAACAACCACGAGCATTTATATTAGCCCCAACCCGAGAGTTGGCGAATCAAATTGCTAAAGATGCGGTATTGCTTAATAAGGATGCAAAGTTGCGCATAGTTGTTGCTTATGGTGGCAAGGATTACGAAAAGCAAAAAACAGCGATTACTGATGGTGTCGATATTTTAATTGGTACTCCTGGCCGATTGCTTGATTATCATAAGCAGCGTGTATTTAATCTAAAATCTGTTCAAGCTGTCGTACTTGATGAAGCAGATCGCATGTTTGATTTGGGTTTTATTAAAGATGTGCGCTATTTTTTACGGCGTGTCCCCAATCCTACAGAACGTTTAGGTATGCTGTTCTCTGCAACTTTGAGCTATAAAGTAATCGAACTTGCTTATGAACATATGAATAACCCTGAGAAGGTTCAGATAGAGCCTGAAAAGGTGTCCGGTGACCGAATAGAAGAAAGTATTTATTATCCGGCCAATGAAGAAAAAATTCCTTTACTCTTAGCGATAATTAAACGACTGCAACCATCACGAAGTATCGTGTTTGTTAATACTAAACGTGCTGCAGATAAGGTTTGGGGATTTTTAGAAAGTAACGGGCATAAAGCGGCATTATTATCAGGTGATGTGCCTCAGAAGAAACGCGAACGCTTGTTAAAACATTTTCAAGATGGGGAATTTCCATTTTTGGTTGCAACTGATGTTGCTGCTAGGGGTTTACATATTCCTGAGGTCAGTCATGTATTTAATTATGATCTGCCTCAGGATGTTGAAGATTATGTTCACCGAATTGGTCGAACTGCCCGAGCAGGTGCTAGTGGCGTCGCTATTAGCTTTGCTTGTGAAGACTACGCTTTTTCTTTGCCAGATATTGAGCAATATATTAAACATAAGCTAGCTATTGCTACTACCTCTGATGAGGTGTTGGAGGAGCCGAAGCCGGCAAAAAGGCCTGAAAAAAGGCCACCACCACCACGTAAACATAACGACAATAATCATCGTAACCGTTCGTACCGGCCAAAACGGTAGCAAGGTTAGAGCCAATGCAAATTAATGGTGCACATCTCACGACTGCATTTATCCCAAAATCTTTTGGATTTCAGGATAAAGTACGTGCGCCAGTCACAATAGATGTTATTGCCAAATTTGATATTGAAGCACCGTCACAATCAACAAGCACGCAATCGTTCCAACAAGTAACCGCTATCAATGATCCCCAGCAATCACGTTTTGTCAGATTATTAGCAACAACAAATAACACGACGACCAATACAGACCAATCTTCCTCAGCGTTAATACCTTTGCCAAGAAGTGTGCAGCAGTATTTGCAGATCGCAAATTTGAACTCGGAAAACCAAAGATTACTTGATGAAACTGTTTAGCCTGATTGTACTCACAGTGTGTTTAAATCTAGTTGGCTGCAGTAGCCAATCACAGCAAAAAGTGGTCGCCGGTGATCCGGCCGACGCAGGTATTTCTCGATTGGCTAAAAGCGATATTGATGAAGTGGTAGAGCTACATCAGCGTGCTGTCATGCATAATCTGCAAGAATTGATGTTGAAATTATATCGCCGCAATCCCAATAGTCGTCATGATAAAGACCAGCGTACTATAGAAGAGAGTGTTAATTTAGTTTTTTCATATCCTCATGATAGAGGTTATGAACAATGGCAAGCGATGARACCGACTGATATTGTTCGCATTGCTTTGGATGCAACATATCAAGGTGAAGATCGTGTACTGCCGTTAATCATTGGTTTAAGAACCATGCTAATGGCAGCGTACGATAATCATACTGAGTTCTTCTATCTAACCAGTATTAATGAGCAGAAGCTGTATAACAGTGCTAGAAATATTGAAATTGCGGCATGGATGTTGGCAGACAAACGTGATCTCCAAGGTCGATTACTATTATTAAGTGATAGTTTAGAAGATGAACAGCGTAATCTTAGTTTTCAGCGCCTGTTTGGGGAAATGATTGCAACACAAGATAATTTGGCCGAAATTATTTCCCATAAATCTGGCCGTATCATTAAAACTGTGGTGGTTAAAGCAGCTTCTTTAATATTTTTACCCATTTAACGTGTAAAATTATTTTCCTTGTCAACCCTTATATTTATTAGTGTTGAGTATGTTTTTTGTTAAAATTGTGACCCGTTTCTAATAAAACTGTACCAAAGTACAATAGTATCGCCTGAAGCGCTTACCTATAATGGCGTCAACTTTTGCAATTCTAATGATTCAAAAGTAATTAATTATTAAGGTACTCAGGTATGAAATCTTTAACTATTTTAATAGCCTCATTATTCGTTGGCTTACTATCTTTTAATACATATGCAGCCAGCGTAGATGGTTCTATTGATCGTGGTGAGTATCAATGGAATACTAATGGTGCTGAAGGTTCGGATAAATGGGAAACATTTAGCCGTGGTGGCAGAGCTTATCATGAATATAATGATGCTAGCGGTGGCGATAGCTGGGATATAAACTTTTTAGGTACTAATGTTGCCGATGGTAAATATCAGTTTGGTGCGATTGGTGGACAGATTTTAAGCGGCCTTAAAACAGGCAGCTCATGGACTTCAGGCCAAGCTATCTACTTAAGTGATTTTGCGATCAGTGTTAATAACTTTACAAATCCAACAGTAGATTCATCAGGTTTTGATTATGCCATTCGTTTACTAGGTGTTAATGATAAAACGGGTGAAGCAGAATTTGCTCTTTTAACTGGTGGAACATGGGAAAGTGCTGATATTTATGGCAGTCGTTATGGTGATAAACATAAGACTGAAACATATAAAATGGGTGACGATGCTACAACAATCACTACATTTACCGGTAAATGGTCTAATAATGGTGGTGATGACAATGTACTAGAAGGTGAGTTTGATTTAAGCTTCCTTAGCTTATTTGACCCAAGTACAGGTGGCACATTGAGCACTTATTTAACAATGGCCTGTGTTAATGATGAAGCTTTAGTTCATGCCGATATCGCTGCAGTACCTGTACCCGCAGCAATCTGGTTATTTGCGCCAGCGTTAGCAGGTTTTATGGGTCTTCGTAGACGTAAAACTGCTTAACAACAAAATTGTAATATAAAAAAAGCAGCCGTCAGGCTGCTTTTTTTTGATCTAAATTTAGGTAATAGGTTTTATTTTAGCTTATTTATTTAATGTTTTTGATAGCTTGGGGTTAGCAAAACGATGCCCCAAAGCTTGATGTGTAAAGAAATTTTTCATCAGGCTGGATTGGTTTACAGATTTTAAACCAAACTGTCGTAACCATCGGACAGGTGTAAGTTCACTGCCAAATACACGTTTAAAACTATCCATAAACAGCTGCATAGCGATGTTGTCACCTTTCCTACGACGTTGGTATTTATTTAATGTGTGCAGACTTCCTATCTGCCTGTCTTTTTCGAAAGCTTCTAGTACTACTTCAGCTAATGTGGCAGCATCCAATAGTCCTATATTGACACCTTGACCCGCTAGAGGATGAATAGTGTGTGCAGCATCACCAACAAGAGCAAAGCCTAGTTCAACATAATGATCCGCATGGCGTAGTTTGAGGGGGAAGCTGGCACGTTTGCTGACGGTTAAAATATTGCCTAATGTGTTGTCAATAGCATTAGCAAGTATATGTTTAAATTGCTCGTCATTGAGTTGGCATAGCAATTCTGCCTCATCATTGGAATTAGACCAAACAATGGAACATTGATATGGATCAGACAAAGGCAGAAAGGCCAAGGGGCCTTCCGGTAAAAATCGTTGTCGGGCCGTTTGATGATGGGGCTTTTCAGTGGTCACAGTGCAAACTACAGCCATTTGCTGGTAGTCCCATCCCTTTGTTTCAATACCTGCCCAAGAGCGTAACGCTGATTGAGCACCATCTGCACCAACAACTAACTTAGCAGAAAGTGTTCGACCATCTGCTAAAGTAATGATGTTGTCTATCAGCGATACGGGCTTTGCTGGACAAAGAAAATCTATATTACTTAATTGTTTAAATTGAGTAAGACAAGCTTGTTGTAGATGACGGTTTTCAACAATATGACCCAGTATAGGTTCACCTATATCAGCACTGTCAAAATGTAGCGAGCTTGAGGGTGTTTCCCACACTTTCATATCGGTAAAAGGGCTGATCCGACTAGGCATAAAGTGTGGCCAGATATTGAGGTTTTTGAGTAAATTTTCGCTAGCACATGTTAATGCACTCACCCGCAAATCTGGAGGGTCTGATTGCTCTAGCTTTGCAATAGGGTATTCCTCAATTACCGCTATATTCAAGTCGGGCTGTTCGGCTAAAGCAATAGCCAAAGTGGCTCCGACCATACCACCGCCAACAATAACAACATCATAATCTAAGGTCATAACGAAATACCCCTACCAAGCTTGGGTTGTTTTCTTCCCCGTCCCATACTTTTTTGGGCTATCCAGTGTTTAGCTGGGGGCAATGTATCAATCAATATTAGCCCGGCACCACGAATATGACCGATGAGAGGGCTGTTATTACTAAACAAGTTTACCAGTGTATTGGTCGATTGAATCACATCGTCCTGATCTTGTTGCCGCCATTGGCAATAGTCATGTAAAAGTTGAGCATGACCGCAGTCGTTATCATTTGTACTGAGTACGTCAGTGAGTGCTGCCACATCACGTAAGCCGAGATTAAACCCTTGGCCAGCAATAGGGTGTAAATTATGGGCAGCATTACCAATTAATACCACACGTTGCTGAATAGGCTGATCAGTTTGGATCAGTTTCAGTGGATAACTTTGCCGTTGACCTACACGAATGAGTTTCCCTAGTCGGTAACCGAAACGATCTTGTAATTGTGCCAAAAACTGCTGATCAGATAATGTAAGGATAGTTGATTCATCACCAGCTTTAACTGTCCACACTAAACTACATCGATTCTCTGACATAGGTAATAACGCGATAGGGCCGTTATCAGTAAAGCGTTCAAATGCACGACCTTCATGAGGTCGTTCGGGGGTGATATTGGCGGTAATCGCTGTTTGGTGATAATCATGCTTGAGCACGTCTAAGCCCAAAAGCTGGCGTATTGTGGACTGCCCCCCGTCAGCAGCGACTATTAATTTGGCAGATAAGTTTTGTCCATCGTCTAGCTCAAGCTCGACATGATGTTGATGCTGCTTTAAGTTGGTTACTTTAGCGGGACAAATAAGATCCAAATTACTTTGTGTTGTTAAAGACTGATTGAGCACTTGACCTAAGGAGCGAGCATAAATAACTTGCCCTAGTGCGGGAACATTTTCAGCTTGGGCCGATAAGCGGGTGACACCAAAATGACCCCGATCGGAAATGTGGATATCAGTAATAGCGGTACTATGTGATGACAATTCAGACCACAAGTTCATTGCTTCAAAAATGCGTTGGGAGCCGTAAGATAGTGCAATACCTCGGTCATCATAGCTGGGCTGTTGTTTGCTGTCAGATGCAAAAGCTTCAATAACGGCAATTTTTAAGGGCGATTTTTTTAAAGCACAAGCTAAGCTTGCACCCACCATACCACCACCAACAATGATTAGATCATAGTTTTTAATCGCCATTTTTATGGTTTTGCTGCGGCCATTAGTGCTTCTATCTCATCAACTTCTTTGGGTGCTGCTTTTGATAGTACATCATGCCCTGTTTTGGTGACTAAGATATCATCTTCAATTCGAATGCCAATAAAGTGCCATTTTTTATCTATATTTTTAGGGTTACGAATATACAATCCCGGCTCGACAGTCAGTACCATGCCCGGTTCTAACAAGCGCCATTCACCTCCGACCTTATAATCACCCACGTCATGTACATCCATGCCTAACCAATGGCCGGTTCGATGCATATAAAAGTCGCGGTATTTTTCATTCTTGATCAGCGTTTCAAGCTTGCCTTTTAGCAGGCCTATTGTTAGTAAACCTTCAGTTATTACTCTGATTGCGGCTTCATGAGGCTGATTCCAATGATTGCCGGGTTTTACTTCGGCTATGGCTGCTTTTTGAGCATCTAACACAATGTTATATAAAGTTTTTTGTGCGGCATTAAATTTGCCATTAACAGGAAATGTGCGGGTAATATCAGCAGCATAATAGTCGTATTCAGCTCCTGCATCTATCAACAGTAAGTCATTGTTTTTTAAGCGGCGATTATTTTCTATGTAGTGTAAAATACAGCCATTTTCACCACCACCAACAATGGATGGATAAGCAGGGGAACGGCAGTCATTTTTCATAAATTCATGAATAATTTCTGCTTCAACTTGGTATTCCCATTTTCCTGATCGCGTAAACTGCATGGCACGAATATGTGCTTGAGCAGATACTTCGGCAGCATGACGCATGGCTTTAATTTCACTACTACTTTTGTATAAGCGCAACTCATTCAAACAGTGATCTAATTCTATCATTTCATTGGGAGAGTGTTTGCCTTGTCGTGAGGCGTTGCGCAGGTGGTTTAACCAGCCGACCATGCGTTGATCAAAGCCATACCTATTTCCCATAGTGTAATAAACTTTTTCTTTACCTTCTAACAGGCCAGGTAGAATGTCATTGAGATCTGAATAGGGGTAGGAATCATCAGCACCATATTGTTCAACAGCACCTTCTTGCCCTGCACGATAGCCATCCCACATTTCTTTAGTAATATCACGTTCACGACAAAATAAAAGATATTCGCCATGAGGCCGACCAGGCACAATAACAATAACTGACTCTGGCTCGTCGAAACCACTTAGATAGTGAAAGTTACTGTCGCTGCGATAAATGTGGTCAACATCACGGTTACGTGTTTTGACTTTTGCATTGGGTAAAACCGCAATACTGTTTGGACTCATAATATCTATAAGTCGCTGACGGCGTTTGGCAAATTCATTTTTATTCATAATTATAGAGATCGGCTTGGTTAATGTTCTACTGAATTATTGGCAGGATCTATAGGTTGTAATTCACCGTGGAGCAGGAATAGCCCCATACGTAGATATTCCACTAATTCTTCAAAATTGACTTCTTCTTCATTGCTATCCTCCATCATGTCATTGCTTAGTTGGCTAATATTGATCACATCAGCAATATATTCTTTACAATCAGCGGACAATTCTGTGTCGTCAGTCAAGCCTGAAGCTCCAAGCCCAAAAACCAAGCCCTGACACCAGTCAGACATAGCTGTGATGCGTGATGAAAGAGGGGCATCATCCGCTGGTAATTCTAGTTGTAAATCAAAATCAAGACTATTAAGCGCTTGAACAGTTTGGTCGAATAAAACAGTTAGATCGAGTATCTCTTCTTCGCCAGGATCTATTTCGTCAAATAATTTTTTATACCAAGTGATACGGTTTGCCTCAGAGTCTAGGCATAATAATCCGCATAATGCGCCATGTAATTCAGATGCACTTGCGGGACCATCCCCTGTCATATTATTAGGTGAAAGAGATGGAAAATATAATTCAGACATGATGATACGACCCAAAGTTAAAAAATATATTAGTTGACCCAATTGCTTGAGCACGTCTATAGTTACTTATTATTTTCGCACAGCCAAGAACTCAATAGTATGGAAAAAGACGAGATTCAACAATTGGAGCAGCAAATTGACGAGTTGTTGCGTAGTAGCCGCCGAATACGTGAAGAGAATATGTTGTTGAGAACTCAGCAAGCGGCATGGTTAACGGAGCGCGCACAATTAGTGGAAAGAACTGATATGGCACGTACTCGTATTGAGAAAATGGTGACTCGATTAAAAGAACTGGATGATGAATTATGAGTTCTCCAGTATCAATTAATATTTTAGGTAAAGAATATCAAATTTCTTGTCCTGATGATGAAAAAGAAGCGCTCATTGCTTCAGCACAATTGCTGCACGGGAATATGGAGAAAATACGCGGAACGGGCAAAGTAGTTGGGCTCGATCGTATTGCCGTAATGGCCGCGCTAAATTTAGCAAATGAACTGATTAATTTGCAGAATGATGGTGGTGGTGATTTAAGTGAAATGAATAAGCAGATCATACAAATAAAAGAAAAAGTGAATGATTTTTTAGATGAAGATCGTCAGATGGAGTTATAAAATATTCTGATTTAGATCGGTTTTTTATAAAATCTCCTTCAATCCTTGAAAAATAGGCGTATCATTACGTATAAGTCCCTACGGTGTTCGATAGTGACATTAGTTTCTTGACCCGATAAGCATTTATGCACAGGAACTGATTAACAACGGGAGCGCAAACCTGTCTTGAATGGGCAGCCCGAAGTTGTAAAGATGTTCCGACTTGAACCAAAGATGGTTCAAGAACACCGCTCACACCGGCACTGTGGGGCAATTATTTCCTCTGATATACCATCATTAGCATGAAAATTGTTAGAAGCTTTCTCTTAGTGATAAATTTACAAAGCTTGTCATGTTTAGTTTGATTTTCCATAGATGCTATTTTAAGAGCCACATATTAATACTAATTATGCCGTTCCAGCTGACTTAAGGAGTCATCATGAGTAAAGTGATAAAAATAGTTGCAGGTATTCTGGTTCTTGCCGTGATAGGTATTGTGGTCGCTATTAGTACGGTTGATGTAAACCAGTATAAGGGTGAATTAATTGATATTGTTGAGGAGTCAACAGGCCGAAAATTACAGATTGGTGGTGATTTACAATTTGGATTTTCATTGATTCCTACTATTGTGGTTGAAGACGTTAAATTTAGTAATGCTCAGTGGGGCTCTCAAGCTGAGATGTTGAGCTTGGATAAATTTGAAGTTCAAGTATCTCTTATCCCCTTATTAACAGGTAATATTCAAATAAATAGGGTGATATTGATAGAACCCAAAATTTTACTTGAGACTAATAAGAAAGGGCTGGGTAATTGGGTATTTGCCAGCCATCAGTCAAAGGGGGAAAAACCAGAAGCTGAAGCAGATACCTCTTTACCCCCCATTGTGATAAATCAAATACAGGTTAAGAACGCAACTATCACCTATAAAGACGGTGTTACCGGCGAAGAAAATAACCTTGTTATTGAAAAAATTGTGACAGAATCAAATAGTTTTGATGACCCACTATCTGTGATCATTAAAATTGCCTATAACGGAACCCCAATAGAAGTTAAAGGTACATTAGGTTCACTCAAGCAGTTAACGGGAAATGATAACTACCCAGTTGATCTAGCAATAGATGTGAGTGATGCCAATATTGGTATAAAAGGTGTTATCGCTAAACCAATGGATGGCAAGGGGCTAGATATTGATGTTAGTTTTAATGTTGATTCACTCTCAAAATTATCAACGTTGGCAGGTAACAATTTACCTGAACTTGGACCCGTTAGTTTTACGGGGAAAGTTGCTGATACTAAAGGGACATATTCAATAAAAATGATGAAACTGTTAGTTGGTAAAACAGATTTGTCGGGTGATATAACCGCCAATATTGCGGGGAAACGTCCGGTTATTACCGCTAACTTAACCTCAAATTTGATTGATCTCGTTGAATTGTCTGGTGATGAAGATCAAGCTGAAAAGGAACAATCACAAAATAAAGAGCGCTTATTTTCTGCTGACCCTTTGCCTTTAGAGAGTCTTAAATCGGTTAATGCTAATGTGACCATTAATGTCCAACAGATTAAAACCAGCAGCTTGGTTTTAGAGAAAACCAAAGTGGTATTAACACTCAAAGATGGTAATTTAGCGATTAAACCTTTGAACGCGATGCTTGCTGGCGGCGAATTGAAGGGGCATCTTGGTCTGAATACTAGTGGTAAAACAGCGTCATTAGCCGTTGACCTTGAAATTAAAGGGCTTGAGCCTTCACAGTTTGTTGACAAAATATCGGGCGCWAAAACGGATGTTAGTATCAATATTAAGGGGCATGGCAATAGTATTAGTCAGATAATGGCAGGTCTTAATGGCCAGTTTTTAGTTAAAGCGGATAAAGGTGTCGTCGATGGTTCTATTGCGAGTGTTGCAAGCACTGATTTATTGACTATGTTGAATCCGACCTCAAACAGCAGTGAAGGAACACAATTAAATTGTATGGTGGTGAACTTTGATATAAAAGATGGTATTGCTACTGCTGATAAGGGAATTGCTTTAGCCACTTCCCAAATGAATATCATCGGGAGTGGCACCATTGATCTACGGACTGAAAAATTAGATATTGGAATTACACCACAGGCACGCGAAGGTGTTGGTATTAGTGTTGGTCAATTAGCTGACCTAGTAAGATTGGGTGGAACATTAGCTAATCCCAAACCGACCACAGACGTCAAAGCCGCTTTGGCGACAGGATTATCAGCAGGCACAGCGATAGCAACAGGCGGATTATCACTATTAGCACAAGGGTTGTTAGATCGAACAACTGCAGATGCGGATCCATGTGCGACTGCATTAGGGTTAAAGCCAGCCCCCACAGCTGTAAAAAAACAGCCTGAATCGACTACTAAAAATAACACTGTTGATAAGGTTAAAGATGTCAGTGGAGCAATAACAGATAAGCTGAAAAAATTATTTTAATAAACTTTTAGCCTAACTAAAATAAAAAGTCATCTGACCTCATCCTGATGAGATAAATGGCACAGCAAAGAAAAATAATTCATGTTGATATGGATGCTTTTTTTGCATCAGTAGAACAGCGTGATCAACCTGAATATAAGGGTAAACCGTTAATTGTAGGTGGTCAGCCGAATAGCCGAGGTGTGGTCGCCGCCTGTAGTTATGAAGCGCGTGAATTTGGCATTCATTCTGCCATGCCTTGCTCTCGAGCTTATCGGCTTTGCCCACAAGCTATTTTTGTCCCACCACGATTTGAAGCTTATCGTGAAGTATCTAACCAAATCCGCACAATATTTTGGCATTATGCCTCTGAGGTTGAGCCATTATCACTTGATGAGGCTTATTTAGATGTGAGTTATACCGCTGAGTTAGATGGGTCCGCCACACGCATTGCCCAAGCGATTAAGCATGATATTTTGATGAAAACACAACTGATTGCTTCTGCTGGTGTGTCATATAATAAATTTCTCGCCAAAATTGCATCAGATATGGATAAACCAGATGGCTTATATGTCATTCAACCTGATCAAGGCGAAGCCTTTGTGGCTGATTTGCCTATTGGGAAATTTCATGGCATTGGCCCAGCTACGGAAGCTAAAATGAAAAATAATGGTATTGCGTTGGGTCGTGATTTAAGGCGGTGGACACAAAATGACTTAATAGCGAAATTTGGTAAGTCAGGTAGTTATTATTTTAATAGTGCACGTGGTATTGATGAGCGCCCCGTTCGTAGTCAACGACTTCGAAAATCATTAGGCAAAGAAACGACCTTTGCTGAAGATGTACTGTCGGTCGATGAGTTGCTCAGCAAATTATATATTTTGGCTGAACAGGTGTTAAGTAGTCTGAAAAAACAAGAGCTTGAGGCTAGAACACTGACACTTAAAGTAAAATATGCCAATTTTCAGCAAGTCACCCGAGCTAATACAGCTGACGATATTTTAGATCTTGAAGCGGTGAAATCACTATTGCCAGCATTGATGGCTAAAACAGAAGCGGGGACGATGCCAGTTCGATTGGTGGGCTTGTCGTTGAGTGGTTTTGAGCAAAAAAAGGTCGAAAAAATAAACCCACAACTTGATTTGGCTTTGAATGAGGCTATCCAGTAGATAAAGACAAAATGCGACTAATCTGGGCATTACTGAGACCACTTTCATCACGCCAAATATCGTAGGCTTGTTGCACTAACCTTATGTTTCGCTTGCTGGTGGGGGGGGAGGTGATAACGCCAGCATTAATCAATGCCGCAATACCATCTCTTGCGAGAATGAAACCATCTTTACCTATGAAACGAAGAAAATACTGGCAGGTTTGTTTGCCTAATCTCGCCCCACTTTTATGTAACAAATCTAATAAACCGATAAAGTCATCGTCAGGCCATTCCGCGATTAGATTGGCAAAAGAACCATATTGTTCAGATAGATCCAAAATCATGGCAGCATTTCGATACACGGTATCAATTTTCTGACCATTCCTAATAATACGAGTGTCTTGATACAGACTTTCAAGATCTTCAGGGCTAGTCATAGCACAGCGTGCCACATTAAAATTCCAAAAAGCTTCTTCAAAACCAACCCACTTATGTTCAATTATCTTCCAATAAAATCCAGCTTTAAATATCGCCTTAGTCATCTCAGCTAAATAGCGATCATGGGATATTGTAGATAATTCAGCTGGTGTTTTTATACCCGCAGGCAAAAGGGCGGTGAGCTGTTCCTCACCCCCTTTTTGTTCTAATGCCCGTTGATAAATTGCTGAAAACTTTTGCATATCTAGTTTGGATAGCCTTTAACTTAGACTGATGCGCTTATAAGACTTGGGTAATCAGTATAACCTTTGGCATCACCGCCATAGAATGTATCAGGATCGGCAGGGTTAAGTGGCGCACTTTGCTCTATTCTTTCTGGTAGATCGGGGTTAGATATAAAAGGAACGCCAAAAGCAACAAAGTCACTACAGTCATTTTTTAGGCTTTGTTCGGCTGATTCTCCTGTGTAGCTACCATTTGCTATGTAAGCACCATTAAATAGTTTCCGTAACGATGTAAAGTCAAAATCTTCAGTGGCAGCATCTCCGAACCGTTCAACCACATGAATATAAGAAAGATTAAATTGATTTAGTTTTTCAACGAGATAGTTATACAAAGCTTGCGGGTTGGTTTCGGACATTGAGTTGAATGTGCCAGTCGGCGAGATACGAATACCGACACGATGTCCTCCCCAAACTTCAGTAACTGCTTGGACGACTTCCAGCACTAAACGAGCACGATTTTCAATGCTGCCACCATAAATATCATTTCGTTTATTGGTGCCATCTTTTAAGAATTGGTCTAATAGATAACCATTGGCAGCATGGATTTCTACGCCATCAAAGCCTGCTTGTTTGGCATTAACAGCCGCTTGTCGATATTGCTCAACAATGTCGGGCATTTCACTTAGCTCCAATGCTCTTGGCATTTCGAAATCGAGCATACCTTCATAAGTAAAAGCTTGGCCTTCTACAGTAATTTCCGATGGGGCAACGGGGAGAACGTTTTCAGGTTGTAATGATGAATGTGAAACACGACCTACATGCCACAATTGCATAAAGATATGTGAGTTTTCATCATGTACGGCATGGGTGATTTTTTGCCAACCTTGTATTTGTTCTTTTGAGTGGATCCCGGGTGTAAAGGCGTAACCTTTACCTTGAGGTGATATTTGCGTTGCTTCAGTGATGATTAAGGCTGATGATGCTCGTTGTTTATAATATTCAGCATTAAGATCATTAGGAATATCACCTGGTTGAGATGAACGACATCGTGTGAGTGGTGCCATAATAATGCGATGAGGCAGGTTTAAATCGCCTAATGTCTTTTCACTGAACAGAAATTCAAAGTTCATTGTTATATCCTCAATATTCATTGCGTTAGAAAACAGGTATAAAAACTATATATTGTTTATAATTGATATTTAGTATACTTTTGTAACTATAGAACTTAAGTTATCTTATTATCAAGTACGCACGAATTTGATAGTTAGTTTCATCGAGGTGCCTAATGGCGAATTCAAAGGCTCGCAGAGCAGAAAATAATTTAGAAAAAGAATCATCAAGAGCAGAATGTGGCGATATGCAGAGCTGTCCAGTAACGACGGCTATTGATGTAATAGGCGGGAAATGGAAAGTGATTATCCTTTACCAGTTACGTGGTAAAACACTTCGCTTTGGTGAATTAAAACGTAGCATTCCTAGAATTACTCAAAAAATGTTGACCCATCAGTTACGTGAACTTGAAGCCGATAAACTAATTACCCGCCATGTTTACGCTGAAGTACCCCCAAAAGTGGAATATACATCTACTGATCTAGCAGAAAGACTTAATCCGGCATTAGATTTATTATGTGAGTGGGGCAGTGAATATCAAAAAGCACATCAAGATTGATAATGAGTACACACACTATTTTTCTAATTAACCTGAACTCGGGATAAACACAGCCATCTAGCGCATCTATTTTAGCGGCTCTCCGCGTTCGATTTACTTCCAATAGCTCGCTATTGCTACGTAACCCCCGCCTTGATACCCACTAAAGTAAATGCACTGGTCAAGATAAGCATATGTTTTTCTTCATTTTGAAAGGTGTCTATTAATTAAGCCACTGTAAATTAAATGCTTGCTGACTATTCTTATCCCGAGTTCAGGTTAGTTACGAATTAATTTAATTGCTGTTTGGGTATCTGGTTTAACGCCACGCCACAATCTGAAGGCTTCAGCTGCTTGCTCAATAAGCATGCCTAAACCATCCAAGGCTTTATTTACGCCATGCTGTTTTGCCCAGCTGATAAACGCTGTATCGCTATCGCTATACATCATGTCATAACAGCTGGCATTGTCATTCAGAATATTATCAGGCAAAGGGGGAATTTCACCATGGAGACTGGCTGATGTAGCATTGATGATCACATCAAATGACCCCGTTAACGCATCATATCCACCACCTAACACAGGGCCAAAATCAGCAAATATTTTAGCTAAGCCTTGGGCTTTGCTGGCGGTGCGATTGGCAATAACGAGTTCTGCTGGTTGGTAGCTTAATAACGGTTCAATCACACCGCGCGCTGCACCACCGGCTCCTAATAACAACAGTCGTTTACCACGAAGCTCAATTTGGTTGTTATCGACTAAGTCGCGGCAGAGGCCTATGCCATCAGTATTGTCACCATATAAAGTGCCATCGTCATTAAAGGTGATGGTGTTAATGGCGCCAGCACGTTGGGCATGCTCACTCTTTTGAGTGACTTGTTGCCATGCTTGTTCTTTAAAAGGTACGGTGATATTGATACCTTTAAATCCTTCATCTTGCAGTTGTTTTAAGCCTATGACCAAGCCATCTAATGGGATTTCTCTAGCAATATAATCCAGATTTTGCTGGCTTTGTTTGGCAAATTCAGTATGAATTAAGGGGGACTTGCTGTGATTAATTGGGTTGCCAATAACGGCGTAATGGTCGGTCATTACGCTTGGGCCAACCATTGGGCAACATCTTTAGCAAAGTAGGTTAAAATCCCATCGGCACCAGCACGTTTGAAAGCTAACATGCTTTCCATTACCGTTTCTTGTTCATCCAGCCAGCCATTATTAGCCGCCGCTTTTAACATAGCGTATTCGCCACTGACTTGATAAACAAAGGTCGGTTTTTGAAAGGTATCTTTAACACGGCGTAAAACATCAAGATAAGGCATACCAGGTTTAACCATCACCATATCAGCACCTTCTGCAATATCTAGTGCAACTTCGTGCAGGGCCTCATCACTATTAGCTGGGTCCATTTGATAACTATATTTATTGCCCGAACCTAAGTTGGCGGCACTTCCTACCGCATCACGAAATGGCCCATAAAAACTAGAGGCATATTTAGCAGAATAGGCCAGAATTCGTGTATGAATATGGCCTTGCTGTTCTAAAGCTTGGCGTATAGCACCGATGCGGCCATCCATCATATCTGAAGGGGCAACAATATCAACACCTGCTTCAGCATGAGATAAGGCCTGTTTGATGAGTACCTCGACAGTTTCATCATTGATAATGTAACCGGTATCATCAATCAAGCCATCTTGACCATGTGTAGTGAAAGGATCTAAAGCAACATCGGTGATAACGCCCAGCTCTGGAAACTCTGCCTTGAGTGCTCGAACAGCACGTTGAGCTAGGCCGTCGGGGTTATATGCTTCATGAGCATCTGCAGATTTTGCTTCTTTGGGTGTGACAGGGAACAGCGCGATAGCGGGTACACCTAGCTTATGAATAAGCTCTGCTTCTTTTAATAGCAAATCAATACTCAAACGATCGACATCAGGCATTGATGTGACGGCTTGGCGCTGATGGTTGCCTTCAATAATAAAACAAGGATAAATAAGATCGTTAACGCTTAACTGGTTTTCACGTACTAATTTGCGTGAGAAGCTGTCCCGTCTTAAACGGCGAGGTCTTTGAATTGGAAAACCAGGGTCAAAAAAGGGAGGATTCACAATGATGTCCTTAACCTGAAAATGAGATTAGTGAGAATATTACCTATTGTTAGCGCTGTTGTCTGCAAATACAACTATTGGGTTGGTAATGACGATATCTAGTTTTAATCAAAAAGGATGTGTATCAGAAGCTTAAATTTTGGTATATTCCGTTAAAGCATAAAATTGATCGGGCGTAACTGAAAGGCGTGTTATGAAAAGTCGTATTGGTATTGCACAAATGAATTCTTCAGCGCATGTTGAAGAAAATATGGATGTTGCGATTAGACAAATTCAACAAGCGGCAAACGAAGGCCTAGATCTTATTGCCTTTCCTGAAACATTTTTATATGTTGGGCAAGATCATCAACAAAAGCATCGTGTAGCACAATCTTTGGAAGGAGAAATAGTCCAGACTTTTCAGCAATATGCTAGTAAATACAATCTTTCTATTTTAATGGGAAGTATGTATGAAAAAATTCCTGATGATAATGAACGTTTATATAACACTTCGGTATTGATCAATCGACAAGGTGAGATCAATGGGGTTTATCGCAAAATACATATGTGTGATGCGCCGACCTTAGGCTATAACGAATCTGGTGGTATTAAGCCAGGTAATACGCCTGTTGTGGTGGATCATGAAATTGGCAGAATAGGTTTAACTATTTGTTACGATGTGCGTTTTCCTGAATTGTTTCGGCACATGACGGCACAAGGTGCAGAAATTATTTTTGTACCAGCGGCCTTCTTTTTGTATACAGGCAAACATCATTGGCTTCCGTTATTGACGGCAAGGGCAATAGAAAATCAAGTCTATATAGTCGCGCCTAACCAATGGGGTGAGCATTACGCAGGGCGTACTTCATATGGTAGTAGCGTAATAATTGACCCATGGGGAAATATAGTTTGTTGTGCTTCTGAAAGGCCTGAGTTAGTTTCCACTACCATTGATATGGACTATTTACGAGATGTAAGAGAGCATATGCCTCTTCTAAATCATGGACGACCTGAGTTATATTAACCAAGTTGAAAATAACGATGAGCAAGCCTGACCGAAGAAGATCAATCTAGATTTAAAAATCATTATTTTCACATGGACTAATGCACTGCTTTTAAGATAAAATTACAAGGATTTTGTGTGGAAAAAGCGTTCAGTTTTTTCCTTTATTTTTATCTGGTGGAGGTTTCTCTTGCGAACAAGCGCATTACTCGCTCTTGAAGATGGTACGGTCTATCACGGTGAATCAATTGGTGCTATTGGGCAATCAGTTGGTGAAGTCGTGTTTAATACGGCAATGACTGGCTATCAGGAAATTCTAACCGATCCTTCATATTGTCGCCAAATTATCACGTTGACTTATCCGCATATTGGTAATGTAGGCGTCAACGTTGAAGATGAAGAATCAACTAATATTGTTGCTAGCGGATTAATTATTCGTGACTTATCACCTGTAGTTAGTAATTGGCGTAGTGCCAATGAAAATGAAGAGTCATTAGATCATTATTTAGAACGCCACAATATTGTGGGTTTAGCAGGTATTGATACCCGAGCATTAACACGTCGATTACGTGACAAAGGTGCAATGAAAGGTTGTGTCGTCGCGGGTGATAAAATTGATGTGGATGCTGCGATTGCTGCGGCTAAGGCCTTTGATGGTTTGAAAGACATGGATTTAGCTAAAGTGGTTACGACTGAAAAGGCTTATGAGTGGGACAAATCTTGCTGGCATTTATCTGGAAAATCACAAGCAGTTGAACCTCGTTTTCATGTGGTAGCTTATGATTTTGGGGCTAAAAGTAATATTTTACGTATGTTGGTTGAACGTGGTTGCCGCTTAACGGTTGTGCCTGCCCAAACTTCTGCTGAGGAGGTTTTAGCTTTAAACCCTGATGGTGTGTTTTTATCGAATGGTCCCGGTGACCCAGAACCCTGCAGCTATGCAATTGAAGCTATTAAGGTTTTTCTTGAAAAAGAACTACCCATGTTTGGTATTTGTTTAGGTCACCAGTTGTTGGCTTTAGCCTGTGGTGCTAAAACAATTAAAATGAAATTTGGTCATCATGGTGCAAATCATCCGGTGCAAGAAATGACCGCTGGATTAGTGATGATTACCAGCCAAAATCATGGCTTTGCAGTAGAGCAAGAATCATTGCCTGACACTTTGCTGGCAACACATATTTCTTTATTCGATGGTTCTTTACAAGGTATTCACCACAAAACAAAACCTGCATTTAGTTTCCAAGGGCATCCAGAAGCGAGCCCCGGACCACAGGATGCAGCCCCATTATTTGATCATTTTATTGATCTTCTTGAACAAGCAGCGGATAAATAACTCACAATGGCAAAACGTACTGATATTAAAAGTATCCTGATTTTAGGCGCCGGCCCAATTGTTATTGGCCAAGCCTGTGAGTTTGATTATTCTGGTGCTCAAGCATGTAAGGCATTGCGTGAAGAAGGCTATCGTGTTGTTTTAGTGAACTCAAATCCCGCAACCATTATGACGGATCCCAATATGGCGGATGCGACATATATTGAGCCTGTTACATGGCAAGCGGTTAGCAAAATAATTGAAAAAGAGCGTCCGGATGCTCTTTTGCCAACAATGGGCGGACAAACCGCTTTGAACTGTGCACTAGATCTTGAACGTGAAGGTGTATTGAAAGAGTTTGGTGTAGAAATGATTGGTGCAGATAGTGAAGCCATTAACAAAGCGGAAGATCGTGACTTATTCCGTGCAGCCATGATTAAAATTGGCTTAGACATGCCTAATTCCGCGATTGCTCACAGTTTAGAAGAAGCAATAGAAGTACAAAAACAATTTGGTTACCCAACCATTATTCGACCTTCTTTTACTATGGGTGGGAGTGGCGGTGGTATTGCCTACAATAAAGAAGACTTTATTGATATTTGCCAACGTGGTTTATATCTGAGCCCAACTTCTGAATTATTGATTGAAGAATCCATTATTGGTTGGAAAGAATATGAAATGGAAGTGGTGCGTGATCGTAAAGATAATTGCATTATTGTCTGTTCAATTGAAAACTTTGATCCAATGGGTGTGCATACAGGTGATTCAATTACCGTGGCACCAGCACAAACATTAACCGATAAAGAATATCAAATCATGCGGAATGCCTCATTGGCAGTATTGCGTGAAATTGGTGTTGATACCGGTGGTTCAAATGTGCAATTTGCTGTGCAACCTGAAACGGGTCGCTTGATTATTATCGAAATGAACCCACGTGTTTCACGCTCATCTGCTTTGGCTTCAAAAGCAACGGGTTTCCCAATTGCAAAAATAGCCGCTAAATTGGCGGTGGGTTATACGCTTGATGAGCTTCAAAATGAAATCACAGGTGGCGCAACCCCGGCTTCTTTTGAACCGACAATTGATTATGTTGTGACGAAGATCCCTCGTTTCACCTTTGAGAAATTTCCACAAGCGGATAATCGTTTAAGCACACAGATGAAATCAGTGGGTGAAGTAATGGCGATTGGCCGTAACTTCCAAGAATCATTACAAAAAGCATTACGTGGTTTAGAAATTGATCGCGATGGATTGACTGAAATTACCGATCTCGCTGCTGATGATGTGGCTGATACTTTACGCCGTGAATTACGCCTGCCCGGCTCTGATCGTCTTTGGTATGTAGCTGATGCTTTCCGTTATGGCTTTAGTTATGATGAAATTCAACAGCTAACTAAGATTGATCCGTGGTTTTTAGTGCAAGTGCAAGAATTGGTTGAAATTGAGGATGAGTTAAAAGAACATTCATTATCATCAATTGATGAAGCTCAGATGCGGGCATTAAAACGGAAAGGTTTTTCTGATTCTCGCATGGCTAAGTTACTGCAAAAAACAGAAAAACAAGTGCGTCAACATCGACATGATTTAAACGTCCGCCCAGTATATAAACGTGTTGATACCTGTGCGGCGGAGTTTGCTAGTGATACCGCGTATATGTATTCAACTTATGAACAGGAATGTGAAGCGAACCCAACAGATCGAGAAAAGATTATGATTTTAGGTGGGGGCCCCAATCGAATTGGTCAAGGTATTGAGTTTGATTATTGTTGTGTACATGCCGCGCTAGCTTTGCGTGAGGATGGCTATGAAACCATTATGGTCAATTGTAATCCTGAAACGGTTTCGACAGATTATGATACGTCAGATCGTTTATATTTCGAATCTTTAACGCTAGAAGATGTATTAGAAATTGTTGTCATAGAAAAACCAAAAGGTGTGATAGTGCAATACGGTGGCCAAACACCGCTTAAATTAGCGCGCGCACTTGAAGCGGCTGGTGTCCCCATTATTGGCACATCGCCTGATGCGATTGATCATGCAGAAGATCGTGAACGTTTCCAACAAATGGTTGAAAAGCTAGGATTATTACAACCGCCTAACCGTCTTGCTTTCTCAGCTGATAGCGCCGCTGCATTGGCTGCTGAAATTGGCTATCCCCTAGTTGTTAGACCTTCTTATGTGCTTGGTGGTCGCGGCATGGAGATTGTATATAACGAAGAAGAACTCAATCGTTATATGACAACAGCAATCTCTGTTTCAAATGATTCGCCGGTATTATTAGATCGCTTCTTAGATGATGCGATTGAAGTGGATGTTGATGCTATTTGTGATGGTAAAGATGTGCTGATTGGTGGCATCATGGAACATATTGAGCAAGCAGGGGTGCATTCGGGTGACTCAGCCTGTGCATTACCTTCATACAGCTTAAGTAAAGAAATTCAAGATCGCATGCGTGAGCAAGTACGTCAAATGGCATTAGAATTAGGCGTTATTGGTTTAATGAATACGCAATTTGCGATCCAAGGTGATAAAATTTTTATTCTTGAAGTGAATCCTCGTGCCTCACGTACTGTGCCTTATGTTTCGAAAGCGATTGGTGTGCCATTGGCGAAAGTGGCGGCACGCTGTATGGCAGGTCGTAGCCTAGTTGAGCAAGGTGTGACTGAAGAGGTTATTCCAGAATATTATTCTGTGAAAGAAGCGGTGTTCCCTTTCATTAAATTTCAAGGTGTTGATCCTATTTTGGGTCCTGAAATGAAATCTACTGGTGAGGTGATGGGCATTGGCCGCACATTTGGTGAGGCATTTGCCAAGTCACAATTAGCAGCGAGTGTAGTATTACCAACAGGGGGCAAAGCATTTATTAGTGTTCGAACTGTTGATAAAGCTGCAATTAGTACCATTGCCAAAGAGTTGATTGATTTAGGGTTTGACTTATTAGCAACACGTGGAACACAAACAGTATTGAATGATGCAGGCATCGCCTGTGAACGGGTGAATAAAGTAGCTGAAGGCCAGCCTCATATTGTGGACATGATTAAAAATGATGAAATTAGTTTAATTGTGAATACCACTGAAGGGCGTCAATCGGTGGCAGATTCAACTGAAATTCGTCGTGCTGCATTACAGCATCAAGTGAACTACACAACAACGCTAGCAGCAGCTCGTGCAACATGCCAAGCATTAAATAGTGAAGATGTTGATACAGTTAATTGCTTACAAACATTACATGGAGAATTACAGGGCACCTCTAATTAATTAAAGAGTTGTTCTGGCAACACCAAAAAGATAGGATCAATGCATAATTTTGAAGTCATGTATTGACCTATCAAAAAATTAAAACGTAGAGGCTAGCTTTTTGGCTAAGCCCCAAAGGGCGAACCTTCAAGCTCTCATCTTCGTTGTTATGTCCTTTGCAAAGGGAGTTCCATTTGCTGCAGAACATGCTTAGAATATGAGAGCTTGAAGGTTCGCAGAACAAATATTAAATTAATAAAGGTGCCCTTAATGGCAGTGCCAATAACATTACACGGATCAGATGATCTAAAAGATGAACTACACCGTTTAAAACATACTGCTCGTCCTGAAGTGGTGGCTGCGATTGCTGAAGCAAGGGCGCATGGTGACTTAAAAGAAAATGCTGAATATCATGCTGCCAAAGAGCAACAAAGCTTTATAGAAGGTCGTATTCAACAGCTTGACAGTGTTTTAGCTGATGCTCAAATAATCGACCCGGCATCGTTGCCAAAAGATGGGCGAGTAGTTTTCGGTGTAACCGTTGATTTGATCAACATTGATAATGAAGATGAAGTGACTTATCAGATCGTAGGAGATTATGAGTCTGATATTAAGTTAAACCGTATCTCGATCAGCTCACCTATAGCACGAGCTTTGATTGGCAAGGAAGTGGATGATATTGCCACAGTAAAAGCGCCCAGTGGTGCCATTGACTATGAGATCACTGCGATTCGATACCAAGGCTAGGATGGCTAAATAATGTCTGGTTTATTAGGTGAAAGGCTACTGCTAACTCTGTGGGTGGGAAGTCTTTGGGCTATTGGTTATATTGCTGTTCCCACCGCATTCATCCATATAGAAGATGCTACGTTAGCTGGCAATTATGCGGGGCAACTATTTTCTATTGTTAATATTCTTGGAATAGGCTGTGGCTCAGTATTGTTACTGACAAAAATAGTGGCTTGTGGTCAGGCTGTAACAACACTATGGCGATTTTGGGTGATGATTGTCATGCTAGCGCTAACATTGATTCTCAGTAGTTATATACAGCCAGAAATGAGTGCTATTAAGCAATTGTCATGGCAACAAGATACTGTATTACTCGAGCAGTTCTCATTTTTACATGCAATGGGAAAAAACTTATACATAGTGATAAGTTTGCTAGGATTAGCACTGGTATTATCGACGGATAAATTACCCAGTACACTTGAGACTAAATCGAATGGCCAAAAGTAAATCCAGTCATGATTGGCTTAAAGAACATTTTGATGATCATTATGTCAAAATGGCCCAGAAAGCAGGCTATCGTTCCCGAGCAACATTTAAGCTTGAAGAGATAGATAAAAAAGATAAATTAATCCGCTCAGGCATGGCCATTGTTGATTTGGGTTCTGCGCCAGGTGGTTGGTCAGATTATGCTTTGCGTAAAATGGCTAGCAAAGGAATGGTTGTTGCATTAGATATTTTACCGATGACACCGTTGACCGGAGTACACTTCATTGAGGGTGATTTTAGGGAAGATACAGTGCTAGATGAACTCAATGCAGTATTGAATGGTCAACAGATTGATCTTGTATTATCAGATATGGCCCCCAATATTACAGGGGTAGATTCTATAGATCAGCCTAGCAGTATGTATTTGGTTGAGTTGGCATTAGGTTTTGCTTTGACTAACTTGAGCAAACAAGGCTGCTTTTTAGTTAAAGTATTTCAAGGCGAAGGTTTTGATACTTTTTTGAGAGCCATGCGAGATGGGTTTCAGAAAGTGGTCACACGTAAGCCAGCTGCGTCACGTGCACGTAGTCGTGAAGTGTATTTACTCGGCCGCGGCCTTAAATAAGAATAAGAATTAGTTACTTAGGAGTAACAGTATAGTGAATGACATGATGAAAAACATCGTTTTATGGGTAATAGTTGCCGTAGTTCTGATGCAAGTGTTTAATAATTTTGGCCCACAGCAAAATGAACAAGCTGAAATTGATTATTCAACATTTATTGCCAATGTAAAAAATGGTGATGTGGCAAGTGTCGATATTCAAGGTCGAACTATCACTGGTAAGTCAGTAGATGGGAGTGAATTTAAAACATATAGTCCTGATTATGATGCTGGCTTGATGGGGGATTTACTTAATAACGGTGTAACGATTCAAGCTAAACCAGCAGAACAAACGGGTTTGTTAATGCAGATCTTTATTTCATGGTTCCCCATGTTGTTATTGATTGGTGTGTGGATCTTCTTTATGCGTCAAATGCAGGGTGGCGGTGGCAAAAACCCCATGTCCTTTGGCAAAAGCAAGGCTAAAATGCTCAGCGAAGATCAAGTTAAAATTACCTTTAAAGATGTGGCGGGTGTGGAAGAGGCAAAAGAAGAAGTTGCTGAATTAGTTGAGTTTTTACGTGAACCGGCTAAGTTTCAAAAACTTGGTGGTAAAATTCCTCGCGGTATTTTGCTTGTAGGTGCACCGGGTACTGGGAAAACCTTATTAGCAAAAGCGATTGCCGGGGAAGCTAAAGTACCATTTTTTACTATTTCAGGTTCTGATTTTGTCGAGATGTTTGTTGGTGTCGGTGCATCGCGGGTTCGTGATATGTTTGAACAAGCCAAAAAACATGCGCCTTGTATTATTTTCATAGATGAGATTGATGCGGTAGGGCGTCATCGTGGTGCTGGCATCGGTGGTGGCAATGACGAACGGGAACAAACATTAAACCAATTATTGGTTGAAATGGATGGTTTTGAGTCTAATGATGGGGTGATTGTAATTGCGGCCACTAACCGTCCAGATGTACTTGATCCTGCTTTATTACGCCCAGGTCGTTTTGATCGTCAAGTTGTCGTGCCATTGCCTGATATTCGTGGTCGCGAACAAATTTTGAATGTGCATTTAGGTAAAGTGCCTGCAGCAGATAATGTTAAATCAAAAGTGATTGCACGTGGAACGCCTGGCTTTTCAGGTGCTGATTTGGCAAATTTAGTCAATGAAGCAGCCTTGTTTGCAGCCAAAGAGAACAAGCGTGTCGTTGACATGGAAGATATGGAAAAAGCCAAAGATAAAATCATGATGGGCGCAGAACGTCGCTCTATGGTGATGAATGAAAAAGAAAAAGAAATGACGGCTTATCATGAGGCGGGTCATGCCATTGTTGGTCGTTTAGTGCCAGATCATGATCCTGTTTATAAAGTGAGTATTATTCCTCGTGGCCGTGCTTTAGGTGTCACTATGTTTTTACCTGAAGAAGATAAATACAGTAATACTAAACAACAGTTAGAAAGCCAAATTTCGACTTTGTATGGCGGTCGTATTGCTGAAGAACTTATTTATGGTGCAGACTCTGTGACCACGGGTGCTTCAAATGATATTCAACGTGCAACAGAAATAGCACACAATATGGTAACGAAATGGGGCTTGTCCGACAATATGGGGCCATTATCCTATGGTGAGGATGAAGGTGAAGTCTTTTTGGGTCGTTCTGTTACACAGCATAAAGCCGTATCTGACTTAACTGCTAAAGCCATTGATGAAGATATTCGAACCTTAATTAATCGAAACTATCAACGTGCAGAAAAATTATTAACAGATAATATAGATAAACTGCATGCTATGACAAAGTTGTTAATAAAATATGAAACCATTGATAGCAATCAAATTGATGCCATTATGGAAGGCCGTGAACCAGGCGCACCAAAAGATTGGACCGATAGCTCCTCGACGCCACCGCCAGCAGATGCTGTAACTGATTCTGAAGTGCCAGGCAAACCTGCGGACCAACACTAACACCCAGTAGATACGACAATGATATTAGATTGTGCTGGGAAACCGTTAGATATTAGTAACCCTCAGGTCATGGGCATACTTAATGTGACTCCTGACTCATTTTCTGACGGTGGCCAGTTTATTGTGCCAGAGTTAGCATTAAATCAAGCTAGGCAAATGGTTGTGGATGGTGCTGCTATTATTGACGTAGGTGGCGAATCGACTCGTCCAGGTGCTGAAGTTGTTTCTGTGGATGAAGAACTGGCTCGGGTAATACCGGTAATAGAAGCCATTCATGCTGAAATTGATGTTCCAATTTCAATAGATACTAGTAAGCCAGAGGTCATGAGGGCGGCAATCATTGCTGGTGCAGGGTTGATTAATGATGTGCAAGCATTACACGTTGATGGCGCATTACAAACTGCAGCTGATCTGGATGTGCCGGTATGTTTAATGCATGCACAAGGATCTCCAAAAACGATGCAAAATGCACCACAATATAATCATGTTATTGATGAAGTGATTGAGTTTTTATTAGCTCGTGTAGCAATATGCGAGAAAGTTGGCATCACACGTGATAGATTAATTGTTGACCCAGGCTTTGGTTTTGGAAAAAGGGCTAAACATAACCTTCAATTAATGAAATATCTTAATAGACTAGTAGAACAAGGATTACCCGTTTTAGTTGGAGTCTCACGAAAATCTATGATAGGTAGATTACTGAATGTATCTGTTGAAGAACGTTTGGCCGCTAGTTTATCACTGTYGGCTATTGCAGTTTGGCAAGGCGCTAAGTTGATCCGTAGTCATGATGTACGAGAAACTGTTCAAGCAATAATGATGTGTAACCATGTAAAACAGGTGGATGATTTTGACTGAGAAAACAAGACGTTATTTTGGAACAGATGGTATACGTGGTCGAGTAGGTGATGGTGCGATCACGCCAGAGTTTGTACTTAAATTAGGCTGGGCAGTGGGCCGAGTACTGGCAAAAGAGCAACACAGTAAAGTGTTAATTGGTAAAGACACCCGCATTTCTGGCTATATGTTTGAATCTGCATTACAAGCTGGATTATCTGCAGCGGGAGTGGATATCTACCTGTTAGGTCCCATGCCAACACCTGCTATTGCTTATTTAACACGAACTTTTCATGCGCAGGCCGGTATTGTTATCAGTGCATCCCACAACCCATATTACGACAATGGTATTAAGTTTTTTTCGGGCAAAGGCACCAAATTATCAGATACGATTGAATTAGAAATTGAAGCGATGATGGAGCAACCACTGGAGACCGTCAGTTCAGCATTATTAGGCAAAGCGCACCGTGTTGATGATGCTGCAGGTCGTTATATTGAATTTTGTAAGAGCACCATTTCTTCAGGTGTAGATTTGTATAATTTGAAACTGGTAATTGATTGCGCCAATGGAGCAACTTATCATATTGCACCTGAGGTGTTTAAAGAGTTAGGCGCAGATATTATTGTGATGGGTGCTGAGCCTGATGGCCTTAATATTAACCAAAATTGTGGTTCGACAGAGCCCGAACTATTGCAAGCCGCAGTATTAGAACATCAAGCAGATTTAGGTCTTGCTCTAGATGGCGATGGTGATCGACTTATTATGGTCGATCATAAAGGCCATATAGTTGATGGTGATGAGTTGTTATTTATTATTGCTCGAGCTAAGCAGCGCTTAGGTGGTGGTCAGACAGTAATAGTCGGCACGCAGATGTCAAATTTAGGTTTGGAGCATGCCCTACAAAGACATGACATGACACTACATCGAGCTCAAGTGGGTGATCGTTATGTGATGGAGAAATTACGCGAAACAGGTGGCATTGTGGGGGGAGAATCATCGGGGCATATTATTTGTCTGGATAAAACGTCAACCGGTGATGGTATCGTTGCTGCTCTTCAGGTTTTAGCAGAAATGCAAGAAACAGGCAGCAGTCTGCATGAGCTATGTTCTCCAATCACTAAATATCCGCAACGATTGATTAATATCAAAGTAAATAAAGTAATTGATTTAGCTAATAATAAAGAAGTGACCGCAGCAGTGGAAGCGGTAGAAGCTAAATTAGGCAATGAAGGGCGAGTATTACTGCGAGCATCAGGAACTGAGCCTGTTATACGGGTGATGGTCGAAGGGCAAGACGAAGTATTGACCGATCAGTTGGCGAGCGAATTAGCTAGTAAAATTGAGATCATTCTACAGTCGTAATTGTATAACCCCTCATAGATAACCTGACTAAGGAAGGAGCTTATAATTTTATAAGCCTGAACAGATCAGCTTTAGGCAGCTAAGTTATTAATTTCGATTGAGCCTAAAGATTTTTGTAAACCGATCTTGTCTTTTACATTGATAATGATAGGGGCCTTTGTCATTACTTTGATCTCGGCATTTTGATCATCATGCTGCTTGTAAATAATCAGTGCAATAATAGCATCATCCGCTTTTTCAAGCTTTAATACCTGTTGTTCTTCATCATTTAGTATTAGCTCATAATCTATGCCGAAAGCTGTTGGAGATACCATGGACATAGCGAAGTTTTTATCAGTAATTGATTGTAGCCAGTGAACAGTGGGACTCTCTTTTTCTTCATGGAAAAGTTTGAATTTTTTATAAGATTCAAAACCAATAAAACCATGAGGAAAAGAAATAATATCATCAGCATCAATTGTTTGTTTACCAAAACTTAAGGTGTCTATTTTCATGTTGTTTATCCAAATTAAATAATAAGAAACAAAAGTCAAGCATAATACATACCAAACTATGAATTTCTATCTTAATATCTTGAATTAACATTGCTTTATTAACACTGTAAAGGTAAGCTTGGCATATGTTTTATTGAGAAGAGTGTATGTACGTGCGAAAACCCTTTGTAGCTGGAAATTGGAAAATGAATGGCTCTAGTACGAGTGCTGCACGGTTGCTGAACAGTATTTTGACGCGAGCAGATACATTCTCATCAGTCGATGTTGCCTTGTTTCCTCCAGCGGTTTATTTAAAGCAAGTACAAGAGGCATTAACGGGTACTGAATTATATTGGGGAACACAAAACCTTTCCCAGTTTAAACAAGGTGCTTATACGGGTGAAATTTCAGCACCTATGTTAAATGATTTTGGCTGTGAATATGTCTTAATGGGCCACTCTGAAAGACGCTGTCTTTATGCCAAAATTGGGTTAGATCAATTAGTTCTAGATCATATTATTGCCGATAAATATGGTATGGCTATACAGGAAGGTATCATCCCCATAGTCTGCATCGGTGAGAGTCCAGAAGAGCATGATCAAGGTAAAACAGAGGAAGTTGTATTGCGCTTAGTGGATATTATTATTAATCATTTAGGGGTACAAGCATTGTCGCAAGCAATGCTTGCGTATGAGCCTGTTTGGGCCATCGGTACAGGAGAATCGGCAACCCCTGAATGGGCACAAGATGTGCATTCTCTCATACGTGAACGTGTTGCAAAACATGATCCTGCGACAGCAGAATCATTACAAATACTTTACGGCGGCAGCGTTAAAGGTAATAATGCTGCCCCTTTATTCTCAATGCCGGATATTGATGGCGGACTTGTCGGTGGGGCATCCTTGAATGCTGATGAGTTTGTTGCTATTTGCCAGGCAGCAGTTATTACATAAATAGGTTATTTAATGTTAATGGATGAATTAATTCTTATAGTACATGTGCTTGTATCACTACTATTGGTTGGTTTGATTTTGATTCAGCATGGTAAAGGTGCTGATGCCGGTGCAGCTGCTCTTGGTGGCGGTGGCGGTGGCGGTGGTGCATCTTCCAGTTTGTTTGGTAGCCAAGGGTCGGCTTCTTTTTTGAGCCGGAGTAGTGCTGTTCTTGCCGCGATATTTTTCACGACTAGCTTAACGCTAGCATATTTCTCAGGAAAAACAGACAATGCTGATGGCGTTATTCAGTCAGTAACGTCGGTACCGACTGAAACTGTCAAAACAGTACCTGCAGACTTGCCTGAGTTACCTTGATTTAAAACCTTTCTTGCCGACGTGGTGAAATTGGTAGACACGCCATCTTGAGGGGGTGGTGGACGTAGTCCGTGGCGGTTCGACTCCGCCCGTCGGCACCATTTAGCAGTTACACATAAACCCACACACAAACACATTAGCCCGTTAAATCCTGATATATAAGGGTTTTCGGGCTTTTTTGTTTAACCCTTAACTACACAGTACTTCACAAATACCCACTTTTGATCGTATAGTTTCACACCTGAGTTGCAACAAATCGCACCAAGGAAAAACGGTCAATGGCTACATATACAAAGCGTGGCGAGAAATGGCGAGTTCAAGTAACGTTAAATTCTCAGCGCAGATCTAAAACACTACCGACAAAAGCACACGCTCAAGCATGGGCTAAAATGATGGAAGGCGATCAGGCCAGTATTGATTCTGGTAATTTACCGGGTAAAACAATTGGTGATTTATTCGACAGATACGGCCGTGAAGTTTCTGTTCATAAAGTGCGTGATGGAAAAAGGCCGGAATATGATCGGCTGAAAAAATTCATGCGCGATGAAATAGCCGTGGTACAAAACTCCAAACTACTGCCACAGCATATTGCTGATTGGCGAGATCGCAGCCTTAAGACGATAAAAGGCTCGTCTGTTAATCGGGATTGGAACTTAATGAGTGCTGTTTTCACTAAAGCAGTGAAAGAGTGGGGGTGGTTGTTTGATAATCCCATGTCTAAAGTTAAGCGACCGCCTAACGGTAAGCCCCGCACTAGAAGGCCAGCAGGTGACGAGATAGAGCGGCTACTCAAAGAAATGGCTTACACGGATAAGCCGGAGGCTATATCACAGCGTTTAGCTATTATGATGATGTTTGCCATAGAAACAGGYATGAGAACGGGGGARATGYGCTATTGCGAGCCGAAGCAYGTTTTTGAAAAGAGTTTATTTATTCCTACRTCAAAGAACGGWCAGTCTAGGACTGTACCCTTATCGAAAGAGGCTAGGCGRTTACTTRGYTTGTTAGATSAAAACACAGCGACGGTGTTTRATTTGAAGCCATCACARGTTGATGCTAAYTTCAGAAAGTACCGAGACAAACTAAAGATTGTTGATTTGCAYTTCCATGATTTTAGAAGGGARGCRYTRACAAGATTGGCCAAAAAGGTYGATGTAATGACTYTMGCYAAAATAAGYGGMCACAAAGAYTTGAAAATATTACTCRGCACGTATTACGCCCCRATAATGGAAGACGTGGCAGACTTGCTTGATTAGTGCTCACGCTGCCTTCCTAGCCATGCTTCAAACTCTTTCTTATGCCATTGGCGAGTCCTGCCTATTTTAATTGCTTTTGGAAAGTCAGCACGCTTTGTTATTCTTTCTCTAGTATGTCGATAGCAAAAACCTAAAGTCTCACTTATATCATCGAGCGTGATTAAATCTAAATTTACATTAGCCACTTACCTGCCCCTCCGTTTGTTCACACTCAACCAAAGTAATCCTGTACTTTGAGCCATTCATTTTTGTTGTTAGCTCCATGCCTTTATCTAAGAGATAAATTATGGCATCAACCGAATTTGACACTAATTGAGTGCAATAGTTATCGGGTTCCATGCCGTTTAGCTTGGCCAGATCCTCAATGCATTCTTCTTCAAATACAACTAGTAAATGTTCTTGTTTGTTCATATCGTTATATCCAATACCCACCATGTTTTCGACATCAAAATTATCAAAATCCCTATTCGATATAATTTCAAGTGAAACTATTATTTCATCTGTATTTAATTCACTCATAATTTATCCTTTTCGTCGTTATACTCATAGTTTGGGAACGTCGTCATAATGTTTTCAACACCGGCCACAATATCGTCTATTTCAAACTCTCTATTTGAACCCATTCCGATCCTGTCTCTTATTGCATGGATGGCTGTCTCCCATCTGTCCTTGCGTACACACTTACCATCTTCACGCACTTCATAATCATCCAGACTCTTACCTCTAAATTCAGGGATGGTGAAGTCTTCTTGGGTTGCTTGTCTCATCTACTTACCTCGTATTCTGCTTTCATATCGTCACGGTTGACCCATGATATCTGGGTATGACCTTCATATCTTCTGTTGTAAATAATTAGGCATGATCCACGTGTATTACCATTAACGGGTGTTGCTGTGCCGTCACCGTTAGGCAGTTCAAAAGCAACCCTCCCATTGATAAAAATAATCTCACTAGCTTTGCCAAAAACGTAGTCTTTGTAACCGTTTTCGCCGCTAGGTGCAGGAACCAAGAAAACAGATCTAAAACCTTTCCGAGCTTCTTCCCAACCTTTCTTTAACCACCTGCCTGTTTCTGAGTAGGGTGGATTTACCCAGCCGCAATTAAAGTCTTCACAATTCCATGCTCCGCTTAACGAGTCATTTTCAATACTCACATACGGATCTACTTTGGCGTTATCAAAAGAGGCAGCTAAGTCAATGTCGAAATTAAACCGAGCATCAGCCCAATTAAACAACCATTGAGGTGTTTGCCAGCTATCACGTAGGCTTGGCTTGGTATTACTGCTTTGTTGTTGACTAGCCATTAAGTCCGTCCGCATCATATTCAATCGCTTCATGAACAAAGCCTGTTAGCGTGTCAATATCGTCATATTCTTTCAAGCTAAACGGGAGTCTTAGTCGAGTATTTTTAGGAAGGGCAAAAGCTCTTTCTATTGCTATAATTAAATTGCCAACATTTTCAAGGCAGGCATCTTCAAAATACTGACCTTCCTCCATCCATTCCATTCCGGCACCATTAGCCAGATCAAGTAGTCGCTCTTTAAGTTTCTTTTTACTTATCATCTTATTTCTCCAGTTAATAATCTTATTGAAATAGCAATGTTAATAAGAAGTGATGCTAGGCAGGGCGTCAATCCTGCTGCAGTCAGCTTGCGAGAGGGCAATTGCTGTCATTTAAATCATGGAATCCAACCATGTCTGGCAATTTCCGACCTGTTCTTATGTTGAGGCTGCTATTCAAAGCTAGGTTGCTGTTTAGGTTATGATTTCCCTAAACCGCCAGTAGTCCCTTAGACTTATCTCGTCAGTGCTTCTACTTTCAGCACCGCTAACACCACTACTTATTAATACTGCTAAATTAGTTGCTGACTTGCTAGAAAGTTGGTCAGCACAACCCAAGGAGAGCATCTAGCTTGCTGACAAATTAGAAGGGAATATTTCCGCCCTGTTCATTTTGGCCTGCACCAGCAGAAGGTGAGGTTGGTTGTGGCACACCTCCAGAGCTAGGTGTTGACCTTTGGCCTGGAGGTGTGGAGGTTTGGTCTTGACCTTTACTATCTAACATGGTCATTTCACTAGCGACAATTTCTGTTGAATAGCGATCTTGACCGTTTTGGTCTTGCCATTTACGTGTTTGAATGCGGCCTTCGATATAAAGCTGTGAACCTTTATGTAAATATTGTTGGGCAACTTCACCAAGACGATTACGTAATACAATGCGATGCCATTCAGTGCGTTCTTTGCGTTCACCAGTTTGCTTGTCTTTCCATGATTCGGAAGTAGCAAGTCTCAGATTGCAAATACTTCCACCATCAGGAAAAGCACGACTTTCTGGCTCTGCACCTAATCGACCTACAAGAATTACTTTGTTTACTGACATCAGTTAACCCTCTTGTTGAGTTATTGCTTGTGAGTCTTTATGTCTGCTCTTGGCTACGCCGACAATCATTTCAGCAAAAGCATCTGATACGTTGTTTTTAWYGCCWKCRTYNATYGCCRNTTNAATTTTCTGGTCGATATCCTTTTTAAAGCCCTTCAATTCAGTGGCGACCACCTCTTTCACATTTTTACCCGTTATAAATTCAAGCATTGACATATTGCCTCTATAGCCAGATGTCCCGCAAAATTCACCCTTAGAATCAACACGCTTGTTTAACGTGTCACTAAAAGAGTCCTTTACCAGCTCTTCTATAGTGCACTCCTWGACTACCTCGCCCCACTGATCAGTCACTTCGACTTTTTTACCCAGCCACTCATTAGCGAACGCTATCGCTTTCCCATTTATTAGCTCGCCAGCACTGGCCACGGACTTGTTAATCGCTTCATCAATGGCTTTTGAGGCTTGTTTTTCAACTTTATCAAGGCATGTTTTTCCGATTGAGTTTTTCACACCTTGGATTATTTGATGCTTTACTTCTTCATCAATACTTCCATCCTCTTCGATCCAATCAATATCTACTGTTATATTTAATTTCATGTTTTTATACCTTTAGTAATTAGTTGTTACGACTATCAAAATCAGCTTTTATAGCTATTTGCTGGAATTGTGTTAGTCCATTCCACATGACGTTTCTTTCGCCATCATCTTTAATAGCTATGTATTTTTTAATGACTTCTGAATGGTCTGTTTCAACTAAAGGATGGATAACAACTTCTTTTTTTCGACCTCTACTAGCTGTTAGCATCATGTTTATTGATTTGCCTATGTGGCTTATATGGCTAATACGAATACCGCCAAGAGCCACGCCGCCAAACTTGACGGTTGGATCGCAATACAATTTCATTGAGCGACCTACCCATAACTTGCCATCTTGACCCCACGCAGTAACAAGAACTCGCCTCATTGTTTTGCATGGCTTGTACGGCATGTGACCGTCAATATCTATAATCACCGGTTGCTCTACCGAGCCTCTACGAACGCCTTTTATAACTACCACTATCGCGCCTGTAAGCATGTCATCTGCATTAAGCTGGTCGGACTTCGGTTTAATTGTGTCTGTCAAATCATCAACGCTCATATCATCACCTCTAAATCATTCTCGTAACTGCTTATAGCCCAGTTAGATAGCTCTATTACGCCATCACCATTATTAGGATGAGGCCAAACGTCAGCATCAAAGCACTCTGCATACGTTCTTAAATCTCTTCTAAAATAATAAGCGCCTATTTCTCTTGATAAATCACCGAGCAAATACATTTGATTCGAGTGAGGGGCTTCTTCTTCAACTGCTAAGAAATAAAAGGCTTTTAATTTTTCACCTGTCACTTGTTCATAAATAAATGAGTACATAGCCTCTTGCACGTGATACCTGTAATTGCCGACTGACTTGATAAATTCATTTGGTCTAACGTCTTGTGTTTTTTTCACATCAATAACAATGCCGTCATCCGTTAGCCAGTCAAATCTAGCCCTTATCGTTACTCCGGTTTCAGGATCGATACACATCATGGAAACCTCGGCACATCCTTGGATATCAAGATGCTGCATAGCGTGCATGTTACTTTGCACCGATTTACGCATACCTATTACTTTTGCAGCTTCCGGCGCTGTCAACGTGAGTTCGCTACCATGGATAATCTTTGCTTCTTTGTATTCTTTTGCCGTTCTTAACGGTGCGTTAGTTAAGCAGTATTCAGAATCAAATCTTTCTGGCTCAAGTATCGCTGCATGAATAGCTGTTCCAATTTCCATTGCTCTTGTGGATTTTCTTTTATCTGAATATTTAAAGTGAGCAGGGCTTCTTGCAATCTTGTCTAGACCGGACTTACTTACGCCGGGCGCTGCGTGATAGTCTTCATTACTAAGATCGTAATAAATTCCATTACCTAACTCTGATAAATCAACGGCTTTAGTTGCTGGCATATTCATAATTCTTCCTTTTCATTTTCAATCGCTAACAAGCTTTGTATTTTCCCGTCTATAACGTCTAATTTGTGCTGATTTTCAGCTAATATTTCCGTCCGTTTTTTCTTGAGTGACTTAACTCTTTTGCCTCTTAAATCAACTTCTGGAATATCTACTTCAATATCCACAGTTGTTAAAAGCTCGAAATCTTCTGAAAGTGACAAATCCATCAAGTCAACGCTTAATTCAGTCTCGTTATCCCATTCATACTGTCTCGCATAAACATAAATAGTTAGCTCATGTTTTCCTGTAAAATCTTTCATCTTCTTCTCTCCATTAAGAGGTATAAAAACTATATGAAGGGGCGCTAAGCCAGAACCAAGGACTTAAGTTATTACCCTGTTCGCAACTCACTAAGTCACGCTATGCCAAGCGCCACCACATATATTTCCTATCTTTTCTTCTTAGCCTCTACTTCAAGTTCTGATATTTCATCCTTTAGGTCTCCAACTATTTCTTCTAAAATTTCAATTTCTTCATCACGCTCATCATCAGTAGCGTTATCAGGTAAAGGCTTGTTAAATATGTAGTACATAACGCCTTTCTCAAATTCTGTTAGTCGTTTCATTGGTCTAAATCAGCTTGGAGTTTAGCTACTCGCTCTTCAGCCTCTGCTAACTGTTCAGCAGCTTTTAATTTAGCTGCTTCTACTTTGGCTTTTTCATACCAAGTCGCCAACGCATCTAACAGGCTTTCTATGTTTTCATCGGTAACGTAGAATGTGTTGTTTAGTGAGTCAGTGAAGAAAACATCGACTCCTTTGATTGCATCGAATAAGCCGAACTCATTATGAATACCGAATAAAGACACCGTGTTAATATAAACATTAAAGAAATAACCGTCATACTCACCATTAAAGTTAGTGATATTCCTGCTAGTGCCACCMTTAAGGTAGTCACGTTTAATACCCCAATTCAGCTGTAGCGCTTTATATCTGTCGCCGAAATTAATATGAGTCTCTTCACCTGTGTACTTTTGGGTCAATATCTGACCAGAAAACAACGGAACCTTTAAAGCAAATATTTCTGCCTTCTCCATTTTCTGCTTTAACTTTTCTAACTCCTCTTTGTATTCATTTATCATAATTATCTACCTCTCTAAAAGTTATATGTGGTGATAGCTAGGAATCGAACCTAGACAACAAGCTGATAGAGCCGCTCGCTTTCGAGTATTTTTAATCTCGTCTTGTCTACTCATGAGCTACGGCCACCAATTACCGATCTATCACCACATATAATTCCTATTTCTTCTTCTTAGCCTCTACTCTTTAAAATCAAACATCCAAGCAACGAACAGCCAAAGGGCGACATTAATATCTGACTTGATATGCCATTTAATACTTTCCCAATCCGAACCCATGCTCACTAGAGCGGTGCAAGCTATACATGCAAAAAATGCCAACCAGTAATTTCTTGCTACCTTCATTATTTCTTAATCTCTTCAATTTCTTTAGCTGGTGATTTCTCAATAATGGCTTTAATAGTGTCTTTCCATTCGTTCCAGAAATTTAAAGCCTTACCACCTTCCATACCTTTAATCTTTTCGTCAGAAAAGCTCCACCAATCTTTAATTAGATGTTTTTCACAGCCAATTTGCAGGTGTTTAGCTGTGTATGTGATTGGGTAAACTTCACTAACAAATAAAGATTTAATTTCGCCGCGATTACCAGAGCAGTCGTATAGGTTGGCTCCGTATAGGCTGGCTCTGTCTAGGCTGGCTCTGACTAGGTTGGCTCCGTCTAGGTTGGCTCCGTCTAGGCTGRCTCTGTCTAGGCTGGCTCTGACTAGGTTGGCTCCGTATAGGTTGGCTCCGTCTAGGTTGGCTCTGACTAGGTTGGCTCCGTCTAGGCTGGCTCTGTCTAGGCTGGCTCTGACTAGGTTGGCTCTGACTCCACCTTCTTCATCGTCGAGCCATTTTTTATGATCTTCTAAAATTTGCTCTAATTCTTTTCTGTTAATTTTCATAATTCTTCCTTTTAGTTATACGCCGTGATCGGCGTGATCATAATCATCCAACCGTTATAAAAACATTTTGAGCAATTACAAAAACAGTGATGAATATCCAGATGTTCATTGTTCAGCCTGATTTCTCATGTAATCATCAAGACGATCGTTTGGTATCACTATCCACTGCTGCAATACATCTTCTGTTGTCATTTCGTCTTTAAATCCGAAGGCAGTAGAGTCATCAGCTAGTAAGTCATTAATAATTGACTCGCGAGCTTCATTACGTGCAGCTTCTAAATCTGCTGCAAAGTCGGTTTCGGTGTCATTCTGAAAACGGTCATAAGCTATTGCTGTGTTACTCATATCAATTACCCCGTAACTGCTAAAAGAAAGATAAAAGCAAGAGAAGATATAACTACAACCATTGCTATTGTTTTGAGGGTTTCAGGCCAGTACGTAACCAATTCCTGTTCTTCTGGATATTCAATTGAAGCCTTCATGATTAAACAACCATTCCAGCAGGATATTTTGTGCTTCTAGGCTCATAGTCTTGCCCCGATTTCAACCCACATTTTTTGCACTCCATGTCAGGTATTACAGTGTTGTGGTAAAAATCGTCGTCGTAACCACTGTTATTCCTTTCTTCATTGCCGCAATGCTCACATTCCATGAGCGCTATAAAGTCTCTCCTGTGCTGACTTATCATCTTTTTTATCTTCATCATCTTTTCCCTTTTGTCTTAATGCTTGATGAGTAACTATACGCACACGTATACATTATGTCAATACGTAAACGTATATATTTTATTTGAGCCTGTGATCAGGTAGGATTAAACACTTAACAAAGGAGTGGTTATGGAAGCTATCGCGATAGCTCATGGTTTTCTTGGCGCATCATTTGTTCTTGTGATGCCGTTTATTCTTTACTTTCTATTTCTTTATTGGTGGAAGGCGGGGGGTAGAGCTGCATTTTCCGTTAGATTTGGTTTGTGGTCGCTGGTTATATTTGTTCCGTATGCAGCTCTTACTGCCAGCGGGATGGAGAATGGCGGGGCGCAGGGTTTAACAGTGTTTTCTGTATTATTGTTTGTGATATTTTTCTTTGTCGGACTAATTTACTCTTACTCGGCGTGGTGTAAAGTAGATTACGGGATCTCAACTAACACTCAATAAAAAACCCGCCGTAATTGCTTAGGGCGGGTTAGTGTTAAATTCTGTTAAAACCTTAGGCTGCTTCTTGCCAACCTCGGTCGGACTCTTCTATTTCAAATTTTTGAGTATATTCAGCCCTATTTAAATAACTTAGCCTTTCGATAAACTCTTTAGTGTCTCCATCACCATTGATATGCTGGGAATACAATAATCTCAGTATCTTGTCTGCTGGTTTTGAGATCTTCGTCCTATGATTTTCCCAGCCTCGCACGGAAACCTCGCTAACACCAAGAAGCTGTGCAAGCTGAACTTGTGGTAAATCTAATTCTTTACGAAGAAAACGCACCTCAGCACCTGACAATTTTGGTTTTGTATTAACGATATGCATACCAATGACCGCGTGTAAGCCCTCTAAATCACTAATAGATGAGCCTAAACCGTAAGGGGTTTGTACTTTACGGTATCCATTTCTAAGCCATATATTTTGCAAGCCGCAGCTTGTATAATGAAACATAATAATCTCCTATCTAAACACAGTGATAATAATTACATTATCGCCGCTTGAATCTTTACCTAAAACAGCCGTAACCGTCAATGGTTGGCCAGCCGTTACAGTTGTAATATTTAATTTCCAACTGCCTTTTATGTCCATGTGCGGGTTTTCTGAAACAAACCCATGTATCAAGCATTTCAATACTTGAGCCCTAGATACTTTCCGCTGCCTCATGCGCTTTAATGCATGGCCTGTAAATATAATTTTATCGGTGTCGGAGGCTATAGCAATGATGGACTGTTTAGCGGTCACAGGGTTTAACGTGAACGCAACTACTCTATTCTTCTTCACCACAGCACACCGCCATCAACTTAAAATAACCGTTAAATATTAACGCTAATATCAGCAAATTGCAATGTTTTAGAGTAATGTTTTTACGATTAGTTCACAAAGGCGCTATAAATTTTCCTTTTAAATAATTCCAATACCGACAATAAATATAGCTTTACATCCATTGCGACCACACTTAAAAACTTTCTCACCTTCTGCATTGATGCAGCTAAATTTCCACTTGTGCTTATACAAGCACAATAATTTAGTCATCATCATTATTGTACGCTTCAATTTCTTCATCTACTCNKRTYACSMRMKMMMGSTNCNGTCTTTTTCGGCGAGGGCTTGCTATTGCGACACGTCTATCTAAAAGTCTTTCTATTTTTGATTTATCAACTTTATGCTTTCGATGTCCTTGGAAATAAGCGAGCCAAGCAACAGACACGTTATAAGTTTCGGCAAGCGTCTGTATTTTATCCATATTTCGCAGAGAACTGTGCGTTTCCCATCGAATAATTGTAGATTTTGAATACCCTGTTTTATCTTGAATTTTGCTAAATGAGAATCCGCTCTTTATTCTGCAATATTTTAGCCGATCTCCCAATCTGTTTAATAAAAAATCAGCACTCAAAAGTTGAACTTTAGGCGTTGGTGTTACTACGTTTTCTCTTTTTTTAATAATTTGCGCACTCCAAATTTTTTAAGTGCGTCCTAATTGCAGATGTTATGTAAATAGTGTCATTTTTTCGCTAAAAAAACACTAAGTCATTGATTTTTTTTAAATAGTGCCATTTTTGGAACAGTTTTTTTTAAAATTCTTGCGTGATCATCTCAGGTGGGTGTTTAATAAAAGCGCAGAGAAAAGGGCTGGTTATGAAAAATGTTATCGACGTGGCGGAAGCGGACGATGTACCGCCAAAACAACATATGCGATCACTTCAATTTCAGAAAGTGGATAGACAGAGCTGTGGCTTTGTGGGTAGACACGTTTCAGATACTGATTCGCGCCGGTGTCAATCCATTCGTACAAATCCGGCCGCACCTCCTTTTTGTGCAGACCGATTAAATAAATAGTTTCTTCCTCGGGTTTTTTAGGTGAGACAGTAAATTGTGAAATAGTCTCTAAATAACCTCCATCAATTATGTTTATGTCCACGCAAAACATGTCGGGCAGTGTATTGTTCGAATGCTTCTCAAGCAGTTCAGGCCATGGTATTAGTTCTCTCTTAGTTGTTCCTCCCTCCGCTTTCATTTTAGACGTGTGCCGGCTTATATCTTCAGCTTGCTCAGAAACTCCATCAATAAGATCTGATGAAGATGCTTTCAATGCTCCGGCAAGCTTTTTAATTGTCTCAGATTTTGGATTACTTCCGTTTAACGCCCTAAGGATCGTGGGTTGTGATACGCCCGACAACTTCCACAACCTGTACTGACTCATGTTGTGCGAGGTCATTAATTTTTCTAAATTCTTGGCAAAACTCATAACTAAACTATACGTCAACGCATAGATTAAGAATAGCAACGGGCGCGTATTGACAATGTATACGTATGCGTATATGATTCACTAACATGAATACACAAAACAAACTAAATAAGATCATTGAGTCTGGATTTACACAGCTTGATATAGCTAGTAAAACCAGTATTTCGCAGCCAACAATATCTAGAATTGCTTCTGGTGTACATGTAGATATAAAAGCGTCTACAGCATCAGCGATAAGCGACTTATATGAGCGGGTTGTCGCAGCATAAAACTCAGCTTCACCCGTATTTCGGTACGGGTATTTTTTTAGCTGAAGTATGAATTTAGAAAATAGTTTTTGCATGGTTACATTTTAGATGAGTAAACAGCAATTAAAAATATTTAAATATACGGAGCGTAAACAATGAATCAGTTAGACCTAGCTATTTATGACGCCGTTCATGATTTTCCCGAAGGAACGCAGGAACTAGCTGATTTGATGGGTATGAGTCGTCAGATCTTACTTAACAAAGCAAACTTTAATACAGAGAATGCCTACTTCTCACCTCAGCAATTAAAACTGCTCCAAAAAACAACCAAGACCCACTCTATTAACGATGCCCTTGTTGCTTATCAGTCAAAGAAGATAGTCGGCAATAACTCAATCACGACCTCTATTTTAAACGTTGTTGATAGTGTCGGTAAGGCGGCACACGAAGTCAATAAGTCCGTTGAGGATGGAATAGTAACTGAGCGTGAAAAAGCAGACTGCTTAAAGCTGACAAATGAGATCCGAAAGACCGTTGATGAATTAGATCGCGATTTACACACTACGGACATTAACTCAAAGATCGTAAATATATGAGCGTCCAAAACATATTAGACCGGCTTGAATTTGTCCGTCAAACAAACCCTAGTCAGTGGGTGTGTCAATGCCCCTGCGGGCATGTCAAAACAGCTCAAATGGGCATTAAAGAGCTTCCTGATGGTCGCGTATTAATCCATTGTTTTGCAGGTCATTCACCCGATGAAATATTAGAAGCTATTGATATGTCGTTAGGTGATTTATTCGAAGAGTCCATTGAAGATCGCATACAGCCTCTTTACGTTGTTCGCAAAGAAAACAAACGCCTCGCCACTATTCACGACAAAATCAAATCATGTCAGTTACGGCTAGATATGGCAGAAGAAATGCGCACCAGAGGCATGAGACTTACTGATGAAGATTTAACTACAGAACGTAATGCTTTTGTAGAGATGCGTAACTTGCAATCGGGGGTGGCTGCGTGAGCTTGGAACTGCTTAATGCTGTATTTAAATCAGACATAAAGCCATCTTCAATGAAGTTTGTATTGCTCGCAATGAGCGATTATGCAAACGAACATGATTGCAACGAGCTTTACGCATCAATAACAACAATTGCCAATAAAACAAGTTTAGACATAAAAACCGTTCAAAAACACATTCTCACACTTGAAAATCAGGGCTACATACAGGACACAGGAAGAAGAAAAGGCAGGACAAATAGTATCAAAATATGGAGCATGGATCTTAATAAAATAATAAGCACCCCCAAAAACGGAGCACCTCCAAAATTACCTATAAGCACCCCCAAAAACGGTGGGACTAAGCACCCCCAAAAACGGGTTATAGATCCTTTAGTTATTAACCTTAAGAAACGTTTAGAGGAAAAAACACCCGATGAGTTGTTAAACCCAACTGAAATTATGTTTTTAAAACCAGATCCAGTTGATGTTGAATTATGGGATTCATTTATGAAATTGCGTGTGAGAAAAAAAGCAAGTCAAACTAAACGGGGATTAACAGGAATTACAAACAGGTTGATTGAATGTGTTGAAAATTCAATTTCAATGAACGACATGATTAGCTTGTGCTTACAGGAAAGCTGGAAGGGCGTTAATTACAAGTGGTACTTAAATCACAGTAATGACAATCCACAAAACAACCAATACGCAGGTTACAAATAATGGATCTCTTGAAAGATAAAGACTTCTTAGACTTCCTGAGCGTTCAGGAATCTCAAAACATCGTACCTGCTTATGACTTTACCGAGCTTGCTGTCCAGTCGTTTGAGGAAGGTGAGGCAATGGCAGGTCTACAACTACCTTGGCCAAAGACGCATGAACGTTTTCAGCTTCGTAAAGGTGAGGTCACATTATGGGCTGGTATTAACGGTCATGGTAAGAGTCAGCTACTCGGCCAGATATGTGCGTTAACACTTCCTGTTAGCAAGTGGCTGGTCGCATCGTTAGAAATGCCGGTGAGGGCAACACTGCACCGAATGGTTCGGCAGATGGCAGGTTTTGCAAATCCATCCAAAACCCATATCGAAAGCTTAATGAAAACAACTGATGGTCAGTTATGGATCTATGATCAGCTAGACACTATCCCAGCAGATCGGATTATTGCCATGATCCATTACGCAGCTACAAAACTAGGTATTGAAAACATTATCCTCGATTCGCTCGTTAAGTGCGGACTCGGTGTAGATGATTACAACGCCCAAAAGAAATTCGTAGACAAACTATGTTGGGCGGCTAAAACACACAACATTCACATTCACTTAGTCCACCATGTACGCAAGTCTGAACGTGAAGGAAAAGTGCCCGATAAGTTCGACATCAAAGGCGCTGGCGAAATAACAGACTTGGTAGATAACGTCTGCATCATTCACCGCAACAAAGACAAAGAAGCCAAAATCAGAGAGGGCAAACAGTTCGATAAACTCGAACCTGACACCTCGCTAATTGTAGCTAAACAACGTCATGCCGGTATCGAGGATAGATTTGCTTTGTATTTTCATCCCGATAGCCAGCAGTTCTTGAGTGGCCCTGATGCCAGACCCTTTCAAACCGATGTAAGAAGTGAGGCAGCTTAATGAATATTCAAACCCCACACAGTAGAAATTCAGATCCAGAATCTAGTCACTTAGCAGGCGATGCGATTACAAAGTCAGGCAAACGTCAAAGACAAATTGATTTAGTCGTAGGCCTTGTTCAAGGCAATCCAAATAAAACCAGTGCCGAGCTTGCAAAGGTAAGCGGTTACGACCGAGCCATGATTGCAAGACGATTACCTGATGCAGAAGGTATTTATCTAAAACGAGCAAAGATACGCATCTGTACAGAGAATAAAACTATGGCTCAAACGTGGGTGATGACATGAAAACCCAAACCTTAATAGCAGGTTTAATCATTTTCTTTCTAACTTTGATAACTATCTCACTACTCGACAAAGAGAAGCCAGAAATAACTAAGCCAGCACAGCAAGAGCAACCTGATTATATTTGGTTTGAAGATTCTAAGGATGGCAGGTGATGAGCAATCTATTTAACAGCCCGAAAGCTGGACATAACTTTTGCAGATTAGCCCAAGGCGAAAAAACAGCTTATGACGGCAAAGGACAGCCGGTTCCTGGCGGGGTGAAGGTAGAAGTTACATTTAAATTGGAATATATGCTGCCGATTACGGAAACAGCAGGTTCGGTTGATTGGAAATACGTGGACACCTACAAGATCCAAGAGCAAAAACTAGATAAGCCTGTAAGTGAGCATCCGTTAACTGAGTTGGCTGAAAACCAAGAAGACTTACCCGTTGAGTTTTCAAAAGCAGTTGACGAAAATTTCTTTGATTTAAGTGATGGGTCGCTATGGCACGAAGGCAAAACTTTTGAGGAGATTACGGAAAATCCTGCTATAGGCTGCGTAGTCCACCTCCACGAAGACTGTCTAGTCCAAGCAGAGCAAATAAAAGACCTCCAACAGCAGTTAGATGAGCAGGTGGCTTATGGTGAACACGTTAAATGTGTGCTTAAAAAATATTCGTCCGCTGCTATTTCAGGACAGGCATACGTAGGATATTGCTTAAACAAAAACCCATCCCCACAACTCTTAGCAAAAATACAGGCTGATGCTGTGGCTGAATTTAAGCGTGTGAAAAGCGAAGCTGGTCTTGAATATCCAGAGCCAATAGATGAACAGAGAATAAAAGACCTTCAGCAGGAGTTAGATAAGAAAATTGCTTATGGTGAGAAATTAAGAGAGGCAATGATCTGGGTGGTAAATCATCACGACATTGTGGCTGAAACCCATCTGCATTTGGCTGATGTAATTGAGGCCGTTAAAAACCCATCCCCACAACTCAAGACTAAACGGGGAGCAGAAAAATGACCTGTGGTGATGGGTGGGAAGACTGATGAACACCTTCATCTTATCAACTCCACAAGTAAAAGCTAACTGCATTGCTTTCATATCAATGCTTAATGCTGGAACTGACCAGATAGTGACGATTAAAAATAAGAAAGAATCACGATCAGACGCACAGCATAGGCTTAGATGGATGTGGTTTACACAGCTTGAAAAACAATTAGCTGGTGTCGGTAGGGGTAGAGATAAAAAAGGCTGGAATCTTCACTTTAAGCATAAATTCGTGCCTGAGATTTTAATTGCTCAAGACGAAGACTATGTAGCTGTGTTTGATGTGTACAAAGAAAGCTGCAAGGCATTACAGCAAGTATCAGAAAAAGCATTAAAACAATATCAAAAAGGATTCTGGGACAGAGTTATTTCAACCAAAGATATGAGCGTTAAATCAATGGCTAGATGGCTAGACGCTGTTGATAAGTATGTGCTGCAAAAATATCAAGTAGTACTGATAACGCCTGATGATTTGAGGTGGTTGCGTGAGTAAACAAACAAAAATAACAAAATCAGCTAAAGGTAAAGATTGCCAAGTAAGAGTGATAGGCATCTGTAGTTACGACAATGAAAAAACAGTGTACGCACATCTTAACGGTGGTGGCATTGGAATGAAGTCTCACGACATCCACGGAGCCTATGCCTGTTTTGAATGTCATCAATGGCTGGATGGCGGATATGTAGAGCATTTAGTTCTACGTGAAAAGAGAGATTTAATTCACTTAGAAGCCGTGGTTAGAACGCAGGCTATTTTGCTAAGTGAAGGGTTGATAAGTGTTAGCTAATTTAGATTGGGGGAGATAGATGAAATGGGTAACGGATCGTTTGGTTGTTTCAGGAGTTTTTGTAATTTCATCAATACTGATGGTTGTTTTTACAGGTGTAGCTATTTTTATCTGGCTGCTAGATGCCTAGCTCAACAACAGCGTCCCAAGGCGTAATTAATGGAAGGATAACAGCCTTAATTGACCAGCCTGAACAGTTAAAAGAATTTATGGCAGATAAGACCGACGAGCAAAAAAGACAGGCTAGATTACATCTGAAAATGGTTAGGTATTTAAGGGGTAAGAAGTGAGTAAAAAAGAACTACAACTATTGTGTGTCGCTGTAATTCTGGCTTGTGCGGGAGTGTGGCTTATTACTGCTTTTGATGGGGTATTAGATGCGCTCGGTGTAGGGCTACTGATTTGGAGTAACAATATTGACCAGACAAAGCTTGAGGGATAAGAAGTAATGAGTGAATTACAAGAATCATTAAAGCTGATTATAGAAAAGCTTAAACCCCATAAATTCGATCACATGGTTTATGTGGGAAAGGATTATTCAAAGGACGAATTGATTAAAGATTTGGAGGCTGTGATCGAGGATGGCAAATGAAGAAAGTGACAATAGAACTACCTTACCCGCTGCCAACATGGAACAGAATATTGGCGATGAACCCGTGGGAAAGGAAAAAATTACGAGATTTAATTCACTCGTCTCTATCAAAGTTATCAGCTATAGAAAAAGAGAGCATGACACAGACGGTATATCGGCTAAAGCCGTATTGGATGGAATTGTACGGGCTGGAATACTTGCAGATGATTCGACCAAGCAAGTCGCGTCAATCACTTTTGAAAGCATTAAAAGTGAAGAGGAAAAGACGATTATAGAAATTGAGGAGTATTTAGCATGAATTTCACAGATAACGATTTAGCAATTATGCGACTGGCATTGCTTTCATGTCTAGTCATGATCGATGAGTACGTTAAAAGTGAAGATATGAGTCAAGAGCAACTAGAAGTATTGAGTATGAACAATACTGACTTCGCTTATCTCGATGCAAAGATAGCAAAAATAAAGGAAGTGCACTAATGGATCACAACATTAAGTTTCTGCAAAAACTCAGAACAGATATAAGAAACAGCGGCAGAGTATATATTTCTTATGATGGTGTATTGAGATCGCATAGGGCAACAAGCGTAAAAGCGGCATCAATTGGTAAAACTAACTTAGTGGGGGTTTACAATGCTCAATCAACAGACTCAGATATTATCGACGATTGCCTGTGGTTCATTAACCAGTACGACAAAAGCAAGGTTGAACAGGGCCGAGTTCTTGATCAAAAGATGGATCTGGCTGAGTAGAAAAGGACTGCCTGATATTGGTTACCCGCATCAGTCACCCGAGCAAAGCCTAGCCGGTGACTACAGTAGTAACAATTACATAGTGCTGCCAGAAGACGAAGACACCGCCCGTGTTATGAGTAAGATCCGGCCAGACATCAAAGAAGTCGCACGACTTCTATGGGGGCAAGGCTTAAAGGTGAGTAAGATCGCAAAAAGATTAAACATGAGCAGATCTAAAGTTAGATATAGGATTGAGTTTATAAAACAGAAGGTGGCAGACCAAGTAATACTGTAACTGCACAGATTCACCGCAAGCATTACAGCCAAACGGTGTTAATCTACAGTTAAGATTGGGGAACCCCAACAAACTAACTAACAGCCTTATCCAGAAATGGATGGGGCTTTTTTATTGGATGAAATATGGCAAGCATCACTCAACATGTAGCAGAAGCAGGGAGCACTACATTGCAAGCTAAAATAGCTTACACAGCGAGTGCAGCTACAGGTACAGCTTCGATACTGACGTTCAACGAAATGATAGGCGCGATAGGCGTTATCGCTTCAGTGATATTTGCAGGATTTACAGCATGGTCAAATCACAAGAAGAACAAAGCAATTATTGCGAGTCATGAGCGCAAGTCATGAGCGTCTTAATAAACAGCTTCATCAATAAGCTATTTATACAAGAAGTTGCAAAGCTTGAGTTGTTGAGAATTGATTTAATAAGTGACAGTCATGTCTAGAGCAGCTAGAAACAAAGACACTGGGTTCACTAATAAAGAAGAATTGTTTATTCAGTATATGGCTGACAACCCTAGAGACCCTGATTCTGACGCGTATAAATCGGCGTACAACTGCGAAAACATGAGTGATAAAGCGGTGTATGTTGAAGCTAACAAATTAAAGAATAACCCTAAAATAGCCCTCAAAATCCAGCAGCTAAGGAATGAGAGCGCTGAACGTACAAAAATAGACAGTGATTACATTAGAATACGACATGCTGAAATAGATCAGATGGATGTGCTAGATATTATGAATGATGATATGACTGCACTACTACCGCTGAATGAGTGGCCTAAAGTCTGGCGTATATCAATATCTGGAATCGACATATCAGAGTTATTTGAGTATACAGATGGAAAAAAAGAATTATCCGGCTTTCTAAAGAAAATAAAATGGCCGGACAAAACTAAGAATTTAGAGCTACTGGGCAAGCATGTTGATGTTCAAGCTTACAAAGAACGTGTCGATCATCATGTATCAAGCACACTGGCTGATAGATTAGAAAAGGCCATAAAGCGCACACAAAATAAGTAATGGGAGTTGAAAGTGTTGAGTCTCTTGTCATTGATGAGGTGGCTAAGTATTCACTAGATCCGTTTGGTTACGTTCAGTTTGCGTATCCGTGGGGCGAAGAAGGGTCTGAGTTAGAAGAATATGACGATGCTAGGGAGTGGCAGCTAGATGCTTTTGAAGAAATATCTGAGCATTTAGAAAATCCAGAAACACGGTTTGAACCGTTGTTGCTGGCAAGGTCTTCAGGGCATGGTGTTGGCAAGTCAGCATTCATTGGAATGCTTTCTAACTGGGGCATGTCTACATGTAAAGATTGCCGGATATTAATAACAGCGAACACAGAGGGGCAGTTAAGAACAAAAACTGCACCGGAAGTATCAAAGTGGTTCAATTTATCTATTACGTCTCACTGGTTTAATAAGCCATCGCTTTCTATTTACTCAGTCGTTAGTGACCACGAGAAATCATGGCGTTGCGACTTCACGCCATGGTCAATTGCAAACACGGAGGCGTTCCAAGGGTTACATAATAAAGGTAAGCGCCTAATCATCATATTTGATGAGGCCAGCGGTATACCCGATCTAATATGGGAAGTAGTTGAGGGTGCGTTAACCGATGAGAACACAGAGATAATCTGGGTAGCTTTCGGGAACCCTACAAAGAATACTGGACGGTTCAGAGAGTGCTTTAGAAAGTTCTCAAAAATGTGGTCTACTAAGAAAATTGACAGCCGCTACGTCGAAGGCACAAACAAGAAGCAGATAGAGAAGTGGAGAGATACGTATGGAGAAGAAAGTGATTTTTTTAAAGTCCGTGTACGGGGTGAGTTTCCTAATGCTTCGGCTTCACAGTTCTACCCAACAGACTTAATTGATAGTCAACGCGGCAAGCATTTAAACAAGTCTCAATATGAGTTTGCACCGGTAATACTGACATGTGATCCGGCGTGGTGGGGCGATGATGAAATAGTTATAGGTTATCGGCAGGGACTGTATCACAAGATATTAGAAACTTATCTTAAAAATGACAATGACGTGCTTCTGGCTAACAAGTTGGCGCGATATGAAGATGAGTTAGGTGCTGACGCGGTCTTTATCGATCAAGGCTATGGGACAGGTGCTTATTCAGTCGGGCAAACAATGGGGCGCAACTGGCAGCTAATAGCATTTGGCAGTCAGTCAAGTAGACCGGATTGTAAAAACAAACGAGCCGAGATGCTTGTTCTTGTTAAGGAATGGCTGCAAGAAGGCGGGATTGTAGATCCGGACGATGAGCTATATGAAGAGCTTATAGCTCTTGAGGTGTTACCTACTCTCGACGGCGCATATACATTTCCCAAAAAAGACGACATGAAAGAGATTATCGGGCGATCACCGAATAAGTTAGATCAGCTAGGACTTACATTTGCTCTACCGGTTGTTAAGAAAGATCCAGCGGCCAAAAAGTTGCGGACACAAAAAAATAAATCATATAACCCATTAAAAGAGAGGTTGAAGTAATTATGTGTGGAGGAAAGAAGCCAAAGGTACAGCCGCTGCCACCACCACCGCCTGAGCCGGTAACTCAGGTTGATGCTGATGTTCAAGGCGTGCGTGGTCGTGAAAAGAAACGTCAAAGAGCGGCTGCAGGCCGTAGCTCTACCATTTTAACTGGTGGCCAAGGCTTGGAGAGTCAGGCGGCTACCGGCAAAACCATTCTAGGCGGCTAATAAGTGGAAGATAAAAAGCTTTACGATCACACAATGCAGCGGCGTGAGGTATTAAAGATAGAGCATTCTAGGTATAAGCCGGAGTGGGAATCAGTTAGTGATTATGTTTTAGGCTATCGACCATCTTCTTTAACGGGTAGCGATTCCAAGGCAAGCAGAAATGAGCTACTTTATAACGAAAAAGCCAAAGAAGCCTCTAAGATATTAGTGTCCGGCATGCAGGCAGGCATTACGTCACCAGCTAGACCGTGGATGCAATACGGCATGGAAGACAGGGACTTAATGGATTACGGTCCGGTAAAAGAGTGGCTGGATAATTGCCAGAAAATCACACTAAGCATCTTGGCAAGATCTAATTTCTATAAAGCAATGCTGCTCACTTACAGGGATATATCCTGCTTTGGGGTAACGGCTAAAGGAATTTACGAAAATTTTGATGATGTTGCTCGTTTTGAGCCTTACGGCATAGGTAGTTATTTCTTAGGTACGGATGGCGAACGTAAAACCGATGCTCTTTACCGTGAACAGCGTATGTCTATCGGCGGCATGGTTAAGCGGTTTGGCAGGAATGCAGTAAGTAGTACCGTTAAAAACCTATACGACAAAGGCAAGGTAGATTCAAAGGTCAAGATAGTCCATGCAATTGAAAAGAATGACGGAAGAGAATTTAACTCACCGTTGGCGAGAGAAATGGCATGGCGCAGCACCTACATTGAAGAAGGAGCGGAAGGTCAAAAGCTCTTGCTTGTGTCGGGCTTTGAGTCAAAACCATTTACGGCGCCAAGATGGCAAGCTGATGATGATGATGTTTACTCAAATAGTTATCCAGGCATTGACTGTTTAAACACTAATAAATCATTACAAGTTGAAGAATTAGATTACGCGATAGCCCGTGAGAAGATGCATAACCCGCCATTGGTTGGTGACGCATCACTTAGAAATTCCGGTGCAGATTTAATAGCCGGAGGCATAACGTACGTTCCAAATATGTCGGCATCCGGTAAGCCCGGGCTTGCACCTGTTTATGATGTTAACCCAAGAATTAATGAGCTTGTAGCGGCTATCAAGCAGAAAGAATCGCGTATTGATAGGGCTTTTTACGCTGATTTGTTCTTAATGATCACGGATTTAGACCGTGCACAGATAACGGCAACTGAAATAGCTGAGCGTAAAGAAGAGAAAATGCTGATGATGGGGCCGGTACTGGAAAGCCTCAACACAGAAGAGTTCGATCCGGAAATAGACAGGGTTTTCAATATGGCCCAAAAGGCTGGATTATTCCCGCCGCCACCACAAGAGCTTGAAAATGTAGATCTAAAAATAGAGTACATCAGCGTTTTGCATCAAGCACAAAAAGCAGTGTCCACGGCCAGTATCGAAGCAACTACGGCATTTGCTGCCAACTTATCGGTTGTATGGCCTGAAGTAAGACATAAAATCAAACCTATGCAAGCCGTTGATGAGTACGCGCAAGCTAAAGGCGCATCACCAAAAATTCTACGCGGCGATGAAGAAGCTCAAGCAAGAGTGGATGCTGAGAATCAAGCTTTGGCACAACAGCAAGCAATGGAGCAAGGCGCAGGCGCAGCCCAAACAGCTAAGACATTAAGCGAAGCCTCACTCGACGAAGATAGCGTATTACAAGCATTAACGGGTGGCGCATGAAAAAACAAGAACCCGAAGAACAAATAAAAGAGCGCAAAGAAACACTTGAGCGTGAACAAGCGAAAAACCTACAACTACACCGAGATAGAGAGCAATTACTTAAGCAGCCAGCATTTCAACGTGTCATGGCTGATTTGATTGCTAGAGGTGGCATGTTTCAGTCGGTAATGACCGGTAACAGCCAAACCTATCATCTGTCTGGCAAACAAGATTTCACCCGTGATATATGGGCTGATTACGCGAAGGTCAACGAAGATTTGGCCTTTGATTTATTAAAACCAAAGTTTGGAGAAAACATTAATGGCTGAGGAAGAACTCACAGACGGACAGAATGACATCGATTCCGGCACTGAAGAATCTCAGACTGATGTAACCACTAATGAGTCAGAAGACGAGGTAACACCGGAAGGTGATATTGAGACTAAAGATGAAGAAGGTGGTGATTCTGACGGTGAAATACCAGAGAGCTATGAATTTGATATGCCCGAAGGTATGGAGCTTGATCAAGGTTTAGCGGATGCAATAACACCAATATTTAAAAATCTAAAACTGAATCAAGATCAAGCTGGCGAGCTTACCGCTGCCTTTGCTGAATATAAAAAGCAAGAAGTGGCGGATGGTGAGAAAGCATTTAATGACCAACAGGATCAATGGTCTAGTGACATCCGAAACGATAAAGAGCTAGGTGGTGAGGCGTTTGAAAAGAACGCGGCGATTGCAAGAGCAGCAATAGATAGATTTGGAACACCTGATCTTAAAACACTGCTTGAAGACACAGGGTTTGGCAATCATCCAGAGTTATTCAAATTTTCTCTCGCTATCGGCAAATTACTCGCTGAAGATCAACCCGGATCTGGCAATGCAGTCAACGAAGAGACACTAATGGAAGATAGACTGTATAAATAAATTTAATTCTGTCCTAACAGGTAAATACGAGCTCGCCCAGTGCGGGTTTTTTATTGCCTAAAATAAACTGGAGTAACAACTAATGGGAACATTAAGTAACCAATATCCTACGCTTGCTGACTTATCTAAGCGTATGGATGATAAGGGCGATATCGTCGATATCATTGAGATCCTTAACGAAACAAATCCTATCTTAAAGGACATGCCGTTCTTTGAGTGCAACCAAGGAACAAAGCATTTAACATCTATTCGTAGCGGCCTGCCCAAAGCAACGTGGCGTCGTCTTTACCAAGGGGTGCAACCACAAAAAGGCACTGTTACACAGGTTGAAGATACAACCGGCATGCTGGAACAGTGGTCAGAGATCGATGCCAAGCTGGTTGATATCAGCAATAACCCAAACCGCTTCCGTATGGGTGAAGGTATGGCGGCTATTGAAGGCATGAATAATGACATGGCAACTGGCGTTTTTTATGCAAACTTGGAAAGCGATCCTGAGCAAATCGGTGGATTATCAGGCCGTTTTAATGATTTAAATGCTGATAATGCAAGCCAAATCATTGACGGTGGCGGCACTGGCTCAAACAACACTTCTATTTGGCTGATTGTTTGGAGTGAGCGTACCGTTCACGGAATTTATCCTAAAGGTACTCAAGCGGGTATCCAGCGCGAAGACAAAGGTAAAACCACGAAAGACATGGTCGACGGCAGTGTAATGGACGTTTATCGAGAAAAATTTAATTGGGACTGCGGTGTTTCAGTGCGTGACTGGCGTTATGTAGTGCGTATTGCCAATATCGATATTGATGATCTTAAGGCTAGCAATATCGATATGTTCCGGCTGTTGCGTAAAGGATATTACGCATTGAAACAACGCCAAATCGCCGGTGGTCGCCCTGCTATTTACTGCAATAGTGACGTGCTTGAAGCGCTGGACGCTCAGACCACACCAACTCTTGCGACATCAGGTACGACAACCAGTGGTAACGTGCGATTGTCAACCCGTGAAGTGGAGGGTGAGGAGGTAATGTTTTATCGCAAAATGCCTTTACGTGAAACAGATGCATTAATCAATAATGAAGCTCGAGTAATAGGGCTTTAATTCAACCTTTAATTTAAGGAAAATACTATGATTTTAGATACGTTAACAATGTTTTCTGATGATCAAGATCTTGCAAAAGCGGCAGGCTCTTATTATTCAGATGTTCTTTCATTAAAGGCTACCGGCTACACCACTTCAAAGGATGCGCCTAATGGCGTTGGTAGCGATTTAGGCAAGGGTCGAGCAGTACCTTTGATGTGCCAAGTAACAGAAGCTTTTACTTCCGGTGGAGCGGCGACTGTACAAGTGGCGCTGCAAACGTCGACTGATGAAGCATTTAGCTCGCCTGTTGACTTAATGACAGGTAAACAGTTCTCTTTAGCTGAGTTGGTGCAAGGGCTTCACTTGTTGCCTGAGCACGTACCCTATGGTTCGTTAAATTATTTACGGATCAAGTATATTATTGGTACAGCTACAACGACTGCCGGCAAGGTTACTGCTGATTTGCCAGCAAGCCTGCAGTCTAATTAGACACTAGATGTAATAAAGAAAAGGCGGCTCTTATGGGCCGCCTTTTTATGGAGAAAGAAATGTCTCATCAGTATAAAGTAGTCAAAGATTGTTTTTTTGGTGGCGTATATCGCACGCCAGACAATAAACATAATATTGTCACGGTAGATGATAAATTTGAAGAAAATGAACAGCCGCACGCGCTTGAATACGCGGGGGAGTTAGGTGAAGCTGTTGCAGAGCCGGAGCCGGAGCCGGAGCCAAAAGATAGAAATGTTACAAGTGTTCAGGCCTATATAAACAAGATTGATGGAGAAGAGAAAGTATCAACTAAACCAGAAATAAAACCTAAACGCCGTAGACGTAGAGCTAAAAAATAGCCATGGCTACGGAAGTTGATATTTGCAATTTGGCTTTAAGTCGAGCTAAAGCGGGATCGATAGGATCTCTTCAAGAGGTGTCGCCGCAAGCAGATCAGTGTAGGATCTTATACGGCATTACTCGTGATGCTGTGCTTGCTGAGTTTGCATGGCATTTTGCAAAAAAAACCAGAGCTTTATCTCTTAAAGAGGTAGTGCCTGATGAGTGGCTATACGCATACGACTACCCAAATGATTGCGAGAAGATAAATTATCTATTTCCTGTAGGCGTAGTTAGTTATCAGTACGTTAAAGCACAAGCTATTAAGTATGAAATCAGCAGTGTAGGATCGTCTAAACTGATCTTAACTAATACTGAAAACGTTGGTGCCAGTTATACAAAACTAGTAACCGACACAGGGTTATTCACTCAAAAATTTATTCAATTAGTTGCTTGGCTGCTAGCTTCAGATCTTGCCATTTCTCTTGGTGGCGACAGTGGTCAAAGGCTAAGTGAAAAAGCATTAAAAATGTACGAAATGAAGCTTGGCGTGGCTAAAGCTCATGATGCTAATGAGCAAAACAATCAGCCTGAATATATACCCAAAAGCATTCGGGCAAGACATAGCTCGAGTAGTCATTCAGATATTCCAAAAGAAGCGCTGTAAGTGCCTAAAGATCTTCAAACGTCACTGGCGGGTGGCGAGCTCTCTCCTGCGCTGCATTCTCATGCCGACTTAGCAAAGTATCGTAGTGGCTTGGCTTTATGTAAGAACTGGTTTGTACATGCTCAAGGTGGCGTTTCTACACGAGCAGGATTTGAGTATATAGCTGAAACTATTGACAGCACTTCACTATCAAGGCTTATTGATTTTCAATTCAACACACAACAAACGTATGCCTTGATTTTTACCGACTTAAAAATGCGTGTTATTCGTAATGGTGGACAGGTTTTAGAGGTGGGTAAGAACATAGTAAGCACGGCATCGCTGAACCCGTTCAAAATTGGGTCTACGGGACACGGATACAGTACGGGTGACGATGTTTATGTTTCAGAATTAATTGGGCCCGGCGAAGCTAACAATCGTTTTTTCAGGATCACGGTATTAGATGCTGATAACTTCACCCTGGACGGTGTTGACGGCTTGAGTTTTGATGCCTATGTTTCTGATGGTCAGGTATCACGGGTGTTTACGTTAACTACACCATACCTAAAGGCTGATTTATTCAGGCTTAAATACACACAGTCCGCTGATGTGATGACAATAACCCATCCAGCGTATAAACAAAGAGAATTGTCGCGTTTAGATCATGATGACTGGAATTTATCAGTAATTGATTTCGCTGCAGGGATTTCACCGCCAGATAGTGGTTTTGTGATTTCAGCATTGGGAGGCGGTGCCGGATCAAGCGCTAAAGATTATCGTTATGTGATAACTTCAATAGCGAGTGATGGCGCCGAATCAATAGCGTCTGACATACAAGCAATATCAACAGCATCACTAAGCACAACCCATCATGTAAAACTTGTATGGAATGCTGTTGTTGATTGCGAGTATTACAATGTATACAAAGAACATTCGGTCGGATCAGGTATTTTTGGATTTGTAGGTGAGGCGGATAATGCTGTTTCACCTACATATAAAGACTATAACTTTGGTCCTGACATGTCGGTTACACCACCGACAGCAAATAACCCTTTTGACTCCACTAATAATTATCCATCATGTGTTAATTACGAACAACAAAGGATCGTATACGGGGCAACACACACTAATCCGCAAACGGTTTGGATGAGTAAGACTAGTGATTTTGATAACATGGATAGATCGAGACCGACCAGAGATGATGACGCTATAGAAAGAACTTTAGCTTCAAGGCAGGTGAATGAAATAAGACACTTTGTTGTATTGGATGATTTAATTGTATTAACTTCTGGCGGAGCATTTAAGGCTACGGGCGATCAAGACGGTGTAATGACACCAAGTAATACCAATTTTAGACCACAAGGATATAGAGGCTGTTCACATGTAAGACCGTTGATTATTGGTGAGTCTGCATTGTATGTGCAGGAGAAGGGATCGCGTATTCGCGATTTATCCTACGCTTTTGAGACGGACCGGTACTCGGGTAATGATTTAACTATATTAGCTAGGCATTTATTTGAAGATCATGAGATTGTTGATTGGTGTAACGCTGACGAGCCTTACGGCATTATATGGGCTGTACGTGAGGATGGTGTTTTATTGTCACTGTCATACCTAAAAGAGCATCAAGTTTTTGCATGGTCCAGACATGAAACCGACGGCTTAGTTGAGTCAGTAACCTCTATCTCTGAAAACAATGAGGATATTGTCTATGCCATTATTAAGCGAACAATAAATGGTGCTGACGTTCGTTATGTTGAACGCATGCATGAGCGTAACTTCGAAGTTATTGATGATGCTTTTTGTGTTGATTCCGGCTTGACTTATGATGGCACACCGACTTCTACGTTAACAAATTTGCACCATTTAGAGGGTGAAAATGTTGTAGGTTTGGCTGACGGGAATGTAGTTGACGACTTAACCGTAGTAAATGGCAGTATTACTTTACCTCACGAAGCGTCAAAAATTCATATTGGACTGCCTTACGAATGCGACATCAAATCGCTTGAAATAAGTTTTCAGGATCAGGTTGTTCAATCACGCAAGAAACAAGTTGCAAATRTAACTATACGAGTGCTTGAGTCAAGAGGTCTGAAATTTGGTAAGAACAGTGAGAATTTATACGAAACGAAAGAGCGTACTTCGTCAATGGGGTACGGCAGTGTAGATGCGATAACAGGTCAAATTCAATCAGTTTTAAGTCCCGGATGGACAGATCAGGGGCAGGTTTTTATTCGTCAGTCATATCCTTTGCCGGCAACCGTTCTAGCTATTATTCCTGAGATCGTAATAAATKSTTKWYKCYWSMRTRGWWRASAMRYYKCCAGAGCATATTAAGTTTGTGGCAGACAATATGCGCGAGGCGGATATTGTAGAGGTGATGGCGTCAAGTGCAGAGTTGCCATTTAATGCTTTAGATTCTTCGGTAAGAAGAAGTACGCATGTATGGACGGCAACAGTTGACGGTAGGGCTTGCCTCATCTTTGGTGTAGTGCCTTTTTCTATCTTGGGCGGCATGGGTATTCCATGGCTGCTCGGTACAGATGAGATTGCGTTGATATCAAGGCCGTTCATAAAAGAGTGCAAAAATTATGTTGGGAAAATGAATAAGGCCTATCCTTCACTAGCCAACGCTGTACACGCTGAGAATCAATTAAGCATTCGCTGGCTTAAATGGCTGGGTTTTTCCATCCATCCAGCACAAAAAATAGGGCTCAATGGCGAGCTTTTCCATCCGTTTGAAAAGAGGCTTAAATAATGTGCTCTATAACTATAGGGTTGATGGTGGCTGGAACACTTTTTTCAGCATACAGTCAAAATCAACAAGGCAAGTATCAGGAAGATTTAGCTAAAAACAACGCCATAGTTCAACAACGACAAGCTGATGATGCTATCAAGCGTGGTGAAGTCGATGAAATGAACCATAGGTTAAAAGTTGCTCAGATGAAGTCAAGCCAACGAGCCAAGTTTGGAGCGAGTGGAGCGGATGTTAACTCTGGTTCTTCTTTAGACGTTTTAGCTGACACGGCCATGATGGGTGAATTGGATGCGTTAACTATCCGTGGCAATGCTAGTCGCGAGGCTTACGGTTATAGGGTGGGAGCATCTAATACAATTGCTCAAGGAAAGCTGGACAAATCCAGAGGCACTAATAACGCAATAAGCACACTTTTGACTGGCGGCGGTAAAGTCTCTAGTCAATGGTATAGCTCTCGCTAAGGTTGACATTATGCCAAAAGTACAACGCTATGACTCCCCTCAAGTAGGGAATAACCCTCTTCCAGACACTACTGCTAGATTAAACTCAAGCGGTGCATTTGGTGAGCAGATTGGGGGAGGTGTATTTAATGTTGGTCAAGCGCTGGGCGATATTCAGGCTAGGATGCAGCAGGAAGAAGACGATGCCGCCGTTAAAGAAGGGACCAGCACTTTCCGTCGAGACATTAATCAAAAAACATATTTGGATGAAGGCGCTTATTACAATCTTCAAGGTAAAGCTGCATTTGAGTCGTATGGCTCTGTACAGGACGATCTAGATAAAAGCCGTAAAGATATTTCCTCAAAACTTACGCCACGGCAGCGTGATAAATTTGATGCTATTTCACTTCAATACCTAGATCGTGAACTCGACAGTATGAGTCGCCACGCAGCAAAAGGGCGAACCACATGGCACAACGAGCAAGACGGGGCGATTATTTCCTTAGCAATCGAGGACGGATCATTACGCTATAACGATAATGGTGATTATTCGGAGCAGATAAAAAAAGGCGTTAATAATTTAGCTAAAAGAAATGGATGGACACCAGAACGGAAAGAAATTGAGGTAGAAAAAAACCTGTCGGTAATGCATAAACAGGCTATTGATAATGCGATGGTGCAAAACCCTTCTTTAGCTAAAGAGTATTTTGAAAAACACAAAGAGGAAATAGCGCCATCACTGCATGATGATATTCAAAAAATAATTAATAGTCAGGTTAACGCTCAATGGTCTCAGGATAATGCTGATTTAATCCGCTTGTCAGGCGGCTCGCTAACATCAAGAACAGGTAAGGCCAGAGAGCTAACTAAAAACGATCCAGAAAAACGCAAAGAACTCATGTCACTGATTGAGCATGATTACACCGTGGAAAAACGTGCCCAGCAAGACGCTCAAACTGATATTTATAACGAGTTCACTCAAGCGGCAATAGATGGTGCTTCAGCTACAGAACTACAGTTAAAGCAGCCTAACAAGTGGAGTCAATTAAGCGCGTCTCAACGCACGGCTTTAGTTAAAAACAAAGACACGAAAACAGACCTTGGCGCGTATTACGAGCTTAAAGGTTTAATGGTTGGCGACAAAGATGCGGCCAAACAATTTTTTATTAAAAATGCCGCCAAATTTAGTCATGGTGACTCAAAACAGATCATTAATGATTTACAGRAACCARCCAAGCAGYATAAAGGCTTTATTTCTGAGAAAGCAGCATTTGATARGRCKATGGAAGSKWTCRCYGGTAAGCAGCCAGTTAAAGGTGATAAGCGTAAAAAATGGAATCGACAATATAATGTTTTTGCAGGCATGTATCAGGAGCAATTAAACAGCTACAAAGATACTAATAATGTCGATCAGGTGCCTGAGGCAGAACGTAGAAAGATTTTAGACGAATTTGCAATAGAGGTGATCCGTAAAGATTCTTTCTTAGGAGTTGACTGGTTAAACCCAGATGAAGAAATGGGGATCAATGATATCCCTGTTGATGATCTTGAAGCTATTAGAGACGCGCTAGAGTCGGGCGGTCATTCAACTACGCCTGACAATATTATGCAACTTTACCTGAGTCAATAGTCGCAGTTGCCATAATAATTATTAAACGAGTAGACTTGGCTTTTACTTTGCTAGGGACGAGATTATGTATATTGAACCATTCGCTATTGTTTGGATTGTTGTCGGATACGTCTTTTTTGGACATAAAGTTATGTTTGATCATATCACTGATGCTAAGGCCATATCTAAAAAACACGAGGAAGAAGTGTCGCTTGATGAGTATTTCATAGCCTATGCTGCCGCAGCATTTGCTGTTGCTTGGTGGCCTATTATGGCGGTATGGCTATGGTTAGGAAAGAACAGGCGTAAAGCTAAAGAGGTAGATTATGGAGATAGACAGTAAATGACCGACTGGGACGAAGCACTAAAAACCGCCGAAGAAGGCGGTTTTTTTATGTCTGAAAGTAAAAGAAAATTGCAGGCCAGCTTGCAGGGTTCGGTTGCTTTCGATCCCGCTGTGTCCGCCGACATTAGCTCTATCAGTAAAGAGTCGGGAGTGCCTTTTGATGTTGTCGAGCGAAATAAGGGCCGCGTAGAAATCGATCAGAAATACAATAATATTGATATAGATAAGATTCTTGAAAAGTCACCAACAACAGGTGAGTTTTTATCCGATCCAGATAATGCAAAACAAGCCCATGATGATATCGACAGCCTTGTGACGGTCGAACAAGCTATCAAGACATACAAGCGTGGCGATCTTGACGACACAGAAGGTTTGCCGGGGCATGAAAAGTTAGGCACAATAAAAGAGGCGGAACAAGTATCAAAAAGAAGCGTGCCGACAAGATTGATCGACGCATTTCAAAGAGGAAGAGCAACAGACCGTGCTGGTGTTGCGGGTTTTGAACAATTAAAAAACTTTAACCCTGACGGGCAGCAAGAGCTTGATAATATCAATGCTCATATTCTGGCTTTAGCACCAGAGGAGGGCGGCTCCTTTATTGATGAGTGGATTGATCCGGCGGCTGAGATAGTGGGTCAAATGCTGGCAAGCATGGCTGATTCAACCGATACTGCGGCTTCATCTTCTGCCGTTGCCATGCTTGGCGCATTTGCTGCCGGACAGGCAGGGCCGCAACTGGCAATACCTGAAGAGATTGTAACCATACCGGCTGCGGGTGTGATGGGTTTTAGTTATGGTGCGGCTGTTGGTATGGGGATTCATGCATTTAAGGTGGAGTCCGGGCATTCATATATTGAAATGCTTGAAATTACAGGTAAAAATGGAGAAAAAATTGGTCCAGAAATAGCTAGGTACGGAGCAATAAGTGTTGGCGTTATTAATGCTGCGCTTGAATTGACGGGCTTGGCTACAGTGACTGCGCCAGTAAAGGCGACGATTAAGCGTTATACAAACAATGCAGTTAAAAACGCACTTAAAAACCCAAGCACGCGTGATGCTGTTCTTCGGTTTGCACGTAATTACGCAACAGCTTGGACTGGTGAGGTTTCAACTGAGATATTGCAAGAAATCGTAACTATGGAGGCGGCAGATCTAGCTAAAGATCTATCAAAAGGCGATTTCGAAAAAATGTCCCAAGAAGACTGGGATAACCGGCTGGCTGATATATTTAATAAAGTAGGCAGGGGCATGGCTTTACTAGCACTGCCAGGCGCATCAGTTAATCTTGCCAGTGATATATCTCAAGCCAAAAAGGGTAAAACAGATCAACAGAAGCTTATCGATCTAAGTAAAGCTTCTCAGAACTCAAAATTAAGAGAAAATAATAGCGAAGCATTTAAAGAGCTTGTTCGCAAGATGGGCCAAAACACAGATGCAAGCACAGTATTYATCAATCCTGAAGGGGCTGCAACTTATTTTCAAGGGTTGCCGCTAGAGGACGCGCCAGAATCAGTAACTTCACTGGTTCAGGATATCCCTAAAGCAATTGAAGAGGGTAGAAATCTAGAAGTTCCAGTAGAAATTTTTGCAACAGAATTGGCTGGCACTGAATTTGAGTCAGGTTTAATGCCTCACATGAAATTAGACCCTGACGCATTAACGCCGGCAGAATCGCAAGACAAGGATATTCAAGCCGAGATCAGAGCTCTTGCTTCAATGTCCGAGGAAAAGTTAACCAGTGAAGCTGAAGTTTATAACGATGTGTTGGGCCAATTAATTGCCACAGGACAAAGTGAAAGCACCGCCAAACAATACGCTATTTTACATGAGGCGTTTTTTCGCACTATGGCGGAGCGTGTCGGAAAAAATCCTCTTGAGCTGTATGAAAGTTACGGTTTACGAGTAAGTCGTGAGATTGATCCAAAATTAAAACAACGCGCCAAAGAAATTGATACCACAGACATCATGCTTGATCGTTTGCGTACTGGTGACATTCCACAAAATGCAGATATCTTTGGCAAGACAGTCACGCAATTTATAGCCGAGAATGGCGGTATCTTAGATGAGGGCGGCGAACTAGCGTCACGCGATGCCAATGCCGGTAAAGTAGGTAAAAACACCTTATATCGAAGCACGGGACGCAGCATAGATGATATGGCTGAGTTGCTGGCTGAAGCTGGTTTCATTGCCGAGCGTGACGAGAATCAAGTCCTCGATGTTATTGACCGAGAATTACGAGGTGAAAGCGTCTTTGCATTGGGTCAGGAAGATACGGCATTACAATCTGTTCAGCAAAATTTAGAACAGCTTGCAGATATTATTGATCAAGCTGGCTTGGACGTTAACGCGCTGAATAACGAAGAAATTAAACAGGCGTTAGGCGGTGAGCAAGTTCGGAGTGGGGAAGAAGTTTTAAGCCAATCCAATATTAAAGGCATTAGAGATGTTGAGATCAGACTTGAAAAAATAGGCGTTGAGGCATCTATTTCTGAAAACACAGATCTGATTAGAATCAACAAGATTGTTGTTGCCGCTGAAAAAAGGGGGGTAGGAATAGGTGCGAAAGCGCTCAAGATCGTCACTGATTACGCCGATTCAACTAAAAAAACAATCACTCTTACGCCGAGCAAAGATTTTGGCGCAACATCAATAAAGCGGCTTACAGTATTCTATAAGCGTGCTGGGTTTGTTGAGAACAAAGGAAAGAACAAGGCTTACAGCTTAAGTGATGGCATGTATCGACCGCCCGCTGGCAGTTCAAATATATTTGAACAAAGCAAAAACACATCAAAGCCAGTGTCTACCTTAACTGGTAACGAGATAGCGGTAACTGGTGCCGGAGTAGTTAAAGATGTGCAGAATTATTTCAAAGCCAATCTGCARGGGAAGGTAATAAAGTCACAAGTTGGTGATATTCGTATTACGGGTAAAAGCTGGAATAAGCTTAGAAATGGTTTAAAGTCAAATCCAGTCAAAGGTGGGCTAATCCCATCAATTCCATCAATCATAAAGCGTGGCCAGTATATTGGTCGCACTGCTCTAGATAAGCCTAGAAGCGACACGGTTATTGCCTTCCATTATTTTGAGGGCAATGTTTCTTTGGGGGGTGAAGTTTATAACGTAAGGCTATCCGTTGGTGAAGATGCGCATGGAAAACTTGTCTACAATCTTGTTGAAGGCAATAAAAAAGGCTCACAACTTACCCGAGTAATATCTCAGGGGAGTGAACCTTCTGACTCCACTTTTACTCAGGAATCTACCCGAGGTGCGGAGACTAGTAAGCCATTAGGTGCGGATGGCTTAAACATAACCATACTCTCGCAAAATGATAAAAGCAAACCGCGTGGCTATTTTAATAAGCTATCTAACGAAATAACACTGACACCTAAAGCTGATTTATCAACATTTTTACATGAATCTAGCCATTTCTTTTTAGAGGTTATGCGTGACCTCTCTAATCAGGATAAAAGCATAAAATCTGATTTAGATGTTATTAACAATTGGGCCAGAGAAACGGGCGCTAAAACTGACCGTGACATTCACGAACGTTTTGCCAGTGGTTTTGAGTCCTATCTTATGGAAGGTAAGGCGCCATCACCAGAATTATACAGTGTGTTTTCGCGGTTTAAATCGTGGCTATCGCTAGTTTATAAAAGCCTCAAGAATGTGTTCAGTCGTAATGATTTAGAGGGTGTTGAATTATCAGATGAAGTGCGTTCTGTTATGGATAGATTGCTAGCCTCAGAAGAAGCCATAGAGCGAGCTAATACTGAGCTGCAGTTCTTGGCACCGTTTGAAATGGAGGTGTTAGGGCTTACACCTGACGAAGCGGGTCGTTATCAAGATTTAGTCAATGAAGCACGCGAGGAAGCAGATGTAGAGCTTACCCGTGAAGTCATGACAGAGATGCATCGAGAGCGTAAAAAATGGTGGCGTGAAGGTGTGGAAGAATTTAAGAATGAAGTACGCGATCAATTAGCTGATCAGCCCGAATACAGAGCGCGTGATTATTTAAGTGGCGCATCTATCCCTAAAGGTATGTTGCCAGCTAAATTAGATAGTAAATACATTAAAGATATTTACGGACTACAGTCCATGCGTAAATTGGGGCGGATGAGTAAGTCCGGCGGTTCAAATCCTGCTCAATTAGCCCCTTTATTTGGCTATCGCAGTGGTGATGAATTGGTTAATGCATTGCTGGGCACAATGAATAAGTCTGAGCGGGAGTCTTATGTGTCGGTGGAAGCAGATCAGCGTATGCGTGATCGTCATGGAGACATGTTAATTGATGGCTCAGTTGATGAAAAAGCACGACACGTTATTCACAATGAGAAGCAGGCCGATAGATTAATTGCAGAGTTGCACTGGTTAAATAGAGCAACCAATACCAAGCCAACAAGTAGGCAGTATTTTAAAGCAGCGGCAGAGTCAGTAATGACCACAATGCCAATCAACAAAGTGCGTCCTGATATTTACCGTAGACAAGAAATAACAGCACGTAATAAAGCTGTTAAAGCGGCGACTGCAAAAGAGTATAGAGCGGCCGCATTACATCAGCACCAAGCAGTGCGGCAGTTTTATTTATACCGTGAAGCATTAAAAACAAAAGAAAAAGCAGACAAACATAGAGCAAGGTTAAAGCAAATAAGCACCGTTAAGTACTCGGCTAGAAAAGTAGATCCAGATTACATTCAGCAGATCAAGGTATTGGTAGCTGCGTTTGATTTTAGAAAAAACCCTACAAATACGGAAGCGCTTCTAGGTCGTGTAAATAAATTTATTGCAGCACAAAAAGAGGCTAACCCTGATTTAATTGCTGGCTCGTTACTGGAAAGTATTACGTCATGGAAGGATATGACACTCGATGATTTGCAAGCCGTTCGTGATGCCGCCGAAAACTTACTCACGATAGGAAAGGCTAATAGCGCTGAAGCAACCGAGCAGTTTTATATTGACGTTAATGAGATCGTCGATCATGTGGTTACACATACTGACAAGCCTAAGCCTAGACAGTCAGATAGAAGTGCCGTAGCTAAAGGGGCAAGTCGCTTAGCGGGCTTTAACGCCAAACATAGAAAGCTTGAGTCATTGCTACAAGAAGCTGATGGCTGGATAGATAATGGCCCGATGCAAGCTCATATATTCAAACCGTTATGGGATGCTCAGACAAACGAGGTTCAACGGCTTGATATCGAACATGAATCATTAAATGAATTGTTCGAAGGTTTTGAATACCTATTTAGTGGACTAGCTCACAATATTCAGGATGCAGCAGATATTATTGCTAGAAATTCTGACACATTGCGTGATACAGCAATAGGAGTTAAAAACAAAACAGACATACATGTCATGCCAGTAGGTCAGGAAGGCCTCACACTGTCCTTGTCGCGTGGTGACAGGGTTGTGCTGGCATTGAACTATGGCAACGAAGGAAACCGTGAGGCGCTAAGGCACCAAGAAAAAAGACAAATGACAGATAGTGAAGTCATTAAAGCTATCAGCACATTATCAAGTGAAGAGATTGATCTAGTTAACAAGATTTGGGAGTACGTGGATAAATTCTATCCAGAGCTATCAAAGGTTGAGCAAAAAGCAACCGGTGTAGCCCCACAAAAAGTAGAGGCTGATCCGTTTACTGTTAATGGCGTTCAAATGCGGGGCGGTTACTATCCGTTACAAGCTGATTCAGCATTAAGCTGGAAAGCAGAAACGCATGCTGTAGAAGAGCGAGCGCAAAAACTATTGCAGGGCGGCAGGGGAAGGGCCTCGACTAAGCACGGATCAACTATTGAGCGTATTGGATTTGGCGGACAAGTAATTAACTTATCTATTGACGGATTATTTAAACATGTCGATGGAATAGTTCATGACTTAACGCACCGTCAAGCTGTTATTGATGCCGATAGAATACTGAGAAATAAAGATGTCCGTGATGCTATGTCCGATGCTATTGGAAGTGAAGGGTATAAAGCTGTAAGCAACGCACTAACCCGCTTAGCCAGTGGTGATATCCACCCTAGTGATTTTAATGAATGGGAAGGCATCTTGCGCTTCTCTCGTGTCGCAGTTAGTTATGGTGCGATGGGGTATTCGTTCGGCACAGCGTTATTGAATGTCACTGGGTTTCTACCCGCCATTCCCGAAGTAGGCAAGGTCAGAATGTTCTCATCTTTGATGGAAGAAATGAAGCACCCGTTAGATATGGGGCGAGACATTAAAGCCAAATCTGTATTCATGACAAATAGGGCGCACACAATTAACCGTGATGTTTATGCAATTTTACGAGACATGAAAGGAAATAAAGGCTGGAATAGATTTAAATCGAACGCCTTTATTTTTATTCAAAAAGTCGATGCCTTTATATCTAGGGCGGTGTGGGATGCTGCATATAATAAAGCTATTGAAAGTGGAATAACTGAAGATAAGGCCGTTTTTGAAGCTGATAGAACGGTGGCTAGAACGCAAAGCACAGGCGTAAAAATAGACCTGTCCCACTACGAAGATAGTAGCGAGTTAATGAGAACTTTTACGCCTATGTATTCTTATTTTAATGCGATCTTAAATCTAAGTATTAGACAGAAAGGAAAGTCTAAAACAGGTCAAATATCAAAGGCGAAGTTGGCAGAAAATATGCTTTGGATATTCTTGGCTCCGGCTCTGCTAGAAGAGTTTTTACGAGGATCTAACGATGATGAAGAGCCAGAAGAATTTGCTACGCGGTATGGAAAGTCATTAGGCAGTTACTACTTAGGCCAGTGGGTGGGTGTCCGCGAGCTGGGAGGACTGGTTAAATACGGGACAATGTTTGAAACGCCATTGCAGCGGACTATCTCAGCACCGGTTAGGCTTGGTTATGAGGCGTATGACTTAACGTTTGATCCCGATGCTGAGTTTGACAAGGGAGCGCTGAGAGCTATAACAGATACATTACCTGTGCTTGGCTTCCCTTCAGGTATACAAGTAAATAGAACAGCTTCTTACCTAATGGAGCTAGCCGAATCTGGTAACGAGCCGTCACCAATTGAGTTTGCGTTTGAAGCGTTAGTAACAGGCAAAGAAGAAGATACAGATATTGAACGATTAATTAAATAAAAGGGTTAATTATGAACAAATTTATTGGTTTGACTAGAGGCAAAGCAAAAAGCGACGCCGCCGATCCAGATTTATTTCAATTAGTTATGATTACGTCGCCGGGCAATATAGTTTTAGAGTTGGAGGGAGGTAAGTCGCATACTATTACACAGCCGCCTACTAACATGTGGCTTCCCGTGGCAAGCGGCATCAGGATAAAAGAATCATCTACAGCAAGCGGTTTTTTTGTCGCGTAAATTATAGTCAATAAAATAACACTATCCGCWTTAAWGCGGATTTTTTATGTCTGAAATAAACAGGAGCCAGCTATGACAATACCAGTAGGCAGCGCCATCACCACCCACCTTGGTAATGGTACTGCAGATACTTTTGATTATGAGTTTAAGATCACCTCGGCATCTGATCTACTTGTAACTGTAACCGACACAAACGATGTTGATGCCGTACTTATATTAGATGTTGATTACAATGTATTAGGGGTTGGTGATAATAACGGAGGAGCTATAATATTAATTGCTGGTGCATTAATTTTATATTACGGCTTAACCATTGAAGACAACATTGAAGTATCCCAGCTTGTACCGTTCGGTAATCAATCTTCATTTTCTGCTCAACTACATGAAGATGCGTTTGATAAAAATACAAGACTTGCCGGTATTGCATTTAAGATCTTAGAGAACACGTTAAAACTGCCTTCAACATTACAGTCGGCATCAACAATACTGCCAAAGCCTGAAAGCAATGCTTCGCTAGTGTGGAATGAAACCGCCAACTCTATTATTAATGGGCCAGCAGTTAGCGACATTATCGCCTATTCTCAGCTTGCAATTTCTGCCGCTGAGACCGCTCAAGAATCTGCAGCGTCTATATTAAATGCCTTGACTGTTTTTGGCGACTTATATTTGGGCTCTTTCGCTGTCGGTCCTATCCTAAATAATGAAGGAGGCGCTTTGGTAGATGGTAACTCATACTGGAATACCTTTTCAGTTGAGATGTTCTTTTACGATGAGTCAGGTGCGGCATGGGTGTCGTTTAGTTCAGCAGCTATTGCTAGTCAAGTCCTTTACAATCCGTCGGGGGGAATGTCAGYACTTAATGTTGAAGATGCTATTAATGAATTAGACTCAGAAAAAACCTCCACCTCTGATGTAAATTCAATTGTAGCAGCGGCATTATCGGCAGCAGCAGTTCAAGATATTGGTATTTTGAAACCAATGCTAGGCACGGCTTTACCTGCGAACCATTTATATCCAGACGGGCTGGAACTAGTTAGGACTGATTATCCTGACCTGTACAATTACGCGCTAGCAAGCGCCAATATGATTAGCCAGACCCTTAAAGATGCCGACCCTATTAATTTAGGTGGTAATTGGGGTGACGGTAATGGAGCCACGACTTTTACAAAACCGATGCTGGGCGGTATGCATATCAGAATAGATGATRWGRGCAGGGGGGTTAACCCAACCCAAGGTGTCGGTGGTTATAAAGAAGATGAGGTTAAAGCTCATACGCATATGTATGGTAAAGACATCTCTACTCACTTTGACACAGACTACATTCGGCAATGGTTTACTCACGGTGTTGAGTTTGAGACTTCTAGTACTGGTGGCCCTGAAAACACTGTTAAAAACATTGTTTATTCACACTGCTTTAGAGCATTAATTTAAGGAGTCATGCATATGCCTTTAATACATTTTGCATCGCAATCCAATAACGAACATATCCTGTCAAGAGAAGCAATAGGGGCTGACTACGATTTAGTTAAAACCGCTGTTATTAATACTAACCGGTGGAGAACTTTGGTAGCCCCTCCTTCATTATCAGGCAATCAGGTTGCCGTTCTGACTGCGCGAGATGCATGGTCTATTCAGCCTGATTATAGAGGGTATGTCGGCTATGATGAAGGAGATGTTAAGCATGAGGTTAATGTAATCAATGTGACACCTGATCCTGTATGGACTACAACGGCCCCAACTCCTCCACCCCCTGAACCAGTAATACCCACTATAGTGACTCGTAGACAAGCTAAGAGAGCATTGTTTGACAACGGTCATTTATCTTTAGTAATAGCTGCTCTTGAGGCGCTCCCTGAACCCGCTCAAACTAAAGCCATGATTGATTGGAGTGACGCGGGAACTTTCCAGCGAAGCAACGCTATAGTTCAGCAGATGGCGGCGGTTCTCTCGATGGATGAGTCAGAACTAGACGCTCTCTTTATACAGGCATCATTAATATCATGATTATTAAATTAATAGATGCAGTTTCTCAATTCTTCAATGTGCTTTTAACTAACGGTAGTCCAAACGAATCTCTATCAGGTCACGCTTTTAGGGTTAGCTCAAAATGGGAGAGGGTTATTGACACGTTAATTTTTTGGGAAGACAGTCATTGTGAAAAATCTCATTTTAATGATGTTGAATACGGTAAACAGTTAGAGCCGAAAAAATAAAAGGGTAGTTTATGAGCTGGAAAAATATATTAGCCGCGAAAGCGGTTTTTTTATGTCAGGAGATCAGATATGAACTGTTTTTTATTTAATATTCTTCTAGGCGGCAGGGGAGAGTCAGGACCMGTTGCGGCCCCTATTTTCAGCGGCAACTTCAGTATCCCTGATGCGCCTGTAGGAACTGAAGTAATCATTAATCTTGATCCCTACTTTGCTACAGGTGGCCTTGTAGCCACATATTCAATGTTAGGTACATTACCAGCGGGCCTAGCCATTATTGGTCGTCAAGTACTGGGCACGTTAACCACAGCAGCAACTTATAGTGATTACGGCATTCGAGGCACTAACGCTACTAATTATGCTGATTCTAATTTAGATAGTATGTTCGTAGGGCCATTAGTTGAAGCTACTAACTTCTATGGCCACAAATACATTGACACCACATCGATAGATGTATCTGGCGGCATCGTTACAGCCATGGCCGCAGGTAACGCACCTTTCATGCTTCATGCGTCTGCAAGTGCTATTTCAGGGGTGGCCACCAGATTATATGAAACACTACCCGTTGACTTTTATGAGCACTTTGAATACCGCTGGACAGTGACCAACGAAGATGGAAGTGCAGTTCAATACTTCAATGAAGTTACTGATAATCGTGTTGGTGATGTAGGTGTTGTAAATCCATATATAGATGTCATCAGCCCCGACATGATGCTTATTCTGCGCGACCCTCAGACCTACAAGGGGCAGTTAAGCATTAAAGGCATTAAGGCTGACGGCGTTACATTTGAAACCGCTACCGTCAACTTTGATATTGTCGTTGCCAAACCTGTAGGAATAACGCATAGATACTATGATATAGCAGGGGGTAATAATGCAAATGACGGTAATGATCCTATTGGTGTTTCACTTACAAATGCTTCTTATATTGAGGCCACTGGCGCTCTAACAGAGGCCGGTAAGTTTACAGGCTACGACCATGCAGCCGCCACCGCTTCTTACTCAACCAATAACTTTAACTTTATTTACGTAGATGGGGCGTTACGAGAAATAGCCTCTAAAACAAATGATGGCGAAATTATTTTAAAGGACAAGCTAGGTAGCAACAAAACAGGGCTGGCCAGCTCAAATGGGCCAAAACAAAACTGGAATGGAATAGAGCAAGATAATACGATTGAGCATCTACGCGGCGGCTCATATGACGTATCTAGTAGTTATAAAATATGGACAGCTACAAAAACAGTGCAAAAAGGGATTGTGGCATGGGATGGTAGGGCAACAATACTATCCAGCACCATCGGTACAGATGGGTACTTGCTAGATGGTGGTGTGGGGTCAACTCGCTACCTGCCTGAAACCATTGTGTTCTCAAACGTAATATTTGATTGTCAATATTCGACCATGATGGCGCTGAATTTTACATGCACATCTACGGTTGATGTGGGTACGCATCAATTTATTTATGATAGAACGGATTGGATAAGAGCGGGGCTAACAACCGCGGCTGAGAACTCCGCCTCAGGTCGCGCAATCCAAATGCTCGACTACGCCACTACAGGTACAGTGGGATTCTGGGGCGGCTTGATTGACAACCTTCATAGTCCAGCTAATCCGTCTGGCGAATACCGTAAATCTGGTATTTATACTGAGTTTGGCGATACGTATTGGCAGGGTCGTTGCGGCTTGTTTATTGATGCTGACGCAGATGATGCCGTCTTTGATCACTATTCTTATAGTAAGGGTTCTTACGATCATTATTACCTTGGCTGGGTGTATTATCGACATTCAAACACGGGCATTGGTTATGCGGAAAATAACGATAATTCTGCACAAAATACAACACAAGTGCGTAAATACTTCGCGTGGCATGATTGCCAGCAAGACAATGGGCGTAACGGTTGGGATGGCTCTAACTCATCCAATAGACATGATCAAGGTTTGTTCAAGCATCAGTACTTAGCTCGGAATAGCATCAACTCAGAGTTCACAATGGTATTTGCATTTAATATCTTGTCGTACTTCGCTGTTGCCAACAGGATTTATCTGAAGAACCCGCAGACTAGCGCCGTGTTTACGAATGCTAGAAACACCTCGTACACTTATACAGATGCTAATTACTCAAGAGTTCTTCAAGATAACCTAATTTACAATGGCGCTTTACATAACGATAGTAGAAATTTAACAGCCGTTACCAAGGGTCACACAGCAATATTTGATAATATTGTTGTAAACCAAGGCGCGTCTGAGATAACGCTCTTACTAGATGCTGGCAGTGTCCAGAGTCAAGTAGCCAAAGGTAACACACTGAGAGCGCCTAATTATGTTAGTGGTAATCATTTAAATTCAGGTGGCAGCAACCAAGACTTAGCGGCATTTAATACAGCCATCGGCTACACAAATAACGATACCGACCCTCAATGGAATGACCCCGCAAACGGTGATTTTAGTACGGGGCCAGTAGCTCCGGTTGCTCCGGTATTTTCGGGCACGCTATCACTTCCTGACGGTGTCGAAGGTGAGGTCTACTCTTACGATGCCTCGGGCCGCTTCTCAGGTGCCATTACAACTTACACGCTAGAAACAGGTGTGATGGGTAGCGAGATTACATATAATTTGGCTACATGTGTATTTAGTAGTGCAGCGGCATTAACTGTTGGTGTGCCAGACCTGACCGGCATTACAATATCAGCATCTAATGGTGCGCTTAAATCAGCTATATCTAACACAGCCGATATAGTTATTAACCCCGCCGTACCAGCCACTCAACAACTTACTTTTGATGGAGCTGACACTCACGCTACGTTTAGCAATAAATCGTTAGGAATAGGTGACACAGCAACACAGATATTCAACTCTAACAATCTAGGCTCAAGCCGATACCTATTTGATTCAACATCTGGAATAAGAGGTAGGTTCAGTGTCAATTCTAGTAATAGAGCTGACTTCGATAACTCCCGTACTAGCTTTACTATAGATGGTAATAATGTTGGCTGGAATAGCGACATATCAGCCTACATGGATGGTAATGACCACCCAATAGTTCTGACCGCTACAAGTCCGGTCGTAGTCAATGTAATCGGGCAGCATAAGGACTCTTGGGATAATTGGGATGGCGTTCTTAAAGAATTAGAATTTAATATTGGTGGCACGATAACGAAATGGAATATTGATAGCGGCTCTACCACTACAGAGGCAGCAAGTATTGGTACTGGCGATATGACATTTGTAAATGTTGTTGCCGGTGATTGGAGTTAAATATGTTTAATTTATTAATACCGGCGGTAACAGTTTTACTGGATAAGTTAATACCAGATCCACAGGCGAAAGCAGAGGCACAAATCAAGCTTATTGAGTTATCACAATCGGGGCAGCTAAAAGAGTTAGAGTCGGCCATGACTGTGATCGCAGCAGAAGCTAAAAGTGAGCATTGGATAGTAGCCGCTTGGCGTCCTATTACAATGCTTTCTTTTGTAGCGATAATTGTAAATAACTACCTTATTTATCCCTACCTTTCGTTGTTTTGGAGCGCCGCTCCTTTATTAGTGTTGCCGCCTGATTTATGGGCGTTGTTGAAAATTGGCTTGGGCGGTTATGTTATCGGTCGAAGCGTGGAGAAAGGTATTGATAAATGGAAAAATTAAAGCGCGCAAATATGGTTAATTACGATTACTTCACTCAAGCAGAGCTACAATGCCATTGCAGCTACCCCGAATGTGACGGTGGCGAAATGTCACCAGCCTTTATGGTTCGTGTAATTGATTTAAGAAAATTCTTAGACTTTCCATTTCCTGTTAGTAGCGGCTTTAGATGTGCAAGACATAACACCGATGTAGGTGGTAGAAGTAATAGCCTGCACTTGCTGGGTCAGGCTATTGATATTGGAATAGATAGAGACAGAGCTTATCAATTAGTTGCCGACGCTAAAAACTTTGGAATGCGCGGTATCGGTGTTCGACAAGTCGGTAGTAAAAGATTTGTACACATTGATAATCGGCCACAAGATCATGTTTCCTTTTGGAGTTACTAGTAAAGTGATTTAATGGAGGGGTGAAAGACCTGTTTTTCAAGCTGTATTACAAAATATTGCACCAAAACTATATAACATCATGAATATGAATATATTTAGGTGCTGCCCGTCGGCACCATTTGTAATTCAGATAGCTCCAATTAGTAGATACACAAATTTACGCTTGGATCCCAAAATTGACGGGGAATTTCCCTCTCTCACATGGGCTGACTCCAATCAATAGCTGTAACACCACTTACAAATTTATGCATGCTGCTCTCCTTGTTATTTAACACTCAAAATATAAAAATTATAATGTGAATTATCATTGAGTGATGTTGCAAAGATGTGGCTGTAAGATGACACTTTTATAACTTAATACTCGCATCAAATTGCAAAAGAAAAAATGGTTAAGAAAGCGCTTGATGTTGGATTAAAATTTAGGCGAGTTGTTGATAGGTATAGCGTGAAGTTATAGTTGAGAAAGTACGATATGGCTTAGTCTAAAACATGAACGGTGGACCATTAGATGGTTTGTATGCACCTACTAGGTTCAGGGAAAAGACTTTATATCAAATAAGCTTCGACAATCTTTTTTAACCAGTTGGCTGGCCAATCCTATTTTTAATGCTGCTAATGCTTGATGATCTTCAGGGAGATTATGCTCTGCAACCTGCTTCATCAGATCAAAGAAAAGTGGCGGTAATTGTTTTGGTTTGAGTAAGACCTCAACCTTCTCTTTATTTAAGCTAACATAAAAACTAAATGATAAATCACCATATGGGTTCCAGCGTGCTTCCGGCAAGTTACGATTCACTACATAGTTTTTGTCTGTTATGCATCTTGTAATAAACTCTATCGCATCTCTGACCCCGGAACCTGGATGACCAGTTTCAACATGCAAGTTTTTTCTTGGTAAAGCTCCATCTATCGATAGTTCAGTAGCCACAGCCTGCATTGCTTTAAAACCGATAGCAGCACCAGCAATATTGGTAAGACCGTGATATTTTTTAATGTCATCAAAATGAATATTAAATAAATTTTGTTGATCAATGATTGTAATACTCTCTTTCATAATTATTCTGAACCTTATTTTTAGAACTTGATATTAAGGCCGATCATGACGTTGCGTCCCGGCTCTATTAGAGGGTTGGATGGGCTAACCGGAAACTTGATATCTTCTACACCAGCGGGCAGACGATATTCCTTATCAAACAGGTTTTCGATAGCCAGACGCACGGTTACACCGTTAAAGAGTCCCGGCCACATTTCGTCAAGATAAAATCCAGCATAGAGATTAAATACGGAATAACCATTCGTTCGTCGTTCCTGTTCAGGATTGAAACGGTCTTTATTCAGTGCCCACTCAAGTGTACTTTCGAGGTAAAAACCATGTTGAACTGGCTCCCATCGCGCACTCAGAAAACCATTCCATGGCATGATCTGACTCAGAGGTGTGTCTGTTATTTTATCATTGCCTCGTGTGTATGTTGCATTTGTAGACAAATACCAGTCCTCGGTTGGCGACCAACCCATTTGCATTTCGACACCATATACCTCGGCTTCACCGATATTTTGTATTTGAACTGCTGGATTTCCGTTAAATGTTACAGGCGCGTTACGCTCAATAAGATCCTCCAGATCATTATAAAATCCTGTGATATCTGCCTGCCAATGATCATATCTGAGGCGTAGTCCTATTTCGTGATTTATTCCCTTTTCAGGTTTGATATCGAGGTTTGGGACACGAAACACGCTATTCACACCTTTTCCGATAGCAGCGAGTTCAGTGACGGAGGATGTTCGGAAGGAGGTACTAACGTTGCCAAAAAGAATAGCGTGATCAGTCATATTCCATACCATGCCAACAGATCCGGTAACCGGATTGTTCTTGATTGTTTCGCCAGATTGCGCGAGTAAATCGAGCGAGTCTGGATCTGTGATAAAGCCCACATCCAGGCGGGTACGAATATGATCGTATCTCAGGCTACCAGATAACTTCAGAGTGTCTGTTGCCTGAAATTCCGCAAGCCCATATACACCGATATTAAATTGATCTGTATCAGGATCTCTCTGTGATCGAGGCTTACCTTTTACGCTTCTTTGTGTACCATCTCTATCTTCATAATACCAGTCTGATCCAAAAGTAATGGCTAATATATCGTTGATATCATGGACACCTTTGAGCCGGCCACCAATCACCGTTGGCCCGACAACAAATACATCTACAAATGTTGTGGGGTTTCGCGCATCAGGAATGACATTGACATGGGTGTACAGATCACGCCAATACAAAGATGCTTCAACGTCACGCAAACGGCCAGAAAAAAGAGACTCACCTGTGTAAGCAAAGCGGAGATATTTTTCTTTAAAGGATTTGTCCGTCATCAGACGTTGTCTAATCCCCGGTCCATTAGCCGCTCCAGGGGCGGCAAACTGGCCACCCGCTCGTTCGCGTTCAATATCAGAATATCGCCCGGATAGCTCTAGTCTTTGGCCGGGGCTGAAAGTATATCCTGCACGTAGATCAAAACTTGGTGCATCGAATCCTGAATTGGGTATTTCACCAGCAGGGCTATCGAAGTTGCCTGCTTTGCGTAAATTTGCACCCAGTAAAATATCAAAACCATTCCCGGCACCTCCAAGTTGGAGGCGGCCACCAAACAGATCGTTTACCGTAGCATAATCAAAGGACAGGCTGTTATCTGTGAATTGAAAAGGCCCTGTAACATCTCCCGAGTGACGTTTGGTAATGATGTTGATCACGCCAGCAAAAGAATCTGTTCCATACAAGGAAGAAGCCGGTCCGCGAATGACCTCGACTCTTTCAATCTGTTCAGGGTTAAAGAGTGAGTACTCAATCGTGTTTCGTCCGCGAAAACGATCGCCATCAACAAATAACGGCGCCCGGAATCCCTGTGTACTGAAGCCGCGAATGATTAGCTGACCTGCTAGGCCACCATTGGATGCTTCTGAGATACCTGGATGTTCACGTAATAGACGAGGAACATCTGATGCTCTGCGTCTTTCAATAGTTTCCTGAGAAACGATGGAGACGGAGCGACTGACTTGATCAATGTTGCGTTCACTACGTGTTGCGGTAACCGTGATTGAGTCGAGTTGAGCATTCCCGGAAAGCTTCTCCCCATGTGATGTTGCAGTGAAAAAAGCAAAAGTGCTCCCAATTAAAAGCTTGGTAATATTATTCATAAGTGTGTCGAGTCTCACATCTCCGAGCCTATTTTTTGTCGGCTGGAGACATTAATTAAAAAGCAATGCTAATAGCAATCATAATGATAATGATTTACAATAGCAATTATTAAACTTATCACTTACACAACTAATGAATAAAAAATCTAATATCTCATTACTTTCTAACTATTTATTAACAGCATTTTTTCGATATTTTAGTGGAATAATTCTATTAATCTGTCTCAGTCAGACATTCTTGTTTGCAGTGTTTGCAGGAGATGACAATGACACAATTTTGTTGGATCAACTTAATCGCCCAATTCAACTGGATAGGAAAGTTGAGCGTATCGTTACCATTCCGATGCCTGCAGCATCAATTCTGATCGGTATAGAGCAGGGTGTGAAAAGTCTGTCTGCTATGCACCCTGAATCACTAACAGCAGCACAAAGAGGATTACTTTATGAATGGTTTCCTGAACTTTTGAGTTTGCCAACCAATGTTGTCGGTAGGGGATTTGTACCCAATGTTGAATCAATTCTAAAAATCAACCCTGATTTGGTGATTCAATGGGGTGATAGGGGGGAGGATCTTATTGCACCGTTGGAAGCTGTGGGACTAAATGTTCTAGCTGTTCGCTATGGGACTGAGAATGATACACAAACTTGGCTCCGATTATTTGGTAACCTAATAGGTGAGCAGCAGCGGGTCAGTGAGCTCATTGATATCAGGGAAGTAACATATGACCGCCTTGAGGTTTTGCGGATGCTACCTGAAGATCAAAAACCAAAAGTACTTTATCTTCTACGTGCAAAAAGTGGATTTCAGGCGGCAGGGAAAGATACCTTCAATCACTACAGTATCGAAACAGCGGGTGGGCGGAACGTCACAACTGAGATCTCAGGATTTAAGCCGGTTAATACAGAACAAATTCTTGCTTGGGATCCTGATGTTATTCTGCTTAATTCTTTTGAAAAGGATCTATCCCCGGATTTTATTATTGATGATCCGTTGTTAAGTTTAACAAGTGCGTCAAAAGACAAACGTGTTTATGTAATGCCTATAGGTGGTTATCGATGGGATCCGCCGAGTCTGGAATCACCACTGGCGTGGCTCTGGCTCGCATCATTGTTCCATTATGAGAGTTTTGATCTGGATATGAAATTAGAAACCAGCGAATTAATGATGTTGTTTTATGGCAAAAAGTTAGAAGGAAAAAAAGCAGCTGCTTTTTTTGATCAGCTTAGTGCAAAGAACGCCACTTTGCAAAGATAGCCATGTTAAGTGAAACTAATACTTTGAGCTTTCCTATTATTAATTCACAGACAACACTATTCTTTCTTATCGCAATAACACTGTTGATAATTGTGACGATAACTGCGCTTACTCTGGGTCGGTATTATATTCAACCTTCTCACGTTATTGGTATTTTATTTGAGAATCTGGCTTTGCATAATACTGCTGGTGTCAATGATATCGAAAGACGTGTGGTGGAACTGATACGACTACCACGTGTTCTGCTTTCGCTTGTTGCGGGTGCTGGACTTGGTATGGCTGGTGCAGCATTACAAAGCCTGTTTCGTAATCCACTTGTTGGTCCGGATATTCTTGGTATATCTCCAGGTGCAGCTTTTGGTGGTGCGCTTGCAATTATGCTTTTTGGTACATCTGTTGCCACAGTGACAGGAGCCTTTATTTTTGGCCTGTTAGCAATTGTGGTTGTAATTGTTGTTGCCAAATCTGGTGTAGGTACAACCACACTCACATTGGTTCTATCCGGTGTTGTGGTCGGTGCTTTTTTCAGTGCGCTTGTTTCTCTGGTTATTTTTATGGCCGACGTTGAATCTGAGTTGCCATCGATCCTTTACTGGTTACTGGGTAGCTTCGCCTCGGCAAATTTTAATAAGTTATTATTGATGAGTGTTACGGTCGTTGTAGGAGGCCTAGTGCTATTTGGTTTGCGATATACTTTGAATGTGCTCACGTTGGGTGATCAGGAAGCAGCTTCGCTAGGAATTAATGTTGTACGTATTAGATGGCTGACACTTGCTGCGGTGACGATCATTGTTGCGGCCTCGGTCGCAGTTGCTGGAGTTATTGGTTGGATTGGCCTAATCGTTCCTCACATCGCACGTATGTTTGTCGGTCCTGATCACAAATACCTACTTACGGCTGCTGCCTTGATCGGGGCTATTGCACTGATATTGGTGGATACAATTTGCCGAAGTTTGACTGCAGCAGAAATCCCATTGAGTATTGTGACGGCAATTGCTGGCGCACCAGTCTTCATCCTGGTTTTACGACGCACAATTGGAATGAGGTGAGATGGTGCTAAAAGTGACAAATGCAGGTTTCCATTATTCCAATAGTGAGTGGTTGTTCCGTAACTTGTCTTTTCAAGTTAGGGAGGGAGAACTGTGTGCCATTCTCGGTCCGAATGGTTGTGGTAAATCAACACTACTAAAAGCTCTCTTACATGTGCAACCTTTGATCGAAGGTCAGATCAAAGGGCCAGAACGAATTGGTCATGTCCCACAACAGCTTGAAATCCCATTTGATTTTAAGGTAATTGACATGGTGTTAATGGGCCGGGTATCTCATCTCGGTACGTTTGCAACACCAACAAAAAAAGATTATGAGGTTGCAGTCAAAGCCTTAAATGAGATTGGTATGGCCTATTTTTCTGATCGAATTTTTAAAAGTCTCTCCGGAGGAGAACGTCAACTTGTGCTAATCGCACGGGCGATTGCTGGAGAGTCCGATTTGATCTTGCTCGACGAGCCAACGGCATCGCTTGACCTTGCCAATGAAATTAAAGTTTTGAATGTACTCCAGAAATTGAAAAAAAATGGAGTCACCATTTTGATGACTACGCATGACCCTGAACATGCTTTTCATATAGCTGAAACAGTGCTTTTGATCAAGCCTATTGGCAACTGTCAATTTGGTCTGGCTAAGGAGATACTAACAGATAGTATATTGTCTGAACTTTACAATGTGCCGATACGGAGCATCAAAGTAGTTAGTCCAGAAGAGTCAGTAACTGTTCTGATAAAATATGATGGGATAAGGGAAAGAATGAGATGAAAAAACAGTGTGTTTTTCTTAAAGCATTGCCTACACAGAGCAAGTATTTCAGAGAAGATAAAGTACTTTCACAGTGTGTGAAAATTCTTGACCAATATAAACTTTCGAATGAAATCTTGAAAGATATTAAAGTTCTGATCTTGACGATGCACCAGGATCAACGCCATCTTTTGAATAACAAACAACTCTTAATGGAATTCATTCAAGCGGGTGGGACGATTATTATTCAAGGGCAGATCGCAATGCCTTTTCTCGATTGCCTTATTCCATTCAATCCTGCCGGACAGCTAACATTAGAAGAATATGAAATTTCTTTTATTCAACCTCACTCGGTTTTTCAGGGTATTAATCCATTAAGTTTAAATTGTCGACGAGGTGTCAGAGGCTTTTATGCTCGAGGCTCAAATCCGCCCCCTGAAGATGCAACAATCCTAACAACGATTAAAAGGGGAACCATTTCTGTCGATTGGGAATGGAGTTATGGATTGGGTAGAGTTTTTGTTCATTCTGGAAATGATATATGGACAAGTTTTAAAGACAGTGAAGATAATATCGATATAACACGGAATCTGGTCAGTTGGGCGATTCAGGAGAATCCAGAAAAATGAGTAATCTGATCGCCGCAATTGATGCAGGAACATCCTACCATCATGTCGCACTCAATGACGAGCGCTGGGCACATATGATCGATGAAAGGTGGTATTTGCCTGATCTTGATCAATATGATTTTTCACATGTTGATGTGATCATCGCTACTTGCCGGTCAAACCCTGATTTACTTTCGCCACACAAAGTTCGGTTCCAGGAGTTTCTTGATGAAGGAGGAACGATCGTTGCTTTTGCCGGGACAGATCCAGCACAGTGGTTGCCGAATATTGAATCAAAATCAGTTTCAACAAATTACTGGTGGTGGTTGGAAGCTGATCCACAAAGCGAACTGGAAATCGCATCACCCAAACATCCACTATTTGACGCATTATCACTAACAGAGATGACATGGCATCATCATACGCGATTCATACCGCCAGAAGGTGCTGTGTCGCTTATCAATCATAATGATGGGAGTTCGGTTTTCTATGAAGATAAAATATCGACTCGTGGACGGTTGTTAATCACAGGCCTAGATCCATTTTTTCATCATGGTAGTTACTTCATGCCCGCAACTACCCGGTTTCTGGAAAAATTCCTGCCCTGGCTGAACGATTCTTCCGAAGTTTAAAGTCAGAACGGGTGAACTATCGTCGGTATCAAACCAGAAGTGAAGCCATTGCTGACACTATTGATTACATCGAACCTTTTTATAATCAAAAACGGAGACATTTAAAGTTAGGAAATATATCATCAGCTGAATATGAGCTAAACTATCTAAAAACTGCCTAACAAGGTGTGCTGCTTTTGTTGACCATTACACTTTAAACTTAAATGTTTTTAAGGGTCAAGAGCCGCATCAGCATCTCGTACAGGCAGTAATATTAGTTCAGATTCAGTAGAAACGGTGTTTGTATTTTCTTCTTGAATAAGATTGGACTCGTCCATTGGTCCAGCAGTTGTTTCTACTTCTGCTCCTACCTCTGCTCCTACTTCTGCTCCTACTTCTGCTCCTACTTCTGCTCCTACCTCTACAGATTCCGAAGCGCTAGCTGAAATTGCTTCTTTTTTCCATTCAGATAGGACAAAGTCGACGCCACCGCCATACCAGCCTCGTGATGATGATCCTGTATATACATTGGTGGCGGTTGTGTATCCATTGTTCGAATCAGCGAGCGAAACATTAAAACTAATAAGTAATGTAGTGGTTAATAATATTTTAATAAGACGTTTATTCATAGTGCGAGCCTCTAGATTTTATCTTAAATTTAGATGGACATAAAATCGACTATATGATGATTTATAGCTTACTTAGAGTAAGGATGCTAAGCACCATATAGCCGAGTTACGTAAAAGAGAGAAAGATTACAATTATTTTAACGTGCGCCAGCCACTTATCATGGAACTAATAATGGATTGACGGGACATGATATCTTCCCTTACAGCCACATATATATGGATCATCACAAATAAGATAATGAACCACATTCCAAAATGATGCCAAGTATGAACATCCATACTTTGTCCAAATAATGGAATTAGCCATGAAGTAAACAGCACATGTGCCCATGAGCCAGCACCGGTACCTTCTCCATAAAGTGCAAAGCCAGTAAAGATCATAAAGATAATGCCGTAAACAAAAAACCAGTGCATTACAAAAATAGCGAGTGGATTATGACCATCATATTGTTTAGGTTCCTTGGTCATGAAAAGATACCACTTTATTTCATGCCACAACTCTGACCAATAAGACTTTTTAAAAATATTGTGTATAAATATCTCGCGCGCATGTTTGTTGCCTACAAACGCCCAATAAAGTCTAAAGATAAAGCCTATTAAGACAATATAAGCCGCTGAAAAATGGGCAAAGCGAATATATCCCATTAAAAAATGATCACTGGCTTCTCCTGACATGGTGGGCAATGGGGCTCCAATGAAATACCCTGTAATGGCTAGAATGGTGATGGATAAGGCATTGATCCAATGCCATATCCTTACAGGGGCTTCATACACATAAACAGAAGTTTCGCTGTGTGTTGTGTGATTAGCACTCATTATAGATATCTCCTCAGTTATCTGACTTTTACATTAGCTTGCTCTTGACCATCTTCACTCATCACATGGGTAGAACAGGCAAGACAAGGATCAAAGCTATGTATAGTACGTAAGATTTCAACAGGCTCATCTGCCCGTTCCACTGGGGTATTCATCAATGCAGCTTCGAATGCACCAATGTTACCGGCTGGATCACGTGGTGAACCATTCCATGTGGTTGGTACTACACATTGGTAATTTTCAATTTTGCCATCTTTGATCTTGATCCAATGTCCTAAGGCACCACGTGGTGCAGCAGCAGTACCCACACCTTTTGCTTCTTTAGGCCATGTAGAGGGATCCCATTTTTCCATGTTGGCTGTAGAACTATCACCGTTCTTGATATTGGCAATTAAGTTGTTATAGTCATCCAACATCATGTCAGAGCAGTATTCAGATTCCAATGCACGAGCTAAGGTGCGACCAATAGTTGAGTTGAGCGCTGTTTTAGCATCTAGATTAGTGCCTGCTAATTGGTTAAATGTGCCTAGACTACGACCAATCTGTTCTGAGACATACTCATTACCTTGAGCATAAGCCAATACATAACGAGACAATGGCCCCACTTCAACCGCATGACCACGCCAGCGAGGTGATTTAATCCATGAATATTTCGCCTGTTCATCCAGTTGTTCGATGTTGGTGCTAGTCCCTTTTGAATTTGGCCCCAATTCATAATTAGGTTCAGTAATACCATCCCATGGATGTAAGCCTTTAGTTTCATCAGGATAGGTATACCAAGAATGTCCTACAAACTCTTGAACTTGTTCAGGATCACGTGGATCAATCGGCAGTACTTCATCCCAATTACCATTTAGGATAACGCCACCTGGCAACTGGTCAGTTGATTTATCATAAGGTACTGTTGGATAAGCGCCATAATCCATCACACTCAATGCCCCCATGCCACCGCCCCATAATTGGTTTTTATAGAAGCTGGCAATTGCAATCACATCAGGTACATAGACATTTTTATTGAAGTCGACCATTTCCTGAATACGGGCAAGCACAAAGTTCAACCGTTCCATATTTAATGGTGCACCGGCAGACATTTCACCATCCATATTAATCGCACAGGCAACACCGCCCACCAAATAGTTAGGATGTGGATTCTTCCCACCAAATACAGTATGAATTTTGACAAATTCTTTCTGTAGATCTAAGGCTTCAAGGTAATGGGCAACCGCCATTAAATCCGCTTCTGGTGGTAATTTATAAGCCGGATTATCCCAATAACCATTTTTAAATGGCCCTAATTGACCCGATTCAATAAATTTTCTGATCCGTGTTTGAATATCACGGAAATAACCTGGGCTAGACATCGGATGATGTGGTGACACCATTTCTTGTAATTTAGARGTTGCCTTAGGATCTGCTTTTAATGCGTTCACTGGGTTGACCCAATCTAAGGCATGGAGATGATAGAAATGCACAACATGATCATGGACTTGCAATGTTTTTGCCATGATTTCACGAATTAAATGTGCGTTGTAAGGAATTTGAATGCCAAGCGCATCTTCCACTGCACGGCAAGATGCTAGAGCGTGACAACCGGTGCAAACACCACAGATACGTTCAACAAAAGCCCATGCATCACGTGGATCACGATTTTTTAAAATTACTTCCAAGCCACGCCACATTGTTCCCGTTGACACCGCATTACGGATCACATTGTTTTCGTCGAGATTAACCTCAACGCGCATATGTCCTTCAATACGTGTGACCGGATCAACAACAACACGTTGACCTGAATTATCTAAACTATATCCATTCGGAGTGTGAATGATACTCATTATTTACTATCCCCTTTATTCTGTGCACGTTTAACCGCGGATATGGCTGCATGTGCAGCGATACCCGTACCAACAACGGCTGCTGCTGCTCCACCTATTTGATCTGCATTGCCTTCCACACCGAACTGATGAATATCTGTTAAACGGGCATACCATGAGCCTTTATCCCAGAAACCATCTTCAGAACAGCCGATACAGCCATGACCTGCTTGAATAGGAAAGGAAGTACCCTCATTCCAACGAATGGTTGAACAGGCGTTATAAGTCGTTGGGCCTTTACAACCAACCTTATAAAGGCAGTAACCTTTACGTGCGCCTTCATCATCAAATTTCTCGACAAATTGTCCTGCATCAAAATGTGGTCGGCGATAACATTTATCATGAATTCGCTGGCTATAGAACATTTTGGGACGACCTTGACGATCTAATTCAGGGAATCTTTCAAAGGTAAGAATGTAGGTTATTACCGCCGTCATTACTTCAGCAATCGGTGGACAACCAGGCACTTTAATAATCGGTTTATCGGTAGTGATGGCTTTGTGCGTAGGTACCGCTTTAGTGGGGTTGGGATGAGCAGCTTGTACACAACCATAAGCTGCACAGGATCCCCAAGAAATAATTGCTTTACAGTGATCGGCTACATGTTGTAACTGTTGTTGGAAAGGTTTTCCCGCGATAATACAAGACATGCCTTCTTGATTTAGTGGTGCATTGCCTTCCACCGCCAAAATAAAATTACCATCATATTTTTTAATTGTTTCTTCGATGATAGCTTCTGCTTGGTGACCTGCAGCAGCCATAATAGTGTCATCATAATCTAGCGACACCATCGATAAGATGACATCTTTTGCTAAAGGATGAGCTGAACGGATAAAGGACTCTGAACAACAAGTACATTCTAAGCCATGTAACCATAGGATCGGGATCCGTGGTTTTGTTTCCATTGCATGGGCAATTTTTCCGGCAAACTCAGGGCCTAAACCCAATGCTGCCGCGGTTAAACTACAATACTTTAAAAAACTCCGCCGAGAAATGCCCTGGCGACGCATCACTTCATAAAATGTTTCTATCATATTTATTTCACTCCTAGCCTTAATTACTAATTTTTGCCTACTGTTTCCTTGATTTTTGGAGAAACAGCTATTTCTAAATGGCAGGTTCATTAAAGCAATCCTTGTACCAAATGTATAAGTGGCTGAAAGTAAAGAATATTATTAGATATTGTTGCAAGTTTTATAATTTATAAGATAAGAAACTATCCGTTATAAAAGCAGATGTGGAAACTTTAGTTCCAGTTTTGGAAAAGGAAATTACTGACCTTAATCACCATTTATTGGAAGGTATTATTTCACTTTTTATTAAAAGTGTAATAGTATCTTCCTAAAGTATATATTTTTTAGCCGAATGTGAGAGTGTTATGGATCAAAAGCAAGTTTTAATGCTGGGTATCGGTAATGTGCTTTGGGCCGATGAAGGTTTTGGTGTCCGCTGCATAGAGGAAATTAACCGTCAATATGTTTTTCCAGACAATATCCTATTAATGGATGGTGGAACACAAGGGATCTACTTAGTTCAACATGTACAAGCCTGTGACATATTAGTGGTGTTTGATGCCATTGATTATGGTTTGGTCGGTGGTGAAATGAAACTGATTGAAGATGAAGATGTGCCAAATTTTATGGGCGCAAAAAAAATGAGTTTGCATCAAACCGGGTTTCAAGAAGTTTTATCGACCTCTAGATTACTGGGCGACTACCCTGAAAAAATATTATTAATTGGGGTACAACCGGTAGAGTTAGAAGACTTTGGTGGTAGTTTACGCCCAGCGGTAAAAGCACAAATAGCACCTGCCGTCGCCATAGCGATTGATTATCTACAAAAACTGGGCATTGAGGCCAAGCAACGCACCGAACCATTGCCTGAACTTGAGGCATTATCGCCATCAGAACTGGCTTTAGAGCAATATGAAGCAGGACGTCCTTCTGAATCAGATGCATGCCGTTCAGGAGATGACCGTGTGTTGACGGATAAGGAAATAAAATTTGATCCTAAACCATCCATCATCGATCAACCTCTGCAGGTAGATGTTGATCATCGTGGTCAATATTAATGTGTATTGGTGCCCCAATGCAGGTGATTGAAATGCGCGGTACTCATGCGCTATGCGAAGCCGATGGCAAACAAGAGCTTATTGATATGATCTTGGTGGGTGAGCAAATGGCAGGCACTTGGATCCTTAATTTTTTAGGGGCTGCACGTGAAGTGCTCACTGCTGAGAATGCCCAAAATATTCGACAAGCACTCACTGCCATGAGTGACATTATGCAAGGTGAGAATCACATTGATCATCTGTTTGCTGACTTGATTGATCGTGAGCCAGCATTACCCCCTCATTTACAAGCCGAAGTTTTGGCTCAATCTAAGGAATCATAGCCTATGTCTGCTACGCCTACTGTTCTTATTGATCGCCTGAGTAGTGAATTAAATTATCCATTAATTGATTTAACTAATCTTGATGATTTTTTATCAGCCAATAAACATTCAGTGCTCTTTTTTACCGAAGATGCCAATCGTTTTGCCGAATCTAATGATGTTGCGATAGTGCTACCTGAATTAGTTAAGCTGTTTCCAGATCTAACACCAGCGGTCATCGCACGAGATGATGAAAAGAAACTGCAATCAATCTATGGCTTTCGCTCATGGCCAGCCCTTGTTTTTATGCGGGGAGATAAATATCTTGATGCCATTACCGGTATTCAAGATTGGTCGGAATATATTGATCAAATCAAACAGATCTTGGCATCAAAAACAAGCAAGCCAAAATCGATAGGCATTCCTGTCGTTAGCCGCTAACTTAAAATATTGGAGAAAAAACATGGAAATAAAACAGTATAGTCGTCCGATTAATATCCCTGTCGTTGGTGAAGGTTCTCAGCCTCAAGAAGCCGGTGATGAAAATTTTAATTTTGATAAACCACCTGGTGAAATGTATACCTATGATGTGCCACGGATCCCAGAGCCGGAAGAGGTAGAAGATCTTAATATAGCGAAGGAAATGTTAGCTAATTTATTTTATGCCATTGATGGTTATAAAGTAGGTGATGCTGCCATTGTTTTTGATATTAGTGATATGGATCCCGCTAATATTGATCTGGTGAATCAAGTATTAAATGAAGGTGAAGTCAGTGTGCTTTATCAAGCTGACACCGCAATACACATACAAGAATCTGTATTGACCGGGATCTGGCGAGTACGTCACCTTAATGAAGCCGGTGTTGCTATCAGTGATGTTATTGAAGTAGCCGATATCCCCTCCATTGTGCCTCAAAAAGCATTTGCACAGTCAACACCCTTGATTGCAGATCTGCAAAACTTACCTGAGGGCGTGCTTAATTCACCACCATTGATCATTGAAATTGCCGAAAAAATAGAACAATGGCAGCCAGGCGATGTCAATCATGTGATTAATTTAACTCTATTACCTTTATCAACTGAAGATCTCAATTTTCTCGGTCATTGCTTAGGTGTGGGCCCCATTACCATTTTGTCACGGGGTTATGGTAACTGTCGCATTGGCAGTACTGAAAAGAAAAATGTCTGGTGGGTAAAATATTACAATTCTGAAGATATACTTATTTTGAATACCATCGAGATAGTGGATGTACCTGGTGTGGCGATAGCAGCCCCTGAAGATATTGTGGATAGTGCGGAGAGATTAAAAGAAATACTCGATGTGTATTCCGTGATTGTCAACCAATGAGCTCAGATAGTCCCTTTGAAGGTTCTTATAATGGGGATAATTCTCGCATCAAAGATAGTGATAAAATGGAATGTAAGATCTGTTGGAAAGCTTATGATCCTGCGGAAGGGGATGATTATTGGCAAATCCCCCCGAACACACCCTTTTCTCAACTACCCGATCATTGGCGTTGTCCAGAATGTGATGGTGTGAAAGATCAGTTTATGGTGTTGTTAGATTAGCTTATGTCAAATCATAGCGCCCTTGAGCAACTAGAGCCGACTTTTAAAATGATCTTGCAACAGCGAATGGTCGATGTGCCGGTGATTAACCACAGCTTAACGGTTAAAGCCATCGGCTTTCATCAGTGGAATGATTATCAATTGGGGATCCTAATCACCCCCTGGTTTATGAATTTGATGTTATTGCCTACAGCAGAAACGGAAGATCACCAAACGAAAATAGGTAGCACCCAAACTTATGTTTTCCCCTCAGGTGCTTATGATTTTATGGTTGGATTTGAAGATGGGCTGGGTATTTATCTCAGTTGTTCCCTATTTTCACCCATGTTTGAATTTGCAGATCAAGCGGCGGCAGAATCAACCGCAACAGCCGCCATAGCAGCCATTATGGATGAAGATAATGAGGATGTTGAATCTCAAAGCCACAGCCAAGAAATTGCCAAAATTTGGGCCGATGAACAAAATCTACCCACAGCACAAGATGATGTGGCAACCGAGTCGCCGCCAGACGATGAGCCTGAGCGAAAATCACTGTCTGAACGCATTAATGAACCTACCTCAAGAAGAGATTTTCTCCGCGGCAAAGTATTTACTGAGAACTTGGAAAAATGAGTGTTCAAGGGGAATTATCTATCTGTTTGACACCGCATGTAGCGGGTATTCGCAGTGAAATAAGCTCCTCGCGACCGATGCATGCAGCACAATTATTTGTGGGTAAAACCATAAAACAAACCTTACAAACACTGCCATTATTATTTAATATCTGTGCAAAAGCACAGGCAGTGACCGCTGTTCGTGCGATTGAAAGTGCAGTGAAATTACCGATCAATAATCGAGTCGAATCGCAACGTGAAGCCTTAGTTTGCATTGAAAGCTTACGAGAACACAGCTTACAGATCCTGATGGATTGGCCAAGCTATATTAATGAAACCATAAATAATAAAGCTTTAAGTGATGTTGTTCCATCGCTCAATATGCTAATGCAGGCTTTTAAACCACAGCAACTGTTAGATTTTGGTGCCAAAATTATAGAACCTGCTTCAGCACAACAAATCGCATTATGGCAACATTGTGCACAGCAACTCAGTAACACTATTTTTGGGGTGCCAATCAAACAATGGCCACAGGATAAACTAAGCTCATTAGAACACTGGGCTGAACAACAACAAACACCCGCTGCACGTTTTATAGTTTGGTTAAACCAGCAAGATTGGAAACATGCCGGTCATTCAAATATCAAGCTACTACCTGAGATCGATGATCTGGCATTAATACGCCGATTAATGGAACAACAAACTCAATTCACAGCCCAACCTGACTGGCAGTCAAGCTGTTATGAAGCCAGTTGGTTTAATTACCAACAACACCATCCTATTATCAGACAACTCAACCATCAAAAAGGCAATGGGATTTATACTCGCATGCTAGCCCGGTTAATTGAGGTTGCTGATTTGATGAAAAAATTGCACCATTACTTTATGACCGGAATGATATTGAACCAAACCGTAAGTCGAGTGAATGGTCTAGCGAGTACTAATGCTGCACGTGGTCGTTTGAGCCACTATATTGAGTTAGAACACGAGGTGATAAAACAGTTTTTTATTTTGGCACCCACGGAGTGGAATTTTCATCCGCAAGGAGTTGCAGCAGAGAGCTTAACGCATTTACAGGATTCATCAGCGTTACAATTACAAGCTGATTTATTGATCCGTGCCATCGATCCCTGTGTAGGTTACCAGTTACAAATAAGTGCTGAGGTGGTCCACTAATGCATGAAATGTCACTGTGTGAAGGTATATTACAAATTATTGAAACTGAAGCTCAGCAACAACAGTTCACTGAGGTCAAACAAATTATTTTAGATATAGGCGTACTCTCTGGCGTAGAAATATCAGCATTGAAATTTGCTTTTGATGTGGTGATGCGTGGCTCTATTGCCGAAAAAGCCAGCTTAAAAATTAATGAAATTACAGCACAGGCTTGGTGTATGCAATGTGCAAAAACCATCACCATCAAACAACGTTATGATGCTTGTCCTGACTGTGACAGTTATCAGCTACAAGTGAGCAGTGGCGATGAAATGAAGATTAAAGAACTGGAGGTAAATTAAATGTGTACTACTTGTGGATGCGCCAGTGGCGAAGTACAAATTGAAGGTCATGACCATCATCACGGTCACAGCCATGATCATTCTCACTCTCATGAGCATGGTCATGATCACGAGCACGAGCACGATCACGATCACGATCACGATCACGATCAACAAGACCTACACTATGGTCACGGTCCTGCCCATGCCCATGCCCCGGGTCTAAGCCAATCACGCATGATAGAAATTGAGCAGAATATTCTGAGTAAAAATGATCAATATGCGCAACAAAACCGCCTATATTTCACTGAGAATGGTATTTTGAGCCTTAATTTGGTATCGAGCCCGGGTTCAGGTAAAACAAGCTTATTAACCCACACTATTAACCACTTAAAAGAGGATTACGCACTCTCGGTGATTGAAGGTGATCAGCAAACCACAAATGATGCTGATCGTATTCGTGAGACGGGCGTGTCTGCTATCCAAATTAATACGGGCAAAGGCTGCCATCTAGATGCTCACATGATTGGCCATGCCATTACCAATCTTGCACCGGAGAAAGGGGGGATTGTATTTATCGAAAATGTTGGCAATCTTGTTTGCCCTGCGGCCTTTGATTTAGGAGAAGCTCATAAAGTGGCTATTTTATCGGTGACCGAGGGTGAAGATAAGCCGCTAAAATATCCCGATATGTTTTTTGCCGCTGATTTGATGTTGCTCAATAAAATTGATTTATTGCCTCATCTCAATTTTGATGTGGAAAAATGCATGCAATATGCCCGTCAGGTCAACCCTAAAATTCAGATTTTACAAGTTTCAGCTACTAGCGGTGAAGGTATGGATGATTGGTATCAATGGCTCAAAACCACACGTCAAATGAAATTGATTGGTCGTTCTGATATTCTGCTATCAGAAACATCTTCAATTTAGATGCCAGCTTAAGGAGTCTTTGATTAAGTTATGAACACATTATTACCTAGCATTCTCATTATTGATGATGAAATGCGATCTATCGAAACGCTTAATCGTATTTTAAATGAAGATTTTGATGTGCATACTGCCAGCAATGTCAAAGATGCGAATCTCATTCTTGAACGTGAATGGATCCAAGTGGTGTTATGTGACCAACGCATGCCGGATATGACTGGGGTTGAATTTTGCACACAAATTCGTGAAAAATKGCYWRNANAATTATTCGGATGATTATTTCTGGTTATTCTGATTCCGAAGATATTATCGCCGCCATTAATGATGGGGGTATTTRTCAATATATTAGTAAACCGTGGCATCATGAAGATATTATTGCAAAGCTCAATAATGCCATTGAATTATTTGATTTACACCGTAAAAATGAACGCTTATCTATTGAGCTAAAACTACAACCTAAAACACTCAAAGAAACAGTCAAAGCACAGCGTCTAGCGCTACAAGCACACTTTAGCTGGAGCACCATCGTACATGCACCCGATAGCTGCATGAATAAGGTATGCGAGACCGTAAAACAATTAGCACCCTATGATGTCAGTGTGGTGATCATGGGTGAATCGGGCACTGGGAAAGAACTGTGTGCACGTGCACTGCACTACAATAGCCTACGCCAGAATGAACCTTTTGTTGCGGAAAATTGTGGTGCCTTGCCTGATGAATTATTAGAAAGTGAATTGTTCGGCCATAAACGTGGGGCATTTACCGGTGCAATTGAAGATCGCATTGGACTGTTTGAAAGCGCCAATGGTGGCACTATTTTTCTAGATGAAATAGGGGATACTTCACCTGCTTTTCAACTGAAACTATTACGTGTTTTACAAGAAAAAGAAGTACGTCCTCTCGGCACCAATAAACGTCGTCCAATTGATGTGCGTATTATCGCTGCAACCAATCGTAATTTGGAAGAAGAGGTACGTGAAGGCCGTTTTCGTGAAGATCTATATTATCGTCTAGCCACCTTCATCGTGCAACTGCCACCATTACGTGAGCGTCTTCAAGACATCCCTTACCTTGCTACTGATATTCTTAGTAAGGCCCAAGCAGAATTAGGTAAAAAAGTGGATGGCTTTACCGTTGAAGCTATAGAATGTCTGCAAAAATACCAATGGCCGGGCAATGTGCGAGAACTGGAGAATGAAATTAAACGGATGTTAGTACTCACCCAAGATAGTAAATTAAGTGCAGATCGTATTTCACCTCATGTTCTGCGTGCAGTCCCAGACGAAATGCGCCAAGATATGAAACTGATAACAACGAGTTCACAAGGCAATTTAAAGAACCGGATTGAGCTATTAGAAGCCCATATTCTTAAAGAAACCTTGGTGCGCCATCGATGGAATAAAACACGTTCGGCCGAAGAATTGGGCTTATCTAGAGTAGGCTTACGCAGTAAGTTAGAACGTTATGATTTAGAACCCATGGAACAAGATATCGTACCTCAGGCGATCAAACCCAACTTGGTATAACGGTACTTTATGCAAACACATAAACCTAAGGAATTACACCTTGCAGATCTGTCACAACTGAACACTTCAGTTAATGACGAAACTTGGATTGAAGTGATCCAACACATGGATGCTATTTATTCTGATTTGGTACATTCACAGGTTGAACTTGAAAATAAAAATGCTGAATTAGAAGAAACACGCCTCTTTATAGAAAGCATTTTGTCCGCCATGCACAATATATTAGTGGTAACTAATACTGAGGGTCAGATCTTGCGCGTCAACTTAGCACTTGAAAAACTTACTGGCAAAACCAGTAGTGAACTGCAACAGCAACCACTTAGTGTCTTATTCGCAACATCCGCATCTAGCGTTAAGCAATCTCACCATTTAGCTGAAAAAATCCGTGCGGGTACCTTGCTAGATTGTGAAATTGATATTTTAAGCACCCAAAATAAAGCTGTTCCTATGGCGGTGACGAGTAAGGCTCATTACGATCATACTGGTCGATTATTAGGTGCCGTGTTAACAGGTCGTCCATTGGGAGAAATACGCCTAGCCTATCTAAAGCTAAAAGAAGCCCACGAAAAATTAAAAACCACCCAGCAACAACTCATACAATCTGAAAAAATGGCATCGTTAGGTCGTTTAATTGCTGGTGTTGCCCATGAACTCAATAACCCAATTAGTTTTGTTTTTGGCAATATGTATGCTTTGCAACGCTATGAAAAACGCTTGCAACAGTATTTAGAAAGTATCCATCAAAACATTAGTGTAGAGAAACGTGAACAGATTCGTGCAGAGCTTAAAATAGATAGTATGCTTAGTGACATACCCTCTTTATTAGAAGGGTCCTTAGAAGGTGCCGAACGTGTTAAAACTATCGTGCAAGAACTACGTCGTTTTGCCACACCTGGCCACGATGATAACACCCCCGTTGATCTGATTAAGTTACTTAACAATGCACTGCACTGGGTTAGCCACTCTTCAAAGATTAAACCAACCATCACTACTAATATGCCAGATAAACTGACCATCACGACCAATGAAGGTTATGTACATCAGATCTTAATCAACCTAGCACAAAATGCCATGGATGCCATTGAAAATGAACAGCACCCAGCGATAGAAGTCAGTGTAATAACAGATGATGATACCGTTCAGATCACTATTCGAGACAACGGTACAGGGATAAGCGATGAACATATGCTGTCGATTTTTGATCCGTTTTTTACGACAAAACCCGTAGGTAAAGGTACTGGATTAGGCCTCTATATTAGTTATGGTTTGGCAACTGAGCAATGTAATGGTAGCCTAACAGCTGAAAATCATCATGAGGGTGGTGCTTTGTTCACATTGAGATTGCCCAATGTTTAACATACTTTGGTTACAATCAGGCGGCTGTGGCGGCTGTAGTATGTCGTTACTTAATGCCGAATCACCCACAGTGATGACCCGCTTTAAAAGTGCCAATATTAACCTACTATGGCACCCCTCTTTGAGTGAAGCATCAACCGATGAGTTTATCCAGTTATTAGCTGATATTCTTGCCGACAAAATACATATCGATGCATTATGTCTGGAAGGATCTGTTATTCAAGGCCCTAATAAAACTGGGCGTTTTCATGTCCTTGCTGGCACGGGTCAGTCGATGATGTCATGGTTAACTCAACTCACTGAAAAAGCAAATTATACTGTGGCAGTAGGCTCTTGTGCTGCTTTCGGCGGTATCACCTCAGCTGGCAATAATCCAAGCGATGCTTGTGGTTTACAGTACCAAGGAAAAATAGCCGGTGGTTTATTAAACAGTGAATGGCTATCACCCGCCGGTTTTCCCGTTATTAATATTGCTGGCTGCCCAACGCACCCCGAATGGGTTACTGATACACTGATGCAACTTGCTTTGGGAGATTTACAGCGTTCTGATCTAGATGAACTGAATCGCCCCCGTGCCTATACCGATCATTTAGTGCACCACGGCTGCGCCCGCAATGAATACTATGAATATAAAGCCAGTGCGATCAACTTAGGCGATCTGGGTTGCATGATGGAACATAAAGGCTGTGTCGGCACTCAAGCCCGTGCAGACTGTAATATCCGCCCATGGAATGGCGGCGGCTCCTGTCTAAAAGGGGGGTATCCCTGTGTTAACTGCACTGCACCAGAGTTTGAACAGTTAACACATAGTTTTACCGAAACACCTAAAATAGCTGGGATCCCCGTCGGTTTACCGACGGATATGCCCAAAGCTTGGTTTGTGGCTTTAGCTTCATTATCAAAAGCCGCCACACCTAAACGGTTAAAAGACAATGCTGTCGCCAAACAGATCATCAGCCCACCTGGCAAACCGAGGGGAAGACTATGACACGTAAAATTCTAGGGCCATTTAATCGTGTAGAAGGTGATCTTGAACTAGAAATAGAGATTAGCAACGGCAAAGTCAGCAAGGCATGGGTCAACTCCCCACTGTATCGCGGTTTTGAGCAGATCATGCAAGATAAACTACCGCTGGATGCACTGATCTACACACCTAGGATCTGTGGTATTTGTTCCGTATCACAATCGTTAGCCTGTGCAAATGCCTTGGCAGATGCGCAAGGTATTAGTCCAGCAGCAAACGGACAGTTAGTGAGCAATATGATCCTAGCCTGTGAAAATATGGCTGATCATTTAACCCATTTCTACCTATTTTTTATGCCTGATTTTGCACGTGATACCTATCAGCAACGTAGCTGGTACAGTGAGATTGAATCTCGTTTTCGTGCTCAGATAGGCACGGCAGTCAACACCATGCTCAAAGCACGAGCCGAATTTATGCATATCACCGGCATCTTAGCTGGTAAGTGGCCCCATACCATTAGCATTCAACCCGGTGGTACCACAACATCTGTTAGCGCTACTGATAAAGTAAAATTGTTAGCCATCTTAATGAGTTTTCGCCAATTTCTTGAATCACAACTTTTTGCTGATAGTCTCGAAAATGTAATCCAACTAAATAGTGGCGATGAGCTAAAAATATGGGCAGAACATCATTCACACAGTGACTTTGCTCAATTTTTACGTGCGGCCAATGATCTGGAACTAGATAAACTGGGTAAAATTGATGCTAACTTTATGAGTTATGGTGCTTATCAATTCGAAGATAACTTTTTATTTCCACCCGGGATCTGGACTGGCGATTGTGCGAAACCTGCCCAACTCAATACCCAATTAATACGTGAAGATCTCAGTCATAGTTGGATGTTATCGCAACATAATGCTAGCCATCCTTTTCAAGGTGAAACCTTACCTGATCCCGAACARCGTGATGGTTATAGCTGGTGTAAAGCACCACGTTATGATGAAAATGTCATTGAAGTAGGTGCTCTAGCACGCCAAACAATGGATCAACATCCCCTGATCCTCGATCTCGTCGCCCATCATCAAAGTAATGTTCACAACCGCATTGTTGCCCGCATGCTTGAACTAGCGCGTGTCATACCAGAAATGGAAAACTGGTGTAAGCAAATCAAACCTAATGAGCCTTTTTGCCATCAAGCAAATATGCCTAAGGAAGCCGAAGGACAAGGCCTTGTTGAAGCAGCACGTGGCAGTCTAGGTCACTGGATCCGTATCGACAAAGGCAAGATCTTTAATTATCAAATTGTCGCCCCAACCACGTGGAATTTTTCACCTCAAGATAAAGATAATATTCCCGGTGCATTGGAACAAGCCTTATTAAACACGGCTATAGATGAGGAAGGGAAAGATGCGGTTGCAATACAACATATCGTCCGMTCTTTTGATCCCTGCATGGTATGTACTGTTCATTAATTATTTTGATGGAAAGTAATAGTACACTTTTAGTTAAAAGTGTAATATTATATTTCAGTAGTATCTATTAGGAATGTCTAGTGCAACAAGAAATCGCTACTTCTGCCACGACAGTTTATGCTGAACATATCCATGTGAATGGTATAGTTCAGGGTGTGGGATTTCGCCCCACTGTTTGGCATTTGGCACAGCGGTTTGGGCTTGCAGGTCATGTCCGTAATGATGGTGATGGTGTGGTGATTAAGGTACAAGGTGCCGAAGATGTTATCGATAGCTTTGTCCAAAGCCTCATTGATGAACCGCCTGCATTGGCTCGTATTGATTCAATTAAACGGCAGGCACACAGCCCTTCGGATTATTTAGATCACACCTTTACCATTGTTTCCTCTACACAATCTGCCGCTAATACTGGTGTGACAGCTGATGCAGCAACATGTGATCGCTGTGTGGCAGATATTTTTGATCCGCAAAATCGTCGTTATCATTATCCCTTTACCAACTGTACCCATTGCGGTCCTCGCCTGAGTATTATTCACGCTATTCCTTACGATAGATTACAAACAAGTATGGCTAAATTTACTATGTGTTCTAGCTGTGAACAAGAATATAATTCGCCTGAGGATCGTCGTTTCCATGCCCAGCCTAATGCCTGTCCTAATTGTGGGCCAAACTGTTGGTTAACGGATAGAACCGGAAAGAAACTTACCACTACGGCTGCGGTTTCTCTAGCGGCCCAGTATTTGAAATCGGCTGCTATTGTGGCTATCAAAGGGATAGGCGGTATCCATTTGGCGGTTAATGCCGTTGATGAAATAGCGGTGCAAAACTTACGAGATCGCAAACAACGTCCGCGTAAGCCGTTTGCATTAATGGCTAAAAATATAGCGATGATAGAACAATATTGTCACATCAATTCACAAGAACAGGCATTACTAAAGAGCACGGCAGCACCTATCGTATTATTGCAAAAAAAACAGGCGACATCTTTAGCTAATAATATTGCGCCGGGGCAAAACACCTTAGGTTTTATGTTGCCTTATAGCCCCTTGCATCATTTATTATTGAGCGAAATTGAACAACCTATCGTATTAACGTCAGCTAATGGGGCTCATGAGCCTCAGTGTATTGATAATGACGATGCGCAACAAAAATTAGCCCATATTGCCGATTATTTTCTGTTACATAATCGGGATATTGATAATCGCGTTGATGATTCGGTGGTGCGAGTGATGGCGGGGCAAACACAATTGCTACGCCGTGCTAGGGGCTATGCCCCGCAGTCTATTGTGTTGCCTGATGGTTTTACTGATGCACCTGCTGTTTTAGCAATGGGAGGGGAGCTTAAAAATACTTTTTGTTTACTCAAAAAGGGTCACGCCATATTGTCGCAACATATTGGTGATTTGGAGAATTATCCTACCTATGAGGACTATCAGCACCATCTCACTTTGTACCAAAACCTATTTCAACATCTGGCCAGTGATATAGCGGTTGATGCCCATCCTGAATATCTGTCGAATAAAGCGGGTCATGAACTGGCCGACGAACGTAACATCGACTTACATAAGATCCAACATCACCATGCCCATCTTGCCTCTTGTCTGGTGGATAATGCTTATGCTTTAGATGATAAACCGGTACTCGGTGTCGTATTAGATGGCTTGGGTTACGGTAGTGACCAAACGCTGTGGGGTGGCGAGTTTCTGTTAGCAGACTATCAGCAGTGTCAGCGATTAGCTCACTTCAAGCCGATCGCATTATTAGGCGGTAGCATGGCGATGAAACAGCCTTGGCGTAATACCTACGCACATCTGCAAGCCTGTTTAGATTGGGATGAGATCAGCGATCATTATGCTGAAGTTGAATTGGTACAACGATTAACACAAAAACCTTTAGCGACCTTTGATATGATGTTAGAACAAGAGCTGAATTGTCCCTTGGCATCATCAGCAGGACGATTATTTGATGCTGTGGCCGCAGCCGTTGGTATTTGTTTTGAGCAGATCCAATATGAAGGACAAGCCGCGATTGAATTAGAAGCCATTATTACCCCTCAAGCATGGTTAGAAGCACAACAATCCGCTTATCCTTTTTTACTAGAACGCGGCCTGCTTGATCCCACACCCATGTGGCAAGCCCTATTAAAAGATTTATCACAGGCGACACCACTAGCTAACATTGCGGCACGATTCCATAAAGGTTTATCTTTAGCTATTCAACAATTATCCATTCAGTTGGCTAACGATAATAAGCTCAATCATATCGTGCTATCTGGAGGTGTTTTCCAAAATAAAATCTTATTTGAAGATGTGAAACAGGCTTTGGAACAACAAAAATTCAAGGTGCTGACACATCAGCTTGTGCCCGCTAATGATGGTGGTATCGCCTTAGGACAAGCAGCGATCGCYGCCAGCRGAATAATGAGGAAAGAACAATGTGTTTAGGTATTCCAGGTCAAATTATAGCCATTACAGATGCCGATATGTTATTGGCAAAAGTTAATGTGTCAGGTGTGAAACGTGAAGTTAATATTGCCTGCATTGTTACTGATGATCATCCGGTAGATTCCTGTATTGATGATTGGGTATTAGTGCATGTGGGCTTTGCGATGAGCCGTATTGATGAAAATGAAGCAACACGTACATTAGCTATTCTGGAAGAACTGGGTGAAGTTCAACAAGAATTAGATGCTATGCAACAAGGTGCAAGCTAGTCATGAGTGATTCAGATAATCATCAGCATCTACAGGATCTCTATCCATTCTTGCATAACAAACCAAAAGATCCTGTGCAGGAAAAGAGGGGATTACTGGAATCAATTAAACAAAAATCAAATGAAAGTATTGATCTCAAACGTCAGTTTTTCACTGAAAATGCAGAAGATTTATTGGAGGCGGCTCGAGCAATTGCTCATGTTTATAAAAACAAAGGTCGCATGTATGCCATGGGTAATGGTGGTTCGAGTTGTGATGCTGCTCATTTTTGTGTGGAATTTCRACATCCCGTTACAGCAGGTAGACCGGCACTCCCTGCGATGAATTTACTTGCTGATACTGCGATGAATTCAGCGGTAGCGAATGATGTGGGTTACCAGCATATTTTTGTACGGCAGCTTAATGCGCATGCACGAAAAGGTGATGGCTTAATAGGATTTTCTACCAGTGGTTGTTCAGATAATCTGATGGCGGCTTATGCAAAAGCAAAAGCAATGAATTTAGTCACATTAGGTTTTGTGGGTGGTGATGGAGGCGATATGAAATCAACTGGATTAGTAGAGCACTGTTTGGTGGTTGAAAGTGATTCGATTCACCGTATACAAGAAGTACACGTGGCGTGTTATCACATTATTTGGGATCTTGTTCACACCTTGTTAGCAGACAGCCGAGGCAATTTAACAGGAACTACATTATGAAATTCGTAGATGAATTCCGTGATACAGGAAAAGCAAAATCATTGACTAAAGCGATTCACAAAATCGCCCAAAGTTTGGCACCTAAACTCACAAAACCACTGCAAATTATGGAGTTTTGTGGTGGGCATACCCATACGATTTTTCGTTATGGCATAGAGCAAATGTTACCGGATAATATCGAAATGGTGCATGGGCCTGGCTGTCCCGTCTGTGTATTGCCTATGGGGCGTGTTGATGATTGTATTGCTTTGGCTGAACACCCAGATGTGATTTTTACCACCTTTGGTGATGCGATGCGGGTGCCTGGATCGAAAAAAAGCTTGTTACAAGCTAAGGCTGATGGTGCAGATATTCGGATGACATATTCACCTATGGACGCGCTAAATTTAGCACGAAAAAACCCAGATAAAGAAGTAATATTTTTTGGGCTTGGTTTTGAAACGACGATGCCTAGTAGTGCCTTTACGGTGTTGCAAGCAGAACGTGAAGGTATCAGTAATTTTTCACTGTTTTGTAATCATATTACTACCGTTCCAACGATTAAAGCGGTGCTTGACTCACCCGATATGCAACTTGATGGTTTCCTTGCACCGGGGCATGTTGCCATGGTGATTGGTGAACGGCCATTTGATTTTATTGCCTTGGATTATCATAAACCTATCGTGATTACCGGTTTTGAACCACTTGATATTTTGCAGTCATTATGGATGGTTCTACAGCAAATAGAGCAAGGTCGGAATGCTGTTGAAAATCAATACACACGTATTGTGCACGCTAATGGTAATACACCTGCATTAGAAGCCATTAGCCAAGTGTTTGAAATTAGAGAGTTCTTTGAATGGCGTGGTTTAGGTTCCATTGATCATTCCGGTGTACGGATGAAAGAGTCCTACGCAGCTTTTGATGCAGAGAAAAAATTTGCAGTGCCTAATATCAAAATTGCGGATCCAAAATCGTGCCAATGTGGCGAAGTGGTTAAAGGAGTTATCAAACCTTGGGATTGCAAAATATTTGGATCAAAATGTAATCCTGAAAATCCGATGGGTGCATTGATGGTATCGAGTGAGGGAGCATGTGCAGCCTACTTTAATAATGGTTATCACGAGCGAAAAACAGCATGAGCCTGCCATTAGCTAAAACAAAATTTAGTGGTAAAACAATTACGCTTTCGCATGGCGCAGGTGGTAAAGCCATGCACGATCTCATTAAAGAGATTTTTATAGCAGGTTTTGATAGCCCTGAATTATCTTTGCTTGAAGATCAAGCTCGTTTTGATTTGAATGAGCTTACTAAGCTAGGCAACCGTTTAGCGATGACCACCGATTCTTATGTGGTCGATCCGCTATTTTTCCCTGGTGGTGATATCGGTAAACTCGCCGTCACCGGTACCATCAATGATTTAGCAGTAGGTGGTGCGATCCCACTTTATTTGACCTGTGGGATGATTATTGAAGAAGGATTCCCCATCGATGATTTACAACGCATTGTTGCTTCTATGAAAGCGACGGCTGATGCGGCAGGTGTACGTATCGTAACAGGTGATACTAAGATCGTTCCAAGAGGTGCCGCTGATAAGTTATTTATCAATACCGCAGGTATTGGCGTGATTGCTAAAAGCAGTAATATTCTGGCGAGCCGTGCAATGGCAGGAGATGTGGTGATTATCAATGGTTATATTGGTGACCATGGAGCTGCTATTGTTGATGCTCGTGGTGAGCTTGCCTTAGAAATTGATGTCGAAACCGATTGCCAGCCGTTAAATGATTTAATTCAGCAGATGCTAGCCGTTTGTCCTGATATTCATTGTATGCGTGATGCGACACGCGGTGGATTAGCAACCGTACTGAATGAGTTTGCCATGAGCAGTAATATAGCTATTCAGCTTGAGCAAACAAAAATTCCTGTTAGGGAAGAAGTGCGAGGTGTGTGTGAAGTGCTGGGGCTCGATCCTCTTTACCTTGCCAATGAAGGTAAATTAGTTGCTGTTGTTAAACAAGAAGACGCGGATAAGTTAATTAAACTAATGCGCCAGCACCCAGCAGGTAAAAATAGTTGTGTGATCGGTAACGTTGAAGCTTCACCACAAGGTAAGGTTATTTTAGCCACTGGCTTTGGCGGTAATCGAATCATTGATATGTTAGTGGGCGAACAATTGCCTAGGATCTGTTGAGTAAGTAACTATGATGAGTTTACTTTTATTTGGCTTTCTAATCGGTATGCGACATGCACTGGAAGCCGACCATTTGGCAGCCGTGGCGGCAATTTCAACTAAAGATCATTCACTTAGAGCCAGTATCAAACACGGCGTTATATGGGGAGTAGGGCATACTTCTACTTTATTTTTATTTGGTGCTATCGTCATTTTTATGAATACGGGTATTTCACAACAAGTGGCGGATAGACTTGAACTGGTGGTGGGGATTATGCTGTTAGTACTTGGATTTGATGTGTTGCGTCGTATAGTTAAAGAACGCATTCATTATCATAGCCATCGACATAGTGATTCTGAGATGCATTGCCATGCTCATTCACACCGTGGGGAAAAAGAGCACAGCCAAACTAGCCATCAACATGGGCATGAAAAATTTCCATATAAAACACTTTTTATTGGATTTATGCATGGTCTAGCCGGATCTGCAGCACTTATTTTACTCACCCTAGATACGATCAAATCAGTGTCTTTAAGCATGATTTATATTTTGTTGTTTGGCATTGGATCAATAGTAGGAATGGCAGTGCTTTCTATCGTAATATCTATTCCTTTACGTGCTTCAAGTAAGCTAACGTGGCTGCATAATGGTCTACAATTTAGTATTGGTTTGTTAACAGTTGGGCTGGGAACTTCAATTATTTATCAATCTACCATTTGGTCTATAACATGAAGAATCCACAATAACTATATGAAAAATAAAACAATAACAGATGGTGTAATTGTAGTATAATTTATTCTTATTAATAAGGTAAAAACATTTGAGTTTACTTATTGTTTGCATGGGACATACAGTAAAAATAATGGTGCAATTTAAAGAACAAAAGAACACGTAATTTTATAAGGTAAGGTGAAGAAGTATGGCATTAGTTTCATTACGACAATTATTAGATTATGCCGCTGAGCATGAATTTGCTATTCCAGCATTTAATGTGAGTAACATGGAACAGGTACAAGCAATTATGCAAGCAGCTAATGCGGTTGATAGTCCCGTTATTTTACAAGGTTCAGCAGGGGCAAGATCTTATGCGGGAGAGCCTTTTTTACGGCATTTAATTTTAGCAGCAATTGAAGAGTATCCTCATCTTCCTGTAGTCATGCATCAAGATCATGGATCGGAACCTGCAGTGTGCGCGCGCTCTATTCAATCAGGCTTTAGTTCAGTGATGATGGATGGCTCGTTAATGGCCGATATGAAAACGCCATCTTCATTTGAATATAACGCCAATGTGACGCGTGAAGTGTCTAATATGGCGCATGCTTGTGGTGTGTCTGTTGAAGGCGAGTTAGGTTGTTTAGGCTCACTAGAAACGGGCATGATGGGTGAAGAAGATGGCCATGGGAGTGATGATAAATTAGACATGAGTCAATTGCTTACCGATCCTGATGAAGCGGTTGAATTTGTAAAGCAAACAGAGTGTGATGCTTTAGCAGTTGCTATTGGTACTAGCCATGGTGCTTATAAATTTTCCAGCCCTCCAACGGGCGATGTGTTAGCTATAAGTCGTTTAAAAACCTTACAAAAACGTTTACCACAGACGCATTTTGTGATGCATGGCTCAAGTTCGGTACCACAAGATTGGTTAAAAATAATTAACACTTATGGTGGTGATATCAAACAAACTTATGGCGTGCCGGTAGAAGAGATTGTGGAAGGTATCAAGTATGGCGTGCGTAAAGTGAATATCGATACTGATTTGCGTATGGCCTCAACCGGCTCTATTCGTCAATATCTTGCTCAAGAAGAAAATGCGGCCGATTTTGATCCCCGTAAATTCTATAAAGTGGCAAAGGCTGCAATGCAAACTATTTGCCAGGCTAGATATGAGGCTTTTGGTAGTGCAGGACATGCTCGAAATATTAAGCCTATATCCTTAGAGAAAATGATAGGAAGGTATGCCAGTGGAGAGTTATCTCCTACTGGTATTTAATGATCTAAACTCTCTTGTTTTGAGCTCAGACGCTTAAAACTATCAGAATAAAATTTGAACCGGAGAACCAAACCCAATGAACACAGCAATAAGCTTAACGCAGTTTATGATTGAGCAACAGCGTGAGCAGCCAAATATAACGGCAGACTTTTCTTTATTAATTAGTGATATTGCAACAGCATGTATACGTATTGCTGATACGGTTAAGCGTAGTGCTATTACCGGTATGCTAGGTAGTGCAGATACTGAAAACATCCAAGGTGAAACACAGAAGAAATTGGATATTATCACCAACGATATTATGGTCGATGCATTAGATTGGACTGGACACTTGGCTGGCATGGTGTCAGAAGAAATCGATGCTCCTATTACCATTCCGACGCAATATCCTAAAGGCAAATATTTAGCCTTATTTGATCCATTAGATGGATCATCTAATATTGATATTAACTTAACAGTAGGTACGATTTTTTCTATTCTTAAAGTTAAACAAGAAGGTATCGATGCCACACAAGAGGATTTCTTGCAAAAAGGAGCTGAGCAAGTCTGTGCCGGCTTTGTGTTGTATGGTCCTTCCACCATGATGATTTTAACAACAGGGCAAGGTGTCAATGGTTTTACCCTAGATCATGATATAGGTGAATTTGTACTGACTCATCGGAATATGACCATTCCTGAAGACACTGCAGAATTTGCCATTAATATGTCAAACCAACGCTTTTGGGAAGCACCTGTTCAACAGTATATTGATGAATGTATGCAAGGTTCCGATGGTATTCGTGATAAGGACTTCAACATGCGTTGGGTGGCTTCTATGGTAGCTGAAGTCTATCGTGTACTCACTCGTGGCGGGGTATTTCTTTATCCCTTTGATACACGTGATCCAATGAAAGCAGGTAAACTTCGCTTAATGTATGAAGCGAATCCAATGGGCTACATTGTTGAACAAGCCGGTGGAGTTTGCTCAACTGGACGCGAACGTATTTTAGATATCATTCCCAACGATATTCACCAGCGTGTGCCGGTTATTCTCGGATCAAAAAATGAAGTAGAAAGAGTGATTTCTTATCACCAAAACTAGAATAACGCAGTTTAAAACTGCACGATTCTAAATTCATACCATCATTAATTTAAAGGCATAAATACTATGCGCAAGCCACTTGTTGCTGGAAATTGGAAAATGAATAATCCAAATGAAAGCCCAAAAGTACTATTAGAAAATATTTTGCACCATTCTGAACAGCTTGAAAAAATGCTCATGGAGTTAAATGCTTCTTCAGCCATTGATATTGCAGTCTTTCCACCTGCCGTCTATTTGAGAGAAGCACAAGAAGTGTTATCAGGATCAGAGCTGCATTGGGGGACACAAAATGTCTCTGCTTATGATAAAGGCCCGTACACCGGTGAAATATCAGCATCAATGATTAAAGGGTTTGGTTGTGAATACGTGTTAATTGGCCATTCTGAGCGCCGTTGCCTTTACGAAAAATTAGAGTTAGATCAAACTGTTCTAAACCAAATAGTGGCACAAAAATATGAAATGGCCACTAGCCAAGATCTGATACCGATTATTTGTATTGGTGAAACGGCTGAAGACTATGAGGCAAATAAAACAGAAGAGGTAATTGCTAGACTGTTAGATGTATTGATTGAGCATAAAGGTGTTACAGCGTTATCTCAGACAGTCTTTGCCTATGAACCTGTTTGGGCAATTGGAACAGGAAATTCTGCCACGCCAGAATGGGCGCAAGAGGTACACAAATTTATGCGAGAACGTATTGCTAAACATGATAAAGCGACAGCAGAGTCGATACGCATTATTTATGGCGGTAGTGTTAAAGCGACTAATGCCGCAGCTATTTTCGCAAAACCAGATGTTGATGGCGGCCTGATTGGTGGGGCTTCATTGGATGTGGAAGAATTTATCCATATATGCTTTGCTGCGGCGCTAAAGGCGAATAGTCATTAATCACCATTTTATTGATTTATATCAATTAACACAGAATATGACAATTAAAAATAACAATTGCAAAGTACAATTGATAAAAACATCACATTTCAACTTCTCTTTAGCTGAACTACTATGTAGTATAAATGGGATGGGTAAAACAACCGTAAAACATAAAGTAAAAAACAAAGAAAGGCTTTTCTGATGTTGGAGAACTATCTCCCAATTTTATTGTTTGTAATCATTGGAATCGGCTTTGGTGTGATGCCTTTGCTAGCCGGTTTAGTTCTTGGTCCTCATCGGCCCGACGATGAAAAACGTTCCCCTTATGAATGTGGCTTTGAGCCATTTGAAGATGCACACATGAAATTTGATGTGCGTTACTATCTTGTCGCAATCCTATTTATTATTTTTGATTTAGAAATTGCATTTCTATTTCCTTGGGCAGTTGTACTCGATGATATCGGTGTCTTTGGCCTATTAGCGATGTTTCTATTCTTAGGGATCCTAGTGGTTGGGTTTATTTAYGARTGGAARAAAGGAGCACTKGAATGGGAATAGAAGGTGTTCTWGAGCARGGWATTGTKACCACYTCKGCWGATAARTTAATCAAYTGGGCRCGAACAGGYTCATTATGGCCAATGACTTTTGGCYTKGCATGTTGTGCYGTTGAAATGATGCAMGCKGGYGCMTCACGYTATGATYTWGATCGCTTTGGKRTTGTRTTTCGYSSTAGYCCCMGWCARTCAGATGTRATGATTGTSGCRGGAACATTRGTGAAYAAAATGGCWCCGGCATTACGCAAAGTYTATGACCAAATGTCWGAGCCWCGTTGGGTKATWTCRATGGGATCWTGTGCKAATGGTGGTGGWTATTATCAYTACTCTTATGCCGTWGTRCGWGGYTGTGAYCGTATTGTYCCWGTAGATGTGTATGTACCTGGATGTCCTCCGACTGCAGAAGCTTTATTGTATGGCATTATTCAATTACAGAAAAAAATCCGTCGTACCAATACCATTGCTAGAACACAAGTTCAGGAAGCCTAATAACGATGATCAAAGCGTTGAAGGCGAAACTAGAGCAGCAACTTTCTGATGTGATACTTGATTGCGATTGGGCGTGTGAGGAAATGACACTGCACATCACTGCAGATAGCATTTTATCGGCATGTAAAACGCTACGCGATCAGTTTGATTTTGAGCAACTAATAGATATTTGTGGTGTTGATTATTCACAATATGGTGGCAGCGCATGGGAAACCAAAGGGGCATCTGATCATGGATTCAGTCGTGCCGTTGACGGTGATGGCAATATGGATCCTGTGTCAGAAGGACATCGTTTTGCTGTCGTTTATCACTTGTTATCCATTGAGCATAACCAGCGTTTACGGATCAAAGTACGCCTAGATGCGGAACAACCCATTATCGATAGTGTGACATCTATTTGGAATGGTGCTGACTGGTTTGAGCGTGAAGCTTTTGATATGTATGGTATTTTATTTTATGGACATGATGATTTAAGACGTATTTTAACGGATTATGGTTTTGTCGGTCATCCCTTCCGCAAAGATTTCCCACTGATTGGTAATGTAGAGATGCGTTATGACCCAGATAAAAAACGGGTGATATATGAGCCAGTCAGTATTGTAGAAAGAACATTAGTTCCCCGTGTTATTCGAGATGACAATCGTTATTATGGTGGAAATAAATAATGGCTGAAATTAAAAACTACACCTTAAATTTTGGCCCGCAACATCCTGCAGCTCATGGTGTATTACGTCTTATTCTTGAGATGGATGGTGAAGTGATTCAACGTGCTGATCCACATATAGGGCTGTTACATCGTGGTACAGAAAAACTAGCAGAAACTAAACCTTACAATCAGAATATTGGTTATATGGATCGGCTAGATTATGTGTCGATGTTATGTAATGAACATGCTTATGTGATGGCCATTGAGAAGTTACTGGGTGTACAAGTACCAGAAAGAGCACAGTATATCCGCGTCATGTTTGACGAAATTACCCGTGTGCTTAACCATTTAATGTGGTTAGGAACCCATGGCCTGGATATTGGGGCGATGACTATATTTTTGTATTGCTTCCGTGAGCGTGAAGACCTGATGGACTGTTATGAGGCAGTATCAGGCGCTAGGATGCATGCCACATATTATCGTCCAGGTGGTGTCTATCGTGACTTGCCGGATTCGATGGCAAAGTATGAAAAATCAAAATGGCACAGTGAAAAAGAAGTTAAGCAAAAAAATGCCAATCGTGAAGGTAGTTTATTGGACTTTATTGAAGACTTTACTGAACGTTTTCCAGGCTGTGTTGATGAGTATGAAACATTATTAACGGATAATCGTATCTGGAAACAGCGCACGGTTGGTATTGGGGTTGTGTCTCCCGAACGTGCCTTGCAGCTTGGTTTTACTGGGCCGATGCTGCGTGGTTCAGGCATCGCGTGGGATTTACGTAAAAAACAGCCCTATGAAGTGTATGACCGCATGGATTTTGACATTCCCATCGGCGTGGAAGGCGATTGCTATGATCGCTATTTAGTCCGGGTTGAAGAAATGCGCCAATCAAATCGAATTATCAAACAATGTGTGGACTGGCTGCGACAAAATCCTGGTCCTGTAATCACAGATGATGTGAAAGTAGCCCCACCAAGCCGTGCTGATATGAAAAATGATATGGAAGCATTGGTGCATCACTTCAAACTGTTTACTGAAGGATATTGTGTGCCAGAAGGTGAAGTGTATACCGCCGTTGAACATCCCAAAGGTGAGTTTGGTATTTACATGATTTCAGATGGGGCTAATAAACCCTATCGTCTGAAAATCCGTGCACCTGGTTTTGCTCATTTATCAGCAATGAATGAAATGGTTAAAGGGCATATGTTAGCGGATGTTGTCGCCATAATAGGTACCATGGATATTGTGTTTGGTGAGATTGATCGATGAGTGATTTGCAACTAACAGGTGCCAAAGGCCAATTATTTAATACAGATATTCGTCAGCAACTTGATGATTGGATTGCAAAGTATCCAACAGGCCAAAGTCAGTCGGCAGTCATTCCTAGTTTACATATTTTACAGATAGAAAATGATGGGTGGTTGTCTGAACCCATCATGGATGCGCTTGCTGATTATTTAGCGATGCCTAAAATCAGTGTGTATGAAGTAGCAACATTTTATTCTATGTATGAGTTGCAACCCGTTGGCAAACATAAGATTAATGTGTGTACTAATATTTCATGTTTACTGAATGGTTCAGAACAGATTGTCAGGCATCTTGAAAAACAGCTTGGCATAGGACTAGGCGAAACCACCGCAGATAATAAATTCACCTTGAAAGAAGTAGAATGTTTAGGTGCCTGTTGTGGTGCTCCGATGATGCAAGTTGATAACGATTATCACGAACATCTAACGACTGAGAAAATTGATCAGATATTAGGTAGGATCAAGTAATGGAATTGAATCAAGTTTGTTTCCGAACACTGCATCTCGATCAACCTTGGTCGATGGAATCTTACCGTAGTGTGGGTGGTTATGAGCAACTAGAAAAGATACTGAAAGAAAAAACGCGTGCAGAAGATATCATTGAACAGATAAAAGACTCTGCATTGAGAGGGCGAGGTGGTGCTGGTTTTCCTACTGGCTTGAAATGGAGTTTTATGCCTCGGCGGATGCCGGGCGCTAAATATATTGTCTGTAACTCAGACGAGGGTGAGCCAGGCACCTGCAAAGATAGAGATATACTCAGATTTAACCCCCATCAGGTTATTGAAGGGATGATTATCGCGGGTTATACCATTGGTGCCCAGACAGGTTATAACTATATTCGCGGTGAGTTTGTTGAACCTTTTGAACGGTTTGAAGCGGCCATACAAGAAGCGAAAGAGGCCGGTTACTTAGGGGACAATATTTTAGGCTCGAAATTTAGTTTCGATTTGTATACACAGCCTGGTGCCGGTGCTTATATCTGCGGCGAAGAAACAGCTTTGTTGGAATCATTAGAAGGTAAAAAAGGCCAACCTCGCTATAAACCACCTTTTCCAGCAGGTTTTGGTCTTTATGGTCGACCTACTACGATTAATAATACTGAAACATTGGCATCTGTACCTGTTATTTTACAGCACGGTGGTGATTGGTTCCATGAGATCGGTACGCCAAATAATGGTGGTAGCAAAATATTTAGCGTGTCAGGACATGTAGAAAAACCAGGTAATTATGAGGTGCCATTAGGTACCTCATTTGCAGATTTATTGGCACTTGCTGGTGGTGTGCGAAATGGTAATAAATTAAAGGCTGTTATTCCTGGCGGCAGTTCTACACCGGTCATTCCTGGTGATGCTATGATGGATGTAACGATGAGTTACGATGGTATTAGTAAAGCAGGATCAATGTTAGGCGCTGGTTCAGTAATCGTTATGGATGAGACGACATGCATGGTGAAAGCATTAGAACGTATTGCTGAGTTTTATTACGAAGAATCATGCGGCCAATGTACGCCTTGTCGTGAAGGAACAGGATGGCTGTACCGCGTGGTAAAACGTATTGCACAGGGTGAAGGTAAGCAAGAAGATTTAGATCGTTTGGTCGATGTGGCAAAAAACATCAATGGCAATACAATTTGTGCATTAGGTGAGGCTGCTGCGGCACCTATAATGAGTTTTATTAAGCATTTTCGTGATGAGTTCCAACATCACATTGATCATAAAAGCTGTCAGGTGAGCAAGTAGATGGTTAATATAGAAATCGACGGTATTCCACTAAAAGTGGATGCGACAAAAATGATTATTCAAGCTGCAGATGAGGCTGGTATTGATATTCCTCGTTTTTGTTACCACAAAAAATTGTCGATAGCCGCTAATTGCCGAATGTGTTTAATTGAGGTTGATAAGTCGCGTAAAGCCTTACCAGCATGTGCAACACCCGTTGCTGAGGGTATGAAGGTTTTTACTCACTCTAAAGTAGCCATTGCTGCTCAGCGTGGCGTGATGGAATTCTTGCTTATCAATCATCCTCTTGATTGCCCTATCTGTGATCAAGGTGGTGAATGTGAATTACAAGATTTGTCGATGGGATATGGTGCAGGCATAAGTCGGTTCTCTGAAAATAAACGTGTTGTTAAAGATAAAGACATTGGCCCACTGATTAGTACGGATATGACGCGGTGTATTCACTGTACTCGATGTGTGCGATTTGGTGAAGAAATTGCAGGTATTAAAGAGTTAGGTGCTACAGGTCGTGGTGAACATATGGAGATTGGTACTTATATAGAGAAGAGTATCGCTTCGGAATTATCCGGTAACATTATCGACTTGTGTCCGGTGGGTGCTTTAACCTCAAAACCATTCCGTTATCGGGCTAGAGCATGGGAGTTATCAGCCCATCCTTCCATTGCACCACATGATGCTATTGGCTCTAATATTGAGTTTCATACTCGTGGTGGTGAAGTAATGCGAGTCGTACCAAGAGATAACGAACACCTTAATGAAACATGGCTATCAGATCGTGATCGCTTTAGCTATTTGGGATTAAGCCACGAGCAACGTGCCATTGAGCCAATGATTAAACAAAATGGTGAATGGCAAACTACGGATTGGGAGACTGCGCTACAAACAGCAATAGATGGCTTGGTGATGACTAAGGCCAAATATGGTGTAGAACAGATGGCAGGGCTGATAGCGCCAACAGCAACATTGGAAGAATCTTATTTGTTCCACAAATTGTTACGTGGAATGGATATTAACAATATTGATCATCGCCTTCATCAACAGGATTTTACGGACCAATTATGTGATTACAACCATGATGATTGGTGCTTATCTGATATTGGACAGAGTGATGATATTGTATTAATTGGTTGTAATATCCGTGCTGAGCAACCCATTCTTGCACATCGTATTCGTCAGGCAGCCATGATTGGAACAACAGTCACGGATATTAATTTTTTCAGTTCTGACTTGTTAATGCCTGTTAATAAGCAATTAACCGTGAATGCCAAACAATTAATAGCTGTTTTATCGGGTATCGCTAAAGCACTGATACCGTTAGCCAGTGATGATGATAAGGCTTGGGTCGAACTGTTAGAAGATGTGGTGCCAACAGCGGTAGATCAAACGATTGCGATGCAACTATCTAATGCAATGAAGGCCACATTATTGATTGGTGCATTAGCCAATAATCATCCACAATCATCTAAAATAAGGGCACTGACAGGATTAATTGCAAGATTGACTAAAAGCCAATTAGTTATATTACCAACAGCAAATTCAACAGCTGCGAACATGGTTGACATGCTATCTCACACAGGTACAGCAAAACAGTCTATTGACCAAAAAGGATTTAATGTACAGCAGATTTGGCAACAAGAATTACGATCCTACGTATTATTCGGCATCGAACCAGAACATGATTGTGCCGAACCCGTATTGGCACAACAGGCATTAAAAAATGCCAGTTTTGTTATTTCAATGAATAGTTACGTAACGGATACTATGTTGGCCTATTCAGACGTGATTTTGCCGATAGCCAGCTTTGCTGAAACCTCGGGTACTTTTGTTGGGATCGATCATCAATGGCAGAGCTTTACTGGAGCGGTCACAGCAAAAGGTGATAGTCGGCCGGGGTGGAAAGTACTTAGAGTATTGGGTAATTTGGCCAGAGTAGATGGATTTGATTATGTGTCATCACAAGATGTACGTGATGAAGTTCAGGATCAGGTCAATTTGATATCAACGACAGATAAAGTATTTCACCAGCCTGACAGCTTAAATTTAGCTAGTGATCTGATGGCTATATCAGAAATACCGATGCATCAATCTGATGCAATAATCAGACGAAGCAGTGCTTTACAACAAACACCCGATAACCAAAAATCAGTGATTGCTCGAATGAATAGTCATGAGGCTGAGAAACACGGTATAGGGCAGGCGAAAAATATTATCGTCAAGCAAGGTGAGAATACTGACACTAGAGCATTTGAAATTGATAATACGATTGCTGATGGTTGTATCTATTTAGCAGCCTCAAATACGATTACCGCTTTTGCTGATGTAATCGTAAAGGCAGCGGAGGATCAAATAAGTCATGATTGATTTTATCCTATCCATTGTTGACTGGATCGTTGCTCAGACGGTGTTGTATACAGTGATAAAAATCGTCGTGATTATTGTGCCTTTAATGTTGGGTGTGGCATACCTGACCTTAGCAGAACGCAAAGTAATCGGCTTTATTCAGGTTCGTATTGGCCCAAATCGTGTTGGTCCTTGGGGGCTTTTACAGCCGATTGCTGATGGGCTTAAATTAGCGTTAAAAGAAGTTATTTTCCCTGCCAAATCAAATCTATATTTATTTCTGGTAGCCCCTGTATTAGCCATTGGACCTGCACTGGCTGCATGGGCGGTAATGCCTTTTGACGCCACCATGATTTTGGCAGATATTGATGCCGGTCTACTCTATATATTGGCGATTACCTCAATGGGTGTATATGGCATCGTTATAGCAGGCTGGGCATCTAATTCACGTTATGCTTTCTTGGGTGCATTGCGATCTGCCGCTCAAGTGGTGTCGTATGAAATAGCAATGGGCTTTGCCCTCGTCGGCGTATTAATTGCTGCTGGAAGCCTTAATATGGGTGAGATTGTGTTGGCACAACAAGGTGGTTTTTTACATTGGTTCTGGTTACCACTATTCCCATTATTTGTGGTGTACTTTATTTCAGGCGTGGCAGAAACTAACCGAGCACCGTTTGATGTGTCGGAAGGTGAGTCAGAAATTGTGGCCGGTTTCCATGTCGAATATTCAGGCATGGCCTTCGCCGTGTTTTTCTTGGCTGAATATGCCGATATGATTTTAATTTCGATGTTGGCCGCGGTGATGTTTGCTGGTGGTTGGTTATCACCATTCCAAGGCATTCCTGGTTTGGAAAGTTTATTTTCATGGGTACCCGGTATCGTTTGGTTGTTATTAAAAACATCCTTATTTTTGTTTTTATATTTGTGGTTCCGTGCGACCTTCCCTCGTTATCGATATGATCAGATCATGCGTTTAGGTTGGAAAATATTTATTCCTGTCACGTTGGTGTGGTTAGTGGTGGTATCAACAGCTCAAGTATTGGATATAGGCCCATGGTTTACTGAAGCGGCTGTCTTGCAGGAGGTATTGTCATGAAAGCAATACAACATTTCTTTAAAAGTTTTTTCTTATGGGAACTACTGTTAGGGTTAAAGTTAACGGGCCGTTATCTTTTTGCCAAAAAAATAACTGTTCAATATCCAGAAGAACAAACACCTCAGTCACCACGTTTTAGAGGATTACATGCTTTACGGCGATATCCAAATGGTGAAGAACGCTGTATAGGTTGTAAATTATGTGAGGCAGTTTGCCCAGCTTTAGCGATTACCATTGAGACTGAACCTCGTGAGGATGGTACGCGTCGTACCACACGTTATGACATTGATTTGTTCAAGTGTATTTTTTGTGGTTTTTGTGAAGAATCATGTCCGGTAGATTCGATTGTGGAAACACGTATTTTTGATTATCACTTCGAGAATCGTGGTGAAAATATTATGACTAAAGATAAATTATTAGCGGTAGGCGACAAGCATGAACCTCAAATTGCAGCTGACCGTGCTGCTGATGCGAGGTATCGCTGATGGAACAGATAATATTTTATTGTTTTGCTGCTATTTTATTATTGGCCGCCACGATGGTGGTGATAGTGCGTAACCCCGTACGAGCCGCTTTATTCTTAATATTGGCCTTTTTTACCAGTGCGGGTATTTGGTTGTTATTGGAAGCTGAATTTTTAGCGTTAACACTGGTGCTGGTTTATGTTGGCGCCGTTATGGTGTTGTTCTTGTTTGTGGTGATGATGCTTGATATTGATTTAGCACCCTTGCAAGAAGGTTTTACCAAATATTTACCCCTAGGTATTTTAGTGGCAGGACTGATCACTATTGAAATGATTGCTGTTTTAGGTGCGGGTCATTTTGGTTTGGATATCGTACCTGCACCCTTACCGCATCCAGATGGTTACAGTAATACTAAAGAAATAGGGCTGCTGTTATATACCGTTTATGTCTATCCTTTTGAGATTGCTTCAGTCATTTTGACTGTGGCCATTGTAGCGGCAATCACCTTAACGCTACGGAAAAAGAAAAGTAAATCACAAAACATTGCTGAACAAGTCAAAGTGCGGCGAGAAGATCGTGTCCGTTTGATTAAAATGGAGGCGGTTAAAAAGCAGGATAATGTTGAGGGGTCAGCTTCATGATTGCCTTATCAGATTTCTTGATTTTAGGGGCCTTGCTATTTAGTTTGTCGGTAGCGGGTATTTTTATAAACCGTAAAAATATCATTATCTTATTAATGTGTATTGAATTGATGTTATTGGCAGTAAACCTTAATTTTATTGCCTTTTCCCATTATTCAGGTGATATATCGGGTCAAATATTCGTCTTCTTTATTTTGACGGTAGCCGCTGCTGAGGCAGCAATAGGCCTTGCTATTCTAGTGGTGTTGTTCCGTAATTTACACACCATTAATGTTGCAGAACTTAATAAGTTAAAGGGCTAAAGAGAATGAACCAAACTTTACTCCTAACGATTGCTCTTGCGCCGCTACTAGGAAGTATTATTGCCGGCCTTTTTGGCCAGCAGGTTGGAAAAACATGGTCACACCGTGCCGCGACTTATGGTGTTGGTATCGCTTTTGTATTATCGGTATGGGTGCTTAAATTAGTTGCGATAGATGGCGAGACTTACAATCAACAGATTTATCAATGGTTACAAGCTGGATCGTTAAGCCTTGAAGTTGGTTTTATGGTGGATGCTTTAACGGCAATGATGATGGTCGTGGTCACTTTTGTGTCGTTGATGGTGCATATTTATACCATCGGCTATATGCATGACGATGATGGTTATGCCCGATTCTTTAGTTATATTTCCCTGTTTACCTTCTCAATGTTGATGTTGGTGATGGCCAATAACTTTATGCAGTTGTTTTTTGGCTGGGAAGCGGTGGGCTTAGTGTCCTATTTATTGATTGGCTTTTGGTACAAAAAGCCAACAGCGATCTATGCCAACCTGAAAGCATTTTTAGTTAATAGGGTGGGGGATTTTGGTTTCTTGTTAGGGATAGCAGGCGTATTGATGTATGCCGGTAGCCTAGATTATATTGAAGTCTTTGCTCAAGCACCTGCAATGTCAGAGAAAACCATTACACTGTTTGCCGGACATGAGTGGTCGGTTATGTCATTAATTTGCATATTATTATTTATTGGTGCGATGGGTAAATCAGCACAAGTACCATTGCATGTTTGGTTGCCTGATTCCATGGAAGGCCCAACGCCTATTTCTGCGTTGATCCATGCGGCAACAATGGTAACGGCCGGTATTTTTATGGTAACAAGAATGTCACCATTATTTGAGTTTTCTGAAACAGCCTTATCATTTGTATTAGTGATTGGTGCAATCACGGCACTATTTATGGGCTTTCTTGGGCTTATTCAGAATGACATCAAACGTGTTATTGCTTATTCGACTTTGTCTCAATTGGGATATATGACGGTAGCTTTGGGTGCATCAGCCTATGCGGCAGGTGTGTTCCATTTAATGACCCATGCTTTCTTCAAGGCTTTATTATTCTTGGGAGCGGGTTCTGTCATTATTGCCATGCATCATCAGCAAGATATTCGTAAAATGGGTGGTTTGAAAAAATATATGCCGATCACCTATTGGACGGCATTGATTGGTTCATTAGCCTTAATTGGTTTCCCTGGTCTGGCTGGCTTTTTCTCCAAAGATTCAATTATTGAAGCGGTTCATGCTTCACAGATAGCAGGTAGTGGTTTTGCCTATTTTGCAGTAGTGAGTGGTGTGTTTATCACCGCTTTATATAGTTTTAGACTGTTTTTCTTGGTGTTCCACGGCAAAGAGCGTTTTGATACGCATAGTGGTCATCTGCCACACGAATCACCAGCTGTGGTCACTGTGCCATTAATATTGTTGGCTATTCCTTCCGTTATATCAGGTTATTTGATTAGCTCTATGGTATTTGGTGACTTCTTTGGCAATGCTATCGTTGTCCATGCCAATCATGATGTGCTAGCGCACCATGCTGAAAGTTACCATGGTGTAATGGGCTTTATTTTACATGGTCTGACAGCATTACCTTTCTGGTTAGCAATGGCAGGTGTAGCAACAGCTTATTACCTTTATATTCTGCGTCCAGAATTGCCCGGAAAATTACAACAGCGATTCAATTGGCTCTATCGTGTATTAGATAATAAATATGGTTTTGATGACTTTAACCAAAAAGTATTTGCGGGTGGCTCCCTTATGATTGGCCGATTATTTTGGACGGTGGGTGATCAGAAGTTAATTGATGGTGCCTTAGTGAATGGTACAGCCAAAACTATTGGTTGGGTTTCAAAAGTGATACGTCATGTTCAATCAGGTTATTTATATCATTATGCCTTTGCAATGATCGTGGGCCTTTGGCTATTATTAACGTACTTTGTGGTTTGACTATGCTGACTAACTTTCCCTTACTAAGCCTTGTTATCTGGTTACCTATTATCGGTGGTATAGGCGTATTGCTTAATGGCGATAATAATCCTTGGGCACGGCCATTATCATTATTGATTGCAGTAATTACGTTGGTAGCGTCTTTAGGTTTATACACTGGATTTGATACGGCAACATACCAAATGCAGTTTGTTGAACACGCGTCATGGATTGCTGCATACAATATTAATTATTCATTGGGTATAGATGGCTTTTCTATGCCACTCATTATATTGACGGCATTTTCTACCGTCATTGTAGTGGTAGCAGGCTGGGAAGTTATCCAACACCGTGTAAGCCAATATATGGCTGCCTTCCTGATTATGGAAGGGTTAATGATTGCTGTATTTTCATCATTAGATGCGATATTGTTCTATGTATTCTTTGAAGCGATGTTGATCCCATTATTTTTGGTGATTGGTATTTGGGGCGGGCCTAACCGGGTTTATGCCACCATCAAGTTTTTCTTATATACCTTCTTTGGTTCAGTTTTTTTATTACTGGCCTTATTATATTTGCATCATGTAACAGACAGCTTTTCGATATTAGATTATCAACAAGCAGCACTATCGATGCAGCAACAAACATGGTTATTCTTAGCCTTTTTAATCGCCTTTGCAGTAAAAGTACCTATGTGGCCAGTTCATACTTGGCTACCAGATGCTCACGTTGAAGCACCAACGGGTGGTTCCGTGATCTTGGCAGCCATCACCCTTAAAATTGGGGGTTATGGTTTGATACGGTTTGCGTTACCCATTGCACCTGATGCTAGCATGGCATTAGATTGGTTGGTCATTGGTCTATCATTAATTGCTGTAGTGTATATCGGTTTTGTAGCACTAGCTCAGTCTGATTTGAAAAAACTGATTGCCTACTCAAGTATTGCCCATATGGGATTTGTCACACTCGGTTTATTCATTGTGTTTAGAATTTTTGCTAACTCTGCAACAGGAAGTGGTGCAGTATTGGCAGTAGAAGGGGCAATGATACAAATGATTTCACATGGTTTTATTGCTGCGGCAATGTTCTTATGTGTGGGCGTGTTATATGACCGAATGCACACTAGGGAAATTTCAGCTTATGGTGGGGTCATTAATACCATGCCTAAATTTGCTGGGTTTGCTGTGTTTTTTGCGATGGCAAATGCCGGTCTTCCTGGCACGTCAGGCTTTGTAGGTGAATTTATGGTAATTTTAGCGGCTTTCCAAGCTAATTTCTGGTTTGCATTTTTAGCTGCAACCACCTTGATTTTAGGTGCTGCCTACACTTTATGGATGATTAAGCGAGTGATATTTGGTGAGGTCGCTAATGATAATGTCGCCCAACTGACAGATATAAACCGCCGTGAATTTTTAATGTTAGCCTCCTTAGCGGCCATTGTGCTAATAATGGGTCTATGGCCTGCACCTATCATTGATGTTATGCACAGTTCAGTCGAACATTTATTAACCCAAATTTCCCAGTCGAAGATTTAACATGATGACATTTCAAGTATCCAATATGTCTTTAGCTTTGCCAGAAATGTTTATGCTGGCAATGGCCTGCATCGTTTTAATGGTGGTCGCATTTTTAGGGAAAAAGGGTACTGATCTAGTCTATCGATTGAGCCAACTTACGCTGATCATTACTGCCATCATTATTTATCGGTCAATCGGTGAAATAGGTGGGCTGACATTTGATGGTACTTACATTAAAGATGCATTCAGTGACGTGTTGAAATTGGCCATTTGTCTTATCAATGTTGTGGTATTGCTATATTCAACGGCTTATCTTAAAGCCCGAAATTTATTTAAAGGCGAATATTATGTATTAGCCTTATTTTCTACCTTGGGCATGATGGTCATGGTGTCGGCTTATCATTTTCTCACTTTGTATCTTGGGCTTGAGCTAATGTCACTGTGTCTTTATGCCATGGTAGCCATGCATCGAGATTCTAGTGTAGCAACTGAAGCTGCAATGAAATATTTCATCTTGGGTGCCATCGCTTCGGGTATGTTGTTATATGGCATGTCAATCATCTATGGGGTGACAGGAACTTTATCGATTGCCAGTGTCGCCAATGTGATACAAGCCGGTGGAATAGATAATACGGTGCTTAGTTTCGGACTGGTATTTTTAATTATTGGTATCGGCTTTAAGTTAGGGGCAGTGCCATTTCATATGTGGTTACCTGACGTTTATCATGGCGCGCCAACTGCGGTCACCTTATTTATTGCTACAGCACCAAAAATTGCAGCCTTTGCCATGGCGATACGCCTATTAGTCGATGGCTTGGCTGATGTACATCAGTATTGGCAAGATATGCTGATCATGTTGTCCATCCTATCCATTATTTTGGGTAATATTATCGCCATAGCACAAACCAATTTAAAACGGATGTTGGCTTATTCGACTATTTCACATGTCGGTTTTATTTTGTTGGGTATCTTGTCGGGGTCGGCTGAAGGTTATGCAGGATCTATGTTCTATGCATTGACTTATGCATTAATGAGTTTAGGTGCGTTTGGTATGATCCTCTTGATGAGTCGTCAAGGATTTGAAGCAGAGAATATCGAAGACTATAAAGGCTTGAGTGAGCGTAATCCTTGGTATGCTTTAATGATGCTTATTTTAATGTTTTCAATGGCAGGCATACCTCCGTTAGTTGGATTCTATGCCAAATTGGCTGTGATAAAATCGATTGTGGATGTCGACTTATTATCAGTGGCTATTGTGGCTGTATTGATGTCTGTCATCGGGGCATATTATTATTTGAGAATGATAAAAGTGATGTATTTTGATCAACCGACTCAACAAACCGATCTACAATCTCCTACTGAGATGAGAGTTGTGATCAGTGCCAATGCATTAGCTGTTTTAGCTCTGGGCATATTCCCAGGCTCATTAATGGCAATCTGCATATCCGTTTTTTCTTAAAGATATAAATACTCATGTCTGAAACTGCCATCATTTTAATTTTTCTAGTTATCGCTAATTTACCTTGGATATCTGAGCGTGCTTTTTTAGTGTTTCCGCTAAAAGCAGCTAAATCAGCTTTATTAAGATTAATAGAGCTAGTTGTATTCTATTTTGTCAGTTTACTCATAGCTGTAGGTCTTGAAACAAAATACTCAGGAGATGTTTATCCCCAAACTTGGGAGTTTTTTGTCACCACATTCTGCTTGTTTTTAGTGTTAGCTGTGCCAGGCGTCATTTACCGTTATCAGTGGTTGCCCATGCAAAGCAAATAATCTTGTTTGAAGCACGACAACAGGGGCTAGATAATTTAAGCATTTTTTGTGCGAAGCATATAAAAATAGTGTAAAATTCCTCGGTTTATCTTTGTGTTAACACACTTAATTATCTTTTTAGAGACAGGAAAATGGCTGCAGATTTATCCAAGTATAGAAATATCGGTATTTTCGCGCATGTAGATGCGGGTAAAACGACCACGACAGAACGCATTTTGAAACTGACTGGTAAGATCCATAAAATCGGTGAAGTTCATGATGGTGAATCAACAATGGATTTCATGGACCAAGAAGCTGAACGTGGAATAACCATTCAATCTGCTGCAACAACCTGTGAGTGGGATGGTCATCGGTTAAATGTTATTGATACACCAGGTCACGTAGACTTTACTATTGAAGTTTATCGTTCTCTTAAAGTATTAGATGGGGGCGTTGGTGTTTTCTGTGGCAGTGGTGGTGTTGAACCACAATCAGAAACTAACTGGCGTTATGCTAATGATTCTGAAGTATCGCGTATTATCTTTGTTAATAAATTAGATCGTATCGGTGCAGATTTCTTCCGTGTTGTTAAACAAGTTAAAGATGTGTTGGGTGCCAACCCATTAGTGATGGTGTTACCCATCGGTATTGAAGATGACTTCATCGGTTGTGTTGACCTATTAACCCGTAAAGCATGGATATGGGATAACGAAGAAGACACAATGGATTTTCGTATTGAAGAGCCACCTGCAGAGATGGCTGATCAGATCGAAGAATATCGTGAAATGTTAGTCGAAACGGCACTTGAGCAAGATGATGACTTAATGGGCAAATATCTTGACGGTGAAGAGCCTTCAATTGACGATCTTAAAAAATGTATCCGTGCAGGTACACTAACAATGGACGTTTTCCCAACATACTGTGGTAGTGCTTTTAAAGATAAAGGTGTTCAAATGATTTTGGATGCAGTTGTTGATTACCTGCCAAGTCCAACAGAAGTTAAACCACAACCAGAAGTAGATGAAGAAGGCAATGAAACAGGCGACTATGCGATTGTTTCAACAGAAGGTCCACTTCGTGCTTTAGCATTCAAAATTATGGATGATCGTTTTGGTGCATTAACCTTTATCCGTATCTATTCAGGTACCTTGAATAAAGGTGATACCGTTCTTAACTCATTCACGGGTAAAACAGAACGGGTGGGCCGCATGGTAGAAATGCATGCCGATGATCGTAATGAATTAAGTTCTGCACAAGCCGGTGATATCATCGCTATTGTGGGCATGAAAGACGTGCAAACAGGTCACACATTATGTGATCCTAAACACCCAACAACATTAGAACCAATGGTGTTCCCAGATCCCGTTATCTCAATTGCCATTTCTCCGATTGATAAAGCAAGTACAGAGAAAATGGGTATCGCTATCGGTAAAATGATTAAAGAAGATCCTTCTTTCCGTGTTGAAACCGACCAAGAAAGTGGCGAAACAATTATCAAAGGTATGGGTGAGCTACATTTAGATATCAAAGTTGATATCTTAAAACGTACTCATGGTGTTGAAGTAACAGTAGGTGCACCTCAAGTAGCCTACCGTGAAACGATCACTAAGAAAATTGAAGATAGCTACACCCATAAGAAACAATCAGGTGGTTCTGGTCAATTCGGTAAGATTGAATACATTATCGAACCTGGTGAAGCCGGTTCTGGTTTTGAATTTGAATCAACTGTAACGGGTGGTTCAGTACCTCGTGAATTCTGGTCTGCGGTAGAAGCTGGCTTTAAGAAAATGAAAGAACGTGGTGTATTAGCAGGTTTCCCTTGTTTAGACTTTAAAGTGACCTTATTTGATGGTGCTTTCCATGCCGTGGATTCATCAGCAGTCGCGTTTGAACTAGCAGCGATGGCCGCTTATCGTCAATCTATGCCACAAGCCGGTCCTCAATTGATGGAACCCATCATGAAGGTGGATGTATTTACCCCTGAAGATCATGTGGGTGATGTCATCGGTGATCTTAACCGTCGTCGTGGCATGATTAAATCACAAGATGCTACACCAACCGGTGTGCGTATTGCTGGTGAAGTGCCATTAAGTGAAATGTTCGGTTATATCGGCACACTACGTACAATGACATCTGGTCGTGGTCAGTTCTCTATGGAGTTCTTACAATATAACCCTTGTCCGCGTAATGTAGCTGAAGAAGTCATTAAAGAAACAAAAGAACGTGAAGAAGCTAAAAAGAAATAAGCTAACACAATTTATTGAAATAAAAAGGGGCTGATTTTTAATCAGCCCCTTTTTTTATGGCTTGGGTTTTATGATCGTAATATTAATCATCAATAGGACTTATTACTCCACGACCACCTTTTTTCACAACATGCGTATAAATTTCTGTTGTCTTAACATCACTATGGCCTAATAATTCTTGAATAGTCCGCAAGTCATATCCCTTTTCGAGTAGGCGAGTAGCAAAGCTATGCCTAAAAGTATGCGAGCTAGCCTGTTTGTTGATGTTAGTTGATCGAATAGCCGTTCTTATATGTTTTTGTACCGATGATTGGTGAATATGATGTCTTCTAATGATGCCACTTCGAGGGTCTTTAGCAACTTCAGATGCTGGAAATAAATATTGCCATTTTAATTCTGATGCAGCATTGGGATATTTACGTGAAAGTGCATAAGGTAAATATACCTCTCCATATCCTCGTTTTAGATCATAAGCATGTAATTGTTTCACTTCATTAATTTTACTCTTCAATTTAGGAATAATTTTTTCAGGTAGCACAGTTGTTCTTTGTTTGCTTCCCTTTGTTTCTCTTAAAATTATTTGATTTAGTTCAAAATCAATATCTTGAACACGTAAACGACAGCATTCCATCAATCGTAAACCACAACCATACATTAGCTCTGCTGCGAGAGTATATTGGCCAGAGAGTTGATTAATCACATTAATTGCTTCTCTGTGGCTAAAAACAACAGGGATCTTTGTTGATGGTTTAGCATAATGGAAGTTCAAATTTTTAAACGGCATTTTTAAGAATTGGCGATATAAAAAATTTAACGCATTGAGTGCTGTTCGTTGAGTTGCTGGTGAAAGGTGTTTTTCAATCGAAAGAAAAGAAAGGAATGATTCAATTGCAGTAGTTCCTAATTGCTCGGGATGTTGTAATTTGTGAAAACGAATGTAATACACTACCCAATAGATATAGGTCTTTTCAGTGGCGTAAGCTAATCCTTGCTGACGAATATACAAACGTAGCCTAGGAATAAATTTTGTTGAACTAAGTGGGATATGTTCAGGAACATCTTCCATAATAAATACTAATTTCCATATAATTGCATTTAAAGATAATATACTACTGATATTTAGAACCGATCAAGTTTGGAAGATATTATTCATAATAGAGTGACGATAAAAACATATAAATCAGTTGCTTATGTTACTTGTATTAATTTATAGTTAAATATAATTTAGTTTAGGTGATATATGGAAAGTTCCACAATTGTTTTTTTATATTATGTATAGTGTTTTGATCTAAGACATTGAAAGTAAATAAATAATAAAGGATTATTAGCTATGAATGAAAAAAAGATATATGGAATGGTGATATACGGAAGGTTCCGTATAATAAGCTGTTATAAGTCATAGGAGAGTTCAGTGATATTGGAAGTTGCAGTTCTTGATGTAAAACCTAACCAAGAAAAAGAATTTGAGGCTACTTTTGGTGAAGCTCAGAAAATTATCTCAAACATGCAAGGATATGTGTCGCATCAACTTCATAAATGTATTGAGAAAAAAAACCGCTACATTCTACTGGTAAATTGGCAAACCCTTGAAAATCATACGGTGGGTTTTAGAGAGTCAGAACAATACAAGGAGTGGCGTGCATTGCTGCACCATTTTTACGAGCCGTTTCCCGAAGTAGAGCACTATACAAGTGTGTACAGTAATGCCTTATAACAAGTCGTTCAAAAATGACCGCCAAAAAGCGGCGGCATTTTAACTCAAGCGTTATGCCCAAAGGATAATCGAATAATGAATAAATACCTGGCTATTCTTGGACTGATTATTCTGATTTCCGGATGTGCAAACCCTCTGAATAAAGTCAC
>NVUI01000004.1 GCA_002733105.1 Methylophaga sp.
TGGTCGCTAATGGTTAATACACATAACAAGCAAGTCAAGTTCGCTCGCTCTGCTCGCTGGGACACTCCTAACGTCGTGCCCCTTACTAAAAACGTTATGCATTCATCAAAGGATAGTGTTTTGGAATTAGATTTAAATCTACAAAAAGAATTAATCATAGCAATTACTGCTGCTTTAAAAGGAAGTAAAAGCTGGGTGGATTCACCAGCTGTAATCGCTTTAGTGTCTGGAGCTTTAGCTATATTGGCAGCCATATTAACCAATGTATTCAATAGTAAGTCAGAAAAAGCAAGATACAGCAGTGAAATTGAATTAAAAGAAATCGATTCAAAAAATGCTAAACAAGAAAGAATCCAAGATAAACAATTAGATTCTTTGAGTTGTGTTTCAAAAATATTACATAACTTAAAACCAATGATTTGGACTGATCCATTATTTGACACTCACGAAGCGTACAGCTCTATTGTTTTTAAAATGGATAGCCTAAGAACGGAATTAAGCTCGTACTTAGAAGCCCATAGTTATATAACTCCTGATGACATAATCACTCACATAAGCGATGTTATTTATCTTTGCAATGATAATAGTTGGTCCGTAATTATGTCCAATGGGCCAGAATATGAAACTACAGAATCAGAGCGCGATGCTGCAAAAAATATCTTAGATGAATTAGAGTTAGCAGTAAGAGAGTTTAAAATAAAACTTGGCGTTACAAATGCATAACAAGAACCTTAAATCCGACAGCTAACACTGTCGCATTTTTCGCTAAAAGAGCCAGCAAAAAACTGCACCAGCACGCTGCGGTTTAGGTTGGCGTTAGAAGTCATAACTCTACTGGTATTTTTAGTTTTCATACCAGTAGAGTTGTAAGTTTTAAAGATCAAGGCTTTGTAGATGGTGAAGGTAGTTACTGTCTAGTTCACTCGTATCTCCTTTGATTACATTGTCTGAATGAAAGGTAGGTAATTGCTCCACTATTCCTATATATTTATTTGTTAATATTAATTGAATAAGTATTTCATCTATGTCTTTAACTTCTTTCATTATTGAAGCATTACCAAAATCACTTTTACTCATGTTTGATGTCACAGAAATCATGAATTTTTTTCCTTTCAAAAGACCTCCTTCTCCGTATCTTTCTGTCATGACAAACACTTCTTGATGTTGAAGAACTTCATCAAAATATTTTTTCAATACGCTTGGAACGCCAAACCACCATAAAGGGAAATGATAAATAATTAAATCTGCTTTTTTTAGTTTATTTATTTCTTTTTGTATGTTCCAGTTACCTTTTGAAATACAACTTACAGTAACTTGATTCATTGGTTGTGATAAGTATTTTTTTGCTTGTGTGCAAAGTGAATGATTAAGTTCACCTTTAGATTCGTATAATTTTTGATTGGCTTCAATTAATAATATATTCATGTGTCACCTGTTTGTTGGTGGTTAATTCGTAGAGGATTTAATATATAACAATGGTTCCCTATTGAAAAGTACGCACATAAATGGTATATAGTTACACTTTGTATACTAATGGTCGAAAAGATGTCTAGAAATCAACCTGCTCCACATTGCCCCTTAGAGACAGCTCTTAGTCTTATTGGTGGAAAATGGAAGGGGGTAATTCTCTATCGTTTAATTGGGAATACTTTACGTTTTGGTGAGTTAAGGAAAATTATGCCTACGGTAACTCAGCGAATGTTAACTAAACAATTGCGTGAACTTGAGGCGGATGAATTGATTTTAAGGGAAGTTTATAGACAGGTTCCTCCTAAGGTGGAATATAGCCTTACGGATAAATCGGTGGCATTACAACCTATACTTTTAGCGCTTGAATCTTGGGGCGCTGAGTACCATAAAGTAAGAAACTGCTAACAAGTTAAAGCATGCGGACTCGAATACGCTGTCACTTTTTTTGCAAAAACATGCAAAAAAATCGCCATCATATCCGAGCCGGTGTTTGAGGCGTTATATGTAAAAGGAAATAAACGGTGCTAAAAAAATTACTTCACGGCTTTATGTTTGGTGTCGGTTTTACTGTAGCGATTATCCTGATTTTTTGGATTGTAAGTGCTTTAGAACTGTCCTTTACAACTGGGACAACTAGCAACAGTATGACGACCGGTGATGAGATAAATTATGCAGATCAAGAAAAGTGGAGAGCACTCCCAATATCTGAAAAAATCCCGAAAATAACCGGCTTAGCTCTGCTCAGATTTAAAGAAGGTGAAGATAAACATATGGAAGCGTATGTCGAGACTGTTTTAACTAAAAATAATTCAACAAACTTACCTCTAAGTATTGGAGATAGAGTAGAAAAATCAGATTATTACGCAAAAGGTGGTTATTCAAACAATAGAAATGGCATTCTAGTTTTATACTCTGGCAGCCCAGCTAAAGAGGTTGAAGGAGCATATCTTTACGATGATAGACTTGTTTCATATGAAGATATGCCTTTAGAGGTTTTTTTGAAAAAGTTCAAAAATGAACCACTTAATTAAACATATAACAAAAACATCAAGTTTGCTCACTATCGTTCGCTGGGACGGCGCTACCGCGCCGCCCCTTATGTGAAACGTTATGTGCTCGAAGCGTCTACTTGGCCCATTGTCGATTTTTGCCTGAAGCGAACCGGAGAGGAAATCAACCCCTTCGCGCCAAGCGACCCGGTTAGCGAAAGCGTAGTGCCTCTCCGAATTAAGAGGCAAAAAGTGGATCCCGCAGAAACAGCAAATGGTTTCCTCTAGCTACGTGGCAGGGCTAATTCGATTGCAGGAAGTGCGCATTTTGGTCGCGCCATCAAACGCTCAACGTAAGCGTTGATATTGTCAAAGCCATCGTTGTAGCCAAGTCTTGTCGTAAAATGGCACGTCCAACCGACAATTATGTCAGTAACGGAAAATTTATTATTGATGAGGTAATCACTATCAGCAAGCGCCATTTCTAACGCGGCTGCGCTCTTGCGATAAGCATTACGGTTATAGTCATACATTTCCGGTACACGTTCATCGTCAGGCATCAGGTTTTCACTGCGAAACGTACTCCATCCCCACGCTTCCATCTCCGTTAATGCAAACGATGTCCATTGGTCGTGCATAGCGCGTTCCCACGTTCCAGAAGGCGAAATCAATTCTTTATCGGGGTTGAGGTCAGCAAGATAGGTACACATCGCCGCAGACTCGAACAGCCCTTTGCCGTCAATATCCATTGCCGGAGTTCGACCAAGCGGATGATATTTTTTGAGTTCTGGATGTTTAAAAACATCTTCCGTCACAGCTTCATAATCCATACCCAATTCCGCCAGAGTCCACATGGGACGCGTTGTACGTGTCGGTGAAAAGCCAAATAGTCTCAATTAAATGTTCCTCTACATTGTTAAAATTAAACTTCGCATTTATATTATCAAGACTTGATATATATTTACAAGTAGGCACAAATTTCGTATATAGTATGTATTATCATACTAAGCACTAAAAAGAGACTATAAAGTGACTAGAAAAACAAAACCTAAAACAAACGTCGCACCTATCCCTGTGGTGCAAGGTTTCTGCCCGATGCCGGATATTGCGAAGCTCATTGGCGGCAAGTGGAAGCTGATTATTTTGCAAATTCTGATTTTTCAGGGGATGAAGCGTTTCAATGAGCTGCGCCACGAAATCAACACCATCACCCAAACCATGCTCACCAACCAATTACGCGCCCTTGAAAAAGACGGATTGGTCAAGCGGAAGATTTATGCCGAAGTGCCGCCACGAGTGGAGTACACCGCTACACCTCGAGCTATCGCACTCGAACAAGTATTTCTGGCAATGCACGATTGGTGGATGGAAGACATCAAGCGCAACGCGGTGTAAGTGGCCTCTTGATCTAATGCGCCGAAAAAGAGAACCCTGAATGACGTTTGTTGGCCGAAAATCAAGGTAAAATCAAGGGGTCAGCCAATTTGGTTTTGAGTTTCAAAACAAAAATAAAAATTTAAAATACACAAATACACAAAAACTCATTCAAAAATAATAGATGCACGCCACCAGATCGAGCATTTATTGCTTTGTTACTCGTAATTATTGAAATTATTATTATCCATAAAGGCAAGAGATATGCCTTAATTAAAAACGTATAATAAATCACTCCACGGGACACGCTAACGCGCGCCGTTTAGCAAAGCATTAGGCAAATAAAAAATGGTATTAACAGAAACATCAGATTTATTAAACAATCTATATTGGATTACGCTGTTAGCGGTAATCGTATCATCTGCGTCAGGTGTACTTAAGGCAGGTGCCAAGAAATTTGATTTGTTTGGCGTCATCATCATCGCGGTAGCCACGGGTTTAGGTGGCGGTTCATTAAGAGATATGTTGCTTGATAGGCCGGTGTTTTGGATTCAAGACCAAGTATTTTTCATAGCCTCAATAGCCAGTGCTGTAGTCATATTTTTTGCTGCTAGGTTATTCACAATATCGCCAAGGTATTTTCTAATAGCTGATGCAGCAGGTTTAGCAACTTTTGGGGTGGCTGGTACTTTAGTTTCTCTTATGGTTGGCGCTCCTGCATTAACGGCCAGTTTTATGGGCGTAATGACGGGTGCAATGGGCGGTGTATTTCGTGATATTCTGTGTACTGAGCAACCCGTCGTATTCTCAAGCTCGCTCTACGCAACGGTTTCTTGGATAGGTTCGTTAATCTTTATTGGTTTACTGTATCTAGATATCGATATAACAATATCGGCTATAATTTCTGGTTCAGCTATATTTGTGTCACGGCTATTAGCTATTCATTATAATATTAGTTTACCCAAATTCAGGTTTAAATCTTAAAATATGTGCAGCATTTTGAACCCAAAAACTCACTTTAATTTAGATTCATACACAAACTCTGGATATAGCGATAGAATATTGGTTTGGCAAATATAGAAAAGAAGCTAACCACAACCATGTCCCATTTTGATACCGAACTTGATACATCTGGTCTTAACTGCCCTCTCCCTTTGCTAAAAACTAAAAAAGCACTGTTAACAATGAGCAAAGGAGAAAGATTACGTATCATCGCTACTGATCGCGGCGCATTTATAGATATTCCTGTTTATTGTGAAATATCTGATAATTTATTGGTTAATATGACTGAAACAGACAATAAATTGATCTTTATTATCGAAAAAGGAAATGTTTGATATTTTTAAATTAAGAGATCAAAAAAGATTATCAAGGAGTCGTCCAGCTTGATTTTCCTTAATCACTTATTTATTAGCCGCTCGGCGCTGGCAAAAACTCGCCTGCTTTACCTGTAAAAAAATAACGTGATGGGCACAATAAGATCGGGAGCCACCCTCTCCTTTCATACAACATTTTCAACAAATTATTAAACAAATAAATAGGATCAGGCTAATTGATTTTATTGCTGACCAATCTAGTACAATAGCCCCTAATTTCAGACCACTTCTAAAGAGCCTATATGAAAATTCAAAGCCATATCGCTGATATTGATACGCCAACAGGTGTGATGCGCACTTATATTCACCGTCCTGACGTTGATGGTAGTTTCCCTGTTATTTTGTTTTATTCAGAAATTTTTCAGCAAACAGGGCCAATTGAACGTGCCGCTAAGTTGATGGCCAGTCAGGGGTATGCGGTATTAGTGCCTGAGGTGTTTCACGAACTTAATCCGATTGGTACGGTATTAGGTTATGACGATGCTGGTCGTGAAAAAGGCAATGCCGATAAAGAAGCGAAAAATGTGCAAGCTTATGACACTGATAATGTGGCGCTAATTGAGTTTGCAAAACAGCAAGACTGGAGTAATGGTCATATTGGTGCCATGGGTTATTGTATTGGTGGCCATTTAGCATTTCGTGCGGCACTGCAAGCTGAGGTTAAAGGCACTGCGTGTTTTTATGCCACTGACTTACATATTCAAGTGATTCCTAATGCACCGGGGCAACATAGCATGGAACGGTTGGATGACATTAAAGGTGAATTATTAATGATTTGGGGCAAACAAGATAATCATGTGCCCGCGGCAGGTCGTTTAAAGATCTATAACGAGTTAAATGCAACAGATATTAGCTTTACCTGGCATGAGTTTAATGCCGAACATGCCTTTATGCGCGATGAAGGTGATGGTGGCCGTTATGATGCACAAACGGCTCAATTAGGTTATCAGTTAGCACTGAATTTATTTAGTCGAACATTGCGTTAAGAATTAAAGAGAACACATGACCCCATTATTACCTCATATTGAAGTTGAAACTAATCAAAATCCTGATGCATCAATTATCTGGCTACATGGCTTAGGTGCTGATGGTCATGACTTTGAACCTATTGTTGCCCAATTAGGTTTACCTGACAAAGCAGCGGTTCGTTTTATTTTTCCACATGCGCCTTCATTAGCCGTCACCATTAATAATGGTGCTGTTATGCCCGCTTGGTATGACATTTTAGAAATGAATATTGATCGAAAGGTGGATGAAACTCAGCTTAGAAAATCATCAGCTTCAATTGTTGATTTTATCGATCATGAAATATCTAGGGGGGTGGCCAGTGAGCGGATCATTATCGCTGGCTTTTCACAAGGCGGCGCAGTTGCCTTTGAGGCTGCCCTATCCTTTCCTAAAAAATTAGCCGGTTTGCTAGCGCTTTCAACCTATTTTGCTACTAAAGATAGTGTTGAATTTAGCCCCATCAATCAGGATCTGCCGATTGAAATTCATCATGGTGATTATGATCCTGTTGTGCCTTTGAGTTTGGGCCAGCTTAGCTTTGAATTGTTATCAGCAAAAGGCTATCCCACCGTTTTAAAACACTATGCGATGGAGCACTCTGTTTGCGCGCAACAAATTGCTGATATTAGCCAATGGTTTGTTGATACCCTACAGCTTGATTAACACTAAGGCAGCACCATCAGCATTATTTTTGTTGGTTATCATATTTTTTTTGTGCCCTAACTACCGCTTCATTATGTTTATCATTCCATTTTACCAACGCGGTAAAGATCGGTTGGAGTGTCTTGGCTAACGCGGTGTATTCATATTCAACCCGTGGTGGGATTTCAGGATATTGGGTGCGTTTAATCAAACCATCACGCTCTAATTCTCGTAGTTGCTGAGTCAACATTTTTTGCGATACATCGCCGATGGTCCTTTGCAGTTGATTAAACCGCATATGGCCTGTTTTAAGATGCCACAGAATTTCAGGTTTCCATCGCCCAGCAAAAACATTGAGTGTGCCACCGATTGGGCAGGAAAATACATGCTTTTGTTTTGTCATTTATTCACACTCTCCATGCAGTTACTAAAAGGTACCTACTTTACAACAACACTGTACACCACTATATTGTGTTTTATAAAAATTACAAGTTATAAAGGCACTAAAATATGAGCATTCAAATATTACATAGAGATAGCTTGCCACTAGGTGGTTTTGCCGGGTTAAAAGAACATCGCCTTGTGGTAGATCAACGTGTTGGTGGTGATAGTGATACCTGGAATGGACTTGGCAACTTGGTTTATTTAGCCGATGCCCGTTTTTTACCTAAGGGCGAAACGCATATGCATTCTCATCGAGAAATTGATGTTATCTCAGTTATTGTCGAAGGACGTATCGACCATGAAGGTTCATTAGAGCATGGCCAGTCACTGAATACCGATCAAGTGCAGGTTCAACGTGCCGGGGGTGATGGCTTTAGCCATAATGAAATTAACCCAGATAATCAAAAAAATCGCATGATACAGCTTTGGGTGTTGCCTGAAGTAACTGGTGAACCCGCTAATTATAAAATATATCATCTTGAACGCGGTGAGCTAACGCATGTTTATGGTGGTTCTAAAAGTCAGGACAAGACACTAGATAGCCATACCATGATAGAAGTGGCAAACTTAGTGAATGGTCAGCAAATCTCAAAAGATAGTGAGTTTCTAGCCTACATCACCCGAGGACAAGGTGTATTAAATGGTGAAACAGTGAAAGATGGTGATCTGATCCGTGGTGATCAGCTGCATTTCACAGCGGATGATGATGGACAGATCATTATTATCACCCAACAAAAATATTCATCTTAACGATTAGAAAAGGACAATATCATGGTTAAATTACTTTTTCTTGCTGGTAGCGCTCGCAAAAATTCTATCAACAAGAAACTAGCCAAACTAGCTGCTGAAATAGCACAAAATGCCGGTGCTCAAGTCACCTATATTGATTTGAAAGATTTTGAAATGCCGATATATGACGGTGATTTTGAGCAGGACAATGGCATCCCTGACAATGCTAAGCAACTCAAACAGCTTTTTGCCGAACATGATGGATTCTTTATTGCGTCACCTGAATATAATAGTTCTATGTCTGCTCTTTTGAAGAATTCACTTGATTGGATTTCACGTCCACATGAAGAAAATGAACCACCTTTAATTGCATTTAAAGGCAAAGTGGCAGCAATAGGTGCTGTTTCACCGGGTGGCCTTGGTGGCTTGCGTGGGCTAGTCCCTCTACGGATGATGCTGGGTAATATTGGTGTAACCGTCGTTGCTTCACAAGTGGCTATTAGCTCTGGTTTTCAAGCATTTGGTGAAGATGGCCAGCTGGGTGATGACAACCAAGCTAGAATGCTTAAAGCAACCATTGATGAGTTTGTAACAACGGCTAGTCAATTAAGGAAGTGAGTAGACAATATTTAACGGCTTAGCCTAGTTGATTTTCAAGTCAATAACATTCTCTGCGGCATCGCCCATAAATATGTTTTCATTTAATGTGTTTAGATAGATTGCATTGACTGTGACCTGTTCATACAACCAATAATAAAACCCGCCTTGGTATATGCTATATCGCCAGTCATATTGACATTGGATCCATCTGTTATCGAGTGAGCCTAACGTTCTAGGGGCGATATCAGCATCAGGCGAACCAATATACTCAACAATCTTATTGCTTAAGCCTATTTGAAATTGATCAAACTGAATGGTGTCACCATCTGGCTGTGAATAACGTAGCCGATTACCAAGCAAGTCGTCTCCGTGCTGGTCGATGACACATTGTTTATCGAACGCATAAAAAGCAGGTGGAAATACCAGAGGATAGTGATTAGCTATTTTTGCCCTTTTCTTAATATGTTGTTGGCTTCGTTGGCTTTTATCCCATTGTTTAATGGTTATTTGTAATACTAAGATGCTCATAATGACTAGCTTCGGTTTAACTTTAATGTAAATAAAAGGGTTAGACAATTTTACCTGTTAGCTCAACCGTTTATTTTTAAAACATATCCCTAGTAAAACAAAAGTCTTACGCTGACGGTTCGGTGCCTTGTTGCCGCTTAACGCAACGCCCAAAGATGTTATCGTAAATCACCGTTGGTAATGTGTTGGTCGGTTGAAGATAGACTGTTTTTCCGATGACCAGCAAATCTTGTCGGCCTTGGCCATCTTTATAAATTTTTTTTATTTTCTGCTCAAATTGTGGCCAATCATCACCTTCGTTTTGTCGAATTGATTGGATCTCACGTGCAGTGCCCGCTTGATATGCACAGCTTGTGATGGTTAAACGCTCCATTTCTTCAGCATGAAGTGGTAGGCTAAAAACTAACGCTAAAAATAAGATACTTTTATACTGCATTTTTTTGCCTTCATTGATTTAGAATATAACAAAAATCAATATTACCTTATTCAACACTTTATATAAACACACTCAATATCAACATGTTGATCTAACAAGAGTACAAATCTAATGGCAATGGCATGCGCACGACATATTTTGGTAAAAACTAAGGATGAGGCAGAAAAGCTCAAACAGCAACTTAACAATGGGGCCGACTTTGCTTCACTGGCTAAAAAACACTCACTGTGTAAGTCATCGGCTAAGAAAGGCGGCGATCTTGGTGAGTTCCCACCGGGTAGAATGTTGAAAGCATTTGATAATGTTGTGTTTAAAAAACCCTTACTCAAGGTTCATGGCCCAGTGAAAACTAAATTTGGCTTTCATTTGATTGAAACTATTTATCGCCATTAATGGCTTAAAATTCAGCCTCAGTTTGGAACTGCATCACCTCTCTGGTGACCGGGTGATTAAGCTGCAAAAATTCTGCATGCAGGTGTAAACGCACCGCTTTTTTGCCATAAAGATCATCACCGACAATCGGTGTGTCTAACCCTTTCACGTGTGCTGAATGTACACGAAGTTGATGGGTACGGCCCGTTATGGGCAGAAAGTAAACCTTGGTTTGGTTATTTTTTCGTTCTAATACTTGCCACTTTGTTTTGGCAGATTTGCCATATTGGTAACAGACTAATTGTCGAGGTCGATCATCTAAATCAACACGAAGTGGTAGCTCTATCAAGCCCTCTTCTGCTGTTAATAATCCATCTAATAAAGCAACGTAACGTTTTTTTACCGTGCGATTAATAAATTGTTTTTGCAGATTTTTGTGTGCTTGCTTAGATAAGGCAATCACCATTAAACCTGATGTCGACATATCCAGTCGATGAACAATCAAAGGCCCTGTTGCTGTCGGGTAGCTTTGTTTAATGCGTAGATAAACCGAGTCTTCTATATTTTTTCCGGGCACGGATAAAAACTCTGCTGGTTTATTAATCACCAACATCACTTTATCTTCATAAACGATATCGATCGTTTTCCCGACGGCAGGATTGATCAATAAGGGGTTTTCATCCAGTTCAATCCCTTCAAGCATATGGCTTAATATAGGTTGGCACTTGCCTTGGCAAGCCGCATAAAAATTTAGATGTTGTCTGATGGCTGATTTAGGTGATTGCCCCCACCAGAACTCCGCCATCGCTAATGGTTTCATCTCGTTTTTAAAAGCATAGTGTAATAATTTAGGGGCAGCACACTCCCCCGCGCCAGCTGGTGGGACTTGTTGCAGTGTGTCTTTAAATAAATCACACAAGTTCTTTTCAACACCGTATTTATTCAAAAATTTGTATTGGTCAAATAATTTTTGTTGCAGACAGGTAGATAATTCTTTGCGCTGTTGTTTTAGAACCGCAATTTCATCGGTTAGATGATGGAGATTTTGTTGTGCAGATCCAATTCTGTCATCCCAGTGAATATTCAAATCTCTTAACTGGTTTTTTTGTTTGATGCTCTCTTTACCTAATTGCAGTTTAATTTGAACAAAATCATCGCTGCTCAGTTCTGTTTCAGCCACCAGCCGGCGTTGTTTTCTATCTTTACGCCCTAAAATCATGCTGGTTCTATGTGCTTTAATTTGTTCGGCACAAGCGTCTTGTTCAGCGCTTAAATCGGCTGCTAATATAGCAATATCAGGATTATTTTCCAGCGTTTTAATCTGCTGATTTATTTGCTTAATGTCTGACTGACCTGCGATAAAAAAACTATCCTCGGCTAACATATCAAACACGGGTGGGACAAAATTTGGCAGATGATTTTTGTCGGCTATTTTGCCTGAAAAAGCAGCTAAATAACCAATTTCATTATGTTTGTTTTGCACTAACAACACACCAAACATTTTGCCAATGGCTGTTTCTGTATCACCCTCCAGACCGAAGTTGTGTTGCCACTGTGTTTGTGTTTTAAGATGTTGTTGCAGTTGTGTTGAGGCTAATACGCACAGATCATGAGGCTGATAGTAGAAAGGAAAAGTAAATCTATCTGGCAAAGCATAGCTATCAATCTTTTGTTTAAATGGGGTAAATAAATTTTCTGGCAAAGACATATATTCTGGTCATTGTAATGAAGGTTGTTTTATGAGACATTTTACCTCATTTTCTCATCGCCCCTGTTTATGCAAAGGTCTGATCAATTTTATATGAAAAAAATATTAGTCATTGGTTATGTATGGCCTGAACCCAATTCATCAGCGGCGGGTAGTCATATGATGTCAATCTTGCGTCTATTTAAACAGCAACACTGGCAAGTTGAATTTGCCACACCGGCACAAGCAACAGAGCATATGATTGATTTAACTAATGAAGGTATTAGCAGTCAGCATATCACGCTCAATTGTGATAGCTTTGATCGTTACGTTGTAGACTATCAACCTGATCTGGTGATGTTTGATCGCTTTATGATGGAGGAGCAGTTTGGTTGGCGGATTGAACAAAATTGCCCAAATGCGATCAAAATATTAGACACTGAAGATCTGCAATGTTTGCGTCATGCTCGTTATCAAGCTCATAAAGCAGAACGTGAACTCAACCAGCAAGATCTGTTTAGTGATATCGCTAAACGTGAAATAGCCGCTATATTACGTTGTGATATTTCTTTGATTATTTCTAGTTTTGAAATGGATCTATTAGTAGACACCTTTAAGGTTGATGCAAGTTTGCTGCTGCATTTGCCCTTTATGATTGATCTAGCAAAGTGCCCATCTACTACAACACCCTTTGCTGAGCGTAAACATTTTATGACCATTGGCAATTTTCGTCATGCACCCAATTGGGATGCCGTGTTATATCTGCAAACAATATGGCCACTGATCAGAAAACAAATCCCTGAAGCCGAATGTCATATTTATGGTTCTTATCCTCCACCCAAGGCAACCGCATTAAATAATCCTAAAACAGGCTTTTTAATTAAAGGCTGGGTGAACGATGCATTGTCAGTGATGGAGCAATCTCGTATTTGTTTGGCGCCGTTACGTTTTGGCGCGGGGCTGAAAGGTAAGTTAATAGATGCGATGATAATGCAGACACCCAGCGTGACAACTTCGATAGGAAGTGAAGCGATGCATCAATACGAAGCTTGGCCTGGTGTGGTTGCAGATGATGTAGATGATTTTGTCGCAGCAGCAGTTAATTTATATCACGATGAGTCAACATGGCTAAACGCACAACAAAATGGTATTTCCCTGTTAAAGTCGCGCTATGACAGCCGGATATTAGCTGCTCAGTTAATCACAAAAATAACTGAGGTAGAACAAGATTTAACCCAACATCGCTTAAATAATTTTATTGGCAGCATGCTTAAACATCATTCGATGATGAGCACTAAATATATGTCGCAATGGATCGCAGCAAAGAATAAGCAAGACTAATCAACTAAGCTTATTGTCAGTTTGCATCATCATCATCTAATCTAAGTGCATTGATATCTTCGATGATTTGCTTGCTATGTAAACTAGCATTCACTCGACGATATATTTTTCTGACCATGCCTTTTGGGCCAATAATAAAGCTGTGGCGTTTGGCAAACTTAAAGGGGCCTATTGAAAATAAGGCTTGATAGCTTTTAGCTACCTCACCCCCCGTATCGGCCAATAAAGGAAAAGGCAGATGGTATTTTTCAGCAAACTCAGCATGGCTTTGTTGGCTATCAATACTCACACCCATTACTTGTGTGTTTTGCTCGGTAATAACACGAAACTCATCTCGAAATGCACAGGCTTCCTTGATACAGCCTGGGGTATCATCCTTAGGGTAGAAATAAAGCACTAACCATTGACCGTTATAGTCTTTTATCGAATGTGTTTTGCCATTCTGATCATACAAATTAAATTCAGGCGCTACATCGCCAACCTTTAACTGCCCTGCTTTCGCTATATTGAACATAGATAACATCACCACGGTTAGAAGAAAACAGCTTATACGCATAATAGACTCAAAGATAATGAAAGTTTTTTACTTATACTGGGTCAAATAATGCCAATGATCAAGCATGTTTATATATACTGCTCTTTAAGTAAATTCTGATTAAGTGAATGTTGAAGGATAATACAAAACAATGGTTGATATTATTAATTATGAAACCCTCTTAATAACAGGTAAAGCTCAAACTGAACCCCAGCGGTTTCTGTTTGTTTTTTTAAAAACCTCTCTACCCACAGATCATGAAGGTGATGAGGAACAACGTTTCCAATCTGGCCAAGGCGGCGTATTACAACCCCTTATGTGTGTTGATAAACCTTTAGATGAATTGACTGATTTTGTTGATTTAGTGAAAGAATCAGACGCTATGGGCCAAGATTGGCAAATTGTTTTAGTCGCCTGCCTTTCAGGTCTCGGTGGTGTTATGCCCTCTTCTACAGAAACTGAACTACAGCTTAAGATGATGGTGCAGAGAGTAGAAAATGGTGGCGATTTATCACGTTATTTAGCTTTTAATAAAGCAGGTACACTAGTACAGTTTAGTGAGTGATACACATAAAATATCATTATGGAATAAACAAATGATGCGGTCTATATCTACACTACAAAAATTACTAGCATGTATTGTTTTGCTTGCGTCATTCAGTGCCTATTCTGCTTCATCATATTCAGAAGACTCCTTAAGAAAAATTTATCTTGAAATGCGCTTTTTGTACCAATTAGGGGTCAACATTCATCAGAAATATGATTTGAATGACCGAGCACAAATTAATCAATGCATTAGTCAAGAAGGTTATAACGCCACTAGGGCGCGGGCTTTAATAGGTGCGACTAATCGTATCGAATATCCTGATAAAAAAATGCTGGTAGACGCAGCCTGGGCCGCCTATTCATGTGCCAGCTGTAAAGGTGATGGTTCTATTTGTGACACCATTCCCGGCTATTTAAAAAATATAAAACAAGTTGGAGATTCCATTTATAAATCAGACGAATTCTAGGCTTGAGACACTGACCAAAAATTTCCGTTATGTTCCAAATCTTGCCGACCCCTTTGGCTGATAAACACGCAATAAGACTATTATCTTATTTAAGTTAAATATCTCTACTGCTTCGTCCTATCTATCTTTCACGCATAAAAACTTCCTGTCATTTTTGCTGGCATACATATTGCTGATTCCATCAAAAATACTGAAATAGGAATCTTTCAAATATGAACCAAGTTCATCGTGCCAATATTCACGATATATCACCAAATGGGCGTATCGACAATCAACACTCATTTAGTTTTACTGATTATTACAAATCCAACCGTCTACAAGTTGGCAAAATTCGTCTATTCAATAATGCCATATCAAAAGATAAACAAGGTTTTGTGCAATATCCTAAACAAAATATGGAAATCGTCTCTATTCCTCTCTCAGGAGAGATAAAGCATAGTGATGGATTAGGTAACCAACAAATTATTCACACGGGTGAGGTTCAGGTTTTATCCGTGGGTAAAGGACTGTCGTCATCAGAATTTAAACCCTCTTCGGATGCGCCGGCAAATTTTTTGCAAATCTGGGTCTCACCTAAGAAAATGAATACAACACCTAAGTGTGTGCAAAAAACTTATAGTAATAGCCGCATTAAAAACAGATTTTTCCCCATTGTGACACCTCGTGTTAATGATGAAAATACCGTCAGCATTAATCAGGATATTTTCTTCTCTCATGCTAATTTAGATCAAGGCGCCGAAACTCAATATCCTCATTATTACAACAATGCGACTTATTACTTTTTTGTCATTGAGGGCGAAATTAAAATCAATAATATAATTTTACAAGCTCAAGATGCCATTACCTTAACGGATCTCAATGCTGATTATATTGATATTACCGCCCAACAATCATCTAAAGTACTTTGCATTGAAATAAATGAGTAATATTGCTGTTCATATAGCGTTCAGACTCTCTTGGTTAGGATAGTCAGTGTGGATGTTATGGGACAGTCTAAAATTGATTTTATAGATCCATACTCATTCTGATATTAAAAGGAAATAGAAATGAAGAAATATATAGCTGAATCTTTTGGTACATTTTGGTTGGTATTAGGCGGCTGTGGTAGTGCTGTATTAGCGGCAGCATTTCCTGATGTAGGCATTGGCTTATTAGGTGTTTCATTTGCCTTTGGTTTAACTGTATTAACAATGGCCTATGCAATAGGACATATTTCCGGTTGTCATTTAAACCCTGCCGTATCAATCGGCCTTTGGGCTGGTGGTCGCTTCCCTGCTAATCAATTAGTACCCTATATTATCGCCCAAGTTGTTGGTGGTATTGTTGCTGGTGGTGTGCTTTACCTTATTGCCACAGGTCAGGCTGGCTTTGATGTCACTGCTGGTTTTGCTTCGAACGGCTACGGTGAACATTCACCTGGTGGTTATACAATGACTTCGGCCCTGATCACTGAAGTGGTGATGACAATGATGTTTTTAATCGTCATTTTAGGCGCCACAGATAGTCGAGCACCACAAGGCATGGCACCTGTGGCTATTGGTCTTTGCCTAACACTGATCCATTTAATCAGTATTCCAGTCACTAACACTTCTGTTAACCCTGCCCGTAGTACGGGTGTGGCACTTTTTGCCGGTGATTGGGCCTTATCTCAACTATGGTTGTTCTGGTTAGCACCTATTGTTGGCGCCATTATTGGGGCCATCATTTACAAATATATTAGTTCAGAAGATTCATGATCATGACCTCTGTTTTAGCACCCAGCTATTTAGTTAAAACAGAGGTTTTTTTACCCGCCGTGATTAAAAGAGTAAAATCTATTCCAAGGGTACTGGTAAAGCAATAATTAAGGGAGATTTTGATGACAAAAATCAGCTCACCCTGCATTCGAAACTGCTGTCTTGATACGCATGACATTTGTCTTGGTTGCTTTCGTAGTCTTAATGAAATCATGCAGTGGAGTAGAATAAATACTACTGCACAACAAAAACAACAAATATTAAACAATGCCGAGGCACGAAAAAAGGCTGATAATATAAAAAAATTCAATTTATAAGTAAACAGCAATGAAACTAATTTATACCCATGAAAATCGTTTATTAGTTTTCAATATTCAAAATATAGTCGAAAATGCCGGCATCTCAATAATACTAAAAAATGAATATGCTGCTGGCGCTGTGGGTGATCTTGTCCCTCATGAAACCTGGGTCGAACTGTGGGTTAAAGATGATTCTGACTATGACAAGGCAATGCACATTATAGAATCTTCATGCAATACGATAAATGCTGCCGGATGGGTTTGTCATCATTGCACAGAAAAAAATGATGCTTCATTTGATTTTTGTTGGCACTGTCACAATAGTGCCCCGTAGATTGTAAAGCAGCTGCCATGTTAGAAATATCTGTTCATATCTCCATCCCTGATGATGAAGTTGAACTTTCGGCGATACGAGCACAGGGCGCTGGTGGCCAGAACGTTAATAAAGTGTCATCGGCAATTCATCTACGCTTTGATATAAAAGCTTCCTCCCTACCCGAGGTCTATAAACAACGTTTGTTATGCCTGAAAGACCGCAGGATCAACAAACAGGGTGAAATTATTATCAAAGCACAGCAGTTTCGTACTCAAGCTAAAAATAAACAAGATGCACTGGAGCGCTTGCAATTATTAATTAAAAGCGCAATCGTCGCAAAAAAAATAAGGCGCCCCACTAAAGCGACGAGAGCCTCACAAAAAAGACGGATGGATAGCAAAACCAAACGGGGTAATACAAAAGCATTAAGAGGCAAAGTATCAGAATAAATACACTATTTATTTAGTTTTCTAAATCTTATCTGGTTTTCTAAATCGAAGTGTCATCCTGTCGCTTTCCCCTATTGCTAAATAACGTCGTTTATCTTGTTCACCTAAACGTAATGTTGGTGGCAAGGTCCAAACGCCTTTAGGGTGTTGTTTATTATCAATTGGGTTAGCATTAATTTCAGAACTTGCTTCTAATTCAAATCCTGCCTGCCTTGCCAACTCAACAACTAATTGTTGGCTAAGGTATCCAGACTGTTTCATGGTTGCCAAATCAGTGTCAGGGCTTGCTCGGTGATCGGTTATTCCTAATATGCCTCCTGGTTTTAACACACGATAAAAGCTATTAAACATTTCTGTTTCATAACCACCTTTAAGCCAGTTATGTACATTTCTAAAGGTCAGTACAGCGTCAACACTTTCATCCACACCCATTTGCCAAAAAGTAGGTGGTCCTATTTCGACAATCGTTACTTGATCATAATAATCAGGATAATTTGCCAGCCATTGCTGATATTCCCGCTGCATAGTTTGACGCCATTTAGGCCCAGTACTGGCCAAAAATCCTGCTGCAATAAATTGACCACCACCTTGTTTAATAAAGGGTGCCAGAATCGCTGTATACCATCCCTTACCCGGCCAGATTTCAATCACGGTCATATCCGCTTGAACACCAAAGAATTCTAGTGTTTGTTGTGGATGTCTATATTGGTCACGTAAACGATTTACTTCAGTACGATGCTCATTATTCACTGCCTGAATCAATTGTGCCGACTCGCTTGCAGCAACGTTATGAAATGCGGTTGCCGATAAAAAAAGTAAAGCTAAAAACTGTGCCAAGTGTTTGGTCAACATTGTATTACCTCCATGGTCCTTGGGTCTGACAATTTAAATCAGTATCCATAAAAGACATCTTACATTGCTAAATGTTGCGCATATCTATCATTATTATTGAAGATAAAAAAGTATCAGCTGATAACAAGCAACAAATAGTCAATTATATTGTCCATTGTATTGAAAGCGTAAGTTTCATCACTAGTTCACCATTTTTTAGTTAGCCTGAATAAGGAGAAAATAATGAGGACATACACGTTGACTATAGCCGTTTTTATAGCATTATGTGGGTTGTTTATATCAAGCGCCTCTTTTGCTACTGATAAGTCGCACCGAGCACTAGGATATAGTAGCAGTCATAACCACCATAATAAGCATTTAGGCTACTCTAACCGACATCATCGCCAGACTAATAACAGTTATATTCCTCATAGCTCACATAAGTCTTATTCAATACATAGAAATAATCATCACTACAGTGACCGTGGACGGCATACCAAGTATTATTCTACTTTCTACTATTCAAATAAATCCCAGTCTAAATATAGCAGTAATCATGACAATAGCTATCGTCATAATCGCTACCAAAAATCATGTCATCCAGTCAGTAAAAACATTATTGATAGGTATGGTCATCATCGCAAAGTAGCAGGCACGATGTGTTACAACAAATATGGTCAAAGTTATATCGTGTCAGGTAGCCGTTACTACAAACATTAAATGAAATTTACACTATAATTATTGAATGGCTTTATTAGATCACGATAAAACAGTTCAAGCAGTAAAACATTGGGTAGAGACATCCGTCATCGGTTTAAATCTATGCCCTTTTGCCAAACGTGAGTTTCTCAATCAACGGATACGATTTTCTGTTGCTGAAGTAAATACTGAAGTGCAGTTATTATCGGTCCTGAAAGCTGAACTGGAATTACTGAATAATGATGAGCCATTAACTGAAACTACCTTATTGATCCACCCACAAGTTCTACAGAATTTTATGGATTATAATGAATTTTTAGATCTTGCTGATGGCCTGTTAGTACAAATGGAGCTTGAAGGCATTATTCAAGTGGCCAGTTTTCATCCTGATTATCAATTTGCTGGCACTGAACCTGACGATGTTGAAAACTATAGCAACCGCTCGCCTTTTCCTTTGTTGCACCTTATTAAAGAACAAAGTTTAGAATATGCTATTGCTCATTATCCAGAGCCAGACAAAATTCCACAACGCAATATTGATTTGCTCAAAAAACTAGGTAAAGAAAGCATGCAAACTTTATTTCAGTCCCATTTGGATAGTGTAGATAATGGATAATCTTGTCATGACCGGTATCGTAAAAGATATTTTATTCTCTGGGGATAAACAAGGTGAGTTACGATCATACCCAGTCGCTGAGGCACAAGCTGGCAAAGGTATTGTGGGTGATCGATACTATTCAGCACAAGGTACATTTTCTAGTCAACTAAAAGATTTACCTGAGTTTGAAATGACGCTGATAGAGCAAGAAGAAATTGATAGCTTCAATAAAATAACAAAGCTGAACTATTGTGCTGCCAAGTTTCGAAGAAATATTGTCACCCAAGGTATTAGATTAAACGACCTTGTTGATAAAGAATTTACTATTGGCAACGTAAAACTCAAGGGGATCAGACTCTGTGAGCCATGTCATCATCTATCGACAATGATAGGCCCTGAAGTATTGGAACATATGGTTAACAAAGCAGGTTTAAGAGCACAGATCCTTGTCAGTGGCAAAATCTATATTTCAGATACCATCATGCAGCCTTAATAAATTGTGTGACTTTTTTTATCATGGCCTTATCACCTAAAATTCGTCGATGGCCCAAACCTGAAGTCACCACAAGTTCACTATTTTTCCATGAGCGAGCAATTTCCTCACCTCTGATAACGGGAACATCGTCATCATCTTTATCATGGATAATCAAGCCAGGTATTGTCAGCTTATTGATCATATTTGGCATAGAAAATCGTTGCCATATATCTAGCCCGAATTGTTGTTCAAGCAAACGCATATGTCGATCTAAAATATTTGCCTGGATCTGAAGTTTTTTAGCAAACATAATTACCATTCTTTCTACCGTCGAGGGTGACGCGATACAAACTACCTTGCTTATTTCAGCACCCTCCGTCAGCGCATGGATTAAACATAAACCACCAAATGAATGTGAAATCCCCGCCCTAAACGGACCGTATTCACTCACAATCATCTTAATCACTCGACTAATTGCTGGAAGATTTGTATTGTTAGCTGATGAACGACCATGCCCTGGTGCATCAAAGCCAATCACTCGACAGCCCTGTTCTGCCAAATCTTGTGCAAAGGCACCCAATTGAGCTGCACGGCCATTCCACCCATGCACAAGCAAGACTGTTGGCAGGTTATTTTCACCCCAGATATAGAGTTGAATTTCATTATTTTCTATCTTCAAAGTCTGCCATCGTGCTGTTTGTAATACTTTTTGTTCTCGCTTTGGCTCGGTAAACCGATGTGTTTTGAACCAAAGATAATTGACTAAACGTGCCGCTAAAAAAGGTGATATTAACGTTAACAAGCGAATGCTATTACGTGTTATTTGAAGAATAAGAGCTGGTTTTAAGCTGACTTTATTGACCATTAATGACTCGCTTTTATATGTAATACGAAGTATAACGATTGTTTGGGGAGACCAAAAGCAGTAAAACAATGGCCCTTTTATTGAAAACATCAAAATAATTTTTGAAATTAACCTCCATGTGATCCTATCACCCCAGTATTTTTCTAAAAATGTCCATCAGGAAATAATGATATGAGCCAAAAATTTGCAAAAATATCAGCTAAATTAGAACAATTTATCAAACAACAACATATCTTCTTTGTCGGCACAGCAACAGCTGATAGTAAGATTAATATTTCACCTAAAGGTATGGATTCTTTACGTGTTATCAATAAAAATAGAGTGGTTTGGTTGAATGTGACGGGCAGCGGCAATGAAACATCTGCTCATATTCAACAAAACTCTCGGATGACTATTATGTTTACCGCTTTTGAGGGACAGCCTATGATTTTGAGACTGTATGGTACTGCTCAAGTCATCCACAAAAATGACCCTCAGTGGCAGGATCTATATTGCCTATTTCAGCCAATCTCTGGCGCAAGACAAATATTTGATGTCGACATCAACCTTGTTCAAACTTCTTGCGGGATGGCGGTACCCTTATATGACTTTGTTGAAGAAAGACAGCAACTCACCAACTGGGCAATAAAAAAAGGTGCTGAAGGTATTCAGCGATATTGGCAACAAAATAACCAACAGAGTCTTGATGGAGAACCCACTAATATTCTAGATAAGAACACCTAATATCAACACTGAAAAAGCATCAACATCTGGTATAAATAGCCGCTTTATTTGTGTTTCAAATAAGCATATATTAACACCAAAATAAATCACAATATATTATTAATATTCAAAAGGTTATAAAGCATACCTAATCTTATTTAATTAATGTAATCTCTCTGCGATGTAACACAAGTGATGGTGAAAATTAAAGTTGTTTAAAATCATGCCGATACATCTTGTAACTATACGAGATACAACGTTATGATTGAAATACCACGTGTATTTACCTACACATCAACAATTATGAACACGCCTAGCCAAGTTGTGCCTGTAAAGCCTATTAATGAAGATAAACCTTCAACTGAAGATCACGCGGAAAGAAGAAGGCAGTTCGATCGCAGAAAAATGAAACCTATTAGTGCTGCACTTGAGCGTCGCTTGCCTAGTGATAGAAGAAAACCTTCTTTTGATGTTAATGTCTAGATAATAGGGAAACTGCCCGCATGTTTATCTATCCATTGTTGGGCTGCTTGTTGATTACTTAATTCAACACCTGTTTTAGCTAAAATCTGCTGCCGATAATTTTCAATATGGCAAATTTGCTCAACCATACGTACGGCATAGGCCACAGATTTATCTTGAAAAGCCATCCCTATTAAATAGGCTTGGCCGTCAGATCTGCACCAACACACAATACCTTCTGCATCAAAAACAAATTTGTATGTTGAAATAGCGATTTGTATATGCTGACCGGCTTTGACAGCATGATCACATACAAAACATAAACCACCCGCACATATATCCTTGGTATACTGAGTATCAAGTTCATCAGCTACCGTTAACACTATTGGTATATCAACCGGGTGTCGGATATATTTACGATTTTCGTCGTTCATAAACTCACGTTAACATAAAATGTTATTGCTTATCATCATCAGCCCATTTATTTGCTTATAATTTGACCAGCTTCTTGTTTTTCACGCCCAAACGTCCTGTTTTTACGGCATTTCTTCGTATTCCTTTTACCGGTGCAATAAAAAAAAGATCACCATTCTTGCCCAATAACTGCTCTGAAATACCAACTGATTTTGCCACCTTGGCATTAGCCTTAATATGATGCGGTTCTCCGTGGACAGGAATGACACAATCAGGCTTTATCCATTCATACATTGTTGTTAATTCTTCAACTGCAGGGTGGCCCGAGGCATGAATAGGCAAGGCACTATCATCAACAGTAATCACATCTACTTGCATCTCTTTCAACCGACTAATCACCGCCTCAATATCCATTTCATTGCCCGGAATGACCTTAGAGCTAAAAATAACCGTATCTCCAGGCTCTAATTGCATAGCATGAAAACTATGTAAACTTAACCTATGTAAGGCAGTACGCGGTTCACCTTGACTCCCAGTTACCACTAACAATACGGTATGTGAAGGTAAATAGCCGAGATGTTCAGGGTCAACTAACGTTTCGACTGATGTCCATAAACCCAAGCTGCGTGCTGCAGACATATTATTGATCAAAGACCGCCCTAACAAACCTAGATGACGGTTAGTTTGTTGTGCAATTTTTGCAATGGTATGGATCCTAGCAATATTACTACCAAAGCAAGTTATAACCACCCTACCTTTCGCATTGGCAATGTGATGTTTTAATCCCTTATATAGATTGGCCTCAGACTCTGACCAACCTTGAACGTTAGCATTGGTTGAATCACATACCATGACATCAATACTTTCATTAGCTAACTGACGATAACGGGTCTCATCAAAATGCTCACCAATAACAGGCTGTTTATCTAGTTTCCAATCAGCAGTATGAAATACTCGTCCCACAGGCGTGGTGATTATTAAAGCATAAGGATCAGGTATAGAATGCGTAAGAGCCACCCATTCCACCTCAAATACACCGATATTTATATGTTGTCCTTTTTCGACTATGGTCACAGGTACTTTTTTATCTAAACCGACTTCTAACAACTTCCGTTTTAAAATTTCGGCCGTAAATGCTGTGGTATAGATAGGACAACGTAATTGTTGCCACAGATAAGGCACAGCACCAATATGATCTTCGTGGGCATGGGTAATAATTAAGCCAACAAGTGATTCACGGTGATCAACAATAAACTGTGGATCAGCCATTTGAATATGAGCTTGATGATGTAAAATTTGCTCGCCATCCACATCAGTATTTTTTTCAAACATAACGCCACAATCGACCATCAACCATTGGCTATCATGACCATAAAGGTTCATATTCATACCAATTTCACCCGTACCACCAAGGGGTAAAAACCAAAAATCAGCGTTATCAGGGGTCATTTTTATTCATGTTTGGTGAAAAGTTTACCTATTATGACAGTATTATTAGCCAACTCATGATCAACTTTACTCACTGTTATATCATCATGAAAATGATGTGCCATGAGCTAACAATGCTATAATATGTGATTGTTTGGCGTTAAGTTATTGATTTAATAGTTTATAGTTATTCTTGGTTGAGGTATTGATAGATGGAAGCATCTAGCTTATTAGATGAAGGCATTACACTCATGTTGTTTGGTATGGGCTTTGTCTTTGTCTTTTTAACATTGTTGGTTATGGTGACATCATTGATGTCATGGATTATCATCAAATATGAAAAAAATGTAGGCGCTATACCTGATGATGGTGTACCTTCGCCGACAGCATTTATTCCTCGTCATGGTCCTCTTGTAGCACAACCAGAAAGAGTGACTGATGATAAAACAGTCATCTCAATTTTAGCTGCTGCCGTACACAAGTACCGCTCTCGCCAYAAATAACACTTCCTCATCAATCTAAAAACACCCTAAAGGCCATTAATATGACCGAATCTAAACAATCTCTAGGCATTACTGATGTTGTGTTACGTGATGCCCATCAATCATTATTTGCAACCCGTTTGCGACTTGAAGATATGCTGCCTATTGCCGGAAAACTTGATCAAGTTGGCTATTGGTCAGTTGAAACATGGGGTGGAGCAACATTTGATGCCTGTATTCGATATTTAGGCGAAGATCCTTGGCACCGTATCCGCAGCTTAAAAGAAGCGATGCCCAATACACCTCAACAAATGTTGCTGCGTGGTCAAAATTTACTTGGTTACCGCCATTATGCTGATGATGTTGTCAAAAAATTTGTTGAGCGAGCAGCTATTAATGGCGTAGATGTTTTTCGTGTATTTGATGCAATGAATGACCCACGAAATCTTGAAGTAGCTATCAAAGCTGTACAAGAAAATGACCGTCATGCACAAGGCACTATTTCATACACTCTGAGCCCTGTTCATCATCTTAATACTTGGCTTGATTTAGCCAAACGTATTGAGGATATGGGGGCTCATTCGCTTTGCATTAAGGATATGGCAGGTTTACTTAAGCCTTACACTGCTTATGAACTTGTTACAAAACTTAAACAAACCATTGATATTCCTATCCATATGCAATCTCATGCAACGACAGGATTATCAACGGCCACTATTTTAAAATGTGTAGAGGCCGGTATTGATAATGTTGATACTGCTATTTCCAGTATGTCGATGACTTATGGTCATTCACCTACCGAAGCTGTGGTTGCTATATTTGAAGACACTGAGCGTGATACTCATTTAAATATTGAACTATTAGAAGAAATTGCCGCTTATTTCCGTGAAGTCCGCAAAAAATATGCACCATGGGAAGGCTCTTTAAAAGGGATTGATTCTCGGATCCTGACAGCCCAAGTACCTGGTGGTATGTTGACCAATATGGAAAGCCAGTTACGTGAGCAAAATGCTGAAGATCGTTTTGATGAAGTCTTAGATGAGATCCCTCGTGTTCGTGAAGATTTAGGTTATATTGCCTTGGTCACTCCAACATCACAAATTGTGGGCACACAAGCAGTACTTAATGTACTCACCGGCGAACGATATAAAACAATTACCACAGAAACAACAGGAATATTAAAAGGCGAATATGGTGCGGCACCTGCTCCCTTTAATGCTGAACTACAACAACGAGTGCTTGATGGCACTGAAGCTATCACCTGTCGCCCTGCGGATTTGATTGAACCAGAAATGGATAAACTTGTGACCGAGCTACGACAACAAGCAGATGCCGACAATATTCAACTTGAATCAGGCGAACGAGAAATTGATGATGTGCTCACTTATGCATTATTTACTCAAGTTGGGCTGAAATTCTTAGCCAACCGAAATAATCCTGATGCATTTGAACCAGTGCCGACACTAAAAGCAGCGCAAGCAGCCACACACACCGCTAGTGATGAAGATGTTTATACCATTGCTGTCAATGGCCAAAGCTATGTAGTGCAGGTAAATGAAGGTGGTGATGTTAATAATATTAGCCCCGCGCCAGCATTAACAACTACACCCGCACCCGCAATGGATGGAGATCCCATTACGGCGCCATTAGCAGGTAATATTTGGAAGGTTGAGGTCAATGTAGGACAACAAGTACAACAAGGCGACGTCTTAGTTATTCTTGAAGCTATGAAAATGGAAACTCAAATTGTAGCTGAAAAATCAGGTGTTATTACATCAATATCTATTAAACCGGGTGACGCTGTTAAGGTCGGCGATCAACTCGTTTCACTCGCATAAAAAGGGCTAGAGATGGATCAACTATTACAACTATGGCATAACAGCGGTCTCTATCAAATGACAGCGGGGCAAGGTGTAATGATTGTCATTGGCATGTTATTGCTTTATTTGGCTATCAACAAAAATTTTGAACCTTTACTATTAGTACCCATCGGTTTTGGTGGTGTACTCGCCAATATACCGGGTGCAGGTTTGGCTGAAGTGGGCGGTATACTACATATTTTCTATAGTGTTGGTATCGAAAGTGGTGCCTTCCCGCTGATTATATTTATGGGTGTAGGCGCCATGACTGATTTTGGCCCTCTACTGTCCAATCCCAAAACATTATTTCTTGGTGCTGCTGCTCAGTTTGGTATTTTTGCTACCTTAATTGGTGCTATCCTGCTATCAACCTACACTCAGTTAGATTTCACTTTGGCTGATGCTGCTGCCATCGGTATTATTGGTGGTGCCGATGGGCCAACCTCCATTTATGTGGCCAGTAAACTAGCGCCAGATTTATTAGGTGCTATTGCCGTTGCTTCTTATTCATATATGGCCCTAGTCCCCTTAATCCAGCCACCTATTATGCGTGCGTTAACCACGGAAGCTGAACGTAAGATCAAAATGGTACAACAACGTGAGGTGTCTCACCGTGAGAAAATTATCTTCCCACTGTTACTGCTGTTGCTAGTGGCCTTTTTATTACCCGATGCCGCACCATTATTAGGGATGTTTTGTTTTGGTAACTTAATGAAAGAATGTGCCGTAGTAGATCGTTTGAGTAATACCACGCAAAACTCACTGATTAATACAGTCACTATTTTCCTTGGGCTTGCTGTTGGTTCTAAACTAAGTGCTGACAAGTTTTTAGACTTCACTACTTTAGGTATTTTAGTGCTAGGCATGATTGCTTTTTCAATTGGTACCGCATCAGGCGTTATTATGGCCAAAATAATGAATAAAATAGGCGGAGGTGGTATCAACCCTCTTATTGGTTCTGCCGGTGTTTCTGCTGTGCCCATGGCAGCACGAGTATCGAATAAACTAGGTTTAGAATCTGATCCCCATAATTTCTTATTAATGCATGCAATGGGGCCCAATGTTGCCGGTGTGATTGGCTCTGCTGTCGCGGCAGGTATTATGATCAACTATGTGTCAGGTGGATAAAAACCTTACTCATCTTCAATAATTTCAGCAGTTGCAATAATATTTGCTACACCTTGAATTTTGCAGCTGTAGTCAGTAAAAGGAGAAAGTGCATCAATTGATGATAACCACCGGCCATCTGAACCCGTAGATATCATCATTGTGACACTATATTCATCCACTAAACTCGCTAATTGATCAGTACTGATACCCGGCTCAATGCTTTTACAAAATTGGGCCACCCTATTGGTATCCCAAATATAAAAAACGGGGTAAGCTATCATGATGATGATGATTGCCTGGATCACATTAACTAAATGTTTCATTATTCGATGCCTTAAATTTACAATCTATCAACCCATAGATGATACTGCTAACAGCTAAAAATTTAATGACCAACTTCACACTTTAATTATTTATATTATGACAAAAACAATAACAGCTGTTGTACTCCAAAATTCGCCTACTGAACTATACAAAATATTAAAGTTTGAAGGGCTTGCCAGCAGTGGCGCTGAAGCCAAAATCATCATTGCTGCAGGAAAAGTCATTGTCAATGGTGATATTGAAACAAGAAAACGCAAAAAAATCATTGCTGGAGACACGATTGAATTCGAAGGCAACACATTAAAAATAACGATTTAATAACACCATTATTATGATTTGTTCATTTGCTTGTTATAATACGGCTTTAATATTGCAATTATATTTAGGAAATACTGATGGCTAAAGCAACCGCACGACATATTCTAGTAGACAGTGAAGAAACCTGTTTGGAGCTTAAAAATAAAATTGAACAAGGCGCTGATTTTGCAGATGTCGCTAAAAAAAACTCTTCTTGTCCATCTAGCAACCAAGGTGGTGATTTAGGCGAGTTCAGCCCAGGTATGATGGTACCTGAATTTGATGAGGTGGTATTTTCAGCGCCGATGAATACAGTCCAAGGCCCAGTAAAAACACAGTTTGGCTATCATTTATTAGAAGTCACTAGCCGCTCAGAATAATATTATTTTACGCATGCTCATTAAAAGCCTTATCCTTGATGATAGGGCTTTTTTTATTCATTCATTAACGTTTAATACTTCATCTACTATCAGCTGTACATTTCGTTGATGTCTAAACTCATTCACTGCCAACTGGTATCTCAAGATAACCTTTCCATCCTCATGTAACCAGTCTGGTTGTTGTTGACGAAAGGCAATCGCAACAATACTACGGCCATCATCTAAACGAAGCACTAAGCGAAGATGTTCAGACTGCTGACCTACTGATCTGATCTTTTCCACTAAAAACTGACCATGAAATCTGGGTTCAGGGAAGGCCTGCCCCCAAGGTGCTGCCGTTGGTAATAACTCAGCAAGATCTAGTGATATTTCTTTGATATCTAATTCACCATCAGATAATAATGTCTGCTCTAGTACAGAAGGATCAACCATCTGCTGCAAAGCAGATAAAAATAACGATTCAAAGCGAGGTAGATCCTGTTGTGCGAGTGTTAATCCAGCAGCCATAGCATGACCACCAAAGCGATTGAGCATTTCAGGTGCCTGATTAGCGACTAACGCCAATACATCACGTATATGAATACCGGTGATTGATCGGGCTGACCCCTTAATCTCGCCATCACTACCTTGGGCAAATACAATCACTGGTCGGTGCTGACGTTCCTTAATTCGAGAGGCTAAAAGCCCAATCACACCTTGGTGCCAATCAGCGTTATATAAACAATAACCCAATGGTTTCTTGTCATTTTCAAATTCAAGTTCTTGCAGCATGGCTAACGCTTGTTGCTGCATATCTTTTTCAACACTACGTCGTTGTTGATTAATGTTGTCTAACGTTTGTGCTAAAGATAACGCTTCATTAACATCATCAGTCAATAAAGTATGGATCCCCTTACTCATGTCTTCCATTCGCCCCGCAGCATTTAACCGAGGTGCAACTGAAAAACTAAGATCTGTTGTTGCTAAATTTGCCACTGTTTTGCCAGCAATACTAATTAAAGCATTAATACCTGCACAAGCAAGCCCTTGACGGATCCGTGTCAGACCAATATTCACCAAAGTTCTATTCAATTTATCTAGTGGCACAACATCAGCCACCGTCCCTAACGCAACAAGATCTAAAAAACTATTCATTTTTGGCGGTGGCAGCTGTTGCTGTTCAAACCAATGTTGTTGCCTTAAATACTGGCGTAACCCTAGCAGCAAATAAAAGCATACCCCCACACCTGCTAGGTTTTTACTGGGAAAGGTATCACCGTCTTGGTTTGGATTAATGATCGCATCAGCATCTGGTAACTGTTCTCCCGGTAAATGATGATCTGTTATTAATACTTTGATGCCTCGTGCATGTGCCGCATCTACACCAGCTAAGCTGGCAATACCATTATCAACCGTCACCAATAGGTCTGGTTGATTTTCTAGCGGAATATCATCTAATAGCTCAGGTGTCAGACCATAACCGTGCACAAAGCGGTTAGGGACAATAAAATCAAGCTGTTTAGCACCCATGGCACGTAAACTTCGAATAGCCAAAGCACAACTTGTTGCACCATCACTATCAAAATCGGCCACGATCATTATTCGCTGATCTTCACAGAGTGCCTGTGCAAGTAATGCTACCGCCTTATCCATACCTAACATTTGCTCGGGCTTAGGTAGATCAGCCAATGGATAAACTAAGTCATCTGCGGATTTAACCCCTCGTGCCGCCAATATTTTCCTTAAACTATCTGACCATGTTGAGGGTAGCTGTTGCCAACCCGAGCAATCTCTTTGTTCAATATTGTTGGTCATTACCAGAATTTCCAACAATCGAATGGTTTGAGATGATATTGCCCATAATGTGGAATTTCAATAGTTAAAGATGATAATTTATACTTTTTTAGGTTTTGCCAAAGTGGCTGCAATAACCTCTGTTCTATTTGTTGTAGCTGCTGCTGCCAATCATTGTCTAAATTGAGTGCTTCATACACGATTAAATGCCGTCCGCCAGATAATTCTGTGACGTTAGATATGCTGTCACTGTGACTAATATTTGCGACATCAGCCAATTGTGCTAATAAACGATACGAGCCCATTGTGCTATGCCAATGAGCAGCATTAACACTAAATTGACCTTTGCCCCAGAGCCATAGACTATTAATTGGAAATTTTCCAGCAGAAATACGTTGTTGATTGATCGGTAAATCAAACAAGATCATCTGAATTTCGTTCCACAATCGTAACCAGTCTTGCTGATCTGCCCCCGTTAATAAATTATCATTTATAGGTTTGTTTTTCAGATCAGACAGAGCGGTAAATGTTAAGTCTGGCATGGATGATAAAGACATCGTCCAATGTTCCTCATTATCTGCTGTCAATATTGCACCAAACTCTGTTAACAATGGCTGAATTGTGTTGATAAAAATTTCAGTTTCTTGTGGGGTAATCGCCAATTGGTCCGCAAATAGTATTAATTGATCACGATCAGTGTGTAAATAGCATGGATCTGCACAAAGTGTCATTTGTTCAGGATGACGCAGAGCTGCCATCGGTAGATCTTTGCTATCGATTAGTTCGCGACTGAAATGATTAAATAAACGACGATCTAAACCACTATCAATAGTTTGAAAAGCAGCTTTATTGATCACCTTTCTTAATGTACTAGTCAATAATTCATTATTCAGTTTCTGCTGAATAATAGGTGCCAAGTTTGGCAGAATCAGGGTCAGTTCTGTTGCCTCACCCATTGGCTAATGTTTGACTTACAAAAGGTATGGTAAGACGACGCTTTGCAGCCAATGAAGCACGATCTAGTTGTTGTAAAACGGTTATTAGCGTCTTCATGTCTCGCCCATGGTGACGAAGTAGGTATAGGGCCACTTCATCAGGAAGTATTAAGCCTCGAGAATGCGCTTGAAGTTGTAATGCTTGTTGTTTAGCTTCATCTGTCAATAAACTAAGCTGGTATATCAATGCTGTTGCCATTCGAGATCGCAAATCAGCCAAGCTAAAAGTCACATTTGCAGGGCTATCATTTGCAGCGACCAATAATTTTCCTTGCCCACTGCGCAGGCGATTAAAACAATGAAATAACGCTTCCTCCCACTCGGCAAAACCGGCAATAGCATCAATATCATCAAAACATAAGTAATCCACCTGTTCAATCGATGCTAATACCTCGGGTTCAGCAGTCAGCATAAGTTCTGCTAAGGAGAGGTATATCACTTGATGACCAGCTTGTTGAAGTTGTTCTGTACAGGCCATTAATAAATGGGATTTTCCGGTAGCTTCTGCTCCCCAGAGATAGATAAAATCTACACCCTCAGTCGTGCAAAATTTATTTAAAGCATGACTAAGCTCACCTTGAGAAAAATAAAAATTATCTAGTTTTAGGATCTCGTGGGGTGATAGCCGCAATGGTAATTGTGTTGCTGTCATTGTCATTGTCGTTATTTACAAATACAGTTCACTGTCTAGATAGCGTTGATGCGCATGTCTTAATATGACCATCACCACTGCTGCCACAGGTAGAGCAAGTAAAATACCGGTAAAGCCAAATAGTTGCCCTCCGGCTAATACAGCAAAAATAACAGCAACGGGATGAAGACCGATACGTTCACCCACAAACCTAGGGGTTAGTACTGTGCCTTCTATTGCTTGAGCAACGCTGAAAACACCTGCCACCATCAACACGGGTAACCATTCGTGGAATTGAAAAAAGGCAGCCAATCCTGCTAAAGCAATACCCACCACTAATCCAAGGTAAGGTACAAAACTCATTACACCCGCTATCACACCCAAGAGCAATGCTAATTCAAGCCCAATCATGGCCAAACCAATGGTATAAATAGTGGCTAAAGCTAACATGACCATTAACTGTCCCCGGATAAATGCAGCTAACATTTCATCACATTCAAGTGATAACTCAATAAATTTAGCCGAATAGCGGCGTGGCAATAATTCTCTAAATCGAGCGACTAGTAAATCCCAGTCTCGTAACAAATAGAAGGTAACGACGGGCACTAATACCAAGTTAGCAAACCATTGAAGTACAACGACACTAGAACGTGTCATATAACTAAACAGCCCACCTGCAACTTGACCGACTTCTGTCCAATAATTTGCTAACGCCTGTTTGATAGTGTCTATATCAAACAAATCAATCGGGAAGCCAAAAGAGTCTAACCAAGGCGTTACACTTGATTGAAACACTAGCAAATAATCAGGTAACCGCTTAAATAGTGCACCAACTTGCGCGGTTAATAAGGGGAAAAGTACTAATAGTAGTAATAAAGCCACTATCAATAAAATACCGAAAACGATGGATACAGATACGGTACGAGATAGCTTGTATTGTTCTAATCTATCAACAACAGGATCAGCTAAATAAGCCAACAAAGCGGCGATAAAGAAAGGTGTAAGCACGGGTGACAAAAGGTAAAATAGCCAACCAAACAAAAATAGCACAATAACAATAAGTAATTTATTGCTATCTGAAATAACTATTTTCTCATTTGCTTCCATGCCTGGATCCCCCATACCAATATATACTCTGATCCACTATTAATAATGCTGGCGACAACCAACCATTGATTAATCGTGATCACTTGTTTCATATCAATGACACTTATCTGATCAAGCACCACCCATAATACCAAGCTAATCTGCAACACAGTATTAATTTTACTACTCCACAAGGGTTTTAGGCTAAACTCACCTAAAATATGATGGTAGGCTAAACCTCCAACCACAATAAAAATATCACGAACCAACACTAACCATAGCAACCATAGCGGTAACAGACCAACCCAAGTCAAGGTGAAAATACTGCTTATCAGCAATAATTTGTCAGCTATAGGGTCAAGAATGGAACCTAAACGGCTTTCCCAGTGATAATGTTTGGCGAGAAAACCATCGACAGCATCAGACACGCCAGCAATAGAAAAGAGTATTAGTGCTAAAGCAAATTGTCCAGCTAACATTGTCCACACTATGGGAATAATCAGAACAATTCTTAGCACTGAAATGATATTTGGAATATCTTGTCGCTTCAAGGCAATAACCGATACCGAATAACATGAGTATTAAAAGATGAGTCTTGTTCGACTAAAACACGCCCTACTTTCAATGTTTCATTAAATACTGACAGCGATCCTTTGAGTGATACATCCACTTCAAATTGGCCAGATGATAGGCTAGTTAATTGGATATCAGACACATATTGCAAGCTCGATAAGTAGTTCATGACTCGAGAATAATCAGCATAATCGTCTATATTGTCAATTTGCAATGAAAGCTGCTGAGTATTTTCATTAGTAATCACTTGTGAAAAACGCCTTGCTAATCTATCTGTCAGCTCTTCTATTCCTGCCTGTAATGCACTATCAATATTACCTCGTGATTGCCATTGTTCTGACTCGCCATTAATCAACATACGCCAAGTAATTTGACTGAAATTTTTAGATTGTAATGACACTTTAGCAAGCAGATTAACCGAAGAACCGTAACGTTGTGATGCTTGTGAAATAACACTGGTGAAGTCTCCCCAAATATCTGTCGTCTTAACTTCTGCCTGATCTTGTAAATCCATCAGCGGCAAAATGAGTGGTAGACCTCGCTGATCAGCAGCATCATCAATAATAGTGACCAGTGAATTATCTGTTTCCGATCCTAAGATAGTGCGTTTTTTCCCATTATCGATCGCCATCCATAATAATACTTCCGGCCGCTGGCCCCAGATAGGCAAGCCTAAATTTATTAAAGATTCATTTAAACTGACGGCATTAAACGTCACTAATAAAGCTAATCTATCAGGCTCAGTTAAGTCGTCACTTCTCTTATTTAATCGCTGATATTGATATTGATGAACTAGATTATTAGCTTCACTCAACACACTACTAATATCTGTTACATCCAAAGCTGACCGGTCACCCACTACCTTAAGAATAACTTGCCGTAATATCTCAGGAGCCGCTGCTGTACGCTCTTGCTCACTTTGTGTTGCCACCGGCGTATAGGATTGATACAAATTATCCACCTCGGCAGTAAAGCCACTGGTCGAAATCAACGAAATTAGAACAAAAAATAATCTATGCATTGTGGTATTCTATCACGCTGTTTTTATGGTAGTAATGATTTATTCACAACAGACAATCTGATGAGTAGATCGGCGCTTCCTTATGGCGTGAAGGCCACTTTTTAACTTCAGGAATTTACGATGACTCACTCTGTGGACTCCACTACCACATCATTAAGCTACCGTGACGCTGGCGTAGACATAGAGGCTGGTAATGCCTTGGTCGATCGCATCAAACCCTTAGCGGCAAAGACTAAGCGCCCAGGTGTTATGGCAGGTTTAGGTGGCTTCGGTAGCATGTTTGAATTACCACTCGATCGATATAAACAGCCGGTATTAGTTTCTGGTACTGATGGCGTAGGGACTAAACTTCGCCTCGCTATTGAATCAGGGATCCATAACACCATTGGGATTGATTTGGTCGCAATGTGTGTCAATGACATTATTGTACTAGGGGCTGAACCGCTATTTTTTCTAGATTATTATGCCACCAGTAAGTTAGATATTGATGTTGCTGAATCAGTTATCTCAGGTATTGCTGATGGTTGTCGTTTATCTGGTGCAGCCTTAGTGGGCGGTGAAACAGCTGAAATGCCCAGCATGTATCAAGATGGTGATTATGATTTAGCCGGTTTTTGTGTCGGTGTTGTCGAAAAAGATAATGTCATTGACGGTAGTAAAGTGCAGGCTGGAGATGTATTAATTGGCTTAGCTTCATCAGGGCCTCATTCAAATGGTTATTCATTAATACGTAAAATACTCGAGCGAAGCGAAGATGATTTAACCACACCTTTTGGCGATAGCACCTTAGGAGAACAGCTATTAACTCCAACAAGAATATACGTTAAATCACTTCTTCAACTCCATGATAAAATTGAAATTCATGCGCTTTCACATATCACTGGCGGTGGCTTATTAGAAAATATTCCACGTGTTTTACCCGATGGTGTTCGAGCAGTACTCAATGCGAATAGTTGGCAGCGCCCTGCCATTTTCGATTGGCTGCAACAACAAGGTAATGTTGTTGACGAGGAGATGTATCGTACCTTTAATAATGGGATAGGTATGGTTATCTGCATCGCTAAAGATGATGCTGAAAAAACATTATTATTATTGGCAAAACTTGGGGAGACAGCATTCCAAATCGGCTATATCGAAACATCAGAGCAATCAACACCAGCAGTGATTATTACCAACTAATGCAAGCCTCTGTCCCGATTCCAGCCATTGTTATCCTGATATCAGGCCGTGGCAGCAATATGCGATCTATTATTAAAGCTATTCAAAACGACAAATTATCCGTCAAAGTTGCAGCCGTTATTAGTAATCGCCCTGATGCTGCCGGACTTAAATTCGCTCAACAAGAAAATATTACTACAGCGGTGATCGATCACACACAATTTGCATCACGGGCGCTTTTTGACCAAGCACTAGCACAAGAAATAGACCACTATTCACCTGATTTAGTTATCTTAGCTGGTTTTATGCGTATTTTGACTAGCGATTTTGTCCATCATTTTTCTGGAAAACTAATTAACATTCACCCCTCTTTACTACCTAAATTCAAGGGCTTAAACACACATCAGCGAGCCATTGATGCCGGTGAAAAAGAACATGGTGCCAGTGTTCATTTTGTCACACCAGAACTTGATGATGGTCCTGTAGTCTTACAAGCATATGTACCAATTTTGAAAGATGATACGGCCAATATTTTAGCTGCAAGAGTGCTAGAGCAGGAACATAAGCTGTATCCAAATGCAATTAAGCAACTTCTAGCCCCAAAAACTAACAATAAGCCCTGATATACTTAAGTCATGGATGTAAAAGCATGATGACCCGATTCCTCAGTTTTATTCTGCTAGTTATATTGTCTTCAGGCCTCATAGCCCATGAGATCCCCGACTTTTCAGCCAACTATTCAGTTAAGCTCAATGGACTGCCTGCGGGTGAATTAAAGCGAAGTTTATCAACAAATAATGATGGTACTCGAACATTTAAGTCATCGACACAAGCCAAAGGAATATTCGCTTTTTTCAAACCAGATCTTGTAGAAGAAACCAGTATTTGGCAAAAAAATGACCAATTTATTCGCCCTCTATCCTACCTCTATCAACGCACTGGTGGTAAAAAGGATAAATATCTCAGTCTGACTTTTGATTGGCACACTCAACGAGTACATATTGATGATAAAAAACATCCTTGGCGACTTGTTCTAGAAAAAAACACCCTTGATAAATTAGTTTATCAGCTTGCTCTAATGCTTGATCTTAGTGACAAAAAAACAAACATTAAATACCGCATTGCCGATGGCGGCAAATTAAAGACCTATAAAATTGCCATCCTGGGAGAAGAAGTCGTCTCTACGCCACTTGGCAAAATAGCCACCATAAAACTCACWCGGCTACGCGATCSACCTAAAGGCCGTGAAACGACACTTTGGTGTGCACCAACACTTAATTATCTACCGGTTAAGTTGGAGCATATAGAAAAAGGAGGCACTGTTTTTACAGCCTCACTTCGCCGTTTGGAAGGCATCGCCACTAAGCATGCTTTTGAACCCATTAAAAAAAATAGCACGAACATCATCTCACCTTAAAATTATGAGTAAAAAACAATTCTCTATTGTTGAAGAAACTACACCTTATCAAGGTTTTTTTAGTCTAAAAAAATATACGCTTAAACATACTTTATACCAAGGTGGTTGGAGCAACACCATGACGCGTGAAGTATTTCACCGGGGTAACTGTGTGGCAGTATTACTCTATGATCCACACCGTGACGAAGTGGTCATCATCGAACAATTCAGGATCGGTGCCATACAAATACCTGATCAAGCTTGGTTATTAGAAATAGTAGCTGGAGCCATCGAACCCGGAGAAACCGCAGAAGAAGTGGCTTACCGCGAATCTGTTGAGGAATCTGGCTGTGAAATACAACAATTAATAAAAATTAATGACTTTTTTACTTCGCCTGGCGGCACCTCGGAGTTACTGACTTTATTTTGTGGAAAAGTGGATACAAGCCATGTCGGAGGTGTTCACGGGCTAGATGACGAAGATGAAGATATCGCTGTCACCACATTGAAATTTGATGAAGTGTATCAATTACTACTGGATGGCAAGATTATTTCAGCTATCCCCATTATTGCTATTCAATGGCTGTTCATTAACCGTGACAAAATACGCCAACAATGGTTAGCTGGCTAATAATTTAACCTCTACTTACCGAATACTCACTTTGTAGAGAATATTGTCCACCAGCCGGAATTGTTACAATATCTTCAGCAGCATTTGCCGCTTCAACGCAAATAAAATGTTGATAAGCATCATCATGAAGATCAGCCATTGAGGCTGCTAGATCAATCCATGGATTCCATATCACGGCAGTTTTATTACCTTTAGAATTGATCACTATCTGGCGGTTTAAAGATTCATCAACTAAAATCAGCTGTTCAGGGTGAGACTGATAAATACGATCTATTTCTGCTGATACGACAACATCACCTGTTTGGGTTTTGTATTTAAATTGATCCGTTTTGTCGACATAGCTAATATCGTCTAACGCCTTCACCGCCACCTGCTCTATATCTGCAACTTGCAAATAGGTATGCAATGATTGAGTAATACTGAATGCTTCATTACCCAAATTTTTTGATATTAGATTTAGTCCTAAAGTGTTGCCTACTGAAACTTCAATCACTAATTCAAATTTGTATGGCCACACAGCCAAACTATCAGTTGAATCTTTCAGGCTCAATATAACCAGTGTTGTGTCATCTGCTAACGATTTGGTTTCTAACACTGTCCAATTCTGATTACGTGCAAAGCCATGTGCAGGCCGCCCCAAACCAGAAGGATCATCACCAAACCATGGCCAGCAGATAGGAATTCCACCTCTTATTGCCTTACCTTCTTGAAAATAAGCGATATCACTTAAAAAAAGTAAATCTTCAGCTTCACCCTGTGGTTGATAAGACAGTACCTGTCCGCCATACAAGGAAATTCTTGCACGAGCATGCACATTATCAATATCAATCATAATATGGTCACCACTATCTTGAACAAATTTTAATTGCTCTTTGATGCCAAATTGTTGGTTAAGTTTTACTAATTTATCCATAGTTTTGATTTAAATATTAGGTTTAAAAACGAAAAAAGACGAGTTATAAAACCCGCCTTTCTTCATTGAAAGTATACAATACAGATACTATACCTTAAATTTACTCTTCGTGGTGATGTCCACCTTCACCATGAACATGACCATGCTCAAGTTCTTCTTCGCTGGGCTCACGTACTTCACGAATATTCACATCAAAGTTCAAATGTACACCGGCTAAAGGGTGATTTCCATCAACGGTGATCATCTCTTCACTAATCTCAACAACGGTTACCATCACTGGGCCTTGGTCAGTTTCAGATTGGAACTGCATGCCAACTTCAATATTATCAATACCACCAAACAATTCTTTTGGTACTTCTTGTCTCATATCTTCGTGACGTTCGCCATAGGCTTTAGCAGGCTCAATACTCGCTTTGACTTTATCACCCGCTTCTTTTCCCAACAAAGCTTCTTCAAGACCTGTAATAATATTACCCGCACCCTGCAAATAAGCTAGAGGACCAGCACCTTCTGAACTGTCAATAACTTCGCCTTCATTATCAGTTAAAGTGTAGTCGATTAATACCACTGTATTTTCTGCTATTTTCATTATTATTTTCCTCTCCTAAAACTGTTTTTGATATTTTATAACGACTCGTTACACCATTTTTTCTATAACAGCAGCAGCATAATCACTACTACTAATTGCTTGCACGCCCACCATTTCAGCTAAATCACATGTCACCTGAGAATCACTAATCGCGCCCGCAATACCTGCTATAACTAAATCTGCAGCTTCATCCCAGCCAAGGTGACGTAACATCATCTCAGCCGACAATATTAACGACGATGGATTGGCCATGTTTTTACCTGCTAATGCTGGTGCGGTGCCATGAGTTGCCTCAAACATCGCGACTACATCAGATAAATTTGCACCAGGTGAAATACCAATCCCTCCTACCTGAGCGGCTAAAGCGTCAGAAATATAATCACCATTCAAATTTAACGTTGCCACGACATTATGAGCGGAAGGATGTAACAGAATTTCTTGTAAGAAAGCATCAGCAATACAATCTTTAATGACAATCTCTTTACCTGTGTTCGGGTTGTTAAATGATTTCCACTCTCCACCATCTAAAGGTGCTGCATTAAACTCTGTTGCTGCCAGATCATAAGCCCATTGTTTGAAGCCTCCTTCAGTAAACTTCATAATATTGCCTTTATGCACAATAGTGACCGAATCACGATTATTATCAATAGCATATTGAATGGCTTTACGTACTAAACGCTCTGTTCCTTCACGCGAAACAGGCTTAATACCAATACCTGATGTCTCAGGGAAACGAATTTTAGTCACACCCATTTCATTCTGTAAAAATGAAATAAGCTTTTTTGCATCATCACTTTCAGCAGCCCACTCAATACCGGCATAAATATCTTCAGAGTTTTCACGAAAAATGATCATATCAATCTTTTCAGGTGCTTTAACAGGGCTAGGTGTTCCAGGGTAATATCTGACTGGGCGTTGGCACACATATAAGTCTAACCTTTGACGCAAGGCAACATTCAAAGAACGCATACCACCACCTACTGGCGTCATCAGAGGTCCTTTAATAGATACGGCATAATCTTTTAAAGCTTGAAAAGTTTCTTCGGGTAAGTATTGATCGTCACCATAAATTTTGGTTGCTTTTTCACCCGCGTAGACTTCCATCCACGCAATTTGTCGTTCATCACCATAGGCTTTAGCAACCGCGGCATTGATAACATCAATCATAGCTGGCGTAATATCAGAACCAATACCATCCCCTTCAATAAAAGGAATGATCGGATTGTTAGGCACATCTAAGGAAAAATCGGCATTAACACGTATTGCCGAGCCATTATCCGGTACACTGATATGATCAAAAGCCATTATTGTTCCCTAAAATTAAAGCAGGGCATTCTAACACATCAGATCCTTACGCATAAATGTCAAAACTTATTATTGTTAATAAACCTTATAACGTCCTCACTCAATTTACCGATGATGCGGGTCGACAAACATTAAAAGACTTTGTCAATGTCGCCAATGTATACCCTGCTGGTCGTCTTGACCGTGATAGTGAGGGTTTAGTATTACTCACTGATTCGGGTCAGTTACAACATTTAATAACTGATCCTGCCCACAAACTAGAAAAAACCTATTGGGTTCAAATTGAAAATATTCCAGATGAGTCTGCACTGGAAAACTTACGACAGGGCATAGAACTAAAAGATGGCTTCACTCGCCCTGCTAAAGCTCGTTTAATCTCTCCACCAGATATTTGGCCACGAGATCCGCCAATACGGCAACGGCAATCTATCCCGACACAATGGCTAGAACTGAAAATAACGGAAGGAAAAAACCGCCAAATACGCCGAATGACTGCTGCAATAGGCCATCCAACATTGCGCCTTATTCGTTATGCCATAGGGCCTTGGACTATAAATGATCTTACATCGGGACAATGGCGACAAGTTTCAGTGTCTACTTCTATGTTGGCCATGATAAAATCTGCTGATGATTTGGACACCAAGAACAACCGTCGCCGCGGTCATCGAACAAAAAAATCGCTTTCTGATAGTCGAAGAAGAAATCGACGGCAAAATGATGCTCAACCAACCCGCGGGACATCTCGAGTCAGGCGAAAGCCTGATTGATGCTGTTATTCGTGAAACACAGGAAGAAACAGCTTGGCAGTTTATACCTTCAGCGCTAGTAGGAATATACCGCTGGCAACACCCTGAAAATAATGATACTTATATCCGCTTTTGCTTTACGGGTGAAGCGGTTGAATTTGACTCAAACCAAGCACTTGATGCTGATATTCACCAAGCTTTTTGGCTAAATCAACAACAATTGCAACAAAGAAAAGCAGATTTTCGGAGTCCATTAGTATCGGACTGCATTAATGATTACCTTGCAGGACATCGCTATCCATTAACCTTATTACACAATTAATAACATATGTCAGAACAAAATAAAGATAAAATCATTGTTGGCCTTTCAGGCGGAGTAGATTCTTCCGTTGCAGCCTTATTGCTCCAACAACAAGGCTATGATGTTGAAGGTATGTTCATGAAAAACTGGGTGGACTTTGCTGAAGAAAGCGAATGCACCATTGCCGAAGATCGTGACGATGCTAACTCTGTCGCTGATAAGATTGGTATTTCCTTTCATGAAGCAAATTTTGCTATGGAATATTGGGACTTCGTTTTTAAAAACTTCCTTGATGAATATCGAGCAGGCCGCACACCTAACCCTGATATATTATGTAACCGTGAAATCAAATTTAAAGCATTTCTAGAGCATGCAATGCAACTTGGTGGTTATATGATTGCCACGGGTCACTATGCCCGTGTTGAAGAGCGTAATGGCCGATTTCATTTATTAAAAGGCCTTGACCACAATAAAGACCAAAGCTATTTTTTATATACTCTCGGTCAACAACAACTATCACGTACCCTGTTTCCGCTAGGTGAGTTACCCAAACCCGAAGTACGACGACTCGCTGAGCAAGCTGGCTTTATCACCCATGACAAAAAAGATAGCACCGGTATTTGTTTTATTGGTGAACGTCGATTTCGAGAGTTTTTAAGCCGCTATATCCCCGCTCAACCAGGTGAAATGCAAACACCTGACGGTGAAGTTATTGGTCAACATTCAGGCCTGATGTATTACACCTTAGGGCAGCGCCAAGGACTAGGTATCGGTGGTCGTAAAGATAGTAATGGCGAACCTTGGTTCGTTGCCGGTAAAGATATGGAAAATAAAATTCTCTATGTTGTTCAGGGTGATCATGCTTGGTTACATAGCCAATCACTCAAAGCTGAACAATTATCTTGGGTTGCTGGCCAACCACCGAGCTTCCCTTGTAAAGCCACAGCAAAAACACGCTACCGCCAGCCAGATCAAAATTGTGTCATTAACCAAGATAAGGATGGCAACATATTGGTTGAATTTGAACAACCACAACGTGCAGTGACACCAGGACAGTCCGTGGTGTTTTATTTAGGTGATGACTGTTTAGGTGGAGGCATCATTGTGAGTACTGATGCACCGGGTATTCACCCATGAGTCATCAACAACAAGATCGTATCATTGCACTAGCTGCTTTAATACAGGCGGTGACATTAGTTCAACAAATTGCTGAAACGGGCCAAGTAAATCAAGCCGCTTTTGACACATTATTAAACAGTCTACTAGCGACAGATGCAGACACTACAGAGGCTGTTTATGGTGATATCAGCCAATTAAAAATAGGTTTTAAGCAGCTTAATCATCAACTTTCAAAGAAAAAAAACAACAAAGATGTGGGGCTGCTACGTTATGTGATTAACTTGCTTCATTTAGAGCGTCAATTAGCCAAACGACCTGCAATGATGGATTTAATTAGCCGTGAAATAGATCAAGTACCACAGCAAGTTGAATACTTTGGGGATATTAATAATTCACAAGTGATCGCACGTTTTGCTGATATTTATCACCGAACTATCAGTGAATTAACACCTCGAATACAAGTGCATGGTGATCCAACATATTTACAACAAGCAGATAACATTAATCGTGTGAGGGCCTTATTACTAGCAGGCATACGTGCTGCAATTCTATGGCATCAAAAAGGGGGAAGACGGTGGCATTTTATTTTTCAATCTAGCAAAATGCTTAACCTATCTACATCTCTTACCAATACAGACCCATGACCATCGAAAATACAGATTTATAACAGCCATCCTGAATACACTAGACAAACAGCATTTCATTGGCAACGAGTGTCTCATAACAACATTATCTTCTTCCATTGCTAAAATACATGGATTAAAATCACTATTATGATTTTTCGAATTCTTTACTTACTGGCACTGTCAGCAGTGTTGTCGCCATCTGCTGCAGGAGCAACACATTTTCCAGAGACCTCACCACCTTATCAACTGAGTGGCAAAAATGTTTTGGTACTCTATAAAGAGCACAATTCACTTTCTAAACAAATTGCCCAATATTATGCCCAGCAAAGGCATGTTCCGTCATCGCAGGTAGTTTCAGTTGATATTTGGCGTAATCCTGATCATATTAGTCAGCAAAAGTTTGAAAAAATTTACGCCAAGCTCTCCGCTCAATTAACACCCAATATAAAAGTGATTTTACTAACTTGGCATGCACCCTTCCGTGTTGATTGCATGTCTATCACAAGTGCTTTTAGCTTTGGCTTTGATAAAAAGTACTGTAGTCGCCCCACAAAGGATGTCACGGGCTGCCATAAAACAGCTAATAGTGCTTTTTTTAATAGCTCACCCGCTACATTATGGCAACAAGATACCAGATTAACCATGATGCTTAGTGGCAAAACATTTGCATATGCCAAACAGCTTATTGATCGAGGTGTTGCAGCAGATAATACTCACCCTGTAGGTACCGCCTATTTAGTTCGAACATATGATCCTTCACGTAGCACACGATGGCCAATGTTCAAACAATTTGCAGATATTTGGGGGGATCGCGAAGGTATTGATGTTCAATTTGTAGATGACAGAAAAAGCAAAGACACAACTCAAATACAAAATAAGCACGATGTTATGTTCTACCATACAGGGTTACGTCATGTGCCGGCCATTGATACTAATACTTATTTACCAGGAGCAATAGCGGACCATTTAACCTCTAAAGCAGGAACAGGCATCAATAATCATGGACAAATGAAAGCTTTCCGATGGCTTGAAGCGGGGGCAACAGGGAGCTATGGTGCGGTCGTTGAGCCTTGTAGTTATCCCGAAAAATTTCCTAATCCACAAATATTAATCCCCGCTTACCTTGATGGTGACACTTTAATCGAGGCTTATTGGAAATCAGTCCAACAGCCAGGTGAAGGGCTGTTTATAGGTGAGCCATTAGCAAGACCGTGGGGAAACAAACCCAAATGATGCGCTCTCCAAATAATGAATCAGACCTAATCAATAACTATAAAGCATTCACGATGAATGGGCCCAATATGTCGCCCACTATTCATGAAGGTGATTTATTGGTAATTGATATGGATCAGAAATTCATCATCAGTGGTGATATTTATATTGTTGAATATAAACAATCAACAGTCGTCTGCCGCTTGTTGTTAGATAGAGAAACCGTGACTTTTATATTTGATAATAGCCAACATTCATTTGAAGAACCATTATACAACATCAAAATATTAGGTCGTGTTATCGAAATCAAGACATTAACTGACTAAGTAATAATAAACACAACTCAGTCAATAATTATCAAGCTTTATCGGAAAAATCAGCTTTTACTAATACTAAAAAATAAGCTGTAGATAACCCAGTTGAACCAAATAGCATACACATTACCACTATTTGATAATGTGCCGCTATTATGGGTGACACACCCGATAAGATTTGTCCCGTCATCATCCCGGGCAACGCGACCAAGCCAACAGCAAATAGTGAATTAATAACCGGTATAAATGCTGCTTGAAAGGCAATAGAGCGTGCTTTGTCAAACGGAACATCTCTTGTTATTTCAGCATATAATCGTTCTGCTGCCAAGCTAACACTGTTCATTGAATTCGCAAATATCATTCCAGCTAGTGGGATCATATATTTTGGTTCAAACCAGGGGTCAAGATTAATCACCCCCTGAGTAATCAAAATTAAAGTGACGCCGCCACCCAAACCAATCGATAAAAAAGCATGGCGAAACAATGCTCTTCTTTTTGCTTTAATCGTGCCTAAAGCGATCCAGCTTGATGCTGCGACCATCACCAACATAGTCACCATGACCAGCCAAGCACTTTCAGCCTGAAAAATAGTCGTCAACACATAACCAACTAGCAGTAATTGTATTAACATTCTTATCACCGCGTAAATGGCATTGCCCGCCTCTAACGACCATTTATACAAAATAGCAATCACAACAATGACCGGTATAAATGCCAACACTAAATTAAAAGCGGGAATGTTTTGGATCGAACTATTCACTTATCACCTCGGATAAAAAAGGCTGCTTCCGAGTGAGAAAACAGCCTTTTTGTTTAAAGTATACTAATATTATCAATTTGTTAGGTTTGTATACTCATCCATTTCATTAAAATTAAGGTAGCGATAAATCTCATCGGCCATTGGCTCAATACCTGCAACCTTTTCCTGGTACTCTTCAACTGTAGGTAATCGGCCTAGACTAGCAACAACGGCTGCCAATTCGGCAGATGATAAATAAACATCTGCACCGTTACCTAAACGATTTGGAAAATTTCGCGTCGAAGTTGATACGACAGTAGCATTATCAGCTACTCGTGCTTGGTTGCCCATACATAATGAACAACCGGGTGTTTCTGTACGAGCACCAACTCGACCAAAGATACTATAGATACCTTCTTCTATCAGTTGGCGCTGATCCATTTTTGTGGGAGGTGCGACCCAAAGTTTAGTGGGTAAATTACCCATATTTTCTAGCACTTTGCCTGCGGCACGATAATGACCTATATTCGTCATACATGAACCAATAAAGACTTCATCGATCTCAATACCTTCTAATTCTGATAGCGGTTTGACATCATCTGGATCATTTGGACAGGCTAGTAGTGGTTCAGTAATTTCATTTAGATCAATTTCAATCACTTCGGCGTATTCAGCATCAGCATCACGTTCTAACAATACAGGATTTTCTAACCATGCTTTCATACTATCAATACGACGGCGTAAAGTGCGTTCTTCTTGATAATCTTGTCTGATCATCCATTCCAACAGAGAGATATTTGAGTTTAAGAACTCAATGATAGGTTCTTTATTTAAATGAACCGTACAGCCATTGGCTGATCGTTCAGCAGATGCGTCTGATAATTCAAACGCTTGCTCAACTTTAAGATCGGGTAAACCTTCAATTTCTAATACGCGGCCATTAAAGACATTTTTCTTGCCTTTTTTCTCAACGGTTAATAAGCCTCTTTGAATGGCCACATAAGGAATAGCGTTCACCAAATCACGTAATGTAATGCCTGGTTGCATTTTACCTTTAAAACGAACTAACACAGATTCAGGCATATCGACAGGCATCACCCCTAAAGCTGCAGCGAAGGCAACTAAACCAGAACCGGCAGGGAAACTAATACCGATAGGGAAACGGGTATGAGAATCACCACCAGTACCCACAGTATCAGGCAAAATCATCCGATTTAACCACGAGTGGATAACACCATCTCCAGGTCGTAACGATACTCCCCCTCGTGTACTAATAAAGTCTGGTAATGAATGCTGCAGTTTGATATCAACTGGTTTTGGATAGGCGGCAGTATGACAGAATGACTGCATCACCAAGTCTGATGAGAAACCTAGACAAGCCAGTTCTTTCAACTCATCACGTGTCATTGCCCCGGTGGTATCTTGTGAACCCACTGTTGTTACTTTTGGCTCACAGTAAGTACCTGGACGTACACCTTCAACGCCACAGGCTTTACCCACCATTTTTTGTGCCAAGGTAAAACCTTTACCGGTGTCATTGGGTGCCACAGGGCGGACAAACTCATCTGAAACGGATAACTGTAAAGTTTCACGTGCTTTATCCGTTAAACCTCGGCCAATAATCAGCGAAATACGACCACCGGCCCGAACTTCATCAGCTAATGTTGTTGGTCGCATATTAAAGGTTGAGATAACATCACCCGCTTCATTGGTGATTTTTCCTTCATATGGATGAATTGTAATAACATCACCCATCTCCAAATTTTGTACATCACATTCAATTGGCAAAGCACCAGAGTCTTCAGCAGTATTGAAGAAAATGGGGGCGATATTGCCTCCCAACACAACGCCACCTTGACGTTTATTAGGTACATAAGGGATATCATTCCCCATATGCCATAGCACGGAATTAATTGCAGACTTACGTGATGAGCCGGTTCCAACAACATCCCCAACATAGGCTAATGGGTGCCCTTTTTGTTTTAATGTTTCGATTTGTTGCAAACCATCAGGCATTTTACTGACTAACATTGCCTTAGCATGTAGCGGAATATCTGGACGACTCCATGCTTCAGTCGCCGGTGATAAATCATCCGTGTTAGTTTCACCCGGTACTTTGAACACCGTGACAGTAATACTCTCTGGCAAGGCCTTTTTATCGGTAAACCATTTTGCATCAGCCCAAGCTTGCACAATACGTTTAGCATAATCATTACTGGCCGATTTCTCTATCACATCATGATATGCATCATAAATTAGTAGCGTTTTTGATAATGCTTGTTCAGCAGCTTCAGCAGTATCTGCTTGATCAAGCAAATCAATCAACGGCTGAATGTTGTATCCACCCATCATTGTACCCAGTAGGGTTGTTGCCTTAACAGGATCAATGACTGAACATTTAATTTCTTTTTTGGCGACGCTAGCTAAAAATCCGGCTTTTACATAAGCCGCTTGATCCACACCTGGTGGTACACGATGAATTAATAGCTCTAACAAATGCTCACTATTATCAATAGAGGGTTGTTTAAGTAACTCAACCAATACTGAAACTTGTTCCTCATCCAAAGCTAGAGGTGGTAATCCTTCCTGAGCTCGTTGTTCAACATGTTGTTGGTATTTATCCAGCATGCTAGTCACTCCACTATCAAGACATTAAAAAAGAATATTTTAACATGTCCACCGAAGCAAACTTGAGATCTGATATAATTTTATACATATATTTAGCTTATGTTTAATGGAGTTTTCATGGATCTTACCTCGCTAACTGCGATCTCACCAGTTGATGGGCGCTATGCAGATAAAACCAAATCCCTTCGTCCTTATTTTAGTGAATACGGTTTATTGCGCGCTAGAGTCGAAGTCGAAGTTCGCTGGCTCCATTTATTGGGTGCAAATGCAGATATTCCAGAAGTACCGAAATTAAGTGAATCAGCAGAGACATTTCTTAATAACATCATCAGCAATTTTTCAGTTGAAGATGCAGCAGAAATTAAACAAATTGAACGTGAAACAAATCACGATGTAAAAGCAGTTGAATACTTTATCAAGCGTAAATTCAAAGCCCATGATGAGCTTGATAAAGTCAGTGAGTTTGTGCACTTTGCCTGTACTTCTGAGGATATCAACAATACTGCTTATGGCATTATGCTTAAAAATGCCCGTGAGCAAATCATCCTACCTGAAATGGATACCATCATTGGAGCCATACGTAAATTAGCATTAGAACATGCTGAAACCCCGATGATGTCTCGTACGCATGGCCAACCAGCCTCTCCCACTACTTTAGGTAAGGAGTTAGCCAATGTTGTTAAACGGTTAGAGCTACAGCGCACCCATGTAGCTGCTGTATTATTTTATGGCAAGATGAATGGTGCTGTAGGTAACTATAATGCACATTATTCAGCTTACCCTGATGTTGATTGGCCAATGATGGCTAATGCTTTTGTAACAGGCTTAGGTCTACGCTGGAATAAATACACCACTCAAATTGAACCTCATGATTATATGGCAGAATTATTCCAATCAATGATCCGCTTTAACACCGTATTAATTGATTTCAGCCGTGATGTCTGGAGTTATATTTCTATTGGTTATTTCAAACAAAAAACGGTTAAAGGTGAAATTGGGTCTTCAACCATGCCACATAAAGTCAACCCTATTGACTTTGAAAATGCTGAAGGTAACTTAGGCTTGGCAAATGCTATTTTTGACCATTTAGCACTCAAACTACCTATTTCCCGCTGGCAGCGAGATCTGACTGACTCAACGGTGTTACGTAATTTAGGTGTTGGTTTTTCTCATTCTATATTGGCCTATAGCTCTGCTTTAAAAGGTATTAGCAAACTGGAAGCAAACCCTGAAGCCATGGCTAAAGATCTTGATAATAACTGGGAAGTTTTAGCTGAACCTATTCAAACTGTTATGCGACGGTATGGTATTGAAAACCCGTATGAAAAGCTTAAGGATCTCACCCGTGGACAGCGTGTCAATAAACAAATAATGCTTGAGTTTATTGATAGTTTAGAACTACCTGAACAAGCCAAAGAAAGTCTACGTAAACTCACGCCAGCCAACTATATTGGTAACGCAGCTGAACAGGCTCGCAACTGTTAAATCATGTCTCCATTATCCAGTGATAATTCAAATGAAATTATTCGATTTGATAGTCGAATAGAAGCTCAATCACTGGCATTACAGCTTGTTCAGCAAGCAAGTCGTGAAATCTGTTTTTTTGGCAATACGCTTGATTCAGCATTATTTGATAACACCGCTTTTATTGATGCTATCAGTGAATTTGCTCGGCGTAACCATAGAACCCAAATACACTTTGTTGTCCATAATACACAGGCAAATATAGTATCTGGTCATAAATTAATCTTACTGGCACAACAACTCACCAGCGCTATCCATATCCATATTTCTGCAGAACAACACCAGCATTTAACACAGATGTTTCTATTGGTGGATAATAATCGTTATTTGTATTGCCCAAACCATCAAAGCTATCAAGGTAGAGCATGTATCCATGATCCACTTGAAGTACGTAGCCTTAAAAAAACGTTTGATAACTTATGGGCTCAAAGTACAACTGACAGTAGTATTAGGAGGCTAGGATTATGAAAGTTATAATATTATTTATCACTGTTAGTTTTATTAATTTGGCTTGGGCTGATAGTGAAATTGAAACCATTCAATTAAATCACCGCCTAGCTGTAGAAGTATTACCAGAAATACAAGCATTTTTACCTGAACAAGCAACCGCTCGAGCATTCAATGACTTTATCGTACTGAAAGCTGAACCCAGTATCATTAAAGAGATTAAACAATTAATCAACAAATTAGATACACCATTACAACGCTTGAGAATAAGTGTTGTAATGACAGATGAAAGACTATCTGATCGTCAAACATCTCAAATTGAAGCGGATATTTTAATTGATAATACCGGCCCTTCTGCTAATGTTTCAATACAAAGATGGTCTACTAAAAACAGTCATAATAAAGAGCAGCACTATCAAGCACAAGGTCTTGCTGGCAAACCCATTTTAATCAATCTAAGCCAAGATATTCCCCAACAAGAACAATATTTGGTATTACGACCAGATGGTGATTTAGCTGTTCAGACTAATACTTCATACCTTAACATCAACAGTGGTTTTCAAGCTGTTGCAAGAATATTACCTAATCATCAAGCCACTGTTGATATTCACCCAGTATTTAGTCATTTACCCAGTCGAAAGGGGAGCATTGATCGAAGCCAAATAATAACCAGTATTTCTGGCCCTGTTGGTACGTGGATAGAGCTAGGTCAAATAGATAATGAAAAAAATATCGAAAAACAGGGAGCAACTAGTTATCATAGTCATCGCCAACTCACTCAGACTATCTACATCAAAGTAGAATCACTAAATTAAAGAGACTTTATGAATATTAAAGAAGCGATTTTTAATCGTCGCAGCGTTAAACATTTTGACCCTGATCATGTCATAAGTGAGTCCGAAATTAATACCTTGATGGAACATGTTATTTTGTCACCGACAGCCTTTAACATTCAACACTGGCGGTTTGTACAAGTACATAACAAAGAAAAGCGCCAACAAATTGAAGATGCGAGCTGGGGGCAAAAGCAAGTGACCGAGGCATCGTTACTACTAATATTGTGTGCTGATCTCAATGCTTGGGAAAAACAGCCGGAACGCTATTGGCAACATGCGCCTAAAGAAGTCCAAGATTTTTTACTGCCTGCTATTGAAAACTACTACACTAATCACCATCAAGCACAACGTGATGAATGCCTTCGGTCATCCAGTATCGCGGCCATGACCACGATGCTAATGGCAAAAGAACTAGGATACGATAGTTGTCCAATGGATGGTTTTGATTTTGATAAAGTAGCAAAAATTATCAACTTACCCCACGACCATATCGTCACCATGATGATCACTGTTGGCAAAAAAAGGGCAGATGCTCGGCCACGCTCAGGCCAATTATCACTTGAAGAAGTATTATTAACTGATAGCTTCTAAGCTCGTACTGAATATCACACTACTAGAATATTGGCACAGGTGCTGCTGACACCCTGTTACGACCTTTATCCTTCGACATATATAACGCGCGATCAGCACGCTGTAAAAAGCTTTCGACCCCTTCGGATGGAAAGTATCGAGCAACACCAAAGGACATGGTAATCGCACCCAATGACTCACGAGTATCTTTTCGCTGAATTCTTTTAGCGGCAATTTCAATACGAATATTCTCTGCCAGTTTTTTAACATTATCCAAACTAGTATTGAGAATAATGATGGCAAATTCTTCTCCACCATATCGACAGACAAGATCCCGACCTTTCACAGCATCTTTAAGACTTGCCGCAACAACTTTTAACACCTGATCACCCACGATAGAACCATGAACATCATTGATTTTTTTAAAGTAGTCTAGGTTGCAAAATATCATACAAACTTCTATTCCACTGTTATCCGCATCACGTGTCACTTTTTCTATCACACCATCAAATGCTTTACGATTTGCTAACTTGGTCAAAGTGTCTGTATTCGCTTGTCGCTTAGCATCTTCTAGATCTTTTTTGATATTTTGCATATCTGACACAGCTGAATTCAATCTTTGCGTCAACATCGATCCAGCAGACATAGCCGTTCTGGTTTCAGCTAATATCTCTTGAATAACGTCTTTAACTTCTTCGCCAGACATATCAGAATGCAGTTTTTCGAGACATTTATTTAAATGTGAGTTTGATTCCTTAGAATTAGATAGGCCGGTATTAACATAACTCAACACCTCAACCAACACATGTTTTAAATTTTGGCGTAGTTCAAATAAGGCTGACTGCTCTCTCTCTCGATCAAAAAATCGTTCATATAATTCTCGACTTTGTTGATCTGTCAACTGGTTATGCTCATCGATATGTTGCTCTAAGCTCTCTTTCAAAGCAACATTTTTACCTGAAACATATTCATACCAAACAGCATAGTTGGCAGGTGTCATTGCTATTCCATGCTTTTTCATCAAAGGAATTGCAAGCCTCATGTATTCAGCGGCTTGATCCTGATATTCACTATATTCCATCTATTAGTGCCTGTTAATTATATTATTTGTTTTTTCCTGCTATTTTTAATCTTAATGCGTTTAACTTGATAAATCCTTCTGCATCCTTCTGGTTAAAAGCACCACCATCATCTTCAAAAGTGGCTATCGATTCGTCAAATAAGCTATTTGTTTCAGAGGCACGTCCTACGACAACAACATTGCCTTTGTAGAGCTTAAGTCTCACTTTTCCATTCACCGTTTTTTGTGACTCGTTTATCATAACTTGCAGCATTTCACGTTCGGGTGACCACCAATAACCGTTATAAATAAGGCTGGCATAACGTGGCATTAATTCATCTTTCAGATGGGCAACTTCACGATCCACCGTAATCGACTCAATCGCACGATGTGCTGGAATCATAATCGTCCCTGCTGGTGTCTCATAACAACCACGTGCTTTCATGCCGACATAGCGATTTTCTACCATGTCTAAACGGCCAATACCATTTTCACCACCCACTTTATTTAAATACTCCATGACTGTCGCTGGCGACATCTGTTTGCCATCTATAGCAACAATATCACCTTTTTCATAAGACAATTCCAAATAGGTAGCCTTATCAGGTGCATCCTCTAGTGAAACACTCCAACGCCACATCGAGGCTTCAGGCTCAGTCCATGGATCTTCAAGAATATCCCCTTCATAAGAAATATGAAGTAAATTAGCGTCCATTGAATATGGTGACTTTTTACCACGCTTCATTTCTACAGGAATACCATGCTTCTCAGCATAATCAAGCAGACTTTGACGAGAACTTAAATCCCATTCACGCCAAGGTGCGATCACTTTAATATCGGGACTTAGCGCATACGCTCCCAATTCAAAGCGTACTTGGTCATTGCCTTTACCTGTTGCACCATGTGAAATAGCTTGAGCACCAACCTGTTCAGCAATTTCAACTAATCGTTTGGCAATGAGTGGACGGGCAATCGATGTACCTAATAAATACTCACCTTCATAAATGGTGTTGGCACGGAACATTGGAAACACATAGTCACGAGCAAATTCTTCACGCAAATCTTCAATATAAATTTCTTTGATCCCCATCGCTTGTGCTTTGGCACGCGCGGGTTCAACTTCTTCACCTTGACCAATATCAGCTGTAAACGTCACGACCTCACAATCATAAACATCTTGCAGCCATTTCAAAATGATTGAAGTATCAAGCCCACCTGAATAGGCCAGCACGACTTTATTGATCTTAGACATGAGTATATTGTTCCCTGTAAAACATTCTGTTTGTTAAATAGTAGGTGTCATTATATCAAATGCCGCGTGTTGCAATAACCTCTTTAACCGCTTTTCGACTACTAACCTTACAACTAATTCGACGTGGCGCATCAAGGATCTTTAGTTTAAAACCAAAATCTTGATACAGCTCTCTAATTTTAGCTGTCGCTTGATTGGACAAAATGACAGGACCAGAATGTTTCACCAACCAATGGACAAGACGTTCTTGGTCATCCCAATTGAAACCCTGTTGTGAATATTGGCGAAAGGGTACATCGTACGGCGGATCTGCATAAATAAAATCATCTGTCCGTAATTTTAATTTTGTAAAATCGTTACTCACAAATTCCCAGTCTGATAATAAAGTCTGGTAATTCAAGAAGTCTTTTTGATAATTTATTTTCTTGTACCGTCCAAAGGGAACATTGTAACCACCTGATTGATTAAAACGACATAATCCGTTGTAGCCAGTACGATTAAGGTAATAAAATAGCTGAGCTATCGTATGATGCTCTACATTTTTTTGGTTCAGGGTATTAAATAATTTTCTTTGCTGATAATAAGCAGACTCTTCATTCTCAAGCGCTATATCTAGTTGAAGTCCTTGTTGTATTTGCTGATAAAAGTTAACTAAAGCCGAATTAACATCGTTAAGTAACGCGGTTTTAGGCTGCAGACCCAAGGCGACAGACAAACCACCACAAAAGGGTTCTACCAGTCGCAAGTTAGGATGTTTAGCCCAAATTTTTTGTAATTTCGGAACCAGCCAGCGTTTGCCCCCCGCCCATTTAAGCGGGGGGCGTAATGGCATTATCTGTTCAGCCATGTAATGTTATAAATTTATTTAGAATGTAATGTCTTACGTGGTGGCATTAAATCAGTAATGCTACCTTCTGCCATTTCAGCTGCAAAACCCAAGGTTTCAGATAAAGTTGGGTGAGGATGAATGGTCATACCAATATCTTCAGCATCAGCGCCCATTTCTAAAGCTAGGACTGCTTCTGCAATCAATTCACCCGCATTGGTACCCACAATACCGGCACCAATAATACGGCCAGTTTCTTTGTCAAATAAGGCCTTGGTTAGACCTTCATTACGGCCGATACTTAAACTACGACCACTTGCAGCCCAAGGGAAGGCTCCTTTCACATAATCGATATTTTGCTCTTTCGCCTGCGCTTCAGAAAGCCCCATCCAAGCAATTTCAGGATCAGTGTAAGCGACAGAAGGAATCGTCATTGGATCAAAAGCAGATTTCATTCCAGAGATCACTTCGGCTGCAACTTTAGCTTCATGTACCGCTTTATGGGCCAACATAGGCTGACCAACAATATCACCAATGGCATAAATATGATCAACGTTGGTTTGCATTTGTTGATTAACATCAATAAAGCCGTATTCATTCACATTAACGCCGGCAAGTTCAGCATTGATAAGCTTACCATTCGGCGTACGGCCTACGGCCACTAAGATCTTGTCATAAACAACGGTTTCAGGCACATCTTTACCTTCAAATGAGACTTTTAAACCCTCTTTTTGTGGTTCAATCTTAGCCACTCGAGTATTGAGATAAATAGCCTCATATTGCTGTTGTACCTTTTTCAATAAAGGTTTAACAATATCTTTATCAGCACCTGGAATTAAACCACTTTGCATTTCAACAACGGTAATTTTAGATCCCAAAGCATGATAAACAGTAGCCATTTCAAGACCGATAATACCACCACCGATTACTAATAATTTTTCGGGTATATCCGCTAAATTTAGTGCATCAGTTGAATCCATCATCCGTGGATCATCATTAGGGAATACGGGCACTTTACTGACCCGCGAACCCGCGGCAATAATACATTTATCAAATGAAATGGTGTGTTCACCATCTACCGTTTTAACCGTCATCATATGCGTGCCAGCAAAACGTGCTTCACCCTGAACAATGGTGACTTTACGTTGTTTAGCCAATGCTTTTAAACCATCGGTCAGTTGATTGGTAATGCTGTTTTTCCAGCTTTCAATCTTACGAATATCTACGTCTGGTTTAGCAAAGGTCACCCCATGCTCCGCCATTTCAGCTGCTTCATTAATGACTTGAGCTGTATGTAATAAGGCTTTAGATGGAATGCACCCGACATTTAAACATACACCACCAATTTTAGCATAACGTTCAATCATCACCACTTTCTGACCTAGATCAGCCGCTCTAAATGCCGCTGTATATCCACCCGGTCCAGAACCTAAAATCAATAACTCGGCATGTGAATCAGCATCGCCAGCATTCATCGATACTGCAGCAGTTGGACTGGCTACTTCAGCTGTACTCTCGCTAACTGCTGCCGCTGGCACAGCTTGCTCTTGCTCAGCCGCTTCTAGCGTTAAAATAACATGGCCTTCAGCAACCTTATCGCCGACTGCCACATTCAAACCAACGATGGTACCAGTAGCATTGCTCGGGATTTCCATTGCTGCCTTGTCTGATTCCAAGGTGATAATGTCTTGATTTTCTACTATCTCATCACCCACTGCCACTAATACTTCAATAATTTCGACCTCATCAAAATCACCAACATCAGGGACTTTTATTTCAATCACACTCATAATAAAACCTTTCTAATATCAGACAACATCATGTTCAAATGGCTAGTAAATCTGGCCCCCATCGCGCCATCAACCACACGATGATCGTAGGAAACTGATAATGGCAATATTAATCTAGGTTCAAACTCACTGCCATTCCATATTGGCTGCATTTTATGACGGCCTACACCTAAAATAGCCACCTCAGGTGCATTAACAATCGGAGTAAAGAAACTACCACCAATACCACCTAGACTTGAAATAGAGAAGGTGCCACCTTGTAAGTCTTTAGCCGTTAAGGCGCCATCTCTAGCCCGGCTACTAATTTCACCTAATTCACCCGCTAGTTCTAAAAAGCCTTTTTTATCTACATCCCTGATCACCGGCACCATCAAGCCATTTGGGGTATCAACGGCAACACCGATGTGATAATAGTTTTTCAAAATTAAGTTTTGTTTATCTTCACTTAATGATGCATTTAATTCTGGGTAGCGTTTCAAACTGGCCACCACAGCTTTCATGATGAATACAAGTGGTGTTAAATTCACTCCTTGTTTAGCAGCAGAGTCTTTATTAGATTTTCTGAATTTTTCCAACTCGGTAATATCTGCCTCATCAAACTGGGTAACATGGGGAATATTTAACCAACATGCATGTAGATGTTTGCCTGATATTTTTTTGATCCGAGAGAGTTCAACGTTTTCAATTGCCCCAAACTTCTCATAATTACCCACGGGAACAGCAGGTATAGCTGAGCCAGAACTACTGGCAACAGCTGGTGTATTTATTTTTTGTTTAACAAAGTTTTGTACATCTTGTTTAGTAATCCGACCTTTCTCACTACTACCGACAACCATGGTTAAGGTAACACCGAGCTCACGGGCGAACTGGCGGACTGAAGGAGATGCATGGGCATGTTTGACTGCTGCATTACTATCAGGTGCAAAGGCTGTTTCTTCAATTAATTTAGCTTCAGGCTCAGGTGCTTTATATGACTTAATATCATCAAATGAAAAAGCTTTGGCGGGCTGTTTTTCTGTTTTAACAGCAGGCGCTGCTTTCGCCCCAGTAGTAGCTTCAACTAATGCAATAATGGAGCCTTCTTTAACCTTATCACCTATATTAACTTTAAGTTCTTTGATAATACCCGTATGTGATGATGGGATTTCCATTGCCGCCTTATCGGATTCTAAAGTAATAATATCTTGGTTTTCTTCGATACTATCTCCAACTGATACTAGTATTTCGATGATTTCAATTTCATCAAAATCACCAATATCGGGGACTTTTAATTCTATTAATGTTGTCATATTTATGCCTTAATTGGATTTAATGCATCCGTATTAATTTTGTATTTTTTGATCGCTTTTGCCACTACATCGTGCTTAATTTCACTTTCATCCGCCAATGTATTCAGGGTTGCCACCACGATGTGATAACGATCGACTTCAAAGAAACTACGCAATTTTTCTCGCGTATCACTTCGTCCAAATCCATCAGTCCCTAATACGGTATAAGCTGATTTGACCCAAGGGCGAATTTGTTCAGCATATAAACGTATATAATCGGTAGCAGCAACCACTACACCTTGTTGCTCATCTAAACATTCAGCTACATAACTACGTTTACTTTCTTCTGTTGGATGCAATCGATTATATCTATCTGTATCAATACCATTTCTTGCCAACTCATTTATGCTGGTTGCACTCCATACCGTAGCAGACACTTTCCATTCTTTTTCCAACATCTCAGCTGCGGCTTCAACTTCACGTAAAATCGTACCACTGCCTAGTAATTGTGCTTTTAGTTTGTGTTTACCGCCGGACTTAAGCTGATACATCCCTTTAAGGATCCCAGCCTCAACACCTTTTGGCATTTCAGGATGAGTATAATTTTCATTCATCGCAGTAAGGTAATAGAACACACTTTCTTGCTCTTCATACATGCGACGGAAACCATCATGAATAATCACAGCCATTTCATAAGCATAAGTTGGGTCGTAACTAACACAATTCGGAATTGTATTGGCCAAAATCAGGCTATGGCCATCCTCATGTTGCAAACCTTCACCATTTAATGTGGTACGGCCTGCTGTGGCACCTATCAAGAAACCTTTGGCTTGTATATCACCAGCCAGCCAAGCTAAATCACCAATACGTTGGAAACCAAACATAGAATAGTAAATATAGAATGGCACCATATTGACGTTATAGTTTGAATAAGCTGTCGCAGCTGATATCCACTCAGCCATCGCACCGGCTTCATTGATCCCTTCTTGTAAGATCTGGCCTTTAGTATCTTCGCGATACCACATTACCTTGCCTGAATCCTCTGGTTCATAAAGCTGACCTGAAGATGAATAGATACCAAATGAACGGAATAAACCTTCCATGCCAAAAGTACGTGCTTCGTCAGGCACAATCGGCACAATATTTTGACCGACTTGTTTATCACGAATTAGCGCCGTAAGAATACGTACAAATGCCATTGTGGTTGAGATCTCACGATCACCTGTTGATTTCAACATCGCACTAAAAATACTTAAGTCGGGTGTTTTTAATGCAGGAGCTTGATGATTTCGCTTAGGTAAAAAACCACCTAACTCTTCTCTACGTGCTAATAGGTATTTTTTCTCTTCACTGTCATCATCTAAAGTGATGTAAGAAATATCTTCCACTTGCTCATCGGTCAACGGGATATTAAAACGATCACGGAACACCTTCATTTGTTCCACACCCAAACTTTTCTGTGAATGCGTGGTATTTTGTGCTTCGCCCGCTTCACCCATGCCGTAGCCTTTTACTGTTTTAGCTAAAATAACAGTCGGCTGACCTTTATGATCACTAGCACTTTTATAAGCCGCATAAACTTTTCGTGGATCATGTCCACCACGACTCAATTGCCAAATATCTTCATCCGTCATATCTGAAACCATATCTAATAGCTCTGGATATTTACCAAAGAAGTGCTCACGTACAAATGCACCATCTTTAGATTTATAGTTTTGGTATTCACCATCCACTACTTCTTCCATGCGTTTCAGTAGTAAACCATTTTTATCTTTAGCAAGTAATTGATCCCATTCAGATCCCCAAATTACTTTAATTACATTCCAGCCTGCGCCACGGAAAATAGCTTCAAGCTCTTGAATAATTTTACCGTTACCACGCACAGGACCATCTAAACGCTGTAAATTACAGTTAATGACAAAGGTTAAATTATCTAATTTTTCACGCCCAGCTAAGGTGATAGCTCCTAATGATTCTGGCTCATCCATCTCACCATCGCCTAAATAAGCCCACACATTACGACCGGCTGTTTCTTTGACCTCACGATGTTCCATATATTTCATAAATCGTGCTTGATATATCGCCAAGATAGGGCCTAAACCCATAGAAACTGTTGGAAACTGCCAATAATCAGGCATTAACCAAGGATGAGGGTAAGAAGAGAGCCCTTTACCATCAGATTCGAAACGGAAATTATTTAACTGATCTTCCGTTAAACGCCCCTCAAGGAATGAACGTGCATAAATACCCGGTGAAATATGGCCCTGGAAAAACACCATGTCGGCACCATTGCCATGATTATCACCTTTGAAAAAATGATTAAAACCAACGTCGTACATAGTTGCTGATGATGCAAAACTTGCTATATGACCACCAACAGCACCCGGCTTAAGATTTGCTTTAGTCACCATCGCCATGGCATTCCAGCGAATATATGATCTTATTTTATGCTCAATATCCTGATTACCGGTAATTCGTTGTTGCTGATCTACGGGGATAGTATTGACGTAAGCGGTATTGGAACTGTATGGAAGATTAACACCCGAACGGCGTGCCATATCGATGAGTTTTTCTAAAATATGATGTGCTTTTTTACCGCCTTCGACTTCAATAATCGATTCTAAAGCATCCAACCATTCTTGAGTTTCTTGTGGGTCATGATCAACAAAATCAGTCATAAGTACCTTCTTAAATCTTAACGTTTAAAACAGCCAAATATTGTAACAGTTTTTGGCCGGTTCCAAACACAGTGCGACATGCTTTTCGAGTAAACGACTTTTTGATAGGTAAAGGAAAGGTATTAGTAATAGTCATCATCAATAAAGGTAGAAATTTCTAATCCAAATTTTAGTCAACGCTAACCTAAGAGAAACCATACGCCCTCATATTTAACATACAAATATAGATATAACTATATCATATATAACGTGCTAGTGAAATTTAAGTTTTAACGGTGTGAACTTTGATTGATGCTTGCTTGAAGTAATATTTGTATAGTCGTATTGCTAAAAGAATAAAGACAACTAGTCCATATTGTAATGGTTCTAACTTGTCTGCTTTAACCAACATATAAAAGTGGATACAGCTTGCTACAGCAATAAAATAAGTTAATTTATGTAACCGCTTCCATCGCTTTCCACCTATTTTTTTGACCATGGCATTATTTGAGGTCACCACTAATGGAATCAAGGCTGAGAAAGTAAAGAATCCAATCGTAATAAATGGTCGTTTAATGATATCTTTGATGATTTCTTCAATATCAAAAAATTGATCTAGCCATAAATAGAGCAACATATGTATTAACGCGTAAAAAAATACATATAGGCCTAACATACGGCGTATTGAAGCTAAAAAATTCCAGCCTACCAACCAACGTAAAGGCGTTATTGTTAATGTTAGCACTAAAAACTTTAACGCCCATAAACCTGTTTCACGCGTTAAAGTTTCAATAGGGTTTACACCAAGCTGATGAGTGAATAAAGCATAAATTAGCCAGATCGCCGGCAATAAACTTATTAGAAAGACACCTAGTTTTAATTGTTTAACATTCATCAATCACACAGCCATACAAAGCTAGAAATTTTTCGTTAAATCCATTTCTGTATAAAGATGAGCCACTTGCTCACCATAACCATTAAACAGTTTGGTTTTACGTTTTAAAAACTCACCGATACGACGTTCACGACTTTGACTCCAGCGAGGATGATCGACATCAGGGTTCACATTAGAATAAAAGCCATACTCTCTTGGTCCAGCCTTCATCCAAGCCGAAACAGGTAATGCCTCAACAAAACGAATACGCACGATAGACTTAATACTTTTAAATCCATATTTCCATGGTACGACTAGCCTAATAGGCGCGCCATTTTGACCTAATAATTCTTGCCCATAAAGCCCAACAGCTAGTAGTGTTAATGGATTCATCGCCTCATCTATACGTAGACCTTCAGTATAGGGCCAGTCTAAAACAGATCTCTTTTGCCCAGGCATCTGTTCTGGGTCATAAAGCGTAGTAAATTCAACAAATTTTGCCTTAGAATTAGGTTGTGCTCGCTTGATCAAATCAGCTAATGGAAATCCTACCCAAGGAATAACCATGGACCAACCTTCTACACATCGAAAGTGATAAATACGCTCTTCCATTGAAAATGGGCGTACTAGATCATCGTAATCATACTCACCAGGCTTGTCACATTCTCCTTCAATCACCACCCTCCATGGCTTACTATTATCTGGAAAATTTGTCGCCATTTGTGATGGATAAGTTTTATTAACAGCAAACTCATAAAAATTGTTATACGTCGTTATTTGTTCAAATGTATTGAGTTCCTCGTCAGTTGAATACTGACTTTTAATCAAGTTTTTAAACGTGGGTACCGGCTCACTTGCAGCATGCGCCATGGAAAGTGGCATCATACTGGCGGAAGCCGCAATAGCAGCTCTATTGAGAAATTGTCTGCGATTGAGATAAGTCTGATAATCTGTAATTTCACTAGCAGCTATCTCACCTAATCTTTTCTTGCGAATCAACATAACAACACCTTTAGCAATTTGAGTATTTTTTAGCTATCCAATAATCTGCACTGACATATTTTCCTGCACCAATAAAAAACAATGCCATTAGCATAATGAAATAAGTGGTCGCAAACTCAATACCGTTATTCAAAACAACAAAATTACCCTTTTGAGTTAACCAGTCATAATTACCATATTGTTGCAATATAGATCGCGCCGCTTCAAGTTGGGCACTAGGCTCTGCAATCGCCAACCAACCATTGCCCCAATGAACCGTAGTCGCCGCCACAAACATGGTGATCATTAAAGGCACACTAATCCAGCGAACAGCAAAACCGAATACCAAGAAAATTGCACCAAAATACTCTGCACCCCAAGCCAGATAAGCCATAAGCTCTGGGAAAGGTAAGTTTAATCCTCCTGCACCAAACCAGCCAATTACGCCATCAAGTGAGCTATCAGCATCGAATGGATTCCATTTACTATTTGCTGCCATCCAAAATACAGGTGCTAGATAAAGTCTTAATGCTAAGGGTGCCAAAAAATCAACGACACGCGTTTTATTTAACAAGCCTTGGAAGGTGTTAGCTACATTACAGATAAACATTTGTCTCTCCAGTTAGGTTATGACTATTAATTTATAGCCTTATGGCAAAATAAAACGATAAATTAATAACGATATCTTTTATGAAAAGGGGCTCCAATGAGCCCCTTTTTTTACACATAAAGTGGTCTAGTGTTATTTTTTGTCAGCACCACATTTTGCTTCACCACATTTGCCTTCTTTCATTTTCTCAGCTTTTTTGTCAGCGCCACATTTTGCTTCGCCACATTTGCCTTCTTTCATTTTCTCAGCTTTTTTGTCAGCGCCACATTTTGCTTCGCCGCATTTGCCTTCTTTCATTTTCTCAGCTTTTTTGTCAGCGCCACATTTTGCTTCACCGCATTTGCCTTCTTTCATTTTCTCAGCTTTTTTGTCAGCACCACATTTTGCTTCTCCACATTTGCCTTCAGCTTTTTTATCAGCACCACATTTTGCTTCTCCACATTTACCTTCAGCATCTTTCATGTCAGCGTCTGCAAGTTGCATATAACCACTGGCTAGTTCAGCAGAAGCAAAAGGATTAGCACCTGCACTTGCTAATGTTGGTGATAAAGCAAGACCCATCGTTAAAGCAGCACTAGCCGCTAATGCAATTGTTGTTTTCTTAGTAGAAATAGACATGATAGTTTCCTATAATTGAAAAATATTAAAAATTAACCGATCAATTCTGACTCAGCTTGTTAACATAGACAGACATAAAAACGATTTGTTACACACTTAATGAAATTTTTTTTTAAACCCAAGACTCGAGATGAGCAACACTTGATCCAAAGATTGATTGATGGTGATCAACATGCCTTTGAGCAAGTCGTCTCAGAATACCATAATATTATGCTATCAGTAGCTAGGGCTATTGTTGGTGAAGCATTTGCTGATGAAGTAGTTCAAGAAGCCTGGGTTTCAGCAATAAAGGCTTTACCAAAGTTTGAAGGTAGATCATCACTCAAAACATGGTTAGTTCACATTGCTAGCAATGGTGCAAAAAGCCGTGTTCGCAGAGAAAACAGACATGTGTCTCTGGATGAAGGTTGGGAATCAGTATCCGCAGATAAATTTGATAACATCGGCCATCGATTTGATGATATTTATGCATGGGACAATGAAACCCCAGAAGCAATATTAGCCAATGAACAACTTCAATCTATTATTGAAAGTTCCTTCCAACAACTCCCAGCCCTGCAACGTGCTGCATTGACATTATATGATATGGAAGGCATAAAAATGGAGGAAATTTGTAACATTCTGGATATATCCGCGTCTAATCTACGGGTATTACTGCACAGGGCACGAACAACTCTACATCACAGTATCGAGCAATATCAGGATAATGAAAAATAATGTATCAATGTAAAGACATCGCTGATGAAGTGAATAGCTATATTGATGGTGCTCTACCATTAACTAAGCGTGTTGGTTTATTTTTTCACTTACTTCTTTGTAGCTGCTGTCGTAATTATTTACAACAAATTCGCACGACGATATCGGTTATTACTGTGTCACATCCTAAAGAGCGCGACAATACTGATACTAAAGCATTAGCACAACATTTACATGCTCTATGCAAGCATGATCACTAAATTTTAGGGCCTGTTTGGTATTTCTTTTTCCATTCATCGTATGGCATACCATAAATAGTTTCACGAGCTTGATCATAATCAATGGTCAAGCCTTTTTCTTCTGCAGCCGCCATATACCATTTAGATAAACAGTTACGGCAAAAACCGGCTAAATTCATTAAATCAATATTTTGCACATCGGTACGTTCTGCTAAATGTGCTACCAAACGACGAAATGCGGCTGCTTCAAGTTCAATCTGTGTTTGTTGTTCCATTTTTCTCGCTCTCTTCATATAAATAACACCGCACTTCATGTGTGGCTGATAATTGAGTAACTTCAGGGTAGTTTTCTAGACATTTTGGCATAGCCTGTGAGCATCGTTGATGAAAATGACACCCTTTTGGTGGATTAGCGGGTGAGGGTAATTCGCCACCCAAACGAATAAGCTCAGATTGTTCATTCACATCAAGATCGGGGACCGCAGCTAATAACGCTTGTGTGTAAGGATGTTTCGGTGAGTTTAGTACTTCGTCACGATTACCTTGTTCTACTATTCGTCCTAAATACATCACCATGACTCGATGTGCTAAATAAGTTACTACTGCAATGTTGTGAGTAATAAATAAATATGTCAGACCAAATTCATGTTGAATTTCACGTAATAAATTAAGTATTTGTGCTTGTACAGAGACATCAAGCGCACTAGTAGGCTCATCACAAATAATAATTTGAGGATCAGCAGCTAACGCCCTTGCAATACAAATTCGTTGCCGTTGACCACCGGAAAATTCGTGAGGGTACCGATGCTTAATGTCTGTATGCAAACCTACTCGTTCTAATAACTCATCAACTCGCTGTATTTTTGCTTGCTTATTATTAGCAAATTTCGTTGCAGACATCCCTTCTTCAATGATTTGAGTAATCGTCATGCGTGGATTCATCGAAGCATATGGGTCTTGAAATATAATCTGTAATGCACGACGATGAGGCTTTAATTCACGTTCCGACATGGTATGTAATGCATAACCCTGATAGTTAATTTCACCAGAGCTTATCGGTACTAATTGTAAGATACCTTTACCAATCGTCGTTTTACCACAACCTGATTCTCCGACTAGCGCTACTGTTTCAGCGTGTTTCAATGACAAACTGACACCATCAACAGCTTTTACATGACCTACTACACGTTGTAGTAAACCCTTACGGATAGGAAAATATACACATAAATCCTTCAGTTCTAATACCACACGCTCAGATGAAATAACTTCTGATAGTGGAGAAAGCTTAGCATCGCCTTGGGTGCTGCTATATTGTTTCACCACATCTGGATCAAATAAATGGCATCGAACACCATGCTTATTATTGTCAACCCATTGAGGTATTGCTGAATGGCAATGTTCCCAAGCATGATCACAACGATCAACAAAACGGCATCCTGTGAATTGTTGGCTTAATACTGGCACACTGCCTTTAATAACCGTTAACCGTTGTTCACGCTTTTGTTCTGTTGGTAATGCTGCAAATAATTTATCGGTATAGGGATGTTGGTGCTGCTCAAAAAACTGCTTTCGACTGGCCGATTCAATAATTTGACCTGCATACATCACAGCAACATGATCAGCCATTTGAGCAACAACGGCTAAATCATGACTAATTAATAAAATAGCCATGCCAGTTTCTGTTTGAATTTTCTTCAATAAATCTAAGATTTGAGCTTGAATTGTGACATCCAAAGCCGTGGTAGGCTCATCAGCAATTAATAATTCAGGTTCACCGGCCAAGGCCATTGCAATCATTACTCGCTGCTTCATCCCGCCTGACAACTGGTGTGGGTACTCTGTTATTCTTTGTGTTGGGTCAGGAATACCTACCGAGTCAAGCAGATTCAGAGTACGCTTCTCTATCTCTTGCTTGTTCAAATTGAAATGCCATTGTAAACATTCACCAATTTGTTCGCCAATAGACAGCACAGGGTTTAATGAATTTTGTGGTTCCTGAAAAATCATTGCAATTCGACGCCCACGAATATGCTGCATTTCAGCTTCTGACAAAGTCAATAAGTCTTGTCCACACAATTCAACTTGTCCGGATACAATACGGCTTGCTGGTTGGGGATTTAAACGTAACAACGATAATGCTGTCATTGATTTACCACAACCTGACTCACCTAATAACGCAAAGGTTTGACCTCGTTGGATAATAAAGTCCAACCCATCTACAGCGCGTAATGGTGTGGTGGTGGTGCCGAACCATGTTTTTAATCCACTAACTTTAAGTAATACCGATGTCATCGTGAATCCTGCAACCGAGGATCAAAGGCATCTCTCACAACATCAGCAAATAAGTTGGCGGCGAGCACAAGGGTAAACATGGAGAAAAATGCCGCTGTTAATGACCACCACACAACAGGCTCTCGTGCCATTTCAAGCCTAGCACTATTGATCATGTTTCCCCAACTAATCATCGAAGGATCAACCCCCACGCCCACATAAGACAATACTGCTTCGGCCAAAACCAAGCCACTAAAATCTAGCACTATCGCTATCATYACRATRTGCATTAARTTKGGYAAWATATGWYGRYGMARAATACKRAAATTWYYSRMKCCTAAWGATYTTGCYGCYAAAACRTAKTCTGCTTCCCTTAATTTCAACGTTTCACCACGAAGGATCCGACATAAGCCGGTCCAACTAGTGATGCCAAGAATGATGCACAGAAATAATAACCGCATATCGGCTCGTTCAGCCACAGTGACAAAATTTTCAGGATGATTATTCATATAGACTTGTAACATCAACACCGCAGCTGCAATTAATAACACGCCTGGAATAGAATTTAATGTGGTGTAAATATATTGAATAATGTCATCAATCCAACCCTTAAAATAACCTGCAGTGATCCCCATAAACAATGCAAATGGCAGCATAATAAGGGTTGTTAACGTACCAATGACTAACCCTGTACGCACACTTTTTAATGCTTGATATAACACATCCTGTCCCACTTTATCGGTACCAAGAACATGATAACCAGAACTCAGTGCCACAAGATTAAAGCTAAATATCAATATTAAGGCCAACATGAACAATATGGTGGGTATTGGATACTTACACTGTCCTGAAATAATTATTTTTACTTGCTGATACCCTCCCATCGAATGGCGTTTAGCTAAATAAATAATCATTATCATCGACAACAACAACCAAGCAGATAGTGCCCATAAGGAACTGATCCATACTGTTTGCTTTATATCGGTTAATTTCTCTTGTTCACTGTTCAAATGAGAACCAGCATGAAGTAGCTTAGGGTAATCATATTTCAATACGCCGGTGCTAGAGGTTTGCATCTCACGTACAAATGCACGAGTAGAAAATGGTGCTGAATAGGTCTTTTCAACATGTTGACGCAAAGGCGTTACCGCCAGATCAAACAAAGAGATCACTTCAGTCGCATAATGTTGCGTATCTCCGGCATTATCAACCGTTAATGCCTGCCGAAAATGCACTGAATCAAGTAAGCCAATGGTGACATAACAAAGTAGAACCATAATTGAAATAACACCACGTTTACGCTTCAGCACAGATTTCCATGGTGCTGTTAGGTGTGGGTATTGACGGATATAAAGAATACTTGCACTAATAACGGCAAGTAACATAAAAATTAAAATATCAGTCCATAAAAATACGGGCAAAAATGGCATCGATATCGGTAACTTTTTAAGGTGAAATTCTAGAAATATCTATTTTTAATTCTGTCGGTAAGGAAAATACGACTCTTTCACGTCGCCCCTCACCTTCATCAACTTGTTTGACACCCAACATTTGTAATCGTTCAACCACTTTCTCAACTAAAATTTCCGGGGCAGAGGCGCCAGCTGTCAAACCAATTACATGTTTATTATTTAACCATTCTGGCTCAATATCTTGAGCATCATCAATCAAATATGCCTCTGTACCTAGTTTGTTAGATAATTCTCGTAAGCGGTTGGAATTAGAGCTGTTTTTTGATCCAACAACTAATAATATATCACATTGTTCTGCTAAATTTTTGACCGCATCCTGGCGGTTTTGAGTAGCATAGCAAATGTCATTTTTGCGTGGCCCTTGGATATTAGGAAAGTGTTTTTTCAAAGTATCAATAACCACTGAAGCATCATCAACTGACAAAGTTGTTTGAGTCACAAAGGCTAATTTAGCTGGGTTTTTGATGTGTAATTTGGCCACATCTTCAGGAGTTTCAACCAGATACATTCCTCCCTTTTCTGATGCATATTGCCCCAACGTTCCCTCGACCTCTGGATGCCCAGCATGACCAATTAAAATACATTCTTGATCTTGCTTTTCATATTTTGCCACTTCCATATGTACTTTTGTTACTAGTGGGCAGGTGGCATCAAATACTTTTAAACCTCGTAACTGTCCTTCTGCCTGTACTTTTTTTGACACACCATGTGCACTAAAAATTAATGTACTGTTGTCAGGCACATCTGATAGTTCCTCAATGAAAATAGCCCCTTTGTCACGTAAGCCATCAACAACAAAACGATTATGAACCACTTCGTGTCGTACATAGATGGGCGCGCCAAATAAATCTAGTGCTCGTTCAACAATTTCAATAGCACGATCTACACCGGCACAAAATCCTCGTGGATTGGCAAGTATTAATTTCATATTTAAAGAACAGCCTTTGGATAAGAGCCTAATACACGGCACATAGATGATTCATCTTCTAATAATTGTAATGCTTTTGCCACAGGTTCATCTTGGCTATGTCCCTCAATATCAATAAAGAACACATACTCCCAAACACCTTGTCGAGAAGGCCGAGACTCTATTCGAGTCATACTTATACCGCTATCAGCTAGCGGCTTGAGTAGTGTTTGTAATGCGCCTGGTTTATTTTTTGTTGATACCAATAACGCTGTTTTATCCGCGCCTGAAGGGCCTACATCTTGAGAGCCAATCACCAAGAATCGAGTGGTATTATCCGCTTCATCTTCAATATTACTGCCTAAAACAGACAAATTATAAATGGCTGCTGCGCGATTAGCCGCTATGGCTGCTGCATTATTTTCATTAGCCACTCGTTTAGCTGCTTCTGAGTTACTATTAACAGGCACTAAGTCACAATGAGGTAAATGCTCATTTAACCACTGGCGACATTGAGCTAATGCTTGTGGGTGAGCATAGACAATTTCTACAGCACTTAGGTCTGTTGCTTTGCTTAATAAATAATGGTGAATACGTAGTGTCACTTCACCATTAATTTTCAGGGATGAACTAATAAAACGATCTAAAGTATGAGAAACCATACCTTCTGTTGAGTTTTCAACTGGCACAACGCCATAACAAGCCTGTCCAGTTTCAACAGCATGGAATACATCAGCAATTGTTGTCATTGGCTGTGTTGTCACAGAACCACCAAATTGCTTGAGTGCGGCAACTTGTGTAAAAGAACCTTCAGGCCCTAGATAGGCTACTTTTAGTGGTTTCTCTGTTGCTAAACAGGCCGACATTACCTCACGAAATATTCTTGCCATTTCCTTGTCAGGCAGAGGGCCTTCATTACGCTCCATCACTTTCCTGAGCACCATCGCTTCACGCTCTGGTCGATAAAAATCATTTTGATCATCACCGGTAGCTATTTTTATTTCAGCTACTTTTTTAGCGAGTTCAGTACGTTTATTTAGCAATTTCTGCAACTGCAAATCAACATCATCAATTTGATGTCGGATAGTTTGTAGCGCTTTCTGTTCAGTCATAATACAACCTAAATAAACAGGTAATTAATAGTATACATTCCTGAGTACATATTATTCTTCTGAAGAATTTTCAGTTTCTCCACTCTCTGTATCGGCGTCAGTGTCAGAATCATCATCCTCTTCAAGCACTCTCTCTAAACCGACCAGCCTCTCTTTCTTAGTCAAGTTAATTAATTTCACACCTTGAGTATTTCGACCAACAATCGACACATCTTTTACCGGTGTACGAACCAAAGTTCCTCCATCGGTGATCAACATAATCTGATGTTCATCACGAACTTGCACAGCGCCTACAACATTACCATTTCGTTCTGATGTCTGAATAGAGATAATACCGCTACCACCACGTCCTTGAACACGGTACTGCTCTAAATTAGTGCGTTTACCAAAACCAAATTCAGTGGCGGTTAAAATAGCACCATCTTCGGGGTTAGCAATAATTAATGAAATAATTTCTAGACCTTCTGGCATCCGCATACCGCGTACGCCACGAGATACACGCCCCATAGAACGAACATCTGTTTCAGAAAAACGAATGACCTTACCACCTGAGTTAAATAACATAATGTCAGATTGACCATCTGTCAGTGCGACACCAACCAACTGATCACCTTCTTTCAGATCTAGGCCAATAATGCCATTAGCACGAGGACGTGAGTATGCTTCTAACGGTGTTTTCTTAACAGTACCTGATGCGGTTGCCATAAAGATGTATTTATCTTCATCAAATTCACGAACAGCCAAAATAGCATTAATCTGCTCACCATCATCCAATGGCAACAAATTGACAATAGGCTTACCACGTGCAGCACGTCCACCTTGTGGTAATTCATATACTTTCTTCCAGTAGACCTTACCTGCACTTGAGAAGCACAATAAAGTGTCATGGGTATTAGCAATAAATAGATGCTCAATAAAGTCTTCATCTTTCATCGATGTGGCTGATTTACCTTTACCACCTCTTCGTTGTGCCCGATAAGTATCTAACTGCTGAGTTTTTGCATAACCGGCATGTGACAGAGTCACCACCATTTCTTCTTCAGTAATCAAATCTTCTAATGTCAGATCTAAATGGTGATCAAGAATTTCTGTACGACGCTCGTCGCCATATTCTTCTTTTATTTTCACCAATTCTTCACGAATCACTGCCATCAAATTATCAGGGTCACTCAGAATTGCTAATAAAGCGGCAATATCTTCTAATACTTCACGGTATTCATCTAAAATTTTATCTTGTTCTAAGCCCGTTAAACGATGCAATCGCATTTCCAAGATAGCTTGGGCTTGCACTGGAGATAAATGATATACACCATCAATCAATCCCATTTCATCGGCTAAATCTTCAGGTCGTGAAGCCGCAGCACCTGCAGCACCCAACATTTCCAAGATCATTTCTGAAGCCCAACCTCGCGCCAATAATGCCGCTTTTGCATCCGCTGGACTGGCTGAAGATTTAATCATCTCAATGATTTCATCAATATTAGCTAATGCGGTCGCTAAACCTTCTAAAATATGGGCCCGTTCACGCGCCTTGCGTAGTTCATATAATGAGCGACGTGTTACTACTTCTCGACGATGGCGAATAAAGGCATCAATGATCTGCTTTAACCCTAATAATCGTGGCTGACCATCCACAATCGCCACCATATTAACGCCAAACACAGTTTGCATTTGTGTTTGTTTATATAGATTATTCAACACGACTTCAGGTACTTCACCACGCTTCAGTACCACCACCATACGCATACCATCTTTATCAGATTCATCACGCAGCCCTGAGATACCTTCAATTTTTTTATCTTTAACTAATTCAGCAATTTTTTCTAATAAACGGGCTTTATTGACTTGGTATGGTAATTCAATCACAACAATACTTTGTTGCCCCGTACTTTCATTTGTTTCGATTTCTGCTCGGGCACGAATATGTACACGTCCACGGCCTGTTCTATAGGCTTCACTAATACCATGAGCACCGTTGATCATCGCAGCGGTAGGGAAGTCAGGACCAGGAACATGCTCCATTAATCCAGCAATATCGATATCTGGATTATCAATTGTAGCAAGACAAGCGTTGAGAATTTCTGTCAGATTATGAGGTGGGATATTAGTTGCCATACCCACCGCAATACCAGATGAGCCATTGACTAAAAGTGCAGGTACTCTCGTTGGCAATACTGAAGGTTCATGTTCAGATTCATCATAGTTAGCAACCCAATCAACTGTTTCTTTATCAAGATCAGCCAACATTTCATGGGTGATTTTGGCCATGCGTACTTCGGTATAACGCATTGCAGCGGGTGAATCACCATCCACCGAACCAAAGTTCCCCTGTCCATCAACCAACATATATCGCATAGAGAAAGGCTGCGCCATCCGAACCATTGTGTCGTATACCGCAGTATCACCATGTGGATGATATTTACCAATAACATCACCGACAATACGTGCTGATTTTTTATAAGAGCCATTCCAGTTATTATTCAACTCACGCATTGCGTACAATACGCGGCGATGAACCGGTTTCAAACCATCACGAACATCAGGTAAGGCACGTCCTACGATAACACTCATCGCATAATCAAGATAAGACTGCTTCATCTCATCTTCAATACTAATTGTTTCCAGTTCTAGCGCTATATCAGTCATCTACATCATCACCCAAATACACATTAAGAAGCACACCTCTGTCGAAGCCATCACTTTAACATTTTAGGCGATTTCCTGCACATTTTGCTGGAGGGGCTACCGGAGCCTACGTTTTGAAAAATAATCGCTGAAATCATCTTCTAAAGTCGCTAACAGTTCTTCAAGTCCCTGTTTCCAGCCTTTTACAACCTTTGCCGGCGTAGTTTCTTCAATATTTATCTCTATTCTTAGGCCCGTTTGAAATAAAGGCTGAGCATGATTTTCATCCGCGGTTAATAAGAAAAATTGCATCTCTAATATAGATTGCGGAGAATATTGTTCTCGTTGATCACCATAGAGCGCGGTAACCGCTGTCTCAAGCACCATATCTGCACCAACTTTATCATCAGTAACAACCTGACTAAATAAACCACTCTTTTGTAACCAGCGTTTTAATTGCTCTGTCAGCATTTCTTCTGGATCAGAAAAAAATTGATGTGGTGGCTGAAGCTTGTATTCATTATTAGCAATGCGAAATACCATTGTTTGACTACGAAAATGTGGTGTCAACTTGACGGGCTTTAGATACAACACACGATTTACAGCAAATGTAGAGGCAATAGCGCCACGATCTACATCAATCACATAATAATGAGGCGTATTGTCATCCTCATCCTTACTGCCCAAACCTAAACAAGCAGTTAATAAACTCACCATGGCCAGTATCCATATCACTCTACTTATCTTGCTCATATTTCAGTATTCCTCAATCTTCAGGTAGTTACAGCCAAACGACTTAAACAAGCAAATTTAAAAGTAGTCTTGGGCATTAATTATAGTCACTGGTATTTCAGCCGCTATAATAGATTAACTCTAGGTAGATTGCTTAAGGAATCTTAAAATTTAAGTCATAAAGATATGGACACATTAAAAGCTAAAATACGTGACATTCCAGATTTCCCTAAACCAGGGATCTTATTTAAAGACATCACTCCATTAGTAAAAGACCCTGTTAGTTTGCGTTTAGCCGTCACCCAACTAATACAACCATATATCGATAGTGATATCACCGCAGTTGCTGGCATGGAGGCGCGTGGGTTTATTTTCGGTAGCCTTGCAGCGTGGGAATTAGATATTGGTTTTATTCCATTAAGAAAACCTGGAAAACTACCTTATGACGTCCAAAGTGTTGATTACGCCTTAGAATATGGAAAGGCTAGTCTTGAAGTTCATATTGATGCTATTAAATCTGGCGATCGCATCTTATTGATTGATGATTTACTGGCTACGGGTGGCACAGCAAAAGCGAGTTGTGAATTAGTTGAGAAATTGGGTGGTAAAATAGTAGCCTGTGCTTTTGTTATAGAATTAGCTATGCTCCATGGTCGAGACCAACTGACAAACTACCCTATTCATTCGTTGATACAATATTAATGTTAATTAAATACCTCTTTAGCTGTTGTTTTATCTTGCTTAGTTTCGCAGCACCAGCGGAACAATTTCAAGCATCTTTTACTGACACTCAATGGCAAGTTATTGAATCTCCTCTTGAGTGTACATTAAGCCAAGATATTATCGGCTTTGGTAACGCAAAATTCACTCAGCAACCAGGCAAAGAATTTAGCCTTATTTTCACTACACCCTCACACCCTTCAGAGCAAACAGATCTTTACTTTGAAATTGCCCAAGCACCATGGCAAAACATTGAAGAGCGGTTAAGACTTACCACAATACCATTAGCAAATAATCAAAAAGAATTTAGATTGTCCGGCAAACTGGCAAAACAAGCCTTTACCCATATCGAAGAAGGAAAGTTTCCAACGATACGATATCGTAGTCATAAATCAACTGAAGATATCAGCGCATTACTCTCAACGGTACATTTCAGAGACTCTCAGCTCGCTTTTACCCAGTGCCTCGACAATTTATTTCCGCATACTTTTGCACAAATGCGTAAACTCACTGTTCATTTTCACTTAGAAAAGTCAAACCTCAATACTGAGGCAAAGGTGGCACTCAGCAGAATAGCTGAATATGTCAAAATTGATGATAGTATTAAACGTGTCGCTATTGCAGGTCATACAGATAACCATGGTCGTAAGCGAATTAACATCCCTCTATCTAAAGCCCGCGCCATCACCATTAAAAACTATCTAGTCCAACAGGGGAATGTCCCTGAAAACTTAATTACTACATCATCTCACCGTGAGTTTATTGCTGCTGCAACGAACAAATCCCTCTCTGGCAGAGCCATTAATCGGCGGGCAGAAATTGAATTATTTCGTTAAAATACATTTTTCACATACTACTTTAAGGTCTTAATAAATGGAGCAACATGCTGTTATTGCACTGTCCGTAATTGGGGTTGTTGCCACACTGTGTCAATGGTTTGCTTGGTGGATAAAATTACCTGCTATTGTATTTCTACTACTTGCCGGTATTGTTCTTGGCCCACTGACGGGTTGGTTAGACCCCGATGCGTTGTTTGGTGATTTATTATTCCCAATTGTGTCGCTGGCTGTTGCCATTATATTATTTGAAGGTAGTCTGACATTACGATTTGATCAAATACGAGAATTGCAAAAAGTTGTCCGCAACTTGCTGACTTTTGGCGTGTTGATTATATGGGTAATTATTACTATCGCAACGCACTATTTAATCCATTTCAGTTGGGAATTATCCTTATTATTTGGAGCACTGATGGTGGTCACTGGCCCTACCGTCATTATTCCAATGTTACGAACGGTCCGTCCTAATGCCAATATTGCCAATATCTTACGATGGGAAGGTATAGCGATTGATCCTATCGGTGCTATTTTAGCGGTATTAGTATTTGAATTTATTCTGTCCAGCCAAGGGCATGGTGCGATTTCACTTAGTCATACATTTGTTATCTTCGGCAAAACAATTGCTGTTGGTGTGATGGTAGGAGCTAGTTCCGGTTATTTATTAGGGCTCATTTTACGTAAACATCTATTGCCTGAATATTTACACAATGTTGCCACCTTAACCATCGTTTTTGCTGTGTTCTCACTGTCTAACCACTGGTCTGAAGAATCCGGATTATTGGCTGTCACCGTGATGGGAATATGGCTTGCCAACATGAAAAATGTGTCTGTTGAAGATATTTTAGATTTCAAAGAAAGCCTCAGTATTTTATTAATCTCAGGCCTGTTTATATTATTGGCAGCACGGTTAGAGTTTGCTCAATTTGAAGCCATTGGTATAGCCGGTATTATTTTATTTCTTGTTATCCAAACTATCGCCCGACCTATTAAGGTTTTTATTTGTACTATTGGATCTGAGCTTAGCTGGCAAGAACGAACGTTGATCAGTTGGATTGGCCCACGAGGTATTGTTGCTGCTGCTGTAAGTGCTCTATTTGCTCTTCGCTTACAAGATTTAGGCATTGAACAAGCTGAATTATTAGTTCCCCTTGCTTTTACCATTATTATTGGCACTGTCTTTTTGCAAGGTGCTACAGCCAAAATTCTAGCTAATTGGTTAGGTGTGGCAGAACCCGATGACAAAGGCTTCCTCATCATAGGCGCTAACGCTGTTGCCAGAATGATAGCTACAACACTCAATAGTAATGGCTACCGTACTCGACTTACCGATACTAGTTGGACTAACGTCACCATGGCACGAATGGAAGGCTTAGATATTTATTATGGTAATGCTGTTTCTGAACATGCTGACCGTCATTTGGATTTAGTTGGTTTAGGCCAAGTTTTAACATTAACACCTCAAAAAGAACTTAATGCTCTGGCAGGCTTACGCTATCGATCAGAATTTGGCAGCAATCATGTTTTCTTTCTATCAACAGAGAAAGAAGATAAAGATAATAGTTCACGAACCAATATTAGTCATGATGCAAAAATATTATTTAGTGACGATGTCACTTATGCCAAACTTGCTAGTTTGCTCAGTAAAGGAGCCATTCCCAAACAAACCAACCTAAGTGATAGCTTCAGTTTCCAAGATTACCAAGATCAATATGGTAAACGAGCTATCCCATTATTTGCCCTTAATACAAAGCAAAAACTACACTTTTTTAATAGTGAAAAAGACCTCATTCCTGAAGCAGGATGGACTATTACCTCTCTTGTTCAGGAAGATGAACCAGAGTGATGAGAAATAATATCTGAAGATACAAAAGGAAAATAACTAATGGCTGAAAATGATGTCGATGAAAAACCATTGGAAAATGATGAACCATTGGAAGATGTAAGCTCAGATGAAGAAAAGAAAGGCCTTTCAAAACCCACCATAATTAAAATAGCTATTGGCGTGACCCTTTTAATTCTTCTTAGTATTGGTGGCTACTTCTTTTTTGCTTCTTCAGATGAACCCACACCTGATGAATCAGAAGATATTAGTGAAACAGACCAAGGGGATACTGTATCAGACTCCGTTGCAAAGTTAATGGAGGGCAATGCTCCGACTAGTTCTGAAGATCTTATCGAAACAAATAAAGACGATGCCATATTAGATTCAGAAGACACTGCAACTGAATCAGAGGCTGATACTGATCTCAAATCAGGTGATAACTCGGGATCTATGACAATATCTCCCTCTGAAGAGCCTGCTATGAACATGGTTGAAATTCAACAAAAAACGACAGCACTTCAACAAGAAAATCTACAAATAAAACAACGAATAAGTAAATTAGAAGAGCTGATTAATCAGCAAGCGACAGTACTTCAATCTCAGGACAATAATAAACAAGCAATATCTTCATTTGACGACACCATGGATTTTCAACAAGGACTGGACCACCATTCAACAGAGCAACAAGTGAATCGTACCCCACCACCAGAACCGAAATGGGGTGATTTTGACCGTGTTAACAAAACAAAATAATACTGTAATAGCCTTTATTGCCAACCGTTAACAAGATCCTTAATGGCCTGTTTATAGTCATCAACTTGAGTAATGGCTGAAATCATTGCCACTGAACCAACACCCGTTTGTTTTAATGCTTCTGCCCGTTGCTGATCTATCCCTCCAATAGCCACTAAGGGATAGTCATTAGCTAATAATTTAGCCCATAGCCTCACTCGCTCAATACCTTGCGGTGCAAAAGGCATTTGTTTACTGGTAGTTTCGAACACAGGACCTAAGGCAATGTAGCTTGGATTCACCGCTAGAGCACGCGCCAATTCCCAATAAGAATGTGTTGAAACCCCCAGTCGTAAGCCAGCTTGTTCAATCTTGTTTAGATTAGCATCGTGCAAATCTTGTTGACCTAGGTGGACACCGTAGGCATTACTATCAATCGCGACTTGCCAATGATCATTAATAAACAAAGCAATAGAGTCGTCACAATAGGCAACCGCTTTAGTGATTTCTTCATCTCTAATATGATTGGCTACACCTTTGATGCGTAACTGGATAGTTTTGATGTTTTCTTGCACCAATTTATTGATCCAATCACTACTATCCACTACTGGATATATACCTAATCGTTGTGGAGATTTAGGGAAGTTAAATTGTTTACCAATCAACCGATGGTCATAACAAAGCTTAGGTAAATCTTGTAACTGTAGCTCGGCCATATCATGTTTGAATACGTCATAACATCCAATTTGATCGGCTAGCCTAATACCACGATATAAATAGGCTTTAGCTAATACCACGGCATCACGACTATCTTGACCAAGAGCGAGATGGCAAGTGATGCTAGTGGCTAATACACAGCCGGTACCTCGCACATCTTTAGCTAATTTTTGCTGGTAGCAATAAAATGAACTAGTCCCATCATTAAAATAATCAGCCGCCCATTGTGAATCCGCATGGCCACCCTTAACTAAGCAAATGCCTAGCCCTGTTGATAGTATGTTTTTTGTGATTTTCTCAAGCTGATTTAATACCGGTTTATCTATCTGTGTTAATGCTGCTAATTCAGGCAAGTTAGGTGTTAACAAAGTTGTTTTGCTTAACAGTTCTCGCAAGATAAATTGTTGTACATTATTATCTATCGCTAGACCACCAGAAGTGCTCGCTAACACAGGATCTAATACAACGGGAACATCATATCGATCAATAATATGACTAATACAGCGGGCAATCGTGATATTCGGAATTAGACCAATCTTAATAGCGGCGATATTAAAATCGGCAACACACGCTAAATATTGCCCCATAAACACTTGTTCAGTCAATGCACCGGTATGCGTTAGACCTTGACTAGTTTGTTCAGTTAAACAGGTCATTAATGGTACTGGATGACAACCATGGGTAGTGACAGTTTGAATATCGGCTGTTATACCCGCACACCCTTGAGGATCGATACCGCCAATCAATAAAATAGCCGGTTTAGCCATTCTGCTGCCAGATAGGTTGATCCAAGGTGGGTGTGCTGGGTTTAGCATTATCGCGTTTAGGCATAATGCCTGCTTCATAAGCTAAACGGCCAGCATTAATGGCTTCGGCAAAAGCACTCGCCATTTTTTCAGGTTCTAATGCTTCTGCCACGGCAGTGTTAAGTAAAATACCATCATAACCTAGCTCCATCGCTTGCACAGCATCAGAAGGTTTGCCGATGCCAGCATCGACTAACAACGTTATCTCGGGTAATCGTTTACGCAAGGTTTCCAGTGCATAGGGATTGATCAAACCCTGACCTGTACCAATTGGCGCCCCCCATGGCATCAAGACTTCACAGCCCAAGTCAGCCAATTTCTGGCACAACACTAAATCATCGGTGCAATAAGGAAAGACTTTAAACCCCTCAGCTATCAAAATTTTGGTAGCATCCACTAAGGCAAAGGGATCAGGTTGTAAATTATAGCTATCACCTAACACTTCTAATTTGATCCAATCTGTTTCGAATAGCTCACGCGCTATCCTAGCGGTTTTAATGGCTTCWTCRGCACTGTAACAACCCGCAGTATTGGGCAACAAGTGACAACCTAATTGTTGAATAAGCTGCCAAAACTGATCTCCATTTGCTGTTTTTGTGGGCATTTGGCGGCGTAAAGACACCGTGATCACCTGTGATTGTGATGCTTTAATCGCATCTAACATTACTTGTGGTGATGGATATAATGCAGTACCAATAAATAATCGACTAGTTAATTCGGTGTTATAAACAGTCCAGCTTGATGCTTGCATTTTAACCTCCACTAATTGGCGATAAAATATCAATGACATCACCATTATTTAATATCGTCACACTATATTGTGATTTTGGTACCATTTCATCATTCACTACCACCACAAAACGACCAGTACTAATATCGTGGTCTTGCAGAAAAATCTCCATTGATATTGCTGCAACTACAGTTATCATCTCACCATTAAAAGTAAGTTCTATTATTTGTTGGTCACGATCAAACATCGTAATACTCCCCAAAACTGACGCTATCTTGTTGTCCATCCAAAATATTTAAGAAATCAGTAATAATAGCCGGTGAAAATAAATAGCCATGTCGATAAAAACCATTTAGATGAAAACCCCATTTTGTTCGTTTAATATTTGGCATATTATTCACCATTGCGGGTCGGCAATGTACTGACATTTCTAAAATTCTCGCCTCAGAAAACCCCTTGTGCAAACTATATAATGCTGACATTAATTCTAGGCCAGAACGAAGACTGACCGGCGACATATCATCACTTTCAATAACAGTTGCTCCTAGTACATATTCATTATTCGGTCGCGGTGCTAAATAAAAAGGATAACGTGGATGTATTAATCTAATCGCATGTTTAAACTCAACATCCGGTGCATGCACGCGGATCACTTCCCCTCGCACACTACGTAATTTATCAATATCTCGATGTGCACCATTACCTCGACAATCAATCACGGCATCATATTTCGCAGCATCATGAGAAAAATACTGCTGGCACACTTGATCGATACTATGTTCAGTTAATACATCAATATCCTCACACCGCTGCCAATGACACTCTGCTGCTAGAATATCACCTAGCTGTTGATATAAATGTCGATTATCAAGACAGGCCTCTTGTTCAAAATACATCGCATTATCAAATTGTTGCGCTAGTTGTGGTTCTAAATTTGCTAATTGTTGCTGATTTAGTATCTTAAAATCAGCTGCTGACAATGTATACTCGGCACGTTTTCTAAAACGCGCCATTTCAGCCTTATCACCAGCATGAGCTACCACCAACGTGCCATGTTGCTGATAAAAAATAGGTTGTGATAATTCGGCTAACCATTGTGGCCACAATTGTAACGACCTTAAGCCCATAGTTTGTACCATAGGATCAGTCGTTATTGCTTCTGTTGCTGGCGAAATCATCGCCGCAGCAATATAACCAGCACTGCCTGTACCAAGCCGATCATCACTCGATAAAATATCGACTGAATAACCCGCTGATAATAGCCGCCAAGCAAGTAAGCGACCCACAAGGCCGCTACCAATAATCAAATAACTTTTCACTGTATTTAGACTTTATTATAAATCTTGCTACCGCCTTCTTTAAATTCTTTCGACTTTTCAGCGAAGGCTGCTCTTACATCATGAGAAATCTTCATCGAACAGAATTTCGGTCCACACATAGAACAAAAATGCGCCACTTTTGCTGATGGTTTTGGCAATGTTTCATCGTGATATTGTCGTGCTGTGTCAGGATCTAAACCAAGGTTAAATTGATCTTCCCAACGGAATTCAAATCGTGCTTTAGAAATTGCATTATCACGAATATCTGCACCGGGATGTTCTTTGGCTAAATCAGCCGCATGAGCGGCTAATTTATAGGTGATGATCCCTACTTTCACGTCATCTTTATTCGGCAAACCTAAATGTTCTTTTGGTGTTACATAACATAACATCGCGGTACCAAACCAACCGATCATAGCGGCACCAATACCTGAAGTAATATGGTCATAACCTGGTGCAATATCAGTCACCAATGGGCCTAAAGTATAAAAAGGTGCTTCATGGCAATGCTTAAGCTGCATATCCATGTTTTCTTTAATTTTATGCATACCAACATGGCCAGGACCTTCGATCATCACTTGCACATCATGTTTCCACGCAATTTTAGTTAATTCGCCCAAAGTAATTAATTCAGCAAATTGCGCTTCATCATTAGCGTCAGCTTGGCAACCAGGACGCAAACCATCCCCTAGTGAAAATGAAATATCATAGGCTTTCATGATTTCACACATCTCTTCAAAGTGTGTGTACAAAAAGCTTTCTTGGTGATGTGCTAAACACCATGCGGCCATAATTGAACCACCACGAGAAACAATACCGGTAGTGCGTTCAACCGTTAATGGAATATGAGCTAAACGAACACCTGCATGAATAGTAAAATAATCCACACCCTGCTCAGCTTGTTCAATCAAAGTATCACGGAACACTTCCCAATTAAGATCTTCGGGAACACCATTTACTTTTTCTAATGCTTGATATAACGGCACGGTACCAATTGGCACGGGTGAATTACGAATGATCCATTCCCGTGTTTGGTGAATGTGTTTACCTGTTGATAAATCCATTACGGTGTCGCCACCCCAACGAATACTCCACACCATTTTTTCAACTTCTTCTTCAATTGACGATGTGGTGGCTGAGTTACCAATATTGGCATTAATTTTCACTAAGAAATTACGACCAATAATCATTGGCTCGGCTTCGGGGTGATTAATATTGGCCGGAATAATAGCGCGGCCTTCAGCTACTTCCTTACGAACAAATTCAGGGGTGATATGAGTATCAAAACCCTGGGGTAATGAACCCTCCTTATCGGCTTCTGAACGACCGACATTTTCACGAATGGCAATATATTCCATCTCTGGTGTAATCGTACCTTGGCGAGCATAATACATTTGGCTAACATTCTTGCCTGCTTTTGCCCGACGAGGGCGACGGTTATGTTGAAACAAGGGAATATCTAACATTTTTGCTTCTTGTTCACGGGTGAATTCTGATGAGTATTCAGCTAATTCTTCGGTATCATCACGCGCATCTAGCCAGGGTGAACGAATAGCAGGCAGACCTTTTTCAACATCAATTGTCTCGTTCTGATCGGTATAAATACCAGATGTATCGTAAATGTAAATAGGTGCATTGGGCTCACCAGGCAGGCTATCATCGCGATTAGGTGTATCTGTTAATGAGATTTTACGAAATGGAACACGAATATCATCTTGACTACCTATTACATAACATTTATCTGAACCAGCCAATGGTTCAGTGCTAATACCACTACGGTCGGTAATATCGATAACATTGCTATTTTTTTCAGACATGGTGTTCCCCTTAATGTATAAAAATACGGGGGAAGAGATAAAGTCGTTGCGCAAATGCGAACAAGATGATGAGAGGAACACTCGTTTAGAACAAACAGTCTAATGACACTCTCACTTGTTTCCTACGGAGGTTCTAGCCTCTTCAGGTTCAACGGGTTTTATCTCAGCCAAATATGGCACCCCGACAAGTGCGTTTAATACTAGAGAAAAAAAACAGTTTTGTATATCTTAATGTTAAAGTGATCATTCAAAAAAACTTAATTACACATTCATTTGTCACACGCTATCATCGATTATGAAATCAAAAACATCTAAAATAGACCTTGATGATATTGACTTATTCAAAATAGAAATAGGTGAAGTTGAACACATCGAACACGATCGAATTCATCCTATTACTAATCGACCAAAACCTATTCCACAATTTCGCCAGCAACGGCTAGATCAAGACTTTAACGATACCTTTTCTGAAGATTTTGAACCGCATACCGTCGGGAGTGAAGAAACGCTTCATTTTCGCCGTAGTGGTATTCAAAAAAAGTTATTTTCACGGTTACGAAATGGCCACTTACATATTGAAGCTGAACTTGATTTACACGGTATGACCATTCCGATTGCACATGATGCTTTAGCTAAATTTCTTCACGAATGCCACGGCTATAATATCCGTTGCGCCCGCATTATTCACGGCAAAGGCTGGGGTTCCAAACAGCATAAACCCGTATTAAAAACCAAATTAAATAGTTGGCTGCAACAAGACCAAAATATTTTAGCCTTTTGTTCAGCCCCTATCGAAGATGGAGGTACAGGTGCTGTTTATATCTTGTTACGGCGTCTCAATAAAATAAGATAATCATCCAATCCATTTGCGTGCATTATGGAACATTCTTAACCAGGGACCATCCTTGCTCCAGTTATCTGGGTGCCATGAGTGTTGCACCGTTCGAGTAACACGCTCAGGGTGAGGCATCATAATAGTCACTCGCCCATCCGTTGTGGTTAATGCGGTAATACCATCAGTAGAGCCATTTGGGTTTTGTGGATAGTTTTCTGTGGTGTGGCCATAGTTATCAACATATCTCATCGATACCAGCGCATCATTCATTGATCCTGTTTCGCTAAAATCAACGCTACCTTCACCATGAGCAACGGCAATTGGCATCATTGAACCGTTCATTCCTGCTAACAAAATAGAGGGTGAGTCAATAATTTTGACTAATGAAAAACGCGCTTCAAATTGTTCTGATGTATTACGCTCAAATCGTGGCCAATGCTCACTGCCTGGAATTAACTCTTTGAGCTGTGACAACATCTGACAACCATTACAGACCCCTAAGGAAAAAGTATCCTCACGAGCAAAAAAATCACTAAATTGTTGTCGGGCTTTATCATTATTTAAAATAGTGCTGGCCCAACCACGACCTGCACCTAACACATCACCATACGAAAARCCGCCGCAAGCCACTAAGCCATYAAAATCAGCTAAGTTAACTCGACCTTCAATAATATCACTCATATGTACATCAATCGCTGTGAAACCAGCATGATCAAAAGCGGCTGCCATTTCAATTTGACCATTAATACCCTGTTCTCGCAATATCGCCATTTTGGGCCGCACGCCACTGACAATATATTTTGCAGCAACATGTTGTGTAGGATCAAAAGTTAATTCAACTTGTAACCCAGGATCTTTTTCATCTAGTAGCTTATCGAATTCTTGTTGAGCACAATCCGGGTTATCACGTAATGATTGCATTTGATAACTGGTTTCAGCCCAATAGCGCTGCAATGTAACTCTAGACTCATCAATTTCTATTTGTCCATTTACGGTAATGACAATTTGCTGATCATCTCGAATCGAACCAATTACATGGCTATGGTGTGCTAAATCTTGCTCTCTAAGAATAGCTAAAACATCCTCAACATCGCAATGGCGAACTTGAATGACAGCACCGAGCTCTTCATTAAACAATAAAGCTAGAGGTCCACCTAAACCTGTCAGGTTGATATCAAGCCCACAATGACCAGCAAAGGCCATTTCACATAAAGTGGTAATCAAACCGCCATCACTGCGGTCGTGATAGGCTAACAACACATCTTCTTGCTGTAGTTGTTGAATAGCATAGAAGAATTTTTTGAGAGATTTAGGATCATCTAAATCTGGGCCATGATGTCCAACTTGACTATAAACTTGTGCTATTGCCGACGCTGCTAATCGATTGTGGCCTTTCCCCAAATCAATATAGATTAAATCTGTATCACCATGATCTGATCGTAATTGTGGTGTGCTTGTTTTTGCTGCATCAGTCACTGGAGCAAAAGCTGTCACAATAAGCGACAATGGTGAGGTAACTGATTTTGAATCACCTTTATCATCCCATACGGTTTTCATTGATAAGGAATCTTTGCCTACAGGAATAGCAATACCCAACTCAGGACATAACGCCATACCTACAGCTTTAACAGTCTCGTACAAAATAGCATCTTCACCTGGATGGCCACAAGCAGCCATCCAGTTCGCTGATAACTTAATATCACTCATATTAGCGATACTTGCCGCAGCTATATTGGTAATAGCTTCACCCACTGCCATTCGCCCTGATGCGGGTGCATCAATCAATGCTAAGGGTGCACGTTCACCCATCGCCATTGCCTCACCTAAGAAGCCATGATGATCAGCCAACGTGACAGCACAATCTGCGACAGGTACTTGCCATGGTCCCACCATTTGATCACGAGCAACCAGACCGGTCACACTTCGATCACCAATCGTGATTAAGAAATTTTTACTCGCCACTGTAGGTAGCTTTAATACGCGTTCTAAAGCATCTCTGACAGTCACCGCAGATAAATCTAACTCTGGCTTGGCAAAGGTACGATGTTTCACATCACGTAACATTTTCGGTGGTTTACCCAACAATAAAGACAGGGGCATATCAACCGGATTGTTATCATTTTCAGCATCACCGACTAGTAAGTGCTGTTCTGCCGTTACTTCACCTACTATCGCCCAAGGGCAACGTTCACGTTCGCAAATCGCTTGAAACTCATCAACACGGTCAGGATTAATGCCAAGCGCATAGCGCTCTTGTGATTCGTTACACCAGATTTCCATGGGTGACATACTTGACTCATCATTAGGGATCACCCGTAATTCAAACCGACCACCACGGCCACTATCATCCACTAATTCAGGGAAGGCATTAGATAAGCCGCCAGCCCCCACATCATGGATCGCTATAATGGGGTTGTTATCGTCGAGCGCCACACAACGATCAATCACTTCCTGACAACGACGCTCCATTTCAGGGTTGCCACGTTGTACTGATGCAAAATCTAACCCCTCTTCACTGGTACCCGATGTTACTGATGAAGCAGCACTACCACCCAAACCAATTAACATGGCAGGACCACCCAGTACAATTAATTGAACACCGGGATCAAAAATATTCTTTTTAACATGTTGTGGTCGAATCGAACCCATTCCTCCTGCCACCATAATAGGCTTATGATAACCACGCATTTCAAAGCCACCAGCGGCAGGTACTAATGCTTCATAGGTACGGAAATAACCACATAAATTAGGTCGACCAAACTCATTATTAAAGGCGGCACCTCCTATCGGACCTTCAAGCATAATATCTTGAGCTGAAGCCATTCTGGAGGGCTTGCCATAAGATGATTCCCACGGTTGTTCAAAGCCTGAAATATTCAGATTAGAGACTGAAAACCCAGTCAAACCTGCCTTAGGTTTTGAACCTCGACCTGTCGCACCCTCATCACGAATTTCTCCACCAGCCCCCGTCGCAGCACCAGGAAAAGGTGAAATAGCCGTTGGATGATTATGTGTTTCCACTTTCATTAAGATATGCTGTGCTTCACCTTGATAACGGTATTGATTAGTTGCCATATCAACATGGAATCGGTGGCTAGTTGCTCCCTCAATCACAGATGAATTATCACTATAAGCAGTAATCACGCCTTCAGGATGTAAGGCATGCGTATTACGGATCATATTGAACAAGGTGTGCGATTGCACTTGACCATCGATGATCCAGTCAGCACTAAATATTTTATGACGACAATGTTCCGAGTTTGCTTGTGCAAACATCATCAATTCAATATCGTTTGGGTTTCGACCTAAACTGATAAAATTATCAACCAGATAATCAATTTCATCTTCAGCTAAAGCCAAACCCATCGTTTTATTAGCTTCAACTAATGCCTCACGACCACCATTTAAAATATCAACGACTCTTAGTGGTCGCGATGAATTATGGGTAAATAAACGATCAACTTCATCCTCGGACTCAAATACAGCTTCAATCATTCGGTCATGTAACAAGGCAATAACAGCTTGCCGATTTTCAACCGTCAACACAGCCGTTGTTTCCACAAAAAAAGCAATACCTCGTTCGATGCGCAATATATTATTTACACCACTATTATGCGCAATATCTGTCGCTTTGCTTGACCATGGAGAGATAGTTCCAGGGCGAGGAGTGACCAGAAAAAATGACTCATCACGCCTAGATTCACTTGGGCGTAAATCTGCTTGCAACAGTGTTTCAAGGATAGTTTTCGTGGCACTGTCCAACTCAATTTTATCATCTATTTCAATGAAGTAGCGGTATTCACTACGTATTGATTTCACATCTTCTACGTTAGCTTGTATAGAAGCTAATAGCTTATCCAAGCGAAAAGTGGAGTGTGCCGAACGACCCATCAATTGCAACATGCAGAACCCAGTTATCGAAACATAAAATATAATGATACTTTATGTCACTATTTCATCCCAAATAAATTACGATTATTTTCATGACCACCTCAACTACAAGCCATTGCAAACCGAGTATTTTCCGTTATCTGATGATTATGCTCTATGATAGTCTTTTACTCTTATCTGTATTATTACTGGCTAGTGTTGTTGCTGTGGCCTTCAATGAAGGCGACGCTATTCGTTCTAACAGCCCATTTTTTCTAATTTATTTACTCTTTGTAAGTGGTTTCTTTTATAGTTGGTTTTGGACTCATGGAGGACAAACATTAGGCTTGCGAGCATGGAAAGTTCAATTAACCAGTGATGACCATCACCACGTCACATGGAACCAAGCCATACTGCGATTTATCATGGCCATTATTTCTTGGGTTCCGCTCGGATTAGGCTTCTGGTGGCAATGGATTGATAAAGCAAATCGAAGTTGGCCCGATATCGTTTCTAACACCCAGTTACATTATCAACAAGACCATAAACCAAAGCCGTTATCACGCTTGTCTTAAATAAATTGATAAACGTACCATGATTTGGCAGACCAGAATCTCAATTTCTTAAGGGACACCCATTCTAAAATAAAAAACTACAGCTTATTTAAACTAAGTAGCTTGTTATCACTATCAAACTGAATGGCAAACCGCCCTTCTACGCCATTCTGATCAATAAAAGGTCGGATATGCTGTGCTGGAAACTGAATTTTCTGACCATTTTCAGCTGTAACAATGACAAATCGCACACTGCCTTCATAATATCGTAGCGCCTGCTTTCTGGTTAAGTTAAGCTCAAAATGAAGTTCTTTCACTAACTTTGCAACAAGTGATCTAAAGCTTGTGTTAATTGACCAACAAAATCATCTGCAGCTGATGTCAGGTAAGGTCGACTCTGACCACGGCCCCAGACCGGTGCAGGCCAAGTTTCATCACTATGGAACCGTGCAACATGATGAATATGCAATTGAGAAACAATATTACCTAATGCCGCCACATTCATTTTATCTGCCTGAACCAACTCAAGTAAACGGCTGCTCAACAAACTTGATTCAACAGTAAGCTGTTGTTGATCTAACTTATCTAAGTGATAAATTTCACTTACCTCGACTTTTCTTGGCACTAAAATAATCCAAGGATAACGAGCATCATTCATTAACAAAACTTCACATAAGGGAAACGAGCCAATGCGTAAAGTATCTTCTGCCAGTTGTGGGTGCAGTTCAAACATTATGGTGTAGCCAAATATTTTGTCACAATTTCATAGACATCAGCGGATAATCCCTTATGTTCTGCAATGCTGACTAACGCCTGCTGCATTAATTCCTGTCTAGCCTTATCATAGCGGCGCCAAGAATTAAAAGCGCCCAGCTGCCGTGCAGCTACTTGAGGATTGAGTTCATTCAATACTAAAATCTGTTCCGCTAAAAATTGATACCCTGCTCCATCTTTAGCATGAAAGTTTATCGGATTATTACGACAAAACTGTCCTATTAATGCCCGAACATTATTTGGGTTTTTAATACTAAAAGCAGTATGTTTCATTAAGCTTTTAACTCTAAAAAGAGTATCCGGCAAACTTGATAAAGCTTGGACGGTTAACCATTTATCAACCACTTGTCGGTCATGCTGCCACTGTTCATAAAAAGCTCTCAACGCATGCTCACGTTCAGGCCCATGTTGATGCACCAGTAGACTTAACCCTGCTAGGGTATCAGTCATATTATCTGCTTGCTTCATTTGTCGCAGGCAACGTTGTATTTGCATAGGGTCATCTGTTGCCAGCAAATAATCCAAACACATATTTTTCAGACTACGTTTTGCCATTTCATCAGCATTAAACTGATATGTTTCCTGCTTGCTATATCGTAGATATACCGTATCAAACTGTGACTTTAGCTCATTAGCTAGTGTTTTCTTTAAAAATGTACGTGCAATATGAATAGCATCAACATCTGCAGGCTGCTGTTGAGCTGCCAAATAATTTTCGGTCGGTAGCATTAACATTTTGGTGACTAATGCAGGATCCAATTGTTCATTAGATAAAATTATCTTCATCTGTTCAATTAGCATCGTGGGTACGGATAGTGGTTTATTGTTCTGACTATCTGCCACCAGTTGTAACATAATATTAATCAATAATGTCTGCTCTGCATCCCATCGGTTAAAGCTATCAGTATCATTTGCCATTAAAAATGCTAACTCTGCATTAGAACGTTTTATAAATAGTTTTACCGGTGCTGAAAAGCCTCGCAATAATGAGGCAACAGGTTCAACAGCCACATTCACAAAAGTAAATTGTTGGCTCTCTTCAACAATAGACAATACAATCGTATCGGCATCGGAGGCATGATCTTCACCTTCCAGTTGCAAGGGTATAGCCATGCCTTGAGCATCTAACAAACCGACAGCTATAGGAATATGGAATGGGTATTTTTCTGATTGATCTGGTGTTGCAGCACAGGATTGCTTAAAGCTTAATCTGTAGCGTTGTTGTATCGAATCATAATGAGTATCAACGATGACTTCTGGTGTACCCGCCTGTGAATACCAACGTTTAAATTGTGATAAATCTACACTGTTGGCATCTTCTATTGCTTTGACAAAATCGTCTGTTGTTACCGCTTGGCCATCATGTCTATCAAAATATAGATCTGTACCACTTCTAAAGCCTTTATCGCCCACCAATGTTTTAATCATGCCGACAACTTCAGAACCTTTTTCATAAATAGTAACGGTATAAAAATTACTAATTTCAATAAATGAAGCAGGCCTAACAGGATGTGCCATTGGCCCAGCATCTTCTGAAAATTGCATACTTCGTAATTGATTAACGTCTTCAATACGTTGTACAGCTGCCGAGTTCATATCCGCACTAAATTGCTGATCACGCAGCACAGTGAACCCTTCTTTTAAACTGAGTTGGAACCAGTCCCGGCAAGTCACACGATTGCCTGACCAGTTATGGAAATATTCATGACCTACAATACTTTGAATAGTATGAAAATCTCTATCTGTTGCTGTTTTTGGACTGGCTAAAACACAGGCTGCATTAAATATATTGAGCCCTTTATTCTCCATCGCCCCCATATTGAAATCATTCACCGCAACAATCATAAAGATATCTAGATCATACTCACGGCCATAGACTTGTTCATCCCATTTCATGGCTTGTTTTAAGGATGTCAGTGCATGATCACACTTATGACTATTTTCAGGATCAACATATATCTGTAATGTCACTTTTGTCCCAGACATCGTGACAAAATGATCTTGTTGGCAATAAAGATCACCCGCGACTAAAGCAAATAAATAACTGGGTTTTGGATGAGGATCATGCCAACGAGCCCAATGACGACCATCATCAAACTGACCTTGTTCTTGTAAATTGCCATTAGCCAGTAATATTGGCCAATGCTGTTTATCCGCTGCCATAGATACTGTAAATATAGCCATAACATCGGGACGATCTGGATAGTAGGTAATACGCCTAAAACCTTGTGCTTCACACTGTGTACACAATAAACTACCCGAATGATATAAACCTTCTAATGCTGTATTTTGATCTGGATGAATTAATGTTTCAATTTCTAATTCAAATCGTTCAGGCACTGAAGCTAACAGCAAGGCCTTGTCGGTACGCTGATATTCATTACCTTGTAACTGACGGCCATCAAGCTTAATAGAAACCAGTTCTAATTGCTCACCATCCAAAATGCATTGTTCACCATGACCACTGGGGTTTTTATGCATCGACAACGTGCTAATCACTCTAGTCGTTGATGCCTCTAATTCAAAATGCAGGGAAACATGATCAATCAGGTAATCAGGGACTTGATAATCAGCTAGAAAGGTTTCTTTAGGTGGTGCTGCATTTGAAGACATAGCAATAGCTCAGTAATAATTAGAAATCATTCAGTCGTTCAATTGACTGAATTTGGTAGGCAGGAGTTTCATAAGGGTGAGCTGAAATCAACGCTTGTACTACCGCCTTGATATATTCATCAGCACATATCATTTCAACACGATATTCAGCCACAATTTCAATTTGATCTTGTTGGCCAATAAAAGGTTGGCTACCCGATAATGGTCTAAATTGGCCTGTTCCTAATGTTTCCCATGAACAGCAATCATAGCCTTCATAACACCCAGCCCCTTGGTTAAAGGCCGCTTGTTTAACAGCTTCTTTATGACCTTCAGGCACGTAAAATACCAGTTTTTTCATGAGTTAATCAGAGATCCATTATAACTATTTAAGATACCACTTCTGACCAATACCATTACCAGATTCACTGTAAATCGCCTTGCCATCTGGTGAAAAAGCCACCGCTTGTATAACAACGCCTGGTCGTAAAGCTTGTCGACGAGCGGCTTCCCAACACTCAATTTTATTACCCGTGGCTACCTGCCACAAGCATATTTTTCTTGAAGGATGCCCAGTCACTAAGTATTTATTGTCTGGAGAAAAATCTACCGTTGTTGTTGTGGTTTTAAAAGAGGGAAAATTGGGTAACTCCCAATTTTTCGGCCAAATAGAGGTTCTTAAGGTATATTGTTTTTTACCTGTCCTTATGTTCCAAAAGTGAGTTTGGCCATTACCAGCACCGGTCAATACAAAACCGCCTTTAGGATAAAAAGAAACGATATTGACTGAGTTTTCATGTTTCCAACTACGCAGCTGCTTACCCGTTTCTAAATTCCATAGCCGTGCAGTCCAATCATCTCCCCCTGTTAAGGCATATTTTCCACTAGGTGAAAGAGCGACAACATTAATCAGTTGGTTGATCGGAGAGTTAACGGGGCTACCATCATGCTCAAATATGTGTAAAACACGATTTTCAATGACATCAAAATAAACTGCCGTACGATCATATAATGCCAGCAACAGATAATCACCATGTTGAGACAATGCCAATGATTTTATTTTGACAGGAAAGCTTAATCTCATCATAGGCTTTCCATTAGCCACTTCCCACAACACAATAGTATCTTGCTCAGACGTTGCAGCAACCTTGCCATCAGCTGAAAAACCAACGGTTGTTGTGGTACCTACCTCTTCATTATTTTGCCAACTATAAATAACCTTATTATTTTCAATATCCCATAATCTGGCTGGTGCATCAGTATCTCCTAGTAAGACATATTTCCCATTTGGAGAAAATGCGGCAGCATAACTACTTAGCTTACTATGCGCCCATTGCTGATCGGCATCACGCTCTGAAGTGCAACCTACTAACAACACTACACCTATAATAAGCTTTAGATAACGTGATATTTGCACATTTATTATCATCGTATTTCTTTATGTTAGGACTTAGGCAGAGTCACACCCTGCTGACCTTGATATTTACCACCACGGTCCGCATAAGATGTTTCACACACTTCATCTGCCTCAAAAAATAACATTTGAGCCACACCTTCATTGGCATATATTTTTGCAGGTAAAGGAGATGTGTTAGAAAACTCTAAAGTCACATGCCCCTCCCATTCTGGCTCCAAGGGTGTGACATTCACAATAATGCCACAGCGAGCATAAGTAGATTTGCCTAAACATATTGTCAAAACACTACGCGGGATCTTAAATGTTTCCACTGTACGGGCAAGTGCAAAAGAGTTGGGTGGAATAATACAAACATCAGAATTCACATCAACAAAGCTGCTTTCATCAAAGTTTTTGGGATCAACAATGGCAGAATTAATGTTGGTGAATATTTTGAATTCACTTGAACAACGCACGTCATAACCATAGCTTGAAGTACCATAAGAAATCATCCGTCCCTTGTCATTTTCACGTACTTGTTCTGATTCAAAGGGTGAAATCATATTGTGCTCTTTCACCATTCGACGGATCCATTTATCTGACTTGATACTCATATTCCAATCACTTTGTTTTTAGATAGCTCCATCATAACTGAAGACATATCCAGATGAAAAAATTTTTAACCATTAATCATTTTTAACGACAATATTAGGAAACGCCGTTGAATAGTCCTTACCTTGTTTCGCTAATCGTGCTGCGATACGTCGTGCAATAGAACTATAGGCTGCAGTAATAAGACTGTTTGGTGAAGCAACTACGGTTGGATATCCTTGGTCGGCATCTTCGCGAATTTTAATATCCAGAGGAAGGCTACCCAACAAATCAATATCATATTGCTTAGCCATACTTTCACCACCGCCACTACCAAATATATGCTCTTCATGACCACACTCACTACACACATGTGTACTCATGTTTTCAATGATACCCATCACCGGTACATTCACCTTCTCAAACATTTTCAGAGCTTTTCTTGCATCAAGCAAAGAAATGTCTTGTGGTGTTGTCACAATCACCGCACCACTGACAGGTACTTTCTGCGACAAAGTCAGTTGAATATCTCCAGTGCCTGGTGGCAAATCGATCACTAGATAATCGACGTCCCGCCAATTAGTATCATTGAGCATTTGCTCTAATGCTTGCGTTACCATCGGGCCACGCCAAATCATCGGTTCTTCTTCATCAATCAGAAACCCCATAGACATACTTTGTAAGCCATGTCTTTCAATAGGTTCGATCGATTTTCCATCTGCAGATTCAGGTCGTTGAGTTGTGCCTAACATGCGTGGTTGACTAGGGCCATAAATATCAGCATCTAATAGTCCGACTGTTGCACCATCAGCAGCTAACGCTAGGGCCAAATTAACCGAGGTCGTTGATTTGCCGACCCCCCCTTTACCCGAAGCAACAGCAATAATATTCTTAACATTTTTGATGCCTTGAACACCTTGTTGTACTTTATGTTTGGTGATGGCCCAATCAATATTGACACTCACATCCGTTAAATTTGTTTGTTGTTTGAGTAACGCGACTAGCGGGGTCTTTAATTCATCAATATATCCTGCAACAGGATAACCCAAAGTGACACCAACAGTTAACTGCTGGTTATCTATTTTAATATCCGTCTTTACCCTGCTCTCACCTAACGTCATTTGGGTGAAAGGATCCTGATATTCGTTAATTATCTGCTTAATTTGAGATACTTCTAGCATTTATTGCCCCATAAAATTGAGATACGCCAATCACAAGCGCGATCAAATACAAATAGTCGCTATTCTATACTGAGTTGCAAGAGGCTTCACCCATAAGAATACTATGGGCTTTTAAGGAATGCTTAACCAGACTGATATAACAGCTTATTTAAGGTGGTGATGTTGCTAACACTAATTTCTTTTGGACAAGCACGTTCACATTCACGATAATTACTACAACCACCAAAACCTTCATTTTCCATAGCAGTGATTAACTTACGCGCTCGTAGCGTATCCATCTGTCCTTGAGGCAAGGTTGATAGATGCGTCACTTTTGCTGCTACAAATAAAGTGGCTGATGCATTAGGACATGCGGCAACACACGCACCACAACCAATACATGTTGCTGAGTCAAATGCGGCATCTGAAACATGTTTTTCAATGGGCATTGTATTAGCTTCAGGGGCAGAGCCTGTTCTAATATCAATATAACCACCCGCTTGAATAATTTTCTCAAACGATGTTCGATCTACAATAAGATCTTTAATAATAGGAAATGCAGTCGCCCGCCAAGGCTCAATCCATAATTCTTTTTCATTCTCATAATCACGCATATACTGCTGGCATGTTGTTGTTGCTCTATGTTTGCCATGTGGTGCGCCATTAATCACCAGATTACAAGATCCACAAATACCTTCTCGACAATCAAAATCAAAGGCAATGGCTTCTTTATCATTTTCTATCAACTGCTCATTCAGTGCATCCAGCATTTCCAGAAAAGAAGTGTCTTCACTTACATCAATTTCATATTGCTCAAAATCACCTGTCGAATTTGCATTTTTTTGTCGCCAAATATGTAACGTAAAAATCATCGATAATTTCTCGTAGTAGGTCTGACAAATTCAAAGTTCAAATCTTCTCTATATAGCACGGGCATACTGATATTACCGCTATATTGCCATGCAGACACAAATGAGAAGTCCGCATCATGTCGTTGTGCTTCACCATCATCACTAATATGTTCAGTACGGGCATGACAACCACATGACTCTTCTCGAGTTAAGGCATCAATACACATTAATTCCGCTAATTCGAAAAAATCGGCAATTCGACCAGCACGCTCTAAGGTCTGGTTTAACTCTTCATCACTACCGGTAATTTTAACTTGCTGCCAAAATTGTTTTCTTAAGTTTTGGATCTCAGTGATAGAGCTTTCTAGAATATCCTTTTCTCTCGCCATACCACAGGCATTCCAGATGATTTGACCAAGCTTTCTATGGAACTCATCAGGTGTTTTTTGGGGATCTGGTGCATTTAATAATTGTTGTATTTTATCTTTACAGGCTTGTAATGTTTGCTCTGCTTCAGGGTAACTCTTGTTGATATCTAATGGCTTCTGATGAGCCAGATAATTGGACACTGTCGCGGGTAAAATGAAATAGCCATCCGCTAAGCCTTGCATTAAGGCACTGGCACCAAGACGATTAGCACCATGATCAGAGAAGTTAGCTTCACCACCAGCAAACAAACCATCAATAGAGGTCATTAAATTATAATCAACCCATAACCCACCCATAGTGTAGTGTACCGCAGGATAAATACGCATAGGTGTCGTATACGGATCCTCGGCAGCAATATGCTGATACATTTCAAACAAGTTACCGTATTTCTCACTGACGGCATCTAAGCCTAGCGTTTCAATAGCTTTGGCAAAATCAAGATAGACCCCTAATTTTTTACCCTCTATTGCATGCCCCACACCGCGACCTTCATCACAGATTAATTTAACCGCCCTTGAAGCGATATCACGTGGCACTAAATTACCAAACGCAGGGTACATTCTCTCTAAAAAGTAATCTCTATCATCTTCGCCAATATCTTCCGGTTTTTTATCACAATCTGCTTTGTTTTTGGGTGCCCAAATTCGACCATCATTACGCAAAGACTCACTCATCAAAGTCAATTTTGATTGTAATTCACCATGCTGAGGAATACAGGTTGGATGGATCTGAGTAAAACAAGGGTTGGCAAATAATGCACCTTTTTTATGGGCTCGCCAAGCTGCTGAGGCATTACATCCCTTAGCATTTGTTGAGAGATAAAATACATTGCCGTAACCACCTGTGCACAAAACAACACAATCGGCCATATGTGATTCCAGCTTCCCAGTCACGAGATCACGAGTGACTATACCCTTGACCTTGTTATCAATCATAATCACATCTTGCATTTCACAGCGCGAGTGGTGGTTGATCGTTCCTTCATCTATTTGTTTGCTCATCGCTTGATAAGCACCGATTAATAACTGTTGTCCAGTTTGTCCTCTAGCGTAAAAAGTACGCGATACCTGCGCGCCACCAAAAGATCGATTAGCCAAATAACCACTATATTCCCGAGCAAAAGGCACACCTTGGGCAACGGCTTGGTCAATAATACTGGTGCTTAATTCTGCTAAGCGAAAAACGTTAGATTCGCGTGCACGATAATCACCCCCTTTTATCGTGTCATAAAATAACCGCCAAACACTGTCACCATCATTCTGGTAATTTTTAGCAGCATTGATACCCCCTTGTGCAGCAATACTATGTGCTCTTCTTGGGCTATCCTGAAAACAAAATGTCTTAACGTTATAGCCCATTTCCCCTAGCGATGCCGCCGCCGCCGCACCCGCCAAGCCCGTACCAACAATAATGATATTGTATTTCTTCCTGTTAGCTGGACTAACAATTTTCAAATCAAACTTATGCTGAGTCCACCGATCTTCTAGGCTTCCTTTCGGTGTATGGCTATCTAATTCAAAATCAGTCATGGCATCACAAAATAAATATAAAGTGGAATCGAGGCAAAACCGCCCATCAATAGTAAGGTGCCGGCCCAAACCAAACTATGGTAAGTTATCGACGTTTTGCCTAATGTTTGCAATACGTTAGCCAGTGAATGCTGTAAATGCATCATCAAGACAAATAATCCTGCCAAATAAAACAACACCATCCATATAGATTTAAATAACAGTGTCAATTCGTTAAAGGTATCCGTCGCATCAAATAATAACGTTTGAAAAATATGCACCACAATAAAGGTAAGCAGAAAAACAATACTTGCTGTCACCATCAGTGCAGGGATTTTAAATTTATCGTGTTTGGTATAGTCCGTTACTCTAGCTTTAGCATTGACCTTACGAATTCTGACCGCGGCTTTAACATGAATAGCGATTGCCATTATCATCGTAAATAGCACTAGCCATCTTGCTACTCCGTCGTTATACCAATAATAGAAAGCACTGAAACTTGTTTCGGTAAAAAAAGTCAGGTTGGTAAGCATATGGAAAATCAAATAAACCGCCATGACCATGCCAGCGAGTGCCATCGTCCTTTTTTGCAGTTGCAGCAGTGGTTTTATCATCAACTTTCCATATCTACTAATAAATCTTCACTATCTAATCTCGGCTTTAGCTTTTCTTTTTCAATCGTTCTTATACAGCTATTCCAGCGAAGAATAGCTTCATCATTCTGATCAGGGCTTATCTTTGATGCTTGCTGATAATACTGTAAGGCTTCAATGAAATAATCATAGGCAAAAGAATGTGACATGGTTTGTGTGATCAAACGTCTTGCTCGACGTTCATTTAACAATCCTGAGTAATAATAGCGTTGATACTGGCTATTCAATTTTTCAATAGCCCGCTCAATTACTTTTATCTGTGTTTGCTTTTCAGCCAGTAAGATTTGATCTAATAACGCAAGAATATAGATGACCAAGACAGATTGATTGTCTTGATCTATATTGAGAATATCAAGACAGATACTCTCAGCAATTTCTGGTTCAAGTAAGGAGCGATACTGTTTTGCCTTTTTAAGCGCTTTTTTTATCGCATCAGCATGAATATCATGTAACTCTAGCTCCATCTACTTCCCTTTTAATTTGCTCTTTCAGGAACAGCTTTCGGTCAACTCTAATTCAAAGCTTCTATCATTTCAACATTACCTGAAATAACACACTCTCTCAAGCCCTGTTAAAATCGCCAGATAATGGAGTTAAAGCTCAAATTCTGGTATCTTGCACCCACATTTTTATGATCATTTTTGGTTCATTCATGCAAAGAAAAATTCTTGTCACCAGCGCACTACCCTATGCCAATGGCCCCATTCATCTAGGCCATCTTGTAGAATATATTCAAACTGATATCTGGGTGCGCTTTCAAAAAATGCGTGGTCATGAATGTCATTATGTCTGTGCTGATGATGCTCATGGCACCCCCATTATGTTACGCGCTCAAAATGAAGGTATCGAACCTGAACAATTAATTGCGGCCGTGAAAGAAGAACATCAAGCAGATTTTGCAGATTTTGCCATTGCTTTTGATAATTACCACAGTACGCATAGTGCCGAAAATCAAGCACTCGCTAATCAGGTATATCTTGCAAATCGTGAAGCAGGTCATATCACTACTCGCACCATCAGCCAGGCTTATGACCCAGAAAAAGAAATGTTTTTACCTGACCGGTTTATTCGTGGAGAATGCCCAAAATGTAGTGCAGAGGATCAATACGGCGACAACTGTGAGGTTTGTGGTGCTACTTACGACTCAACAGAACTAAAAAATCCAGTATCGGCCCTTTCTGGTGCAACGCCCATTACCAAAGATTCTGAACATCACTTCTTTAAATTAGCTGATTTTGAGCAGGATCTAAAAACGTGGACGCAAAGTGGGCATCTGCAAAATGAAGTCAGTCACAAATTGAATGAATGGTTTGAAAGTGGTTTGAAAGACTGGGATATCTCTCGTGACGCACCCTATTTTGGTTTTGAAATTCCTGATGCGCCTAATAAATTTTTCTATGTTTGGTTGGATGCCCCTATCGGCTACTTAGCCAGTTTCAAAAACTATTGYGATCGAACTGGGATTGATTTTGATGAATATATGAAGCCAGATAGTACAACTGAAATGGTGCATTTCATCGGAAAAGATATTATCTATTTTCATGCTCTATTTTGGCCTGCCATGTTACAAGGAGCCGGATTTCGCTTACCAAACTCTATTTTTGCCCATGGTTTTTTAACTGTTGATGGTAAAAAAATGTCCAAATCTCGCGGTACGTTTATCAAGGCACGTACCTATTTAGATCATCTTAATCCCGAATACTTACGTTATTATTATGCCGCTAAATTAGGTTCAGGCATTGATGATATTGATTTAAACCTCGAAGATTTCCAAAATCGCATCAATTCAGACTTAGTAGGCAAAGTGGTCAATATTGCTAGTCGCTGCGCGGGTTATATCAACAAAAAATTTGAGGGTAAATTATCTAGCTCATTAGCTGATACTCGTTTGTTTAATGAATTTACTTCACAAGCTGATGCTATTGCAAGCAAAATGGAAAATCGCGAGTTTGGTCATGCTATGCGTGACATTATGGCCTTGGCAGATAAAGCCAACCAATATATTGATGAAATGAAACCTTGGGCTTTAGCAAAAGAAGCTGGCAAGGAACAACAAGTGCATGATATCTACAGTCTGGGTATCAACCTGTTCCGAATATTAATGGTCTATTTGAAGCCCGTATTACCGAACACTGTCGTTCAAGCTGAAATATTTTTGAACATTGAACCATTACAGTGGGCTGATATTGATACCCCCTTGCTTAACCACTCTATCAATAAATTTAAACCTCTAATGACAAGAATTGAAATTGATAAAATTCAGGCGATCCAACAAGATTCAAAAGAGACTATGACCGCAGTACCAACAACATCTCAACCAAAAACAGATAGTGATATTGATCCTATTGCAGCTGAAATCAGCTTTGATGATTTTGCTAAAATAGATTTACGCATCGCAAAAATTGTTAATGCTGAACACGTTGAAGGTGCTAATAAATTATTGCAATTAACCCTTGATATTGGCAATGACAAAAAACAGGTATTTGCTGGTATTAAATCTGCTTATGCACCCGAAGACTTGGTTGGAAAAATGACCGTGATGGTCGCTAATTTAGCGCCAAGAAAAATGCGCTTTGGCCTATCTGAAGGTATGGTATTAGCAGCTGGCCCAGGCGGTAAAGACCTATTTATACTTAATCCTGATGAAGGTGCCAAGCCGGGTATGCGAGTTAAATAGGCATTATATTTCTAACAGCGTCTAGATAAGTAACCTTTTAGTCCAACATTGAGCATTTCTCTTTATATGCTTGCTGCAAAGGTTTGTTATGGGCATACATGGTTAAACTCTGTTTGATAACATCGCAACCTTGACCATCAGGGCGAAGGAATACTGATGCTGAAATCAAATCTTCATACATTTTTAGTTCTGGACTGATACTGACATATTGCTGAGCCCAATTTTCAAATATCTCAACCTTATTACGATCATTATTTTCAATACTCACATAAAGCATTGAGCGCATAGCAACACGTTCTGCTGCGGGTTTAAAATACAGATTATTCAATGCTAGTTGCAAATAAGGGGCTTTAGCTTTTTGTGGCTCATATAAAAATGTATATAAGTCTGTTTGAGCGCGTGCTGTATTAATCATAAATACTGTCACCCCAACAGCGAGAACTATTGCAAGGCCTTGTATAGATCGTGTCGCAGCACCACTCAAAGTCAATGTCACTACTTTTGTTTGATGTCTTAATACAAGAAAAATAAGGAACAACCACAAGAACCAATGCACAGCAGAAATATAAAAAGGTAACTCAACTTGTGTATGCAAACTAATGGGAATCAACATAGCAGCATAAGCTCCGCCACGCTGAAAACCACATTGTATTAATGCCAATATGATACCTATGATAGCAGCAACAATACCTATTACAGATAAAATACCACCTTCAATCATCCAAAATAATATTTCATTATGTGGGTGAGTTGTTGTATTTGGTAACACCGTCTCTGGATGGCGATCTACAAAATCAGAGGATTGTTTATTCCATGCCTTTAGAAATCCACCTATACCATAACCATAGATAGGTTCTTTGGCAACCAGTTCTAATCCAATTGTATACATAGCTATACGAGCTGTAGAATAAGATTTCCCAGATAATTGAACTGATTTATCTATTGTCTTATACAGCCCAGCTTGACCAACAAAGATGCTTGTACAACTAACAATAAATAAAATTGCCAATAATTTTTTATGATAGCGTAACTGATTATATCGGCTCCATAGCAACAGCGGCATACCCAAAATTAAAGACAATAAACCAACTCGTGATCCCGAGGCAATAGTGACATAGGTAGCCAATGCAAATGATGCAATTACAATCAGTTGCATCAGCTTAGTGCTAGCACGAAAGCTGGGACGACTAATCAGGTATAAAATAATCATCTGTCCTGTTACCAAAAAGCTGACATGGACATTAATTTGTTGAAAAATTCCTCGAGGAACAGAACCTAAGTTAGGCGAAAACCATGATGGAATCAAATCCGGTACTGCTATTTGTGCAGCCCCTAATAAAGCATGTAACCCAACAGCTATAATTAGGATAAATAGTACTTTATCAAGCTGAATTTGTTTAACCTTAAATTGAAATAAAGCAAATAGAAATAACAGTCCTCCCAATATAAATAACTGTCTAAAAAGCCACGTAATTGGTTGATTAATATCCGATAACAGGCTTGTTATTATGACAATGACAGGAAAAGCAAGAAAAAAGGGCCATTGATATGGGTAAGTAAAATCTTTATAGCTCAGAGATAATAAAGAAGCAACAGCCATTAAGTAACTGGCCATTACCCATGTGGCTATATTATAGGTAAGAGCAAGGCCTGAACCACCAATATTAAGTTGACTATAAAAAGGAGAAAGAAAAAATAACCCAATCAATATTGGCACAAAAATAACTTGTTTAAAATCAGGGGTCATCATTTTTCTATCACCTTCTACACGATTATAAAAGCAAAAACCCCCGCATATATTATATACGGGGGTTTTTAAAATTAAATCACACTAATTTAAATTTTTAGCTATTTTAAATTTCATCTAACAAAGCTCAGGTCTAGCACACGTGCCTACCCAAGATATTTTACCTGTTGCTATAGTTGGTGTTAATGTATACAGATCTGTTACTAACAAACCATTTGCGGCAACTGGAGTCACAACAATTACACCTGCATCACTAGTTGTAACGCCTCCAACTCGACCATTTGCAACTGTAATATTAGCTGGCACACCATTACTTCCAGCAACACACCCTGTTATTGCTGCAGCAGTCGTAGCTAACGTTGTCTGAGCACAAATTTCTACAGCAGCTTTCGGAGCAGAAGCAGCTAATACAATCTCCGTATAATTAGCTTTTTGCGTATATTGTTGGTATGCAGGCAACGCAATCGCAGCCAAAATTCCGATAATCGCGATAACGATCATTAATTCGATTAATGTAAAACCTTGTTGGACTTTTCTCATTTTTATTCCCCTTAATAAATCAGCAAAAACTGCCTTGCCAAGATAAATGCAGTTGCCATGCCAACGCTTAAGTCTTTGATAAATATATATTTTACATTTTTACTTTTTTCTAGAGTTTACTTTAACAGTCACAATGTGACGTAGAGCGTCAGTTATTGCATTGGTTTTAAGTCAAAAGCAACACAGATCCGTTCTTCATCAGAGCTAAAGGGAATCGTTCTATGAAATACGGATGATGGGAACATAATAATGTCACCTACTGAAGGCGCAATCGCTTTCGACGGGAAGTTATCATGGAGTTTGGGGTAATCATCCCCATGTGTACTCACCTCAATGCTACCTTCATGTTCATGTTGTTTATCCGTAGGTAGCGACAAATACAAGGCGCCACTGACCCAGCCTTCTTCATGAATATGCGAATTGAGATGCCCCCCTTGCTCCATTTTGACAAACCAAGAACTGGCAAATTCAAAGTTTTTGGGGAAATCACGTACAAAGATACAATCAATATCCGCAAAGTTATCTTGATATCTTTGCACTGCTTGTTTCACTAACTCTCCGAGTTGTCGAAAAGAAGGCTCTGAACGCTTGAATAAGTTACCCGCTGATTGCACCCCATTCACTAATCGACCTTGCATTTTTTCTTCTACATGGGCTTCACGAATATCTTTTAGCAGTTGTTCACGTAATGGGCTATCCCCTTTAAGTTCAGGTATCTCAGTATGAAATACAAAACTTAATGGATCTGGACAAAAATTATAATTATTCTCGGTACCAAAATTCTCAGCATAATGACTTGTCAATGTCGCCAAGAAGGGAGAATTGTGTTTTGCTACGGTTAACGCATCTAATCCTTGTTTAAATTCATCAAATTTTGATGTCTTATATAAGCAATACAGTGATCGCTCTTGCCAATCAGCAAACTGAGATTGCTGAAAATGGGCCAGCGCCCCTTCTAAATCACCACTATCATATAGATAAATAGCCAAACTATAGTTTGCGACGGGCAAGCTTGGATCAATTTCTAACGCTCGTTTGTAAAAGGTAACTGATTCATCATAGCGCCCTTGATCACGCAATACTTCTCCTAAATTACTGTGAACTTCTGCATAATTTGGCTCTAACTCTAATGCGTTGTTATAACTCTCAATGGCATCACCTAGTCTGCCTTCGTTCTTTAAGGCGGTGCCCATATTAAAGAATACTTTAGCTTCACGTTGAATCAGCAGTGCTCTTTCATAAACAGCTATAGCTTCACTCAACTTGCCTTGTTCTTGCAGCACAACACCTAAATTTGCCAATGCTTCAAAAAAACCAGCTTCAAGTGCTATCGCTTTTTGATAACTGTCTTCAGCCTGCTCAAAGTGCCCTTGAGCCTGCAATGCTGTACCTAAATTATAATGAGCATCAGTCAACGAAGGTTTTAATTGGACTGCTTTTTTATAGCTTGCAATAGCTTCATCTACACGATTTAAATTTGTCATCAATACACCGACATTAAGGTGTAGCTCTGCAATTGATGGATCAATAGTTAATGCCTTACGGAAAGCCTTGGCAGCGTCATTAAACTTATTTTGTCCTGCTAAAGCATTGCCATAAAGATTATGCAATACAAATGCATTGGGAAATTTCTTCAACATTTTTTTTGCTGTCGTTTCAGCAAAATCCAAATGCCCGTTATTTAAGGCTTGCATAAGTTGTTGAATATCTTGTTGACTAGGTTGTCTAAGTGCTTGTGGCTGCTTCATCATCTATACCAAAAAATTTTCAAGCTATAACTATACTAAATTTATGGTTTTTTTGCCTGCCTAAACTAGGTTATATTGAACACCATAAATACTTGGTAATTACAATAAAAGAAAACACTAATGACCAGCAAAACACCATTATCAACACTCAATATCAATAATCGATTTGTGCGAGAATTACCCGCCGATCCTGTCACTGATAATAACCGTCGACAGGTATTATCATCGTGCTTTTCCTACGTCAGCCCCACAGCAGTGAAGGCCCCCCAATTAGTATCCTATTCCATAGAAATGGCCCAGCAACTTGGACTATCCTCTTACGACTGTGACTCTGACTTATTTACCCAAGTGTTTGCTGGCAATAGCTTATTAGAGGGTATGCAACCCTATGCACAATGTTATGGCGGCCATCAATTTGGCAATTGGGCGGGCCAATTAGGAGATGGCCGAGCGATTAATTTGGGTGAAGTGACCAACTCGCAAGGCGAACATTTCACCCTGCAACTCAAAGGTGCGGGTGAAACACCCTACTCTCGTACCGCTGATGGATTAGCTGTTTTACGTTCGTCAGTACGTGAATTTTTATGTAGCGAAGCCATGTTTCATCTCGGTATACCCACAACACGAGCACTAAGCCTTATTACCACGGGTGAATTGGTGGGTAGAGACATGTTCTACGATGGACATCCTAAAAAAGAACCTGGTGCTATCGTATGTCGAGTCGCCCCTTCTTTTTTACGCTTTGGTAGTTATGAAATTTTTACCGCTCGTGGTGATATAGCAACCTTAAAAAAACTGGTTGATTTCACCATTCGTACTGATTTCTCACATCTTGGCGAACCTTCAATTGACGTTTACCTAAAATGGTTTTCTGAAGTATGTGAACGTACTGCAAATATGATTGTGCATTGGATGCGCGTCGGTTTTGTACATGGTGTGATGAATACGGACAACTTATCAATTTTAGGACTCACTATTGATTATGGGCCCTATGGTTGGCTTGAGGGCTATGATCCAGATTGGACACCTAATACCACTGACGCTTCCGACCGTCGTTATCGTTTTGGTCATCAACCTCAAATTGCGCAGTGGAATTTATTTCAATTAGCCAATGCTATTTATCCCTTGATTGAACAAGCAGAACCATTACGAGATATTCTGAATGATTATGTATCACTTTATGATAAAAAATGGCAAATAATGCGTACAGATAAACTGGGATTAAAGGAATATCTCGACACAGATAAAGACCTCCATCACGAATTGCATGAAATATTACAATTAGTTGAAACTGATATGACTATTTTTTATCGACAACTTGCCAACGTTGATACACAAAATATCGAGCAGACTGATGAGCAGTTAATGTCCACTATTATGGATGCTTATTATGATCCTGAACAAATAACGGAACAGATTAAAGACAGAGTTTGCACGTGGTTACGCCAATACCAACAACGAGTTCAGCAAGATGGTACATCCAACGAAATGCGACGTAACAAAATGAATACAGTCAACCCTAAATATGTATTACGTAACTATATGGCACAACTTGCTATTGATAAAGCGGAACAAGGCAACTTTGATATGGTCAATGAATTATTAGAACTATTACGCCATCCTTATGATGAACAAATTGATAAAGAAGAGTTTGCAGTTAAAAGGCCTGATTGGGCGCGCCATCGTGCAGGGTGCTCCATGTTATCGTGTAGTTCATAGCCCTTTGGAGCAAACTTAATGAATAATCGCATGGCATTTGTCTGTTTTTTTCTATTAGGTTTATCTGTTAACCCTGCATACAGCAAAGAACAACGACTTATCATCAACACCATAGCATCCAATCTTGGCATACCGTGGGGAATGGCTTTAACACCTCACAACACGATGTTAATTACGCAGCGTGAAGGAATATTATCTGAATTAGATTTAGCAACTGGTGAGATAAAAACGATTGAAGGCCTACCTACCATCAAAGTCGAAGGACAAGGTGGTTTATTTGATGTGCAACTATCACCTGAATATACGGAACAACCATGGATTTATTTCAGCTATAACAAAGATATTGACGGGCAAGGAGCAACAACCTTAGCCCGCGCTAAAATTGAAGATAATAGGCTGRTTGAATGGCARGATATTTTTATCTCACAATCYASAACGAAAAAAAAGGTYCACTATGCRGGTCGYATTACYTTTGATCAAAAKGGTCATCTRTTTTTTGCTATTGGCGARCGTGGTRTCAGAGAMAATGCTCAAAACTTATCAAATCATGCCGGCACYATTGTTCGGCTTAATCTTAATGGCAGCATTCCTGATGATAATCCCTTCATCAATAATCCTAATGCTTTGGATGAAATTTGGAGCTATGGCCATAGAAATCCTCAGGGACTATTTTTCAATCATGATACTCAACAACTCTGGTCAGTTGAACATGGGCCTCGTGGTGGTGATGAGATAAACCTGATCTCCGCTGGCCACAATTATGGTTGGCCCATTATTTCCTACGGTAAGGAATATTGGGGCCCTCTCTCTGTTGGTGAAGGTACTAAACGCAAAGGTATGGAACAACCCATTAAAAAATATGTACCCTCTATTGCAACCAGTAGCCTAATTCAATATAGAGGAGATGCCTTTCCAGATTGGCAAAATAATTTATTCATCGGTGCATTAAAATCTCAGCACCTTAATCGTATCGTATTGGATCAAGATAATCAGGCCATCGCTGAAAGTAGATTGCTCAGATCTATTAAAGGGCGGATCCGTAACGTGATTGAAAGTCCTGAAGGTTGGTTATACATTGCAACTGATAACGGTAGAATTCTGGCCGTCAAACCTCATCATTCTGTTGATAACGAATACCCATAACAAAATATTTTTTCTTACCATCCTGAATATAAATTGTGACTTCATCATCGACTTGTTTACCCGGTAAACCTCGAGCTAATGGTGCATCCATGCTGATAGAATCTTGCTCATCTCTGGTCTCATCAGGCCCTACGATGCGATATTCAAATTATTTGCCTTGCTCATCCTTCAATACAACSCAAGCAGCAAAAAAGATTTTGTCTATATTATCATTATTACTTATGCCCGAAGCCGAACTTCAATTAGATCTTGAAGAAGCCAGTTATTATCAGCAACTTCAGGAAGTCTGTGATAATGCTACGATATGCCAATCTACTAGTGCTGAAAATGCCATTTTACCAAGAACACAGATCTTAGATAAAATGGCTCTTTTTAATAGTATTACACCTTTACTATTCCTCATAATAGAACAACAACAACTAAAGATCGGCAATGAACTATGAGCCCAGATGAACTTCACATTAAACTCAAAAAAGACGTATTTCTGAAGGTACAAGAAAGCCTAGAAACAATATTTGATGTCTGCCAAGAGCAACAATATAGAGGTATATTCGACTTTTCAATTGCCACGGTTGATGTGAAATCAATAACCTATAAATCATGAAAACTAAATTGATAACCGCTGAAGGACTTGAAAAATTAAACAATGAGCTAGATTATCTCTGGCGAGTTGAACGGCCAGAAATAACTAAAGTTGTCACATGGGCTGCTGGTCTTGGTGACAGGTCAGAGAACGCAGACTACCAATATAACAAACGCAAACTAAGAGAAATTGATCGAAGAGTTAGGTATCTCCGAAAAACTATAGAAGACATTCAGGTTGTAAAATACGATCCAGTACAAGAAGGCAAGGTGTATTTCGGTGCATGGGTTGAACTTGAAGATTCTGATGGAAATAGTTTAAAGTTTAGAATCGTAGGTTCAGAAGAAATATATGGTAAAGACCACTATATCTCCATTGACTCTCCCGTAGCCCGTGCCTGCTTAAAGAAGCAGGTTGATGACGAAGTTATTGTTCATATACCAAGCGGTATTAAAACGTGGTTTGTGAATAAAATTGAATACAAGCTCCTAGAGTCCACTCGCTAAAGCTATGTTTGGAAACTGTAAATTATTACCCAACTGCACCTATTCTTAATAGATGGTGCACATTATTCTTGAATCTGAACCGCAAAACTGTTCAACCAACTCATTAACACTCAGATCTGTCCAGCTTATTAACTCCCACACTACATAGTAACTTGTGAAATCTTCAATTTTTGAACTTACCATATAATCTGGAATATGTGTTGCTCATGGGCATGGGTTTGTTCAAATATCTCTAATAACTGAGTTAAATTCTGATTTTGCACTTTCTATTTTCCCAATCACCGCATACGAGCTTCGCGCTTACGCCACCAGACTATCAACCCAGTAACGTAGAGGATAATCGGTATAAACCCCATCACAAACACAATAATGCGACCAGATAACCCAAATGCTTCACCATTATGCAAAGGGAACATCCACGCGATAAAGACATCTCCACCACGCATGGCTTGTGGCTTCTGTACTGCGAGCACTTTGCCATCGTACGGATTTATCCAAAGCTGAGTGCTTCCTCTGGTTTTTCGTATCTCGCCCAAGTGACGCATAATGATGTGATAAACGCCATCAACAGAGACCGGAAAATAGATGCGTTGCAATTTTGCCTGGGGAAACAAATCGCTCGCAATCCTGCCTACTTCATCGATATTAATTCTTTTTTTTCCATTTCCTTCATCCATAGAAAATCCAGTTGGAATCGTTTCCGTGAAAGGCAAAACCACACCAATTAATGGCTTCACATAGTGTGGAAAAATCATATAAATACCCGAAAATACAATCACGATAAGTACAGCTGCGGCATAAATACCAATAGTTTTGTGCAAATCGTAGAGAAAACGAAGACGATTAGTGCTACGTTTAAATCTCAATGCTTGGAATAACTTGGAGAATCCAGGCCACCACAAGTATAGTCCTGACAATAACAAACACATCAACAGCAATCCAATAACACCCACTATCGTTTTTCCTACCTCACCTAATACCAGCGTGTAATGTAATTTATAAATGAAGCTCATAAGATAGCCTCCCCACCTCCGTTGGCCTAAAACCTCGGCGGTGAAGGGATTGACTATCACGTCAAGTAAAACATCCTTGCTATTTTCAGGCGCAGTAAACCGTACCTTCATTGCCGCCCGAGAATGTCTGGGAAGATAAAGACGCGCTAGTTTTGCATCAGCCGAAACTACTTTTTGTGCAGTAGCAATGATCTCAGTTAATGGTACGTAATCTCTGTCAGGCTCCACTGTCAGCAGTGCAGGGTTCAGGTACTCATCAATGTCTTGATAAAAAACAAGTGCACTCCCACTCAGCCCACTGAAAGCGAACATAACACCCGCCAGCAAACCAAGATAGAGATGAATTTTTCGCCACACGCGAGAACACGCAAATCCGCCCACGCCGATAGTGCCGACTGCTATTGTTCGGATGTGGTCATAGCTCTTCACCGGCTCAAAGCCCCACTCCCTGCATGCCCAGAACTGTAATCGGCGCACGGGAATGATTGACACACCGCCTTGCCCACCACCTAATCGTAATCAACATTCTGTCAGAAGATTGTCTTCAGCTCAGCAAAGATGGTTCGCGGTGCGCCGACGAAGATCCCACCATTATTCTCAATGCTGGCACGAGTGAAATGATGTCGGTCAAAAATATTCTTAACGCCAACGCCAATCTCAAGTTTCCGGTCATCCCAATCGAATGATTTAGCAGCCCTGAAGTCCAATATAGCAAAGCCAGGAATAATGCCATTTTTGCCATCGTTGCTTTCTTCGCTGGTATTGGCATCATCAGAATATTGCTGCGACTGGGCATATCCACTGACATTGAATGTCCAGTCCTGATACTGATAGCGACTGCCAATAGTGCCAGTGTGGGTGGAGTAAAGTCTCAGGTCATTACCGTTGAAATCACCTGATTCCCGTCTGGCATCAGTATAAGCATAGGTACCATAGACCGACAGACCCTCCAATTTGGGATTGATCCCCTTCATATTATAAGAAAACGCAATTTCCATGCCCTTATGTTCGGTTTCACCTTTATTGATATTCTGACCAACGGTTGAATCGAACTCGATCTGATTATCAAAGTTGATTAGGAACAATGTCAGGTCGGTTTTCAAATTACCACCTTCAAAACGGGTGCCGATCTCATAAGTTCTGGAGCGCTCAGGATCCAGACTGGTGTCTTTTTTGGTCGAGAGCGCCAGATGACCGACAGCCGCGAAGGATTCATTATAATTGGCATAAAGCAGCGTGTCAGGGTTTAGCTGGTAGCTGACATTCAGAGATGGCAGGAATTCTCTATAGGATTCCTTGTCCTTGAAGTCACTCAGTTTGTTGTTCCGGGAAATGTGAACCCACTCCGCCCGCATGCCAGGCGTCATGCTCCAATCATTCCAATCCATACGGTTATCAAGATAAAGCGCATGGGCTCTGGTTGCCCCATCGGTGTCACGGTTCTTAACCTCACCGACCGAGAAAGGGTCACCACCTGCAACAACGGTTCGGCGCATACGCCGTTCATTGCTGAATTCACGGATATAGCGATATCCGACCGACCATTCGTGATCAACTTCGCCAGTTTGTGCCAGCCCGGAGAAGCGTGGCTCAAAGCCATAAACCCGGTATTCCCGGGGCAGGCGATCGAGTCTGGTGAGACTGGAATCATTACCATTGGCCAAGATGAATTCACGGAAGCTGTCTGTCACGAAGGCGCCAGCTTCCAACTGTAGTCCACCATGGAAATTATTGACATATTTTGCGGTAAATTCAGTCCGGTCGCCTTCAACTTTTTCATAGGAATGGGTCGATTGGAAAGGATCAGCTCGGAATTCGTCTGCTGAAAGCGGCCCCGGCAGATCGTTTTTGGTCTGGAAACGATGAAAACGCCCTTTGATATGCCCATTCGCTCCGGCAGGAATTTCATATTTAATCATCACGTCATCAATATCCTGCTGATGATTGTCGCGAATTCCTTCACCATGAAGGCCAGAATAAAGCAACATCGCACCATAGCCGTCTTCTGTTTTTCCACCGGTCGACAGATTAACAGTCCCCTTGCCAGTACCACCGGCATCACCGTCATACAGATCGCCACGCACAGTGATTGATGTTGCATAGTCATTCGGGATCGGTTTGGTGACAAAGTTAATGACACCGCCGACATTTTGTGGACCATAGCGAACTGCACTGCCGCCTTTGACCACATCAATCGCTTCCAGATTGCCAAGTGAAATCGGTGCCAGTGATAGCTGTGGCTGTCCGTAAGGGGCATTGGCCATGGGCACCCCATCAAGCAAGACCGTGGCTCTTGAGGTAAGTCGTGAACCCAGACCTCGCAAACCGATATTGAGAGAAAAATCACCGCTACCGGTACCGTTATTTTCTGGCACCTGAACACCGGGTAACTGGCGTATGGCATCCTTGATGGTGGAGACACCAGATGCTTCAATCTGTTCTCGGCGTAGAACATGGCGAGCGCCTGGATGCCTGCGGACATCTTCGGGCGCAGCATCGCCGAGCCAGTCGCCAACAATCAGCAAGGGCTCAAGCGAATGAAGCGGTTGCTGTTTTTTTTCTGTTTCCTCTGCTTGGACGGATGTGGCGTTCAACAGGATCGTTGTGCCCAGCAGCGCCATATTCATGATATTAATTCCTGCCTTACAATTGCTCTTGTGCATTACTATCTCCAAATTCACTTCACTATGAGTTGTAGAAAAAAGCGGAAGCTAATCTGCTTCCCTCTCAAGTTGTTGGCTATGTTCAAATGTTTCCGGTCGTCTCAGCCAACGTGGAGTGATGTCAGTTCCGCACCAAAGCACCGCTCCCGGCCGTAAATGAATGAAGGGCACAGCACGGCTTGCATTGTAGGCACCGAGCCCATTGATCAGGATCAGGTCTCCACGTCTTAGCGGTGGAAGGTTGACATCCTGATAAAGAATGTCGTGGTTCATGCAGGACGGCCCCAGTAACCTGGTTGCCAATAATCCGGCCTCTTGTGGTTCTGAATTGGATGCTTGCCGATCAACTACCCGGATTGGATGGCGATAGGTGCTCACAGTCGGGGTCGTATTGATGCCAGCATCCATGATATAGACGGCCTGATGTTTATTCTGGAATCGTACCGCCTGGACTTGGCTCAAAAGTCCGCCGCAGGCGTCAACCAGAGTGCGGCCTGGCTCAAAGAAAATCTGGGTGCTGTGAGGTACAGCTTGAAACAGTGGCTTGAATTGATCCAGATAGTCATTAATTTCGATAGCGGCGTAGGGATCATGCTGGGGATCTTCCCACCGGGGGCTAATTCCGGCCAGGCCGCCTCCGACATCAATCCAGTCCAATTCGTCATTATTGTATTCTCTGGCCAATATTCTGGCCTCTGCCAAGCTGTTTGCCAGATGATGAAAGCGGGTCAGGTCGCGAATATTGGTACCAATATGGCTGTGAAGTCCTTTCAGGGTGACGCCGGGCTGTTGTGCGATCCAGCGAACGGCATCAGCAAAATCACCGCTAGTGAGGCTGAAGCCAAAACGATCCCACGCATTATCGTGATCTTCAACCATCACCCGCAGACCCACAGGAATGGTGATCCCCTGCATTTGACCCAAGTGATTAAGCCGATCCAGTTCTTCAAAATGATCAATGTTGATGATGGCCTTGTCCCGGATAGCGCGCTCCAGCGCCTGATCGGATTTGACAGGGCCATTGAAAATAATCCGGGAGCCCGGTATCTGTTGCGACCGTGCCAGTTTATATTCATCTTCGGAAACAACTTCCGCCCAGGCCCCTTGATCATGCAGCAGTCGGATCAAACCGCTGAGGGGATTTGTCTTATAGGAATAGGCAAGGATGCCGTTGCTTGTATGACGGATGATAGCCTGGGAAAACTCTTGGTAGCGGGCGAGCAGAGATTGCCTCTCTATCAGGAAAAGCGGCGTACCGAACTGGTGAACCAGAGACAGGGCATCACTGCTAGACAGGGAGTTAAATGCATCAGACATCCCAGAACCTTTCTATATTGTTTACCGATGTGGAAGCGGCGTGGTTTTGATGGAAAAAAATCAGCGCCAAAAGGCAGGCTGCTAATAACAGATAAAGGAGGCCAATGGCTTGAAAAGCTCCGGTAAAACCCAGTAATGAGGCAGCCAAAGCGCCTCCCAAATAACCACCAAGATTACCTACCTTCGAAAAGCTATTGCCAAAGCCAATGATCCGGCCACTGGTTCCTGCAAACTGACTGAGCAGGTTGAATAGCATTGGCAAAAATGCACCCAGACATAATCCCCATGCAAATCTCATCAAGGCGAGGCGGATCAGATCCGTTGCATATTGGTGTAGCCATAAAAGCGCTGCGCAAGCTAGAGAAAGGAAGATAAGCAGGCCAAGAGAAGCTGTTTGGGATATCCGGTCAATCAACAGACCCCAAAGTGGCGTGCTGATCAGGATGGCGAGACCGGTTGTTGAAAAAATCAGTCCCAATAAGATCGGTTGGTCACCACCGATCTGCTCCACAAATAATGCAAAATAGGATTGTGGCATCATCTTGGCTATTTGAGTGATCGTGATTGCAGCGCAAATCAAGGCGGTTATCAACCAGGGAAATCCCGCTGGACTATTCTCCTGCATGCTGGAGTTACCGCAAGATTTTTGACTATCTCTGGTAGCGACCTGATCACCCGAATTCAAGAACAGGGCAAAAAGCAATGTAATCACCAGACAGCAAATCGACGCTGACAGGAACAGGGACTGGTAATCCAGTTGAGTGATGATAACCCCGCCAATGATTGGGCCTATCAGTGATCCTGCGGCCGTGCTGCTTTGCAAACTGGTCAGAATTTGACCGCGATTTGCAGGGGTTCCCAGCATTACCGCATAGGCCATGCTGGCTGCGATCACACCAGCACAGCCACCTTGAACTAGGCGCCAGAGGAATATCGATTCAACCGTTTGACTGTAGGCGATCATGATCTGGGTCGCAGCCAATGCCAAAACCGCACGCAAGACCATTAATTTATGACCGTAGCGATCCCCAAGCCAGCCCCATAAGGGGGCTGACAGGATTGCTGTAGCCATAGGTGCAGCATAGACAGCACCGCTCCAGAACAGCAACTGTTGTCCAGAGAATAACGGTGACAGTTCGCGTAAATAGACTGGCCAGAACGGGCCGCTCATCTCCAGTGAGGCCATGGTCATAAACTGGCCCCCCCAGAGAAGCAACAGAGATTGCCGTGTTGTCAGCAACTTTGTCATCATTAAGTCAGTGCCTGAGTGGATTAGTAAGCGGGACGTAAATATAATGATGAGAGGTTTTCTCCAGCCGCATCCTGGTCAAGGCTTTCAGATTCCAGTCATCGGTCAGGATCCCGCGGTGTTCCTGTTCCCAGCGTTCCGCACTAATTGTCTCATGCAGATGTTGGAAGCGACTTTCCACTTCCTGAGCGACGATGGACCATAGGATCCGCTCGGTCAGACCAAATTGCTGAGCAATGATCAAGGTAATTTCGCCCAGATGCCCCTGCATGACGGCGTGCAGGAATTTATTGCGGGCCTCAACACCATCATTGGTGACGGTGACGGCACCTGGATAACCTTCGATGTCAAAGCCCTGCGACTTCAATTGATCCTTATGGATGCGCACACCACCAAAATCGCGTGCCATCATGGCGACGGGTTGATGGAATTTGTCAAAAACACAAAGGGTATTTTGCTGATGGGCTTCTAGGGCAATACCATAGCGTAAATAAAGATCCAGATGGCCTTCCAGCACGATGCGGATGTAGTTCTGGAAGTAGGTCAATACATCCGCATCGGTTGTTACCCCGGCAGCTTCCATGATTTCTGTGATCAGGGGCTTATTAGAGCGTGGGCATTCCACGAACAAAGCAGCCACCGCCATGGCCGTTTCACCTTCAGCAACAAGACTGGCCGGGTTGCGGCGGAACAGAACAGAGAGGAAGCGACAATCATCATCATCAGGTAAACCATTGGGTCGTTTGAAATGGGCGCCAACCTGTTCCGGGAGGATACGGAGTCTGGCGCCAATATCTGGATCTTTTTGGATTATTGCCTCCAGCACAGTACTGATTTTTGGCCCGGTATGAACCGATGCCGGTGAGACTGTTCTGACTGCACTTGTTGCCTGAATGGCCACTGGCAGTTTCACATGGGGGCCGCAGCTTTCTCGGGGTGCCATAGTACGAAATGACATGGTCGATGCCATATCCATCTCAGGCCCATCTAGTATGATGATTTTGCCGGTCTTGATCTCGGATTTAAAGCGTTCGGGCATCGCGTGTTCCGCCTGCCAGGGGTGTAATGGCATCGGTGAATAGGTTGCGGTATCCAGCCCCAGTTTTTTCATGTGGGAGCGCCATTGGCTGACCCATTCTGGGAACTGGTTTCCTAGCCATTCCAACAAGTCATCTGCGCTATCTTTTGCCTGACAGGACATTGCAACACTCAAGTAGGACTTATGAATTGCACCCAGCCGCACCTTGGCGCTGCCGCGGAATTCCGGAGAATATTGCAAAACCTCGTTTGACAACAAACCCAATTTGGTCTTGCTGCAAGGATGATAGATATGACCGACAGCGGCCCATTGCTCAAAGAACAGCGCTGGATCAGAAATGCTTCGACTTGATTGCACCCATTGCCAGAATGAATTCTGATCTTGCTGATCAAGTTGCATGGTCAGATCGGAATTCCATTCATCGTGATACAACATGCTCATGGCGCTGTTCAGGATGCCATTTTCTATCTCCTCCTGGAACTGCCGCCAATTACCGCTGAATATTGAATTATCGGTTTCTTCCGCTAACAGCAAGATAAAGTCCATGGCTTTGCTGATCACGCGGGAATTACCGCTGATATTATCAAACAGCCGGATGGTATTGATATCAGTGAAACGACCAAGTGATGCAGCCTTGCCGCCTTCAAGCAAAAGTAGCTTCTTTGTGCGCCACATTGGGATGATCGGTCCCTGACTGCTGACATAAGCAGCAGGCAGCATTTCTTCACGCAACGCCGATTGCACCAACTGGATCAGGCATTTACGGTTGGCGGCTTCGTGATAACTATGAAAAAGCGGAAAATCTTGCACATCTCCGGTGAAGGGGCTGGAACCGTGCCGATTTTCAGCGTCTCCTGTTGCAGATAAAAAATCTTCACTGACTGCAGTGTTAATCATATGACTGGTTAAGATCAATTCTTTCATTGCTAATTCCTTATAGCTTGGGTTAGAAATTTATTTGTGCATTCAAGCTGAATGCGCTCCCCGATTCCAGCACACGACCTAATGGAATCGGGTTATCACCATTGGTATTGATAGCTCGCTTTCAGCATTACTCCTCCCGAGGCAGAAATCTGGTTGATATTTTGGGAAATACCGTCGATTAGCACCTGTAGGTTTCGTCCTCGCAGACTCTGGTTGAAGTTAGTCAGAGTTTGACTAGCGGGAGCCATGCCAGATACCGTCTTGGCAAGTACTTCGCCGAGATGGTGAGAAGTCTGGAGCTGACTGTTCAACTGCTGACGGTCAATTACTGTCACTGCATGAGTGAGTTCGTTGGCCGCCATCCCTTGGCGAGTGGCAGTAATGATCAGGAGTTGTAGCTCGGTCGCAATATCCTTCTTCCACCCTGAAGTATTCTCACTACCAGCTACGGCTAAAGGCAGGTTAAATGTGGAGAGAAGTAAAATTGACAGTGTTGTTTTATTCATGAAGTTTCGCCTTAATAATGAAACTACACTTCATGACTTGCTAGTGACAGTGTGAAAATGTCTTGGCTGGCTTTGGAAAATGTAACGTTAGTTTAGTTGTGGTTTTGTTAAAAACTTTATCACTTTAGCTTGTATTAAAAATAAGGAAATTAATTATAGATGGTTCGCCATGCAAATGCAAATGATTATTATTTGTATTTATGACGTCAAGACCTTTTCTGTTGAAATATGCTAAATCTCAACTTTTTTACTAAAAGTAATTGGCTTTTTCAAAGGGTAGTAGTTGTCATTTGCGATAATTAGCAGCTAGTAGGAAAATACCTTTTTCTACTTCCAGTAACGAAAAAGGATCACTCAATCTGAGTGATCCTTTTTTACATTATAAGCGTGTTAACTACACTATTTCATGGCCTGTATTTATCAGAACAAAGCGTTTTTACTGATTTATTGGTTGAGTGATAAGGTGCTTTCTAAATACCTGAAATTTTTCGTTCCAGCCCAAAAGCAACATTTATATGTGAATGGATAATCATACCCGTGAATAAATTTCAGAATATTACAAATATGCTTACTACAAATAGTGTGCTGATATAGTATCGCTATATGTACCATTTATATAATGGTTATTTGATATATTGAGCATCATCCTACTATCACCCACTGCTGCTGATAACGCTTTCACTACATCTCGGCGTCGATCCCAGATTTGCTTCAACTCCGAATCAAGCTGAACCATACCTTGTTTTGTAATGTATGGAGGTGATGCCATTAGACTGCTTTAATGGTAATTAAAATATCAATCTAGCTATTGGCTCACTTTTGCTACTAACTCATCAGTGTCTGTTATCCTGTTAATATCAAAATATAGACAATCAGCAGTATTCTCCTGGGTATAAATGCCATCGATAACATGTTTAATATTATTAATTAATCCTAGCGCACCACTATTGCTTGACTGAAATTGTGATGGTAAATAGTTTATAACATCATTAATATCATCAATCATTAAGGCATACAGTGGTGTTTTACCATCTTGAGTGACAAATAAAAGTACTTGACGCATACCGGTCTTTATTTGATCCCTTGCCCTTTCAAATAATGCACTTAGTCGGCGTAACGTAGTGGCACGTTCATGAATCAACTGCTCTAAAGCTTCATCTTGTTCACCATTTTTACAGAGAGCAAGCAGCTTCTCAGCCAAACCATGGATCTGTCGATGAGGTTCATCAAAAAGCTCCAAAAGCTCTCGCAAAGTTTCATCACGTGTTTCAAATTGGTCATACCACTTACCAAAAACACATTCCTCTGGATTAATGGCTTTAACAAAGGCAGCATCTGTTGTGATACTTTTTTCTAATGCATTCATCCATTCAATATGATCTTTCTCTCTTAACACTAATGTTTCTATTAACTCAGTCTTAATATCTATCCCTGATGGCACGCCAATACGATGTGCAAAATCTAATACAGGTACGACTGTACCCTGAAATTTTGTTACACCGCAAAAACCACGTTCTTCAATTGGGATCCGCTGAATATCACTCACTTCTTGACCCAACATCAATACATTTTCAACATCAAGTCCAAACATCATATCTTCAATAAAAAATGTAAATATTTGCCGAGGTTGGTTTGATTTTCCGCTATTATTACTATCTATCATCTGATTCAGCATCCTTCCATTTGTCTGTGTAAGCCATAATACATAACACTGCCTTGAATAAATATATCTGCAAATATTTTCACATCATTGACAAGCAAAAGCTAAGCCAGCTTAATGATGCAATGTTTGTTGTAGTTTACGTTCATCAATATTAGCACCTAAATATTCCACAATTAACCGCATATCAATTTCACCATTCTCTAAACAACTGCTTGCGCCAGGTGATGGCGTCATATTAAAAATAATACCTTTCTCAGAATTAATTTTGGCTTCTCCCATGAGTAATTCAGCATTTTTTTTATCAATCAATTGAGGTCTTACACCACCAAAACCTTTAGCGAAGGTAATATCTTTTAACACTAGTGATGGCACGATTTTTTGGACATCTTTCAAAAATAGCCATCGACGGAAACCTGGAATTTCAAATAGAAAATTTTTGAATATATAATTTCTAATATCACTGACCTTAAACAGATCCCAAAAAACTTTTACCACCCCTCTATCTAAACGAAGTACGCGTAAAAACTCCGAAAAAGTCTTCGTGTTATATCGTTCTAAGAAAGGAATTAACAGTGCCGTTGGCCCAAAACGTGTTTTTCCCTCAATTAATACATCTGGGTCGCCATGAACTGCAGCAAAAGGTAATTTATCATTTTGTACCGTATAGACTTTACCATTAAGTATTTTTGGCGTGAAATAAAAGCTGCCCGCTACGGGTAAGCAAGAAAACTCCAACCCATACCCCATCTGCTGTGCTAACAACAAACTATGACCGCCGGCAGACACTACGACCGTTTTAGCCCTAATAATACGATCTTGGGTATAAATTTGAAAAATACCGTCTTGTTCAACAATTTCTTCAACATGGGTGTTCAAAGCGATGCTGAGATCCGTGTTACTATTTTTCTTAGCCTGTGTGACAAATGATTCTGCTAATTGCTTAAAATCAACGGCACAGTATTCATCTAAAATAGCCAATGCCACACAAGGTTCTGGTCGAAAATTACCATCAACCAAAACTACATTGGGTTCGATTTCAGCAATCTGTTCTTTCTCAAGCAACTGCATTGACGTAAATGTCCCACGAAAAGACTCAAATCGTGTCCGTAATTTTTGACATTCATCTTCGCCGACACCTAAAACCATTTTAGGGTATTTAAAAATAACCTCATCACGATTATCTAGTGTTGCAGTGTAGTTAACGACCATCTCAGCCGCAGCTTTAACCTTAGTCGCCTTTTCTAATGAATAATTAGTTTCTATATCACCACAATGCAAGGTTTGACTATTATTGCGACCATGGGAATTGACCTTTGCCATTCCATCATATTTTTCAATTAATATTACATCATCAATGTCAGTGTATTCGGCCAGTAAATACAATAGTGCTGTACCACAAACACCACCACCAATAATAGCAACCTGATGAATTTTTTCTGTCATAATTACATCCAATTTCAGTATGATGAGAGTCTATCAAATAGCAATCTACTTCGCTTGAACAATTCTAATAATAAATCATTTTCAGTATTGTACTGCTTAAATTGAAATAAAAGTGATATTGATTATTTTTTATTCATATCTGCAAAGGAAGGAATACTCGATAAAATATCCTGTAATTCATCTGGGCTTGATGATAAAGAAACCGGTTTTGCTTCTGGTACTTTTGCCAATAACTCTTCTTGTTCTATATTTTTAATTTCAGACAACATGTTATCCAAATCATCTTCTGTCGGTAACGGTTCATCATCCATCACCCTTTCAACTATATCATCTGCTGCTTTAGGAGTGTTTTCTGACTGTACAGATTCAGATTTAACAATCCCTTTATCTGGGGTTTCTACTGTTTTTCCCGCTTCTGCTTTTAACTGATCTGTTTTAGCTCTTACTTTGGCGCGTAAGGCATCTAATTCTGACGAAAATTCTTGTTCATTATGATGCTCACTCTGAATCACTTCCTGAGAAGTTTGACTAGCCATGTTTTTATAGTCAAATTCGACATCAACATCATGCTTTGTTTCTTCTATACCACTGTCAGCCATTATTGCTGATAGTTCTTGCTCCTCTGTCGTATAGTCTTCAACTTCAACTTCTGCTTCAACTTCTGCTTCAACTTCTGCTTCAACTTCTGCTTCAACTTCTGCTTCAACTTCTGCTTCAACTTCTGCTTCAACTTCTGCTTCAAGCTCGGCAGTGATATCAAGGCCWACATCATCAACGGTATTTGTCTTACCATAAACATTGGGGAAAGTATTCTCCCAACCCGAGCTTGCGTATTCGCTAAGCTTATTACTAGGTCTGTCTTCACCTTTTGCTTCTATTTGTGACGCGTCTAATAAATCATCAACATCATACGGTGATTCTGGCTCTGGCTCTGGCTCTGGCTCTGGCTCTGGCTCTGGCTCTGGCTCTGGCTCTGGCTCTGGCTCTGCAGTATTGGATTCGACTGCATCGTCACTGTCTAGCGAACCTAACAAATCATCAATATCATCTGCCGACATTTGTTCTGGCTCACTACTTTCTGGACTCGCTGAATCTGCAGTAGAGTCAGCCAATCCTGTATCAGACTTTTTTGCGGAGTCGTCATCCTCCTCATCTAAAGCAGCTAAATCAACACTATCCTCATCAGCACCCTCATCAATATCTACTTCAATATCAACATCAGCCAATAAAGCATCAATATCATCTTCTGAAATAAGTTCTTCGTTATTTTCTTCTTCTGTTTCCTCGGCTTCTTCAACAGCAACTTCTATTTCACTATCATCTGACTCTTCAACATCATCACCGACACTAACTTCAATTTCGTCATCTGCCTCATCAGTTTCCACGACATCACTCACACTGTCTTCAACTACGCCTTCTGATTCCTCAAGCTCATCACTGACACTAACTTCAATTTCATCATCCACACTGACTTCTATCTCATCATCATTATTTTCAGGTAATTGATCGGCATCTTCTGGCGTGTCATCATCACCATTTGCTCGTCTAAATTCTGCCAACAATTCATCCATTTTCTGGCTAGTAGTGGCAATTTGATCGCTAATCGATGCAGTGGAATTATCACTAATGCCACCTACCGGCATCATGTTGAGACTGGCATCAATCGCTTGTTCTAACTGCTTTGAAAAATCAGCAAGTGTCTTCCCATCTTGGGCAATAAAAATCGTTAAGAGCTTTTTATGAAGTTGTTGCTCTCGGTCATAAAATTCAGCTGTAGCATTGGTAAGTGCATCTCCCGCCAACCCATGTTTCTCTGCAAGAATAGTGTTTAATTCTTCTGTCCGTTTATCCTTTGCTCGCTTTAATTTTTTCACCGTTTTCACAGCATCAGCATCTGTCTGCTTACGCTTTTTATTTAATTGAACAATAAGCCAGATACTTAACACAGCAAAAATAGCTGCTAGCTCATATGCAAGTAGTTGTAAAATAGGATCTGTCATATCCATTTATAAATCATCCCCCGGATTTTTGCTGGCATTTTTACTCCGGCGCCAGAAGAAGATTCCCAGCCCAACCAATAATAATATAATGCCGTTACCTATTGCCAGTTTAGTTGCAGGAGGCATTTTGTCTTCATTATCCATCTTAGCCGCCTCTAACTGAGCTACAGCTGATAACTCCTCATCTATTTCTGGCAATAAATCAATAAAATCTCCAGCCATTTCATCTTCAACAATAGGCAAAATCTCTTCTATTTCTTCTTCGCTAGGCGAAACATCTAGCAATACCTCATCTTTTGTCTTATCAACATCTGGTATCACCATTTCCTCCTCTTGTACGGGCTGATTTTCATCAGATAACACAATAGGTTTAGGCTGCAAGAAAAGACTACGATTTTTGATCGTTTCTCCACGAATTTGTAATGCCACGGTAAAATCTTCATATGGCTGGAGTTCTGCTAGTGTAAGTTGCCACTCATTTTCACTACTTTTCAATACATCATAAGACCATTCACTACCATCACTTGCGGTTAACATTGCTGTGATAATCAGTTTATCCGTTTTGATCAAAGCGGCATCTGGTTTTAAAGTCAATCTATGTGTTCGCGTTGCTTGTTCGCTTAGCTGCTCTACAGTGATATCAAAGGGCATTTCAACCACATTAATGCTTTGCCGCCGCTGTCTTTCAAAGGTCGCGCTTTTTATTGTAATCACAACATCATTTCGACCGGGTTGGAATGTCTCACCTATATGAGTCCGATACACACCCTCATGCTGTGACTCATTTAAGTCATGTTCTATTGGTGCGGCTATTTCTGACTCTTCTATCAGTTTGGCATCAACAAGTTTGAGAAAATCCTGTCTAACAATAGTGTCACCTTTTTCTGTCAGGCTCGCACTAATATCAAAAGTTTCACCAATAAGAATATTGTTTGATAAATCCGTTGTATTAAGTTGTAAATCAGTTACAACCATCACCCTGTTATCAGGATCAAGCTCTGCATCGATCTGCCATTGTCCAGATAACGGTTTATCAATGGTAATAAGATCATAGTTGCCTTCATGGTGCCAACGTACATTACCAGGTAAGGCAGTATTCTCGATCCGTGACTGATCAGGTAACACTAATGTGGTATTGCTCAAACTATCTTGACGGAAGATCAATAAGGTCATCTCAGTAATACTGTCATCAATCTTAAAATAATTATCCGTCAGCGGGACCGTATCTCGGCTAACTACTTTCTCAAACAAGTGTAAAAACACACGTTGCAATGCATCTGCATCATCAACCTGCTCATACCAGCCATTGGTTGCAAGCGAGATTGCACGCAACAACTCATGATCTGCAGTAGAGGATAGTGCGATAGTATGAACGGCTACATTGGCCTTTTTTAACCTTGGTACAATGGTATCTAAAATTCGCTGCCGTGATTGTTTACTCGCTTTTTCACCTGCTGAAAGATCGATTAAACCATCGGATAGTAAGATGACACTACGTCGAAATAACGGGTTATCAGTCTTTTGATTTTTTGTTGCTGCATTTAATACTTGCTCAATATCGGTGAATAACCCATATGAGTGGATTTTGTTAGATTGGCTAGCTGCCTTTGTTTTCCATGCATCATTTATATCTTGGTGTTTAACCAACATATTGACCTGTTTTGCAAAAGTCCACACACCGGCTTTAGTAGTATCAGGCAACAACTCTGTTATCAATCTTAATGCTGGAGACCTAAGATTATGTGGATCATTTTTCTTCATGCTACCAGAAACATCAATCAGAATTCGTACATCATTTACAGGCTCAGTGGCGGCAAAAACCTGCCGCACTGGTAGTAATACTGCCAACAGTGCAACCATCAATATATATTTTTGGAGATGTACCATAAACCCATAACCTATTGTTTTTATTAACTACGCTCTGTAACCATCTGAAAAATATAGACGGTTTACTGGCGTAACGTTCTAAGTTATGGTGTGTTATGCAGTTTTTATGCCGTTCTTAGTATTTAAGAATTTAAGTTAAGCTAAAAACCGATGATGCAATTAAAGACTATCTAAGCCCCGCTGTAAATCATGTTGAATATCGACCACTGTCTCAAGCCCAACAGAGAGCCGTAACAATCCCCCAGTGATCCCTGATTCCAATCGTTCTTCATCCGTCAATCGTGTATGCGTTGTCGTTGCAGGATGGGTAATCGTTGTTTTGGTATCACCTAAATTTGCAGTAATAGACAATAATTCAGTCGCATTAATCACCTTCCAAGCAGCTGCTTTGCCGCCTTTAACTTCAAAGGCAACAATACCACTGAAATCAGACTGCTGCTGTTTTGCTAATCCATGTTGTGGGTGACTAGTTAATCCAGCATAAAAAACCTGAGTGACATTAGCTTGCTGCTCTAACCACTGAGCAACTTGCAATGCGGCTGTCGAATGAGCCTTCATCCTCAACTCTAATGTTTCTAAACCTTTAAGGAATGTCCAAGCATTAAAAGGGCTCATCGTTGGGCCTGCAGTTCGCAAGAATCCATACACTTGTTCACCGACAAGCTGTGCATCGCCTACAACGGCTCCACCAATACATCGGCCCTGCCCATCAATATATTTAGTAGCAGAATGTACAACAATATCTGCGCCTAATGCCAAAGGCTGCTGCAATGCAGGTGTGCAGAAACAATTATCAACAATCAATAGGCAATCATGTGCTTTAGCCAATGCTGATAATGCTGATAGATCAGCAATTTCATTTAATGGATTAGAAGGCGTTTCTAAAAATAAAGCTTTGGTATTGGGCTTAATTGCTCTTTGCCAATCTTCAATATCAGTCAAAGCAACATAATTGGTATCAACACCAAACTTAGTTAAATATTTATCAAACAAGATTCGAGTGGTACCAAAAATACTTCTTGAAGAAACAATATGATCGCCCGCTGCTAATAAGCCCATAAATGTTGATAATATAGCGGACATGCCCGATGATGTTGCCACTGAACATTCAGCACCTTCTAATGCGGCTAAACGTTGCTCAAATGTTCGTACGGTAGGATTAGTAAAACGTGAATATACATTACCTTTTTCATCACCTGAAAAACGTGCCGCAGCCTGTTCAGCGCTATCAAACACATAACTAGACGTAGGAAAAATGGGTTCAGACTGTTCGGCTTCTAGCGTTCTTTTTTGCCCAGCTCTCACTGCTCGAGTTGCAAAACCTTTATCTTGATATGATGCTGTCATCTTGAAATATCACTAAAACTTAATTAAATAAAGCGTCAATTCTAATGACTGCTCTCTTCCGTGGCCAGTATTTTTATTTCTATCAGTAGTATATCGTCTGTTGCTGGCGTGCCATCCATATAGCTAGTCACCGTTTCTCTGATACCTGCAAGTCGACCACCACCCTTTGTTGCAACCGTCAGGATTTGTTCAAACTTTTGCTTGCCAAACATCTCACCTTGCTTATTTTCTGCTTCAGTAAGCCCATCACTAGAAGCATAAAAGCAATCCCCAGCCTCTATGGCAACTTGTTCACACCTTAGCTCTTGCTTAGCATAGGCAGCAACGCCAATAGGTAAATGTTCTGAGGAAAATCGTTGTTTAATCTTACCAGATTGACTCACTAACAACACATCTGGCAAACCAGCATTCCATATTCGTGCTTGCATCGTCTCTTTCGATATATCAATACCACTAATACAGCAAAAGAATCCTATAGGTAATAACGCACCCAACTTATCATTTAACTCATCCATTAATACTTCTAAAGGCAAGTTCTTTGCCGCGATAGCTGAATGGATAGAAGAAACAGGCATAGCGCCTAATGCTGCTGGCAAACCATGCCCCGTAAAGTCACACAAAACAATGCGTAAACTACCATCGGGTAACACCGAAGATAGCATCATATCACCACTAAACGAGCCCATTGGCTCATTCCAAAAAGCTAGCTCAGGGATTGAGTCACTATTTGTTGAAGTAATTTTTTCAAACACATGGCGAGCAATCTTCTCTTGCTGATCTAATTGGTTCTGCTTATCAGTAAGCTGTTGCAAGGTATGATGTAATTTTTTTTGGCCTTTTTTAGATTCAGTAATATCTCGAATAATACCCGTAAACAAAGCATCTCCTTTAATCTCGACCTTGCTTACAGAAAGAAATATAGGAAACTCACTCCCATCAACTCGAGCAGCCATCACTTCTCGGCCCATACCAATAATGGCTTTCACACCTGTTCGTAGGTGTGTTTCCAAATAGCCATCATGCTCAGAATGGAAAGGTTCCGGCATTAACATTTTAACATTACTGCCGATCACTCTTTCTGCTGGGTAACCAAACATGCTTTCAGCAGCTTTATTGAAGGATTCGACCAGACCTTCACCATTAATAGTAATAATCGCATCAACAGTTGAATTCAAAACGGCACTTAACTTCATTTTGTCTGTTAAAGCAAGATGCTCTGCACCTTGGCGCAGGTAGTTCTCTTTTTCTAATTTTTTATTTGCCTCATGAACAAGATTAAACTGCTTATGGGTTAATCGTTTCCCAGGCCAATATATACCCATACTGACTATCAAAATCAATGCCATAGTAATGACCGAAACCCAGTTGGAAATACGTTTTTCTTGATCACTATCGTCATGCAATTCTTGTATCAACTTAGTGACTAAATGCAAATTATCAGTTTGATAACGTTGAGCAATAGGTGATGTTTTTTTATATAATTGACCAATATACTGGCGTTTTTCTGTCTCTGTCTCTGTCTCTGTCTCTGTCTCTGCTTCACCTTCCATTGTCGCCAGCATTTGATTGGCAAATATTATTATTTTTTCAATCTCTTGGGCTAATACTTTTTGTTCAGTAACAAATACTTCTGTTTCAACTATTGATGACTCTTTGTTTGCTAACTCTAGCAATTCATCCTGCGTCCATTTCAGGTGACTCATTACTGATTGAAGTTTTTGTTGTATAGAATCAAACTTAATCTCATTATCACTTAGTCTGAATGCCATTACTGTGTTCATTAGCGCCCCAGAAAACTCAAGTTGCTGATGATAGAGACTTATTTTTTGAATATCTAGGAGCTCTTTTTGATGAGCTTTATCTTGCAACCACTCACCTATAAAGATAACAATCCATATAAGCAAGATCGTCACCACAATACGCGGTGCAAAATTAGGTAGTTTATTTGTTTGTTTATTCTTATTTTCAGCCATTACATCTAAATGCTCACGTATTTACTTTAGTCATTGTACTTACTGTTTGGGTATGATCGATATTCTAATGGTAATTTTTTGAAAATAATAGCGATCACAACACAAAAGATTGACAATTTCACCAACAAACACTAGTCTTTCTGACCTGCTTTAGGTGCCTTACATCAATTTTATTGATAATGAGGATAATCGGGAAGTTGGTGAGTAAAGAATACCTTACAAATCCAACACTGCCCCCGCAACGGTAATCGAGTTGGATAGTTCACAAAACCACCATCTATTTTATGGCAAGGTGATCTATTTTAAATTACTCGTGAGTCCGGAGACCGGCCTATTGTATTCGACAACCATATTGCGGTGGGCTTTATAGGGCATTAAAAATATGTTTGTGCCCCTCTGCTTATGGTTATTTTAATTACTCAATCCCGGGTGGATATTGAGCATTAACTATAGGTACCTACAATGTCTTATCGACACTTAACACTTATTCCTCTTGCATTACCTCTACTTGCTACCCCTGTATTTGCTGAATCATTGGCTGAGTTTGATACCTTGGTGGTAACAGCCACTCGAACTCCTACTAATATCAACCAATTAGGCAGTTCAATTACAGTCATATCTTCAACTGATATCGAACGCCGACAATTTCAGACATTAACTGACGCATTGCAAGATGTGCCTGGATTACATATTGTTCAATCAGGCGTCAAAGGCTCACAAACATCTGTTTTTATGCGGGGTAGTAACTCTGACCACACGCTGGTATTAATTGATGGTATTGAGATGAATGATCCAAGCTCACCCAATGGTGCTTTTGATTTTGCTAATTTCTTACTTGAAGATATCGACAGTATAGAGATTGTTCGCGGATCGCAAAGTGTGCTTTATGGTGCAGATGCCATAGGCGGTGTCATTCACATTAGAACTAAAAAAGGTGATGGCAAGTTAAAAATACGTGGTAAAGCTGAAGTTGGCATGCACTCGACACACCATGAGACACTAGCTATATCAGGGTCTACCGGTGATTTTAATTATTCTGCAACCCTTGGCCTACTTAAAACAGATGGTGATAGCGTTGCGACTGAAAAAAGGTTGGCACCTGGCAGTACTATTGAAGATGATGGTTATGACAATAACGTTTTTTCAGCAAAATTAGGTTGGCAACCCTCTTCTTTATTTGAAGTAAACCTAACTGCTCGTTATATCGAAACAGAAGTAGATATTGATGGTGGTTTTGATTTTAGTGGTAACACAGTAGAAGATCCGGATGCGACAAATGACAGTGAACAACTTTATCTAAGTGCAGAGTTTAAGGGCAACTTTATTGCAGGAGTCTGGCAGCCCACACTTTTACTTAGCAAAACAGATATTGATCGTAAAAATCGTAATAACCGTGTGGCTATTACTGAAACCTTAGAAAAAACTGATTTTCATGGTGAAAAAACCAAATTTAGTCTTCAAAACGATTTGTTTTTATTTGATAAGCAAATCTTAACAATTGGTTTTGAATATGAAGATGAAGAAATGGATTCTGACGGATTTACTAGCTTTGGTGATATCGGATTTGGTCATTTCATTATCTCTCAAAATACAGATGCTGATCGTCAAACCAAATCGGCTTATATTCAAAATCAAATCAACTTTAACGATCGTTTATTTGCCACTTTAGGAGCACGTTATGATAACCCCGATGATTTTGATTCAGAAGTGACGTATAGAGCTACGGCCAGCTATCAAATCACTGACAGCTCTCGGTTGCATAGTGCTTATGGTACAGGCTTTAAAGCACCCTCTTTATTCCAACTATTTGGATTTACTCCAAATAATTTTGGTGGCGCATTTATAGGTAATCCTGATTTAGATCCAGAAACGAGTAAAAGCTGGGAAATAGGCATTGATCAATCTTTCTGGCAAAATCAAGTTAACAGTAGCTTTACTTATTTCCGGACAGATATTGATGACTTAATTACAACAGTATTTACCCCAACAAATACAACTGTCAACAGCGATAATGTCAATATGTATGGCATTGAAAGCACGACTCGCATAGCTGCCAGTTCTGATATTGATATTCACCTTAATTATACTTTTACACGCACTAAGGATGAAAATGATAAAGAACTGTTACGTAGGCCAAAACACAAAGCAAGCATTGATGTAGCGTACCGCCCTACAGACAAAATGACACTGAGTGCCAGTTTGCTACACACGGGTAGTCGAAAAGATGTTGATAGCGCCGGAAGTCGCATCAAAGTGGGTGGCTATAGTGTGATCAATATAGCCGCTAATTACCAAGTTAATGAATCCACACGTATCTTTACTCGTATTGATAATTTTGGCAATAAAACCTACGAACCGGCATATGGCTTTCAAGCTCTCGGCATGGCTGGTTACATTGGTATCGAACTGACAAATCAATAAACTTTATATTCTAAGGTGGATATAATCACGTATCCGCCTTAGCTTACCGAGTGCAATATGAGCCTAAATTCAGATAAAAAACAACGCCATCAGCAACGCATGCAACGACAGAAAGAAATTATCGATGACAGTGTTCAACAAGCGAATAAAGATAAAGGTTTATTACTTGTCATCACGGGTAATGGTAAAGGTAAAAGCTCTTCTGGATTTGGAATGGTAGCGCGTGCTTTAGGCCATAATATGCGTGTTGGTATCGTACAATTTATCAAGGGTGCGTTTAGCACTGGCGAAGAAACCTTTTTTAGACGATTTCCTGATGAAGTTGAATATTATGTCATGGGGGACGGGTTCACCTGGGACACTCAGAATTTGGAACAAGATATAGCTTCAGCAAAAGCCGKCNGGSAWSTATGTAAGAAATTACTAAGCGATCCCACTATTGATCTAGTACTGTTAGATGAACTCAATATTGTATTAAAAATGCATTACCTTGATATTGAAACCGTGCTTGCCGATATTGCTGCACGACCTAAAATGCAACACGTTATTATTACGGGCCGCGGTGCGCCAGAATTGGTTATTGAGACCGCGGATACTGTGAGCAGAATTGAAGATGTGAAACATGCATTTCGCGCTGGGATTAAAGCACAAAAAGGTATCGAACTATAACTTAAAGTTAATCTATTTTTGCCGTGTCATAAAACGGTAAAGTTACTCACATTTTCTGTGGATAACTCAGTGATTAACTTGCTAGTTAGACGCTAAGTCTTTCATATATATGCAATCCTGCAGAATGGTTAATTTTTAACCAAATTATATTTATTTGTTTAATTTCAACACGTTACAACCTATCTTTTATAGATCAACCAGTTACATGCACTTCCTTAAAATTAAATTTATAAAGTAAAATAACGAGTGAATAACTTTTCGTATATTAACCTTTTGTGATATTCAACTATATGGGTTTTTAGCCTGATAGTAGTCACTAGCAGGCTTTAAAACATCACACTTTTATACTGATTCAGTTGCAACCGCAAAATCAAGTGCTAACTCACCATCTTCAAGCACAATACGAACGTGCCCACCACCACTAAGCTTGCCAAACAATAATTCATCAGCTAATGGTCGTTTAATCTTTTCCTGAACTAGACGAGCCATGGGTCTTGCTCCCATTTTAATGTCGTAGCCATGTTCAGCAAGCCATTGGCGGGCATCACTATCAATTTCCAAGGTGACATCCTTATCTTGCAACAACATTTCTAACTCGAGTACGGCTTTATCTGCAACACGAAGTATGGCTTCTGCTGATAAGGGCTTAAACTGGATGATGCCATCTAAACGATTACGAAATTCGGGGGTAAATGCTCGTTTAATAACTTCTGCACCATCTGTTTGATGATCTTGGTGAGTAAAGCCCATTGATGAGCGGCCCATTTCCTGAGCACCAGCATTGCTGGTCATAACCAATATCACATGACGGAAATCAGCTTTGCGTCCATTATTATCCGTTAACGTACCATGATCCATTACTTGTAATAATAAGTTAAAAACATCCGGATGTGCTTTTTCAATTTCATCTAACAACAATACCGCATGAGGTTGCTTTGTGACTGCCTCGGTTAATAAGCCACCCTGATCATAACCAACGTAACCCGGAGGCGCACCAATCAATCTGGAGACGGTATGGCTTTCCATATATTCAGACATATCAAAGCGAATAAGTTCTACGCCTAAATTAAGAGCAAGTTGGCGAGTCACTTCTGTTTTACCTACACCGGTAGGCCCTGCAAATAAGAAGGATCCAGTTGGTCGTTCAGGATGCCCTAGCCCAGAACGAGCCATTTTAATCGCTGAACTTAAAGCGGATATCGCATCATCCTGGCCAAAAATGACATGTTTAAGATTTTTTTCCAAACTCATCAGAGTGTCTTTATCTGATTTATTGATTGTTTTAGGCGGTATACGAGCAATTTTTGCCACAATATTCTGCACATCTGTCACACCAATCATCTTTTTACGTTTTGACTTAGGTAAAATCCGTTGTGCAGCACCGACTTCATCCAAAACATCTATCGCCTTATCTGGTAAAAAACGGTCATTAATATGGCGATCAGCAAGCTCAGCAGCTTGCTCTAAAGCGGCATTAGAATATCGTACTTCATGATGTTGCTCTAGCCCTGCTTTTAACCCTTTCAATATTTGTACAGTTTCAGCAACAGAAGGTTCAGGCACATCAATTTTTTGGAAACGGCGAGCCAAAGCACGATCATGTTCAAAAATACCGCGATATTCTTGAAATGTTGTTGAGCCGATACATCTTAAATCACCGCTCGCTAATAGCGGTTTAAGTAGGTTAGCTGCATCCATTGCACTGTTGCCCGCAGAACCGGCACCTATAATGGTATGGATTTCATCAATAAACAAAATAGCATCTGGCCGATTTTTTATTTCTCGCAGCAAAGCTTTAAGTCGTTTTTCAAAATCTCCACGGTATTTAGTCCCAGCAATCAGTGCGCCCATATCCAAAGAAAATATCACCGCCTCGTGTAAGACTTCAGGTACATTCCCAGCAACAATACGTAGCGCAAGGCCTTCCGCTAACGCCGTTTTACCAACGCCTGCTTCTCCAACAAATAGTGGGTTGTTTTTCCGGCGGCGGCACAAGATCTGCAACGTACGTTCAATCTCATTACTACGCCCGATCAATGGGTCAATATTGCCTTTTTCTGCCTGTATATTTAGGTTTGTCGCATATAAATCTAATGGGTTTTTGCTCTCTTTTACTTCATCAGACTCAACTTCTGTTTGATCCTGCTCATTCTGAATATCTATTACATCATCAAGTCCACCATGGCTGATGGCATTAACAACATCTAAACGATTGACATCTTGTTTTTGCAGCAAATAAACGGCTTGAGATTGCTGCTCAGAAAAAATGGATACCAGAACATTTGCACCGGTGACCTCATTTCCACCGGAAGATTGCACATGCATCACCGCTCGTTGCAAAATACGCTGAAATGCAAGTGTTGGCTGGGTATCACGTTCACTCTGTTCAGACAACGTCGGTAAATTATCGGCCAGAAAATCATTCAATTCTTGCCGCATACTAGCAATATCGACTCCACAGGCATCTAACACGGCCAATGCTTGCCCATTTTCCAACAAAGCTAATAATAAATGTTCTACGGTAAGAAATTCGTGTGAACGTTTGCGCGCATAATTAAATGCTTGGCTTAACGTTTGTTCAAGTTCTTTGCTTAACATGTGTTTCTCCGTCCGTTCAACCCATTACTAAGATTATTGTTATTACTCTTGTTCCATCGTGCATTGTAGAGGATGACCGTGTTGCTGAGCATAGCTGTTTGCCTGCTCTACTTTAGCCTCTGCAATTTCACAGGTATAAATACCGCACAATGCAAGGCCTTCCGTATGAACCTGCATCATCGTACGTTTTGCCCGTTCACTTTCCATACTAAAAAGGTCTTCCAATACCTCTATAACAAAATCCATAGGCGTGTAATCATCATTCAACATAAGAACGCGATGCATAGGAGGTTGTTTTAGCGCCGGTTTTGCCGGCGCAATTACTAACTCATTTTCACCATGCTGGTCATGATCATCTTCATCACTCATTATGTTTATTTACTCGCTTGCTCAACCAGTGTTTTTAACTCACCATTTTCAAACATTTCTAATACGATGTCACAACCACCGACTAACTCACCTTTCACATATAGCTGTGGAAATGTTGGCCAGTCTGCATAACGATGTAAATTCGCACGTACTTCAGGTTCTGCCAACACATCTATATATGCAAACTCTGCACCACATTCAGCTAATGCTTGTGATGAACGACTAGAAAATCCACATTGTGGAAATTCAGGTGTACCTTTCATAAATAAAATAACGTTGTTAGATTCGATTGATTGCTTAATTTGATCCATTATGTCCATTGATATAACCTCTATTGTAAATTGATAGTCCTAGCTTTAAATGGGGATAGTTCTCATAATTTCAAGCATATGCTAATTAAAGTCTAGCTGCAATAAACCTAATACACCTTCTAAACCGCTATAATTAAGCACGGTCATTGCTTGCTGTTGAACCTTTGGCTTCGCATGATATGCCACACTTAGACCCGCTTCATTCATCATTAACAAATCATTAGCACCGTCTCCCATTGCAACCACTTGTGATGATGAAATATTTAATTTAGTGCAGTGCTCTAATAAAAAATCAGCTTTAGATTGTGCTCCGCAGATATCGCCAACCACTTCTCCCGTCAAACGACCTTTATACTCTCCCAAGACATTAGCCATGGTGTAATCCAAACCAAGTCGTTGCTTCAGTCGCTCGGTAAAGAAAGTAAAGCCGCCAGATACCAATGCTGTTTTAACCTTTTGCTGCTGTAATGTTGTTAACATCACCTCCGCACCTGGATTTAACTGTAATCGTTGCTCATAAACCTGCTCTAACGCGTTTACTTCAAGGCCTTTCAATAGGGACACACGTTGACGTAATGAAGTTTCAAAATCAATTTCACCTCGCATTGCAGCTTCGGTAATTTCAGATACTTGAGGCTTAACATTAATATACTCAGCGATCTCATCAACACATTCAATGTTGATAAGAGTTGAATCCATATCGGTCACCAATAAGCCGACAGAAGAAGGGTCAAAGCTTGAAGGAATCATATTAATATCGAATTGATATCGCGCACGTAACTGCTGTAACTGACCATCACTTAGCAAGACTTCAGTTTGAATTACCGTATAGTTTTTATTGACGCTCAACTCTCCATCGAGCTGAGTAGCTATATCTTCTGTGTGAGCAACTGATAACTCATCACCTTGTAATATCAAAATCATGATTTAACACCTATCAGATATAAAATCGGCGAACCTGATACCATCAGCTTCGCCGAAAACACATTAATAATTATCTTAAAACTGTGGTTTTTCGGGTGCGTTATTGTATCGCTCTAAACTATCCATAATTTCTGCTTTTGCATCGGCAATACCCAACCAACCTTCCACCTTGACCCACTTATTTTTTTCAAGATCTTTATAGTGTTCAAAGAAATGAGCCAATTTTTCCAATTCTCGAGATGAAACGTCGGTGATATCTTTTACATCGTCGTACATTTTATCGTGTGGTACAGCAATAATTTTGGCATCTTCGCCTGACTCATCTGCCATCTTCAACATACCTACCGGGCGGCATTGTACTACCGACCCACTAATTAATGCATATGGACTCATGACCAATACATCTACTGGATCGCCATCATCTGACAAGGTATGAGGAATATAACCATAATTACACGGATAAAACATGGCTGTATTCATAAAACGATCCACAAACAGTGCACCCGTTTCTTTATCTACTTCATATTTTACTGGATCAGAGTGAGATGGAATTTCAATGATGACATTAATATCATCAGGAAGGTTTTTGCCTGAACCAACACGGTCAAGATTCATTATTGTAGGACTCCAAAGGGGAAGAATATATCGGCCATTATTATATAAGAAAACGGCTATTTATTAAAGCTTACCTCTATTGTTATTAGGCTTTTACCTCCAATAAAAAACGCTCACCTACTTAATTAAATAAATAAATCCCTATCATTAACAACACCAATGAAAATATGCGTTTCAATAATATAACTGGCAGTTTTTTAACTAGTTTGGCTCCAACACCAGCAAATAAAATACTGGTACTAATAATCCCCATAAATGCTTGCCAATGGATAACACCTGTTAACTCACTATTATTTGTGTCTATTTGCATCTGTGCAAAAAACATATAGCCCACTACCGCAGCAACTGAAATGGGAAAGCCACACGCTGATGATGTTCCAATCGCACGCTGAATAGTTTGTTTTGCCATCACTAAATAAGGTACGACTAAAGAGCCCCCCCCGATCCCAACCAAAGCTGAAATAGTTCCCACAATACTCCCAACACCTAATAATATAGGTCGATTTAATAGTCGCTCATCAACCGATGGAGACATGGGTACCCACATTCTAACCGCCACCAACAAAACATATATGGCAAACCATTTTTGMAATAAAATACTGGTTAACATTGTGGCAATGAATGCACCCAACAGCCCTCCAAACATTAACCCAGGTGTCAGTCTAAGCACCACGGGCCAATTGATATTTCTATATTGGTGATGCGCATACATTGATGATAGCGAGGTAATGGTAATCGTCATTAATGAGGTAGCAACAGCCACATGCATCAGCTGTGAGACAGGTAATCCCTGCCAACTAAATACAGCTAACAAAGCAGGCACAATGATTAAGCCGCCACCTAACCCTAATAGGCCAGCAAATAGGCCAGTTACAACGCCTATTAAAGCGAAAATAATCCATTCAAACATAGCAAGTCAGTTTACTAAAAATCATCACAACTTTACACGCTCCAATATTACAGGTATAAAAAGTGTCGCACCACCGATATCAACGAATACAGAGTTATACCATTTCATCTTTCAATTACGAATAAAAAAGTGAGGTTTGGCCTATGTTGTCTTTGAATTATCTGCCAGTAGTACTGGGAGTTTTTGGTTTATTTTGCGCGCTGTTAGTTTATAACAAAATGAAAGCATCCCCGGCAGGTTCGGGAAAAGTGGTTGAAATTGGTGATCAAATTCATCTCGGTGCGATGGTATTTATGAAGGCTGAATACTCACGTCTCGCTATTTTTTGTGTGATATGTATTATTGCACTTGGCTTTTCTGACTTAGGTTGGAGTACCGCATCTGCCTTTTTCCTAGGTGCTATTTGTTCAGGAACAGCAGGTTATATAGGTATGTATGCTGCAACTAAAGCAAACGTACGTACTGCAACTGCTGCCCAAGATCAAGGTGCATCGGCTGCACTCACCGTCGCCTTTTTTGGTGGCTCTGTGATGGGGCTGACTGTCGCATCAATGGGTTTATTGGGGTTAGGTATTTTATATTTAGCTTTCGGTGGAGATCCTCATACAGCCCATGTTATTCACGGCTTTGGTATGGGTGCCTCATCTGTTGCTTTATTCTCACGTGTTGGCGGTGGTATTTTCACTAAAAGTGCCGATGTTGGCGCTGACTTAGTCGGTAAAATTGAAGCTGGCATCCCAGAGGATGACCCTCGTAACCCTGGTGTTATCGCTGATAATGTCGGTGATAACGTCGGTGATGTTGCCGGTATGGGTTCTGATATTTTTGAATCATATTGTGGTTCAATGATTGCTAGTATCGCCATTGCCGCCACCATGAGCGCAGCTGCTATTGCCACTCTTGCTAGTAGCCAACAAGTATTAATGTTTATGCCACTAGCATTAGCATCGGTAGGTTTATTATGTTCTATCGCGGGTATTTTTGCCGTTAAAGTCTTCTCGGCCAAAAGCCCCGAAGTAGCACTACGTATCGGTACGATGGGATCATCCGTATTATTTATTGTGGTGGCTTATTTACTGATCACCCAATTAGGCGGCACTATCAATTTATGGATAGCTGTTCTTACGGGTGCTATTGGTGGCATCATCATTGGTTTGGTGACCGAATACTACACCGGTGGTGCTCCCGTCAGAAAATTGGCAAAAGATGGTGAAACGGGGCCTGCTACAGTGCTTATCAGTGGTTTGGCTTTAGGTATGGAATCCGTTGCTATTCCAGTGTTAACTATTGCAGGAATTATCTTTATCTCCAGTAATTATGCTGGGCTCTATGGTGTTGGTATTGCTGCGGTAGGTATGTTGGCAACAGTAGGCATCACCATGGCAATTGATGCTTATGGCCCCGTTGCTGATAATGCGGGTGGTATTGCTGAAATGGCAGGTATGGGCGAAGAAACCCGTGAGATTACTGATTCATTAGATGAATTAGGTAATACCACCGCCGCTATTGGTAAAGGTTTTGCCATTGGTGCCGCCGCCTTAGCAGCATTAGCACTGATCAGTGCCTACATTGAAACGGTTAATATCGAATCAATCAAGCAGGGTGGTGAAGCAATGCAACTACTCATCAATGACCCCATTGTATTGGTAGGTATGTTCCTTGGTGGTATTTTTCCCTTCCTAGTCAGCGCAATGACGATGAGAGCGGTAGGTGATGCAGCCTTCGATATGATTCATGAAATTCGTCGTCAGTTTAGGGAAATTCCTGGTTTGTTAGAAGGCACAGCACAACCTGACACGGCTCGTTGTATCGATATCGCAACCAAAGCAGCGTTAAATAAAATGATAATGCCTGGTGTTTTAGCGGTTGGCGCGCCGGTCGTGGTTGGTTTTGGTCTTGGTCCTGAAGCCTTAGGCGGCATGTTGGGTGGTGCATTAATTTGCTGTGTGATGATGGCACTCATGATGGCTAATGCAGGTGGTGCATGGGATAACGCTAAGAAATACGTTGAAAAGGGAAATCTTGGCGGTAAAGGATCTGACGTGCATACTGCGGTTGTTGTAGGTGATACCGTGGGTGATCCACTGAAAGATACCTCCGGGCCAGCTATGAACATCTTAATTAATGTGATGGCAATAGTCAGTTTGGTTATCGCCCCACTTCTGGTCTAAGTTTCATTCCATCGAAACACTAAAAGGCCACGATTATCGTGGCCTTTTTATTTTGCACACCGGGAAATAGCTTGCCAATCGTAACAGGTAAAAATGACACAACAAAACACCATTACTCATAAAACTCTCTGGCATCTTGCTGGCCCGATGATTCTTGCTAATATTTCAATACCTATGCTAGGTATGGTGGATACAGCAGTTATTGGCCATCTTGAATTTGCTCATTATTTAGGTGGCGTTGCTATTGGTGGACTCATTTTCAATTTTCTGTTCTGGGGTTTCAGTTTTTTACGGATGGCAACAACAGGATTAACCGCTCAGGCTCAGGGAGGAAACGACCATAAACTGTCTCTAAAAATATTACAGCATTCATTGTTGTTAGCCATCATTATCGCTGCTGTTATACTTATTTTGCAATCGCCTATTTCACAACTTGCATTTTACCTGATCGATAGTAGCGAACGTGTTGCTAACGCAGCTAGGATCTATTTTGATATTCGGATCTGGAGTACTCCAGCCATCCTGATCAATTACGTTATTTTGGGTTGGTTAATAGGTAAAGGCGAAACAAAACAAGTTCTCTTTTTAGTATTAACTGTCACCATCAGCAATATGGTTTTGGACCTTATTTTTGTCAATTGCTTTGCTATGGATGTTGATGGTGTTGCCCTTGCTTCCGTGATTGCAGAATATTTTGGACTCGCTGTAGCATTAACGATCCTGACTCATCATAGAGTTGGCCTAAACATCTTCATTCAAGATCATCATACTCATCTGCACAAACAAAACTGGTTTCAGTTACATGGCAATATTTTTATTCGTACTCTGTGTTTAATATTCTGTATCGCCTTCTTTACTGCTCAAGGGGCAAAGCAAGGTGAAATTGTTTTGGCAGCCAATGCTATTCTGGTTAATTTCATCGTGCTTGTCGCTTTTGTTTTAGATGGATTTGCTAATGCTGTTGAAGTAATAACAGGTCAAGCGATAGGCCAAAAAAACAAATACCGCCTCAAACAAGGCTTAGTTTTATCCGTCATCTGGTCATTTGCCATTGCCTGCCTTTTCAGTCTTAGTTATTTACTATTTGGTAGCCACCTTATCAATCTATTAACCACTATTCCAGAAGTTATATCTATCGCAAATGACTATCTGATCTGGTTAATTATTTTGCCCATCGTTTCTGTATGGAGTTATCTATTTGATGGATTATTTATAGGTGCAACACGTAGCGTAGAAATGCGTAATACCATGCTGTTTTCTACCTTATTTTGTTTTCTACCTGCATGGTACCTATTACAGCCATTAGGAAATCATGGTTTATGGCTAGCTTTGCTTATATTCCTAGCGGCAAGGGGAATAAGCCAAAGCTTTTATTTAACCAAAATACTGCAACTAAAATAACGATAGAAAATGTAGGCTAAAGTTCTTTTTCATGCAAAGAAGACTATAAAAGGATGGCTTTTTATTATAGAATAAAGACCTATAAGATAACCATTATCATTTAGATTCGAGTGTAAAATGACACAAAAACAACCTTTATCTTCTCTTGTTCCCGGCCAAACAGCGACGGTACAAGCATTACATGCCGATCCTGGTTTTCAGTTTCGTTTAAATGCCTTAGGATTTCGTATAGGTAAACATATCAAAGTTATCCGCACAGCACCATTTAATGGCCCGCTTCACCTGAAACTAGGTAATACAGAAGTTATGCTACGTCAGCAAGATGCTGATAATATAGAGGTTTTAATGTGAAACGCATTGCCTTAATTGGCATGCCTAACGCAGGTAAATCAACACTATTTAACCGCATGAGCGGTGCCAATGCCAAAATTGCTAACTGGCCAGGCGTCACAGTAGATCTGCTCAGTGCAAAGCTATTACTCGCTGGCGATATGGCCGAGCTAGTCGATCTACCCGGCATCTATGACCTTCATGGCTTTTCTGATGATGAACAAGTTGTGCGACATTTTTTGTGTAACAACACGATTGATTTGGTTCTTATCGTAGCCAACGCAACTCAAATCGACCGACAACTATCCCTGGCACTACAACTTAAATCATTGGGATTACCCGCTGTCTTATTGCTTAATATGGCTGATGAAGCCAAAACGCTTGGTATCACCATCAACACACAGCAACTAGGGGATGAACTAGGCTACCCCACCATTTTGTTAAGTGCAAAATATGGTCAAGGTTACAGTGATGCATACCAACTGATAGAAACCGCACTAAAATCTAGTCAGCCTATCGGCATATTATCCTTAGAAAAAGACTTCGCAGTCGATCAACAAATTGAAAATAAACTAGATACTATCATTCGTCATAGTGTTGATGTCCCTATACAAACTACACACTCCATTACCGAAAAAATTGATAAAGTCATGTTGCATCCATGGCTAGGATTACCTTTGTTTTTTGCCATCATGTATCTTATGTTTGAAGCGGTCTACACCATAGGTGCTCCTCTACAAGATAGTGTCGCTTGGCTACTAGAAGGTTTTCGTGACTTAGTATTAGTACCATTATTCTCGTTCTTGCCACCATTACTTAATAGCTTCCTGCTAGAGGGAGTTTTTGATGGTGTCGCTACAGTGGCCTCATTTGTACCGATTGTGATTGTATTTTTCTTGTTTATGGCCATCATTGAAGACAGTGGCTATCTATCTCGTGCAGCATTTTTAATGGATGCAATGATGACACGCCTAGGGCTAGATGGCCGTAGCTTTGTCATGTTACTGATGGGGTTTGGTTGTAATGTTCCCGCTTTAATGGGCACAAGAACCATGCGTAGCCGAGGATTACGCTTATTAACTATGCTCGTTATCCCCTTCTCATTATGTAGTGCACGATTACAAGTATTTGTATTCATGACCACAGCGCTATTTGCCCCTAGCCAAGCACCATTAGTGTTATTTAGTCTCTACCTGATGACTTTTGCAGTTGTTATCCTCACTGCATTATTATTTAAAGGCCAATTTAATAGCCAAGAACCTTTTGCACTTGAGTTACCACCCTATCGTTTTCCAACCTATCGACAAATGATATTACGTGGCTGGCATGAAATTAGTCATTTTCTACATCGCGCCACTAAATTTATCACCATCGGTGTGATATTAGTATGGATCGTGACGAATATGCCTTACGGCGTTGAGCCTGCAAGCTCTGCTAGTTGGTCAGGTTGGATCGGTGAATTTTTGTCGCCTATTTTATCTCCGGCAGGTATCAATCCAGAACTCACCGTTGCATTAATATTTGGTTTTGTAGCAAAAGAAATTGTTATTGGCGCCTTAGCGGTTATCTATGGCTTAGAAGGCACCTCACTCATGGAAGGTATTGCACAACAAATAGATTGGGTTCAAGCCTATAGTTTTATGTTATTCACCCTTATTTATACACCTTGCTTAGCAACAATCGCCACACTACGTGCTGAAGCCAAATCTGCTTGGTATACTGCTTTATCCTTAGCTTGGCCACTCACATTAGCATGGTGTGTGAGTACAGGGTTTTACCAAGCTGCTCGATATTTTGGTTATTAATAACCTCTTTTACTAGAAAAAAACAGTCACTCAATATAGAGCATAAACATTTAGACAAATTCTTTCTAGCAGTGGACGTCCCAAGCTTCTCATCAGCGACCTGATTAATTTTCTAAGCTGCCTGTTCGGCAGTGAACGGCTTGTTGAAATGGTTGAGACGGGAAAGGGCTTTCTAAGCTGCCTGTTCGGCAGTGAACAACTTTTATGCCGATGCCGGTATTGTTTTGGTTTTCTAAGCTGCCTGTTCGGCAGTGAACGCTACGAAGTACACGACACTCCGTACGGGGAATTTCTAAGCTGCCTGTTCGGCAGTGAACTTACATGCTCTATTTCTTTTGCTCTTTCTGTTTTTCTAAGCTGCCTGTTCGGCAGTGAACTCACCTTCCATAAATGCTCAGGCCGTCCATAATTTCTAAGCTGCCTGTTCGGCAGTGAACATTAACATTCAACATGTTACGACATATCTTGATTTCTAAGCTGCCTGTTCGGCAGTGAACGTAATGGGTTATATTTATCAAACGCACTTACATTTCTAAGCTGCCTGTTCGGCAGTGAACCAGAAACAGGAAGCTTTACTAGACATAAAAAATTTCTAAGCTGCCTGTTCGGCAGTGAACGATCTTATCTTAATTGGTTGTATGAAGCCGATTTTCTAAGCTGCCTGTTCGGCAGTGAACATGAAACAGATAAGGACGACATTTTAGCTATGTTTCTAAGCTGCCTGTTCGGCAGTGAACTTTGACTTAATTATTCAACAACTGGTGCTGCTGTTTCTAAGCTGCCTGTTCGGCAGTGAACATATAACACGTTGTTTTTACTGCTGAGCAAGCATTTCTAAGCTGCCTGTTCGGCAGTGAACGCTCAGGCGAGTCAATTACCAACGCCGTTAATTTTCTAAGCTGCCTGTTCGGCAGTGAACCTGACCATATGCTACGCGTAATAGGTACAGCATTTCTAAGCTGCCTGTTCGGCAGTGAACTGAATGATGTGATTGATATGTGTTTTTGTCGTTTTCTAAGCTGCCTGTTCGGCAGTGAACTTGCAACGCTTGGGATTAAGGTCGATTCCAAATTTCTAAGCTGCCTGTTCGGCAGTGAACTAGCGATATCTTCTGCCATTTGAACGTCAATATTTCTAAGCTGCCTGTTCGGCAGTGAACTATTGAATTCTACATGGAGGGTCTTCGTCAAGTTTCTAAGCTGCCTGTTCGGCAGTGAACACAGTAAGGATTATGTTGAGGAGACCGCGCTTGGTTTCTAAGCTGCCTGTTCGGCAGTGAACCAAGCAACTCAGCATGTAATCTCTCCAACACTTTTCTAAGCTGCCTGTTCGGCAGTGAACGAACAGATGAACAGAGGTTTTCAACATCAAGGTTTCTAAGCTGCCTGTTCGGCAGTGAACCATCATATCAGGGGATATGTCCTCCCTACGTATTTCTAAGCTGCCTGTTCGGCAGTGAACCTGGACAGGCAGCGGCACATTAACTCTCAACTTTTCTAAGCTGCCTGTTCGGCAGTGAACGTATGCCTTTATACAACATCCCCCACGTTACATTTCTAAGCTGCCTGTTCGGCAGTGAACAAAGAGCGCAGTACAATGATGCCTTATTGGATTTTCTAAGCTGCCTGTTCGGCAGTGAACATGTTGCTCTAGTTCTAGTCACAGCAACAGGCTTTCTAAGCTGCCTGTTCGGCAGTGAACATCCTGAACTCATTCGCATGATGGTGAATATCTTTCTAAGCTGCCTGTTCGGCAGTGAACGTCAGGTAAGAATGCATTGACTGACATGATGATTTCTAAGCTGCCTGTTCGGCAGTGAACACTACGATGCCTTCAATGGTGTCTATTGCAACTTTCTAAGCTGCCTGTTCGGCAGTGAACTCCCGCCTTTTATAATTGCTTTATAGTCATTCTTTCTAAGCTGCCTGTTCGGCAGTGAACCACACTTAGAGTCACCGATAATGCCCACATAATTTCTAAGCTGCCTGTTCGGCAGTGAACGGTTACAAAAGTTTGCATGGAAAACATCAATTTTTCTAAGCTGCCTGTTCGGCAGTGAACGAGGACTATGAAGGTTTTTCGGCCAATATGTTTTTCTAAGCTGCCTGTTCGGCAGTGAACTTACCCTGTTCATACCAACCGACAATTTCTGATTTCTAAGCTGCCTGTTCGGCAGTGAACCGATGGCAGCGGCTAGGCTGATGGTTGATGCGTTTCTAAGCTGCCTGTTCGGCAGTGAACCATGTGGGTGATTAAAAACAGCAACGGTATGTTTTCTAAGCTGCCTGTTCGGCAGTGAACTTGCGCAAATAAAAGGAGCTAAATATCATGTGTTTCTAAGCTGCCTGTTCGGCAGTGAACACAAACCCTTTGCCGGTCATATCTGATGTCTTATTTCTAAGCTGCCTGTTCGGCAGTGAACCGATAAAAACACGACGTGAGGCCAAGATAAATTTTCTAAGCTGCCTGTTCGGCAGTGAACATCTCGCAGGGCACACAATCGCAACAAATGATTTTCTAAGCTGCCTGTTCGGCAGTGAACACACACAGCACCGGGGACTTAAAAAAGGGAGATTTCTAAGCTGCCTGTTCGGCAGTGAACAAGGCCGGCTAGAGTGGGTGGGGGGGATAAGCTTTCTAAGCTGCCTGTTCGGCAGTGAACGCAGAAGGGGCGATCGACTGGCGATACATCATTTTCTAAGCTGCCTGTTCGGCAGTGAACGTCTTTGAGCCACTGCGCGATATGCTCGGCTATTTCTAAGCTGCCTGTTCGGCAGTGAACTTTTACCGTTCTATTTGCTCCTGCATAACTATTTTCTAAGCTGCCTGTTCGGCAGTGAACAAGTAATTCATTATATATATACAATATATTATTTTCTAAGCTGCCTGTTCGGCAGTGAACAAGAGCTGGATGATTGGTGTGCGTTAGCGCAATTTCTAAGCTGCCTGTTCGGCAGTGAACGTGTTAGACCATATGGGCAGTGACTTATCAATTTTCTAAGCTGCCTGTTCGGCAGTGAACTCTATCTGGGTTAGCGGCAAGCGGTGGGGATTTTTCTAAGCTGCCTGTTCGGCAGTGAACAATTGGCATTGGCAAGCCGTAAATATCGAGTATTTCTAAGCTGCCTGTTCGGCAGTGAACATATAACTGGACGTGCGATCACAATAATATGTTTTCTAAGCTGCCTGTTCGGCAGTGAACGCACAACTAAATAATGAATCGCTACTAGCGATTTTCTAAGCTGCCTGTTCGGCAGTGAACTCATCCCACCTGTAAATGCCTTTGCCGTACTTTTTCTAAGCTGCCTGTTCGGCAGTGAACAAGCATTGAGTACCAAGCCGCTCAAAATATGATTTCTAAGCTGCCTGTTCGGCAGTGAACTTGGCGTGCCATCCATTGCTATTTCTGTTAATTTTCTAAGCTGCCTGTTCGGCAGTGAACTTGAAGCAGGCGGTGGCATTGAAGCAGGCGATTTTCTAAGCTGCCTGTTCGGCAGTGAACGTACTAATCCGGGATGGAGTGACCCGGCAAATTTTCTAAGCTGCCTGTTCGGCAGTGAACAATAGTATAAATCACAAAAAAACAGTTACAACAAATATTTAGGTATTTTTCAGATAAAATATCAATGAAATTTCAGCTTGTCGTAACTTGTTGATTTTTCTATATTGTTAAAGAGCGTGAAAAACTTAGGGTAATAACGATATTTTAGGGAAAATAATCAATCAACATGTTTTTTGCCCACTCTGGTAATAATTCTACTTTAAGTGAAATATTCCCAGAGTGTATTTCTGCAACGCGCTGAAAAGGATCATCTAATCGTGAGTTATCTAATAAATAGCAATGATCACATAGCGGCAAGACCTGCTGAATATTCTGTAAAACTCTAGGAATTCGGCTACTCACTTTATCTTCTGGTACAGAGTGACCACCTTCACTTACACGTTGTGCAACACGTGCTTGACTGAGTGCTATGTTTTCTAAATGAATAAATACTAATACAATTTCATATCCCATCGCTTTTGCTGACGCAATAAAATCAATTTTTGAAGGGTGTGAAAATACGGTTTCAAAACAAAATGTGCGCCCTTGTTGCAGTAATTCCATTCTCATAGGTTCAGCGATTTTTGCAGCTTCATAACTCTTGTTTTCAGCGTGTTCTAAATACAACTTTTTCGCCAAAATATCAGCATTAACAAAGGGTAATCCTAAAGACTCAAGCTGGGTTCGATAGAATGTACTTTTACCCGCACCATTGCCCCCTACAAGCAGCCAAAGTTGCTTGTCTTTATTCAAACTCAAGATCTATGGCAATAATAAATTGTCCATTCTCAAATTGCCCTGTCATAACATTCCCATTTAGATCGATTTGTTCTAAATAGCTAGGATACTTAACGGATGCTTGATAACGGATCTTAGCCGAGGTTACGCTATTTTGTAATAATCCTGATTTTCGGTCATTTTCAAGTGTTTCAAAAACACTTTCAGGCTCAATAGGAGCGCTAAAAACAGGCTCAGCCTTTAATATTGCCAGTCCTGAAATCACTGATAACAATACGTCAGGATCGAGTGTTGATGATACCGAACGACCAAGATCTGCCCAATATTCAATCTGTTCCGCCGTGCTACGGTGAAAACGCTTGGCCGTAGACTCTGCCACTTGCATTAATTCTGCTTGTAAACGAATTGGGGATGCTGATTTTGCCATATTCTAAAGCTCTATAAAAATTATAATCAAGCCACATTGTAGCAGATTGCTACAATGTGGCTATAATCAAATTAAAACCATGGAACGGTGGCTTGTTTACTCAAACCAAAATCATCAAAGTCACCTTTAATTGCTTGTCCGAGCAAGCTTCCAAATTGAATAAAGCGTCTGTGATGATGCCCGTTGGAACTACTATCTAATTCTAAAAAGGCATTATCTAAACCTTGGCTAAACATTTTAGCTTTGTAAGCTTTAATTTCTTCTGACTTGATAGTGCCACGTTTAATTAAACGTCTCAGCTTTGCCTCGGTCATATTGGCTTGTTTGCGTGAAATTACTCGGTGTTTACTATTTTCAGGTACTTTGACAATATCACTTACGTTGCAATAACCGCTTAAATCACCTAACCAATTTAAACCTTGCAGATCATTTAATATAGCTTGTTCGCCATGAATTCGAATTAACTTACCTAGCTTTATTTTATATTCAGGAAAGCTAACACCGATACTCTTATTTTTAAGAGAAAATAGGGCTTTATGAAACTTGGTGTAAACTTTATTTAATAAAACATTTTCACGCATTTCAGCATCAGGTATTATTTTTATATCAATATAATGATCCATTATTTTTCCTCCTTTGTGCTGACGTTACTAACATACGCCAAGCCTTTTTTACCAAGGTAAAAACTGGAAACTCCAGCATTATCGATCATGCTTTTTATTTCCTTAGCTTTATCACGATTAATATTTAGGATGATTTCTAATGTTCCACTGGCTTTAGTCATTAAATGCTTGGTTTTACCTTCGCCTTTAATGAATTCCTCATGAATATAAGGATTACCCCATACTTTCTTTTCGCCACCTGTTGAATAATGCCCCATAAAATTTTTCTTAGTAAAATTTTTCTTAGAGATGCCTTTGATAACACCGGCTTTTGTTCTTGCCGAACTCACATCAAATCGTTCTTCAAGTCTTTGTAACTGTAAATATAAAGATGAAAAATAAAACCAAGCAGGTTTAATTTTATTTTTTGAATCTAAATAATTTATATCTGGAAACTTCTTTTCTAAAACAGTTCTAGCTAATTCAACTATTCCTTCATTTTCTACTACCTTTATTTTTCCTAATGAATCTAGCTGCTCACTAATTATTAAAGGAGATATAATATTTTCTTTGACGACCTTTGTACCATTCACGATAAATTGACAAAGTTCATCAAAACTAAATTTAAGCACCCCCCAAAACTCTTGAGAATAGTCAGAAATAAATATTGGGTCATCATATTTAACAGCCCCAGCATATGACTCTTGATCAGTACTCCCTGTAATATTACGAATATAAGTCATTTCATTATTAATCACTGTAGGTTGATCAACAAAACTCACCAATGGTTCAATATCATAAAAAAAATAATTTTTTTCATTTCTTGATTGATATAATTTTCTTTGGTCTCCAATTAAACGATTTATTATTCCCATAACTGTATCAAGTGTTACACCACGTTTAATAAAATTATCGGGATTTTTCAAGCTAGTCATAGAGCCAATAAACTTGCGTCCTACTTTAGGTAAAGGCTCATTATTATTGCCATCTAAAAATGAGTTTCGCCATGAAGATTCGTATTCAACCGTTATTTTCATTTTTTAGCCCCCTATTTGGCGTAAAAATAACTGGCATATTCTGATTCCGATGTTTCTGAAATACTGCTTTCATCACGTTTAATACGCATCATTTTATTACTGTCGTTATAATCAATAGTTATGCTATCAACATACATATAAGATTTAGCTTGGCGAATTGATAGCTCTGAAATCATGGTTAAGATATATTCAACTAATGCTTGAATCGCATCATTATTTAATAAAAGGCCATTTTCACCTTCCTCAAAAATAGTTCCATTACGAACATAATTTTCATGGAATGCAACGCTAGGATTTAAATTAGTATTTAGTGTTTGGATAAAATCTTGTACTTGTTGAGCTACTTCCTCACCTTGACCCTGCTTTATTTCCATTGCTTCACGATCAAACTTTTTATCTAATGAAATAAACTGTAATTGTTCAATACTTATTGACCCATATGAAATATATTGAGTATCTCCAAATGTTGTTTTAGAAAAAAATGACGAACTATCTCTTTCACCTGCTTGACCAAATTGTTCAAAATTTCCATTGCCTAATTGATCAACAAAATCTTCAATTAATAATGGACTCGTCCTCTTGTTCTGACTTGCCGTTACAACATAACCACGAACAAGTCCTGTAATAGAAGCTAATATTTTTTCTAAATTAGATTTTTTTGCATAATGTAAATCAAACGCTTGTGATTTAAATAAATGATGACGAATACAATTTTGACTGACATAAAGAGGGTTCTTTTTAAAATCGATATCTGTCGCTTCTTTCAATCGGTTAACCTTAAATGAATTGCCTTTACTCGTTATCCCTTCATCAAATTCATTAGGAATACTATTCGAATATCCCCTGAGTTTAGGTAAAGTATGGTTTTCATATGGTTTTAATGGATGTTCACCTTTTAATGCAGTAGGCCCATTCCAATTAACTACACCATGACCTAAAGCTGTAATTTTAAAATCTACACTTTTTATACCAATTACTTTTTCCATTTTACTTTCCTTTTATGGTTTAAATTTAGTTATTTAATTTATGGTCAAACCTAGTTGTTGATGAATTGATTTAGCGATATTGTGCCAATAGCTTGTTTCACACAAATAGCATAATAAAGTGCTTCGTCATGTGGTTTATCTTCGCCAATTTTGTTTAAATCACTTTCGGTATAACTTAAATAAATGGCATATTCAGGACTAGTTGCAGCACCTTCTAATAGTATTTTTCGTTTATTCATTTGTTTTGCAGGAATACCTTTGATTAACGTGTTTTCATTTATTCGACTATCTTTTTGCGCTACGTAGTCAATCAAACCTGTATTACGTATAGTTTCAAGTGATTCAGTTAAACCACTTTCATCACCATTTTTAACTATATATTCATCTAAAATGATCGGGGTACTTGGGTTTGTTAAGTCACAAACCGCCATATTGACAAAACGGCTATCACCTCTCAGTGAGCTTTTTTTCATTTTTATTTTAGTTTTTTCTGATTTTTTCTTGGGTGGTGACATTGGATCATGTACTTTGGCATCAATTAATTGTGCACTTTTTTTAAGTACCGTTATAAAATCAGCTTCAACAGCTTCTTGTCCTTTACTTGTTTTGTAAAAATCGCGATAAAGTTGATATATTTCAGTAATAGTGAGCATTTTATTTGTTACTTGGTGATCTTGTAAGAATTCATACCATGCTTTTGCTGATTGAAAACTAAATAATCGCCCTAAAAATCGAGCACAAGCTCCATTTCCTTTTCCTGCTTGAATTGATTCTGGTATCGCAATAACATAAGTATTAACTTCGTTATTTTGACCAAAACGATCTAATCGCCCTAAGCGTTGTAACCAATTTTCAGCATGAGTAAATTCAGAAATCATATGATCACAACTGATATTAAGCGATGCTTGTACGACAGGACCACTGCGCAAAAGAGTAAACTCTCGGTTCCCCCCTTTTTTAAAGGTATTTAACACTTTGTTAAATAAGGAAACCTTGTCTGATTTTTTAAATTTAGAGTGAAATAATAGAGAATTTTCATATTGCTGATGTTGAATAAAACTACGTTGTGCGGCTATTGCCGTATTACTAATAACAAAAGTTACTTTGTCTTTTAAGTCTAAGTCAACTCTCTGTTGATACAATGGATTAGTTTCATCCATAAGTGTTTCATCAAAAACCTTAAATTCAATTTGATATTTACTTTGATTAAAGCTTGGCATATCTACAATGTCATCAATGCCTAGAAACTCATCTATAAAGTAATAATTTGGTGTTGCTGAGACCAACAAGGTGTTAGTTTTTTCTCCTTGCCATTTTTTTACTTGGATCAATTCAGCAAATAACAGATTAAATGCAGGCATATTGATATATTCATGGAATTCATCAAAAACAATGTGTGCATTCATAAATTCAACAAGATTAGTAACATTGCGATGGGTAGTAATAGCATTGATCACTTGATCAATCGTTGTTAAAACAATATCTCCTGAAAAAGCTTTCCCTTCAGGCGTTTCATTATCTTCATGATTTATGTATTTAAGCTCACCTGTATTGATTTCTATTTGTGCATTGGGTAAATATTCTTGACTGGTTAAATCGTTAAATAATCCTTGGCAAACTTGTACTCGCGGACAAATCCAAATAATTTTTTTAGCCTGTGTATTGAGTGCCCATTCCAAAGCTATTTTTGTTTTACCACAACCCGCGGGACCATTTAATACTTTAACGTGACTTTCATCATCACTTTCTGCAAGCTTTTTAGCTGTGTTACTTTGTTGCTGATTACGCTCACTCTTTGGGTGTTTTTTTTCAAAGCCTTTTAAACAAAATTTAATCTGTGTCGATAAGCCACGATCATGAATTAATGCAGCATCAAGTAAAGATATTAACGTTTGCTCTTCAATATGCTGCTGCAATTGTTGTGCACTTAATTTTGATACCAACCGATCAGCACTGATCACAGCGGTTCTTACTAGGTTATTTTTAGCGTTACTAATAACCTCTTTGCCAAAATCCTCAATATCATCATTAATTTCAGAATATTTTTTATATTTAGGAAGTTGAGGTTCTGATAAATCTTCTATTTTTTCTTTATCTAATTTTTTAAGTAGCCCATCAACTTGAAAATCAACCCCATATTCATTACTTATATAATTAACTGATTGTATTAAAAATATTGATGCATCATAAAAATCATTAAATTTAATATTAGCTAAACTCTTTTGTAATTTTTTAAAAATATACTCAAGATTTTTTAATTCTTCTTTTCTAAAGCGTTTTGCGTGATGCCAATATATCGTATGTTTAACAAAAGCTTTGTTTCTCTTATTTCCAGCAAGAAGGTAATTACTATCATCCATTAAATGATACATAAGCAATGATATTTCATTGTGACTGGCGTGCGTTTCAAACGAAAACTTACCCTTATCTATATGCAATCCATCACATTCTTCATCAACCTGTTTATTTTTATTTAACAAGCTATTAAGCCATTTTTGAAACTCAGGATCTAACTTACCAATATCATGCAAACATCCAGCTACAAAGGCGACTTTTTCTAAATGTTTAGTGTCATCACTTTTTGTGATTTTTCTCATTAATTGTGATGCAAGATAACCCACGGCAAATAAATGTTGCTCCAATGGCTGTTTATTAGTGTTTGCGTACACTTTTTCATTCATCATTTTATTTTCGTCCATTTTAATTTCTACTACTTGAGTAGTATTAACCGGCACTACACCCTCAGCATTAAACTTACTTCTATTTCCTACCACCCAAACCAGCTCTGATCTTGAGCGAGTTCTAATCCAAAAACAACTCACGGCTGTATTTTTACTGGCTGTTTTTCGTAGTAGTTTTTTTACTGCGGCTAAACCTTCTTCTGTAATAACAGTTTGCCATGTATTGCTACCAATTCGATTGGCAAAGGCATCGAGCACTCTGCGTGTTCTTTTTAATGCTTTTTTTTCACATTCGGAAATAAGTGTGACCATCATAGTTTGTTTGCCTCGGCACAGATTTGCTTGACGCTATCAAACATAAAATCTAAGGCTTTGTGTTTAGTGAAATTTTGTAAACATTGTTGACGRAATTCTTGTTCTGTCGCSCCTTCTTTGGCACAAATAAAGGCCCACGGTAGGATSAGGGTGTCTTTTATAAGATCAGCGACATCGAAAATTAATGCTCCCCTCCGTGTCTTTCCGTGCATAACGGCGAAACCGTGAGGAATTCCAAGCACCCAAAGTGTGGTCGCGGCTAGTCCATAGGCTAAATAATTACCGTGATTTAGAAAGTCATTGGCCATATCTGTTGATTGGTGCTGGCGTGTGAAGTTTTCAGTTTTGGTATTGTTGGCGGCTATGCGATATAAACTTTTAGTGAGTGCCATTTCATCGGTGAGGAGTTTATTAACGGTAGTGGCTTTTTCTATTTTAAGTGTAAATTGTTTGAGTAATTGCTCATCTGCTTGGAAACCTTCGAGGTTTAGATCTTTATCCTTAGACCATATTTTTTGCATATATTCTATGCGCCATAGTTGAAACTGTTTGGCGACTTTAAGGCGTTTGTCTTCTTCAAACCAAAATGACATCCAAGCTTGTATATATTCTGTTGGCCGATATTCGCTTTGAGGCGATAACCACTCTATTTCATTAGCGGCAATGAGTGGGGTGCCGCCACTGCCACTAAAGCCTATTAACACGCCTGCTTGTGCCAACATTCTCACTGCGGCTTGGGTGATAGAGGTGCCTGTGCCTAGTAATATGCACGTCGTATTGGCGATGGGAATATTCCAATACTGATTCTCACTGGCTTCTTCTGTGAGATACAATACTCGACCATCTTTTTGCATCACTCTACATTTATCTAGATAATAAATATTGGCGCGTTTTGAATGTAAAATGGCTTTTAAATCTGTAAGCTGTTCCATTACTTACCTTTAAATTCATTACTAATGTTATGGCTATTAAAACATAAGATAAAGTCAATAGTTGACCTACCCTATGAAAAATTTCTTAACTATGATTCTTAAGTAGTGTTTCTGCCGCTTTCTTTATGCTTTGACGTAGTGACTCTGGCGCTTTTACGATTACTTTATCAGAATATTTTAGAATATCCGATAGGAGCTCTTCCTGTTTTTTGTAAGGGATTTGTAATTCTAAAATATCATTTTCTAACCATTTTCTTTGCTGATCTAGATGCCATATTTCTTTAGCAACCCAAAATGATACGGGAGGCTGAAAATGTAAAATAGCTGTTTGGTGAGCTTGACCTGAAAATATACCATATGAGCTTTGTGTGGCTTTATCAATCGCTTTTGGGTCGATTATTTTTGCTGCCTTATGACATTGCTTTACTCGACTAATACCGTCAATAGAAAAGGTTCTTWGGTCATTTTTTAAATGACAAAAGCTATCTAAATACCAATTATCTTTATAATGAACTATTCGTTGTGGCGAGATAATTCTGGTCGTTTTTTTCTGTGTTTGTCGATTAATAAAATCAATTTCTAATTGACGTTCATCAAATGTAGCTTTGGCAATTTCTTTAAATATAGTTTCACTAAATGTTCGATGAAAAACATTAATTAATCTTAACTTGTTGTGAATATTTTTCTCTGGGTCGATCTTGCTTGAAAGCAGGATCTTAATTTTATCTTTTGCAGTTAATAATTGTTCAGATACCAAGCCAGCATCAAGATTCTCTAATAATTGCTCCAAAACCAATAAAGCATAAAGCTCTTGGTCATTGAACCATAACCCTGGCAATTCAAAACTCTCGCCTTTTCGATAATACCACCCATGGTGTTCTTTACTATATTCCAACGGCGCACCGTATAGATCTCTTAAATCATTGATGCGCCTTTTTAGTGTTGAATCAGAACATTCAAGTTGTATTAGCAAGTGTTCCTTACTGACTAGTGTACCCCTAGCACCAACAAAAATTTGATGAAGCTGATATAGCTTATCGCGTTTATCCATTTAGCAAGTACTCCTCTATCATTAACCAATTAAGGTTTATTGACTTTTGTTATGTGTTGCAATAATCCTATTTCTACAGTGACTAAATTTACTACTACAATGTTATTACTACTCACTTTCGATCTGTTTTTCAAACCATAATGAAATATTAGATAGTTGATGATCTGCTAGATTGGCGTAAAATTGTTTTTATTTAACTGGGATCTACCCATGTTTATAGATTATCTCCGTCAAAGTTTTCTTGCTGCGGCAATAACTCTGCTGCCAGGCCAACTCATTCTTGCCGATGTATACAAGTGGGTAGATGAAAACGGTGAAACACATTATTCTCAATTAAAGCCTAAAAGTCAGCAAGCAGATCTTATTAAAGCACCGCCACCTCCGGCTATTGATCCCAAACTGGCTCAGGAACGACTTGATGAGTTAATCCATCAACAACAAGCTGATGAGAAAACAAAAATAGAGCAGAAACTGAAATCAGATTTTGCCGCAGATAATGCCGAAAAGCAGCAACAAAATTGTGCTAGCGCTAAAAAAGGTCTGCAACAATATCAAGACTATTCACGAACAAAAGAAGTCGATGCGGATGGTAATATGATCAGAATTTCTGAACAGCATCGCCAGCAAAAAATTCAGCAGCATCAAAATGATGTTAAAACACACTGTCAATAAGGAGACAACCTATGCCCTATCTCAATATTGTGACTAACCAAGCTATTGATGATGAAACGGCTTTATTAAAAGCAGCCAGTCAAACAGTTTCTAAAGCAGCAGGCAAACCAGAAACATATGTCATGGTCGCTGTTGAAGCTAAAACAAATATGTTGATGTCTGGTAGTGATGCTCCAGCAGCCTTCTTAGATTATCGTGCCTTAGGATTACCCTCCGATCGCACTGCTTTTTCTGATGCTCTATGTAGTTTAATTAGTGATCAGCTAGGCATTACAGGTGATCGTATTTATATTAGTATGACCGACTCTGAAAGACAGAATTGGGGCTGGAATCATAGTACTTTCTAATTAAACATATTGGGGTTCATCCCAACCAACCATTATTGAAAAAATATAACAACAGGATCATTTCCAACTAATGCGTACATCTCAACTACTTATTGCCACTTTAAAAGAAACACCTGCTGATGCTGAAATCATTAGCCATCAACTGATGCTACGTGCGGGTCTTATTCGCCGACTTGCATCAGGTTTATACACTTGGTTGCCGATGGGGTTAAAAGTATTACGCAAAACTGAGGCGATAGTCCGTGAAGAGATGGCGCGTGCGGGTGCACAAGAACTACTCATGCCATCAATACAGCCTGCTGAATTATGGCAAGAAACTGGACGCTGGGAAAAATATGGCCCTGAATTGTTACGTGTTACTGATCGCCATGATCGTGAATTTTGCTATGGTCCCACCCATGAAGAAGTCATTACTGATTTAGTCAGACAAGAAATTCGTAGCTACAAACAGCTCCCGATTACTTTCTATCAAATTCAAACTAAGTTTCGTGATGAAATTCGCCCACGATTTGGCGTCATGCGTGCCCGTGAATTTTTGATGAAAGATGCCTATTCTTTCCACCTTGATCAGGCCTCATTGCAGCAAACCTACGATGATATGTTTGCTGCCTATTCACGTATTTTTGAACGTATTGGCTTGAACTTTCGACCTGTGCAAGCGGATACCGGTAGTATAGGCGGTCAGGCTTCACATGAATTCCATGTACTAGCCAGTTCAGGAGAAGATGCCATCGCTTTTAGTGATAGCAGCGATTATGCTGCTAACATTGAGTTAGCAGAAGCTGTGGCGCCTACTGGCAAACGCCCAACAGCATCAACGCCGATCTCCACAATAGACACGCCAAAACAGCATACGATTGAACAAATCAGTCAATTTCTCAATGTGCCAGCGCAACAGTGTTTAAAAACATTATTAGTAGAAGGTGTTGAACAAGGTTCCGTTGTCGCCTTAGTCCTACGTGGTGATCATGAACTCAATGAAATTAAAGCTGAAAAACACCCAGCAATTGCCGAACCTTTAACCTTTGTGACACCTGAACAGGTGTTTGAATCCTGTGGTGCTAATATTGGCTCAATTGGCCCTGTTGGCCTGAATATTCCTATCATCGTTGATCGTGCTGCTGCCCATGTGGCTGATTTTGTCTGTGGTGCTAATAAAAATGAACAACATCTTACGGGTGTGAATTGGAGTAGAGATCTCCCAGAACCTGAAACGGCTGACTTACGCAATGTTGTTATTGGTGATGCTAGCCCAGACGGTCAAGGTACATTGGATATTGCGCGTGGTATTGAAGTAGGTCATATTTTCCAGTTAGGTGATAACTACAGCCAAAAACTCAATGCGAATGTATTAGCAGAAAGTGGTAAATCACAATTCTTAACCATGGGCTGTTATGGCATTGGTGTATCACGTGTTGTTGCTGCGGCTATTGAACAAAATCATGATGATCGTGGTATCGTTTGGCCGCTTTCAATTGCACCATTTCAAGTTGTTTTAGTCCCTATTAATGCACATAAATCTGTTCGTGTTCGTGAAGCAGCTGAACAGGTCTATACGCAACTCATTGAGGCAGGATTTGATATTTTGTTAGATGACCGCGGTCTCAGACCGGGAGTTGCTTTTGCTGATATGGATCTTATTGGTATCCCTCATCGGTTAATTTTAGGTGAGCGTGGTCTAGATAAAGGTATGATTGAATATAAATGTCGTGCTGATGGCCATAGTGATGAATTCCCCATCGTCGATGTTATTGCTGAGCTCAATACCCGGCTAACGAACAACTAACCCTTTGGAAATCTAGCTAATATGACTGTTATTAACAAAAAAGACTTCATAGATAGCATTGCAGATGCGTTGCAGTTTATTGCCTGTTACCATCCCAAAGATTTTATTCAGGCCATGACTAAGGCCTATGACAAAGAGCAATCTCCTGCGGCTAAAGATGCCATTGCCCAGATTCTCATCAATTCCCGTATGTGTGCTGAAGATAAACGCCCTATTTGTCAGGACACAGGCATTGTTAATGTGTTTATCAAAGTAGGCATGGATGTACAGTGGCAAACAGATCAAAGTATTGATGAAATGGTCAATGAAGGTGTCCGCCGCGCTTATATGCATCCAGACAATGTATTGCGTGCATCTGTAGTAAGTGATCCCATTGGTACTCGAACTAACACAAAAGATAACACCCCTGCTGTCACTCACACAGAGATCGTGCAAGGTAACCAAGTAGAAATACATATTGCCGCTAAAGGTGGTGGTAGTGAAAATAAAGCCAAATTTACCATTTTGAACCCTAGTGATAGCTTGGTGGATTGGGTATTAGACACTGTACCCAAAATGGGTGCAGGTTGGTGTCCTCCGGGCATAATTGGTCTTGGTGTGGGTGGTACCGCTGAAAAAGCAATGTTAATGGCCAAAGAATCGTTGATGGCGCCTATCAATATTCAAGATTTAATTGAACGTGGTGCGCAAACATCCGCTGAGAAATTAAGAGTTGAGCTATATGAAAAAATCAATCAATTAGGTATCGGTGCACAAGGTTTAGGTGGGTTAACAACGGTACTTGATGTCAAAGTTAGCGACTACCCTACTCACGCAGCATCMTTGCCWGTTGCCTTGATYCCTAACTGTGCWGCTACTCGTCATACCCACTTTATTCTTGATGGTAGTGGTCCCGCACAATTTGAACCGCCCTCTTTATCTGATTGGCCAGACATCACCTTRCAAGCAGCTGAAAACACCCGCCACGTTAATTTAGATACGGTTACACAGGCAGATATTGAACAATGGCAGCCAGGAGATACCCTATTGCTTAGCGGCCATCTACTGACTGGCCGTGATGCCGCACATAAAAAAATTGCTGATCTGTTTGCTCAAGGTAAATCTTTGCCAGATGGCTTAGATTTTAAAGGCCGTTTTATTTATTACGTTGGTCCTGTCGACCCTGTTAAAAATGAAATTGTTGGCCCTGCTGGACCAACCACAGCAACGCGTATGGATAAGTTTACCGACATGATGTTGGCACAAACGGGCTTATTAGGCATGATAGGTAAAGCCGAACGTGGCCCTATTGCTATTGAATCCATTAAAAAACACAAATCCATCTATTTAATTGCTGTCGGTGGTTCCGCTTACCTTGTATCTAAAGCCATCAAATCATCACGTATCATCGCTTTCGAAGAGATGGGCATGGAAGCTATCCGTGAGTTTACTATTGAAAATATGCCGGTAACAGTCGCTGTCGACAGCCATGGTAATGCTGTTCATGAATCTGGACCAAAGGAATGGAAACAGAAAATTGCTGATATTCCAATAAAGCATCATTAAGACACCTTACCCATGTATTACAACACCTTTCTTATTATCTTATCCTTGCTGCTGCCATCAGTAGTTTTTACTGCGGATAATATCCAACGCAGTGAAGATAGTGAAGGTATTGTCGAATTTTCAAACGTCTCCACTAAGAAAAAAAATAGTGGCAAACAAACTGTTATTTATAAATACCCACAAGCAGGTGAAGAGATTACTGTGTTCACCGATCAAAAACCTACCCATATTTCAGACTATGAAGTATTAAAATTTGATTGTTTCGCCTGTAACCCACACTCAAAAATTGATTGGCATAAAGTGACTCTTAACCTAATCTCATATGCAGATATCGTTAAACAAGCCGCAGAAAACCATAATATTGATCCCGCCCTCGTCCGCGCCATTATTCATGCTGAATCTGGTTTTAATTCCAAGGCTGTCTCCAACAAAGGCGCCACTGGATTAATGCAACTAATGCCAGGTACGGCAAAACAACTCGGTGTCATCAACGCCTTAAATGCTAAAGATAATATTAATGGTGGTGTCAAATATCTTGCCCAACTATTACAAGAATTTAATGGTAATATTAAACTTGCCTCCGCAGCATATAACGCAGGGCCTAATGCGGTAAAAAGATATAATGGCATCCCCCCTTATAAAGAAACTCAGGTTTATGTTGAACGGGTGAATATTCTATATCAGCGTTATCAGCGTGCCGGTTAGCGTTGATGAAAAGTATTAAAAAATTACTGGCTGAAAATGAAGAGCTGATCCACTCCACCATGCAAAAAGTTGAATCACACGTACAACGTCGAACAGATAACTGGATCAATAACACCGTGTTAATAGAAAATCAGCAAGTACCCTTTAAATATAAACGACAAAAAATATATAAATCATTAAAAGGCGCACGAGTCGATCTCATTTATTACCCTAGCGTAGAGATCGTGGCTAATATGGAATTTGAAATTATGAAAGTCGTCAAAATCAATATTTCTTAAGCAAAAAGATCATGTCCATAGCCATTCATAAATTCTATTACATAACTGCAGTAATACTGCTCACCTTATTATATTTATATAATATGCAATCTCATAGCATAGAAGTGACAGCAACAGCCTATACATCATCAACCAACGAAACGGATTCAACGCCATATCTTGCTGCTTGGGGAAATACACTCAAGCCTGGAATAAAAGCGATTGCAGTGTCTAGAGACCTTATTGAACTGGGTGTCACCAATGGTGTTGAAGTATCTATAGAAGGTTTACCAGGAACCTATAAAGTACTCGATAAAATGAATAAACGATGGACTAAAAAAATTGATATTTATATGGGGGACGATATCAAGAAAGCAAAGGAATGGGGAAACAAAACAGTTTATATTTACTGGGACAAATAACAACATAACACTTTAATATCAACATATTAAAATACATACTTAATGTTATACATTGCTGCAATACTTCATCCTTATATAGAACATAATATCGAAAAAATGACTCCTACTTCACAACTTTGCCCTTGCTCAAGCAACCGTACTTATCAATCATGCTGTCAACCATTACATGCTGGCCAGCTACATGCCAGTAGTGCCGAACAATTAATGTGTTCTCGATATAGTGCTTTTTACTTGGGCAACATTGCTTACCTTATCGCTACAATTCATCCACATCAACGGCAGGATAATGACGAAAAAACACTGGCTCAAACCATTAAACAAACACAATGGTTAGGCCTAAAAATTATAAAACACTCACAGACAGAGCATGCTGCAATCGTTGAGTTTGTTGCTTTTTTTCAGCATGAGACTGTAGGCCAATTACATGAAAAGTCACGTTTTGTCAAAGAGGATGGACAGTGGTTTTATATTGATGGTGAGCTTTTACCCCCTATCAAACTAAGCAGGAATGAATTGTGTTTTTGCGGTAGCGGTAAAAAAATTAAAAAGTGTCATGGCAATGTTTCACCAAAATAACAGTTCAGTGGCTAATGTTCTTCAGCATGTGAAAGGTACAAAGTTAGTCCTATCAGTGCAATACCACCCGCTAATGCTAATAAATCTAAGGGGCTATGAAACTCCATATTAATAGCATGCTCAAAGAAATTAACGATTAAAATCATTAAAATAACACGCCCAAGTCGTGTTTTCAGGTCATCAAGGCTATGTATCGCCAAAACTGATGGTGTTTCAGAAGATTCAGCTTGCTCTATCTTACTAACAAACAGTTCATATAATCCTAATGCAAACATCAGTAATACAGTCGCTAATAAGTAACCATCAATCACTTCAACCACATGAGTCACTGTCCCAGCTCTAAAGTCTTTACGCGCCTCACCAGTCAGATCTGGTGATAGATATTCTCCCAGATGCGAGATCAGATAATACGCATCAACTGTGGCCATATAAAACATAGCAAATGCAGTAAATAAACTAGCAAGAACCGCCACTACTACAACAAAGCGGCTATTCCACAACATACTTTCAAATAGTTTTTCTATCATGGCTTTTAGGTTAAGCTGCTTGAACGGGGATCGAATGACTCATATGAGTAATATCATTATTCTCATCAACATAAACAAGCGTTGGTTTAAAGTTATCAATTTCTTTTTCATTCAAAGTGGCATAAGCGCAAATAATAATACGATCGCCCGGTGATGCTTTATGTGCCGCAGCACCATTCACTGAAATGATATTTGAGCCATTTTCAGCACGAATAGCATAGGTTGTGAAACGCTCACCATTAGTAATATTGTAGATCTGGATCTGCTCATATTCAAGAATACCAGCGGCTTCCATCAATTTTCCATCAATTGCACATGAGCCTTCGTACTCCAGTTCAGAGTGAGTAACACAAGCACGATGTAATTTTGTTTTCAGTAAAGTCAGTTGCATATTCCGACAATCAATAATTAATTAGTGGGCTATTATCGCTTTTTCGTCTAGTTCAAGCAAGATAACAGGCAATATTATCAATCAATCGTGCCTCACCTAGATAGGCCGCAGCCAAAACCCGTAGCTTGTTGTCTTTCTTTGTAGCTAGTTCCAAATCTTCAGCTCGCCTAATTTCAACATACTCAGGTTTAAATCCGGCCAATTTAAGCTTTTCCATAGCTTGTTGCTGTAACGTAGCAAAATCATACTGACCTTGTTCAAGCTGTTTTTTCACATCCAATAAGATTTGATACAAAACAGCGGCATTGTCACGTTCTATATCTGTCAAATATTGGTTACGCGAACTCATTGCTAGCCCAGATTGTTCTCGATACGTCGGTGATCCATGTACTTCAATAGATATATTTAAGTCTAATACCAATTTTTTAATCAATAACAGTTGCTGATAATCTTTTTCCCCAAAGATCGCAATATCTGCCTGCACTATATTAAAAAACTTGCTCACTACAGTTGCCACACCATCAAAGTGTCCCGGTCTACTTTGACCACATAGTTTGTCATCCATTCCCGGTACTACAACCGTACTATACCGCCCCGTACCTTGCGGATACATCATTTGTACTGTAGGCATGAATAACAGATCACAATTAACAGAGCTAAGTTGCTCAATATCAGCATCCATCGTTCTTGGGTAGGCCGATAAATCTGCCTGTTCATCAAACTGTAAGGGGTTCACAAAAATACTAACAACAACCTTATCTGCTAGCTTGTGTGCTTTTTCCACTAAAGACAAATGACCTTGATGCAAATTGCCCATCGTCGGTACAAAAGCAATAGATTGTTGTTGTTGTCGCCACTCTTTTATTTTTGCTTTAATCGCTGTGATGGAATCTACAATTTGCATCAGTATTGTTGGTCTAGCGTTGGAAACTTACCTGATTTCACATCACCAACATATTGGGCAATGGCAGCAGGGATCGCGCCTGTTTCTGCCAAAAAATCATGACTAAAACGAGGTCGTTTGCCAGGTGTTATTCCAAGCATGTCATATAAGACTAATACTTGGCCATCACAGCTATTTCCTGCACCAATACCGATAACAGGAATATCTACTGCGGCAGTAACACGCTTACCTAGTTCAGCGGGGACACATTCCAGCACTAACATATCAGCACCTACGTCTTGCAATGTTTTGGCATCTTTCACTAGTTGCTCAGCGCCACCAGCATCGCGTCCTTGAACACGATAACCACCTAAGCGATGTACTGACTGAGGTAATAAACCTAAATGAGCACAAACCGGGATACCACGTTCAGTTAATTGTTTAACCGTGTCAGCAACAACAGCGCCACCTTCAAGTTTCACCATTTGCGCGCCCCCCTCAGCCATGAGTCGTGCCGCATTACTAACCGCTTGATCTGTATTGGCATAACTCATAAACGGCATATCAGCGATCACAAATACACTTTCACTACCACGTATAACATTACCCGTGTGATACACCATGTCATCAACGGTAACAGGTAAGGTGCTTTCTTGGCCTTGTATGACCATGCCAAGAGAATCGCCGACCAGAATGACATCAACACCAGCATGCTCCAGTACATGGCTAAAACTAGCATCGTAGGCTGTCAGTACAGCAATTTTATTTTGCTCCACTTTCATTTTTCTCAGACTAGTTAGATTTAACCGACTCATAATTTTTCTCTTATTTCTTTTCTTTAATAGCTAATGGATTGTAATAGTGCCGACCACTTTGCAAAGCACTGATCTGATCTACCAGATTTTGATAATCTGCTTCGCTGTTGACCAAGTCAATTTTCTCGGCATTCACTATTAATAATGGCGAGGCATCATAGTGATGGAAAAAATCTGCATAACCATCAGCTAGCCGCTGCAAATAAGCATCTTCTATTCGCTGCTCATAATGGATACCACGTTGTGATACCCGAGATTTTAGTACTGGCAGTGATGCCTGTAAGTAAATCACTAAATCAGGTATTCGATGCTGCATTGTTAGGTTGTCATAGACCATATTATATAAAGCAAGTTCATCATCATCTAAGGTGATTTGAGCAAATAAGCGATCTTTCTCCACCATAAAATCAGCAATTTGTAGATCATTAAATAGATCATCTTGCTGCAAAGCTTTGCTTAATTTAACACGTTGCATTAGGAAACTAAGCTGTGTCGGCAATGCAGATTGTTTGGGATAGAGATAAAATTTTTCTAAAAATGGATTATGTTCTGGCTGCTCAAACATTGCCATGCCAGAAAAAGTATCGGCTAAACGCTGAACTAAATGTGTTTTACCCACTCCTATTGGGCCTTCAACAACAATATATCTATGTGCTAAATTATTCATATTCATTCAGAAATCTTCTACTCGCTGCAAATCGTCACGTGGACACTGCTTAATTAATTGTTCAATTTTACCCATTGTCGGGATATCAAGATCAGCAGCTATTTCAAATAAAGGATAAAGCACAAAAGATCTTGTTGATATCCCCGGATGAGGTACTGTTAAGCGCTCATCATCGACTATTTGCTCACCATAGATCAATAAATCCAAATCCAATGTGCGTTCCCCCCAATGCCGCTGGCGTATACGACCATGCTTTTGCTCAATCTGTTGCAACTGATCCAACAACGAGTGCGGTGAAATATTCGTCTCTAATGCTACTACAGCATTAATATAATCCGGTTGATCCTGTGGCCCCATTGGTGAGCTTTTATATAAGAAGGAAGATGCAAGTAATTGAATATCAGGTAAATTTGTTAAATCATCAATTGCTGTTTTAACCTGAAAGACAGGGTCAGTCAAATTACTACCTAAGCCAATAAAAACATTCATTACTCACTCTTTGCCACTGGTTTTTTACCTCGTCGACGTCGACGAGGTTTACGACCAGTAGCTGGCAACGCCTGCACCATTTTCTGCTGCTCATCTTCTGCTACCACTTGGAAAGCTGTCCACCACTCGGCTAATTCAGTTAATGGCTCCCCTGTCTCAGAACGTAGTAGTAAAAAATCGTATCCTGCTCTGAATTTTGGATGTTGTACTAACCTAATAGCTCTTTTACCCTGTCGCATCGTAAGTCGTGGCTGTAAAACCCAAATATCTTTTGACACAATGCTATAACGTTTAGGTATTGCAACCCGTTGCACTTGTTCAGCTAAAACTTCTGCTGCAGCTTTTTGTAATGCAGGAATAACAGATATATTTTTAGCTTGATAATGCTGCCAAAGTTGATTAACAGGTTCCCAAAGCAATGCAGCAAACAAAAAAGCAGGTGTGACAGGTTTACCTTCATCAATACGTTGATCGGTATTTTCTAATGCTTTCGTTAATAAGGTGTGAACATCATCTTCATCCTCATCCATCAATGCTGCAGCTTGGGGGAATAAGATATCAAAGACACCATAATCAACTAGTAACTCATGTGTCACTGCTGCATCACCACTTAAGTATAATTTTAGTGTTTCATCAAATAGTCGTGCGGCAGGAATGTCTGCCAATAAATGAGCTAGTTTCGGGATCCATCGTTCAGTCTCATCATCTAACTCTAGATCTAACTTACCAACGAATCGGAGTGCTCTAAGCATTCGCACGGGATCTTCACGGTAACGTGTTTCTACATGACCAATTAAACGAATATTTTTGGCCTTTAAATCCGCTAACCCACCGGTAAAATCAACGATGGAGAAATCACGAATATTGTAATAAAGAGCATTAATCGTAAAATCACGTCGCCATGCATCTTGCTCTAATGTACCAAACACATTGTCTTGAACAATACGTCCTTGTTCATCAATATGTTGCTCTATCTCTGGAGGAGCCCTAAAAGTGGCTACCTCAATCACCTCACGTCCATAACGAACATGAACCAACTTAAATCGACGACCAATCAAACGACTACGGCGAAATACTTTATGAACCTGCTCAGGAGAAGCATTTGTTGCTACGTCAAAATCTTTAGGCTCATAGCCTAATAATAAATCACGTACACATCCGCCTACCAAATAGGCATCAAACCCGGCATCTTTTAAGCCATACAATACTTTCAATGCTGCAGAACTAATGTGCTTTCGGGAAATATTGTGATCAGGGCGAGCAATAATTAATGGACCACCCTTTTGTGAGTCAGAGTGACTATTTTTACTTGATCTGTTTTTTTTCAACCTAGTGAAGATTTTATTCAGAGATAACATTGTTGCGTATCATAACATGCTTATTACTTAGGTATTTGCCCTCAAACTGCACTTTTTTCGTAACAATAATGACCTTACCCATCACGACAAAGCGAGTAGTTCTAGCCCAAACAATAACTTATAATTATTATTTTTTGGGCAGCACTGCTCATTTTTATACAAAAAACATTCAAACCCATTTAAAAAACTATTACAATTAAATTAATTAGTTACCTCTGGAATTAAATCTGTTTTATGAGAAACCTATCTTCACATTCTTGCTATCGGCTGGATCAGTTAGCCCATCTAGGCTTACCTAGCCAAATATTTATTCCAGCATTATTACAAGAACTCCACCATGAAATAAGCTCTTTTTCAAATACCTTTTTCTGGCAAGATGATAAAGGAAAACTATGCAATATTTTTGATGAAATAGCTCAGACAAAAAGCATTCAAAATTTTATTACCTCCATCTCAAGTATTAAAGAAGACAAATATTTATATACAACAAAATGGGTTAGTTCATTAGCGGCGCCAACCACTTCATTAGAAAATTTTGGCAAGTGCCCCTTTGTTGCTGAATTTTATAAAACAATTTTATTACCCATGGGTTATTACAATACTTGTTTTATTCCTATTTTTAACCCAAAAACAAACGTACGCCTTGGTATATTAATGGTGCATAGAACCAAATATGATCCTGACTTTAGCCAGGAAGAAATTGAAAGACTCCAGTATATTTCTTCCATCATTTTTTTCGGTATGTCTCAACCCAAACAAGAGTCTATTTGCACTACCGATGGCTGGGAACAAGGCTTATTGATTATTGATCATGATGGCAAAATTCAGCATGCATGTGCAATGGGTGAAAAACTTCTTTCATTGGCATCATCTTCGTTCTTTGATAGCTCAGTTCATCATAGATTAGATGATATTCATGTTTTTGATGGTATAGATAAACTGATCAAAGCATTACTTGAAAGGCATCAGCATCAGCAACAAATTAAAGATCCAACACTGACACAATCTAACGCATGGGGTGATTTCAAATTAAGAGCTTTTTTAATTAAAGATAAAATAGGTAACCGAATGCCTAGAATTGGGCTAAATATCCGCTGGCAAGAGCCTTTTGTACTTAAACTATTTCACCGAATAAAAACACTGGGTCTCACCCCCCGACAAGAAACAGTTGGATTACTTTATGCTGCAGGTGATCCTCATCAAAATATATCTGCTAAGCTCAACATCAGCGTATTTACCGTTAAAGAACATGTTAAAAATATTACTGATAAGCTTAATATTCGTTCCAGAGCGGATCTCATTGCATTATTGCTTTGTGATAACAGCAGTTAAAAATAGAGACTATTTTTTTATCGCTAGCTGAACAGGTTTGAATGAGTAACGATGAATAGCAGATGGCCCCAAAGCTAATAACGCTTGTTGATGTTGTTTGGTTGGATAGCCTTTGTGTTTTGCCAAGCCATATCCAGGGTAACGCCTATCCATTTCGACCATTTCTCTATCCCGAGCCACTTTCGCTAAAATAGAGGCTGCAGCTATAGCGGGCTCTGATTGATCACCTTTGATAATCGTTGTGACAGGACAAGATAGACTAGGAGCTTGATTACCATCCACTAACGCATGCGAGGGTTGAAGGGCTAAACCCTCAACAGCACGTTTCATTGCTAACAATGTTGCTTGCAGAATATTTATTTGATCTATTTCTTCAGGTTCTGCACGGCCCAAGGCCCAAGCTAAAGCCTTTTGTTTAATAATAGGCTCCAATTGCTCTCGTCGCTTTTCTGTTAGCTTTTTAGAATCATCTAAGCCTTCAATAGGATTAGCAGGATCAAGTATCACCGCCGCGGTGACGACCGGTCCAGCCAAAGGGCCTCGCCCTACTTCATCTACACCTGCAATATATTTATTTTTAGTCTTCATTTTGCTTCTAACATTGAAACCACCAGTGCTGCTGCATTATAGGCACCGCCAGAAGGCCCTAGTGCCGATAAAACTTGCTGGCGGATATTTTCAGCCTTCTCTTTACTATCAGCCTGTGTGAGTAGTTGACTGATCCCTTCCGCCAACCGTACTACCGTGACATCATCTTGTAATAGTTCTAATACCAAATTTTTGGCTGTCACTATATTGCACAAACCAACATAAGGTATTTTTACAAACCGGCTTAAAATAGCATACGAAATAGGTGAGACACGATAGCTAATAAAGTGAGGAATACCGAGCAAAGCAATTTCTAATGTCACTGTACCTGAAGCCGCTACAATCGCATCACATGCAGATGTTAATCGATAAAAATTATCATCCACAATTTTAATGGCTAATGGTGTATCGGCCAAAATAGACTCAACAACCTTGCGATCCAGCCCCGTTGCTAAGGGAATGACTACATTTAGATTATTTATACGCTGGCTAACTTGCTCTGCCGCTTTAATCATTATGGGCAACAAAGCTTCTACTTCACTACGGCGGCTGCCAGGAAATAAACCTAATAATGGCTGTTCGGTATTAAAACCAAATTGTGCTTTAGCTTGTTGCGTTGTTATATTTTTTTTAACCGCATCCACTAATGGATGACCCACACAGGTGACAGGCACGCCAGCATGTTGATAAATAGGCACTTCAAATGGAAAGAGCACCGCCATATGATCAACGACTTGTTTAATCGTTTTTACGCGTCCTGCACGCCAAGCCCATACTTTAGGACTAATATAATATAGGACAGGTATGCCTATTTTTTTTGCTTGTTTGGCAAGTTTTAAATTAAACCCTGGGTAATCTACTAACACCAACAAATCTGGTTGTTCTTTTTTTAGTAAAGCAACCACTTTATTAAATATTTTTTTAAGGTGTCGATAGCGTTTAAGTACTTCAATTAAGCCCATCACCGCCAACTCTGAAAAATCAATAAAAGTATCCGCACCAGCAGCACGCATTTTATCGCCACCAATACCTTTGACTTCAAGGTCAGGCATCATCTGTTTTAACTCTGCAATCATTCTTGCTGCATGAGCATCTCCAGAAGCTTCACCCGCAATGACAATAATCTTCTTCGGCATCAACTTTTATTGTTCCTCAGCATAGCCAACAAGTTCTAAGCCAAACCCAGACAATCCCGTTAATTTTGTCGGTGTACCTATTACCCGCATTTTTTTCACGCCTAAATCAGCCAGTATCTGAGCACCCACACCAAAAGTTCTTAAATCCCAACTGGCCTTAGTCATGGAAGCAGTATCACTCCGATCTTGTTGCTGATATCGTTCAACTTTGTCAGCCAATTGTTTATTTTGCGCTGGCTGTCGCAACACAACTAATACACCTTTTCCTACCTGCTGCAACTGATTCATCACTTGGTCTAATGGCCAGTGAGCAGGCTCACGTGTTGACCCCAGTAAATCACTTAATGGATCAGCCATATGCACACGTACTAAGGTTTCTTTATCCGCTGTAATATCACCGACCACCAAAGCAAGGTGAACCTGGCCATTCACTGTATCTTGAAAACTATAAAGCTGAAAATCACCTTGTTCTGTTGGCATGTCACATTGTGACAGTCGTTGTACTGTCATCTCATTTTCTAAACGATAACTGATCAAGTCTGCGATAGTGCCTATTTTCAAGTCATGGGTTTCAGCAAATATCTCTAAGTCTGCTCGCCTAGCCATACTGCCATCTTCATTAAGAATTTCAACAATGACTGCTGATGGGTCTTTACCTGCCAATAAAGCAAGATCACAGCCGGCTTCAGTGTGGCCCGCACGTGTTAATACCCCACCAAGTTGAGACTTAATTGGAAAAATATGGCCTGGTTGAACAACATCTTCTGGCTTCGCATCAATGTTTACTGCTGCCTGAATAGTGATGGCACGATCAGCGGCAGAGATACCTGTAGTGACACCCTCAGCAGCCTCAATTGATACCGTAAAATTGGTTTCATAGCTTGTTTGATTATCTAACACCATCAAAGGTAAACGAAGTTGGCGACAACGCTGCTCCGTTAATGTCAAACAAATTAGACCGCGCCCAAAACGTGCCATAAAGTTAATAGATTCGGCAGTTACACATTCTGCCGCCATCACTAAATCACCTTCGTTTTCGCGATCTTCATCATCCATGATAATGACCATTTTTCCTTGTCGAAAATCATCAAGAATTTCAGCAGTTGTATTTAAATTCATTTAATAAAGCCATTTTCAATCAATGTTTGGTGGGTAATTCCACTATCTTGTTGTGGTAATAATCGTTCTAGGTAACGGGCAATCAAATCTACTTCAAGATTGACCTCTGTGCCAATACGATAATCACTCATAATCGTTTGCTGCATCGTATGAGGGATAACATTTACTTCAAACCAATTATCAATAACATTATTGACAGTCAAGCTCGTACCATCAATACAAACCGAACCTTTTTCAGCAATGTATCGCTCCAGCCCCGTCGGGATTTTAATACGAAATATAACAGAACGAGCTGATTCCTGTTTTGAGATTATTGCGGCTAAACCATCAACATGGCCACTCACAAAATGCCCACCCAAACGATCACCTACTGCTAACGCTTTTTCAAGATTAACGCTAGCACCTATTTCAAGATGGCCTAAACTCGTCCTATCAAGGCTTTCTCGTGACACATCAAAGCTAAGAGAACTATTGTCTTTATCAACGACGGTTAGACAAACGCCATTCACGGCTACACTATCGCCCAAACTAATATCAGACAAGTCCAAGGTTTTAGTCGAAAGTTGCAACTGTAAATCCCCCCCCTTTGCTTGTGTTTTTTGCAGGTGACCTATCGCAGCGATAATGCCGGTAAACATATTTTGTTAAACCTCTTTAGCAATGGCTGTAATTCGCCAGTCTTGTCCAACAGCACGCATATCCGTGATCTGTAATTCAATATTTTGTGCCATCGTCTGTAACGCTGGCAAATGGAATAATCCTTTTGCCGAATCACCCATTAATTTGGGTGCCATATAAATAACCAATTCATCAATTAATCCGGCAGCCAATAAGGCACCATTTAATACTGATCCAGCCTCAATCATTACCTCATTTATTTCACGTAGTGCCAACTCTGCCATTAATGCAGGTAAATCAACACGGCCTTGCTGTGAAGGTAATGTTAATACTTCGGCCTGATAATCTACTGCTGTATCTACCGTCGTTACTATCAGCACTTTTCCTTCACCCTGTAATAACTTGGCCTGCTGAGATATTTGTAACTGACTATCCACCACCACACGCAATGGCTGTCTAATCACTTGGCCACTAGGATACCAATCACCTTCGGGCCTCACAGTTAATGATGGGTCATCTGATAATACCGTATCAATCCCTGTAAGCACTGCTGAACTTCGGGCCCGTAACTTTTGCACATCCTGTCGTGCTGCTGAGCCGGTTATCCATTGACTTTCACCAGATGCCATCGCTGTTCGACCATCAAGGCTCATTGCTATCTTACTACGCACATAAGGACGACCTAGTCGCATTCGTTGGCAAAAACCAACATTCAATTTTTCAGCCTGCTCGGTCAATAAACCAACAGTGACATTAATACCGGCTTCTTTTAGCTTGATAATACCACTACCTGCAACAATTGGGTTTGGATCAACCATGGCAATAAATATATTTTTAAGGCCAGATTTAATCAGCAATTCTGCACAAGGTGACGTACGACCAAAATGACTACAAGGCTCCAAGGTGACATAACAATCTGCACCTTTTGATTGTTGACCTGCTTGTTGCAATGCATTCACTTCTGCATGCCCCTCACCAGCACGTTGGTGCCAGCCTTCGCCAATAATGATGTCATCTTTAACAATGACACAGCCCACCCTTGGATTAGGATCAGTGGTAAAAAGCCCACGCTCTGCTAACTGCAAAGCACGGGCCATATAAGCTTGATGCAGCAACATAATGACTACTTGCTGCTACGGTCCTGGCAACGAGGACAAATATGATCACCTTCTTGTTGTAACCAATCAATCTTTAAAGCTTCATCAATTGGCCCTTCAAACCACGATCGACCATCAGTCACCCGACGACCACCTTCGTCACCTCGCGAAGTGCTTCGATTTTGTTCGATATACCGAATACCCTGTGGATTACAAATATCACAAAAAATAATGACTCGCAGCATAATTCTATTCCTTGGTTGCAGATTCTGGCAGGCTTTTCATCCGTTCAATCTCTTCATGAAAGGCGTTTACATCTTGAAAACTTCGATATACAGATGCAAAACGCACATAAGCGACCTCATCCAATTTTCGCAAAGCATCCATCACCCAGTCACCCACTAAGCGTGTTTCTACTTCACGGTCACCGGTGGCAATCAATTGCCTGATAATCCCTTTTACCGCACTATCAACATCATCAATACTAACCGGTCTTTTTTCTAAGGCTTTCAGAAAACCTGATCGTAATTTATCTTCGTTGAACACGGTGCGAGATTGATCACGTTTAATGAGTCTTGGTAAGGTTAATTCTGCCGTCTCATAAGTGGTAAAACGTTCATTACATTCTACACAACTACGACGTCGACGGATCGAATCACCCTCAGCTGAAAGCCGAGAATCGATTACTTTTGAATCATCAGCACCACAAAATGGACAACGCATAAATCTTATACTTTCCTTAGTTGTTGTACACTGGAAGTTTCTGACATACAGCTAACACTTTAGCCTTAACATCATTAATAACCTTTTCACCACCTCGGCCATCAATTACATCACACATCCATGTCGCTAAGTCTTCACATTCTTGCTCTTTAAAACCACGAGTAGTAACAGCAGGTGTACCCACCCGAATGCCTGATGTCACAAAAGGTGATTGAGGATCATTTGGCACCGAGTTTTTATTGATTGTAATATTAGCATCACCTAACCAAGCATCCACTTCTTTACCCGTTAAACCTGCTTCAATAAAACTAACCAAAAACAGATGGTCGTCCGTTCCTTTTGATACCACATCATAACCACGAGCCATAAAAACAGTGGCCATTACCCGTGCGTTTTTAACCACTTGCTGTTGATAGGTTTTGAACTCTGGCAACATAGCTTCTTTAAATGCGACTGCTTTCGCTGCAATAACATGCATTAATGGGCCACCTTGAAAACCAGGGAAAACGGCTGAATTTAATTTTTTTTCAATTTCAGCATTGGCTTTAGCCAAAATCAAACCACCACGTGGACCACGTAATGTTTTGTGTGTTGTTGTTGTTGTTACATCCGCAATATTCACTGGGCTAGGATATTCACCAGTAGCCACTAAACCCGCTACATGCGCCATATCGACTAACAAATAAGCACCAATAGAATCAGCAATATCACGGAAACGTTGCCAATCAACAATACGTGAGTAAGCTGAAAAACCAGCAATCATCATTTTAGGCTGATGCTGTTTTGCAAGACGTTCTACTTCGTCATAATCAATTTCACCCGTTTCAGCATTGAGGCCATAAAAAACTGAGTTATATATTTTACCTGATGCACTGACTTTTGAACCGTGAGTCAAATGCCCACCATGAGCCAAACTCATACCAAGAATAGTATCACCCGGCTGTAACAATGCTAAATAAACAGCAGCATTAGCTTGAGAACCTGAATGAGGTTGCACATTAGCATAATCTGCACCAAACAATGTTTTAGCACGATCAATCGCTAATTGCTCAGCACGGTCTACATATTCACAACCACCGTAATAACGTTTACCAGGATAACCTTCTGCATATTTATTGGTGAGTGAAGAACCTTGCGCCTCTAGAACACGTGGACTAGCATAGTTTTCAGAAGCGATTAATTCAATATGATCTTCCTGACGCTGGTCCTCTGCTTTAATTGCTTGAAACAACTCATCATCAAAACCAGCAATGCTCATGTTTTTCTTGTACACGGATATCCCCTGTTTCTATTGTAGAATAGCGGTATATTCTATATCACTACGCACGATGCTTCTATGCCATAGTGCTTTTTTTGTTTTCACTTTACGGATCGATTTACTCATGAACATATCGTTATTAGGAACAGGCCTGATGGGACAAGCTTTAGGCAAACACCTTCTCGCAGAAAATCATACCTTAACCGTCTTCAACCGTAGTGCCGAAAAAACACTTATACTTGAACAACAAGGCGCATCAGCTGCCAGCTCTGCGCAACAAGCCATCACTGATAGTGATTTTTGTCTACTACTACTAAGCGATGCAACCGCTATTAATGCTGTATTAGATAATATCGATCCTGCCAGTTTTAAAGGGAAAATGATCATTCAAATGGGCACAATTGCGCCCAATGAATCTCGAGCTATTGCCAAACGTATTACCGATAATCAAGGGGCTTACTTAGAATGTCCCGTGTTAGGCAGCCTGCCTGAAGCACGATCTGGTCGCTTGATTCTCATGGCTGGCGGTAGTGATGAAAATTATCAAACCGCTTTACCGCTACTCAAAATAATGGGCAAAAGCCCTCAACATATCGGCGAAATCGGACAAGGATCAACAGTTAAACTTGCTATGAATCAATTGATTGCTGGATTAACATCAAGTTTTGCTTTAAGTCTTGCTTTAATTGAAAAAGAACATATTAACACCGAACAGTTTATGAAAATTGTGCGTGATAGTGCACTCTATGCTCCGACCTTTGATAAAAAAATTGATCGCATGTTGCAGTGTGATTTTTCTAAGCCAAATTTCCCAACCAAACACTTAGCCAAAGATACTCAATTATTTTTATCTGTCGCTAAACAGCTTGGGTTAGAAACCTGTGCCCTTGAAGGAATTAATCAACTGCTAAATAAAACATTAGAACAAGGCCTAGAAAATACCGATTATTCTGCAATTTATTCAGGCGTGATAAATAATAATTAGTTTTATCCTTAGTCTACTTCGACACGAAAAACTTCAAACTCAGTGCCAGTACGATAGTTGGTGTACTTCATCTTGTTCTCATCAACAGAGTTAACTCTATAAACCTCTTGATAAAGAACATCACTACCATCAATATTATTAATTATCACCGAATACAAACAACCAGAATATGACCAAAGTCCTTGTTCTACTGATTTGTATGATTCTCCATTAGCATAGGTAAATGTAAACTCTATTGTATAAGTGCCATCGGCTCTTCTATCCACTAACCACTGTTGAGTTTCATCTTCACTTGGATACGTTTTACTTCCCTTCCAATAGCCAACCAGATGATCAAATGGGTAGTTAGGGCAAATACTTTCATCCTGAAATGCTGCTGATTTCAGACTAAATTCAACATCTTCATTTTCTGAACTATCAAAAATATCTGCTAGAGAAAAAGCAATAGCAATAACAGCCCCAATAATTAACCCTATCGTTATACCGGCTAATACATCTGTTAATTTTTCATTCATAGATAGGGTAAATTAAAAAATCGCTATTAAAATATATTTTTACGAATAATCGTCTCAACCCGATCAGGGCCTGTAGATACAATATCAACCGGTACTCCAGTTAAATCCTCAACCTTAGTTATATAAGCTTGCGCATTCGCGGGTAAGTTAGCAAAATTCGTCACACCTAATGTTGATTCAGTCCAACCCGCCATATCAATATATTGCGGTTCACATCCTTCAAATTCTTCAGCACTTAATGGCAATACATCAACTTTTTCACCATTACGCAAATAGCCGACACATAGTCGTATGGTCTCTAAGCCATCTAAAACATCTAATTTAGTTAAGCATAAGCCGGTAATACTATTAATCCAGCAGGCGCGCTTTAACGCGACTATATCTATCCAGCCGCAACGACGATCACGACCTGTCGTTGAACCTTTCTCATGACCAACATCAGCCAAATGTCGACCAACATCATCAAATAACTCAGAAGGGAATGGACCTGCGCCAACACGTGTTGCATATGCTTTGGTGATCCCTAATACATAATCAATATGACAAGGGCCAACACCTGCTCCTGCGGCACAACTACCGGCTGTTGTGTTGGATGATGTCACGTAAGGATAAGTACCATGATCAATGTCTAGTAAGGCACCTTGAGCACCTTCAAACATAACATTCTTCCCTGCTTCAGAATACTGTTGCAGTAGATGAGGAATATCAGCAATTAACGGTAATAACAGATCCCGCATTGCTAATGTTTCATCACGTACCTTTTCAAAGCTGATAGCTTCAGATTGATAGTAATTAACTAATGCAAAGTTATGATATTCCATCACTTCTTCAAGCTTAACAATAAAGCTTTTTTCATTAAGTAAATCACCTAATCGCAAGCCTCGTCGAGCCACTTTATCTTCATATGCTGGTCCTATACCACGACCAGTCGTGCCAATAGCCGTTTTGCCTCGACGATGCTCACGGGCCTGATCTAAGGCAATGTGATATGGCAAAATAAGGGGACATGCAGCACTAATTTTTAAACGTTTCCGAACAGGGATACCATTAGCTTCTAACTGATCCATTTCTTTAAGCAAAGCTTCAGGTGATAACACCACACCATTACCAATCAAACACTGAACATGTTCGCGTAATATACCTGATGGGATCAAGTGTAAAATCGTTTTTTTGCCCTCAATAACCAAGGTATGGCCTGCATTATGACCCCCTTGGAAACGAACAACCGCTGACACATTATCAGTCAGTAAATCAACGAGTTTACCTTTACCTTCATCGCCCCATTGGGAGCCTATCACTACGATATTTTTAGCCACGTATTTGTGTTCCTGTCTCTGCCACAGAAGTGGCCGTATTATTGATTAATTTGATCCGTTATCCGGCAAGTGATAAATAACCACTTCACCCTGTTGTCGTAATTGTTCTATTTTTTGTTTTTCAGCATCATCATCAGACCATTCAACTGAAATAGCTTGTTTCTTTTCATCAATTTGAGACATTTGGCCTGCCAATGTTTTTAAGTCCACGCTAAACCCGGTTGCAGGCTGAGCATGACCAAAATCTTTACCAATATCATCATAACGGCCACCCATTGCTACAGCTTGAGCAGAACCTGTTTGATAAACAGCAAACACTACACCCGTGTGGTAGTGATAACCGCGTAATTCAGCAAGGTCAAAGTTAATAGTAACGCTTGGTAAACGTTGTGCAGTCATCGTTGCAAGCGTTTGTAACGTCGTTAATGCTTGTTGAACAGATCCAGGCGCACGACTAAGCACTCGTTGTGCCTGTTGAAGCACTTCTACTCCACCATTCAATTCCGCCAAGGCTAATAACATGGCATAACTATCTGTTGGTAGTTGATATTCTGTGAGCAACATTTCAATTTCTGGCAAAGCTTTACGCTGCAGTGCTGAAAATAAGCTTTGTTCTTGCTCATCACTCAAATTAGCATGTTGGGCTAGACCACGATAAATCCCTACGTGGCCAATATCTAACAACAAACTTGTTGCTGCATTAGAAACAGTTAATGTTTCGATCATTAGCTGCAATATTTCCATATCACTTTCTGGGCCAGCATGACCATATATCTCTGCACCTAATTGAATAGGGTTACGAGATGTACCTTGACCCTGAGGCAGTGTATGTAAAACATTACCGATATAACATAGTCTTAATGTACCCGGCATATCACGAAGATTGTGAGCCGCAATTCGAGCTACTTGCGGTGTCATATCTGCTCGAATGCCCATCAAGCGGCCTGACATCTGATCAGTTAACTTAAAAGTTTGCAGATCAAGTGCTTTACCTGTTCCTGTTAACAATGAATCAAGGTATTCAACTAAAGGCGGGAATACTAATTGGTATCCCCAGCTTTGCATTTTATCCAACAATTGTCGGCGCAATAATTCTAGCTGTGCGGCTTCCTCAGGCATTAATTCATCAATACCTTCGGGCAGTAACCACCGTTGTTTAGTACTCATACAATCAATTTACCCAATAAAGTAAGGCCACACCTATAACCATGCTAAATAGACCAATAACGCGTAGTTGCTGATCTTTCATGCCTGCCATTTGAAGCAATGCACGTCGAAATGCTGCTGGACTTAAAAAAGGCATTATCCCTTCAATCACTAACATTAATGCTGAGGCAACCCACAAACTATGTATTAATGTTTCACTCACCAAGCGGCTATTATTTATTCTTGTGAACTAAAATTGTTAAAGAACTCGCCTTTAGGTTCTATCACTAGCATATCGTCCCCATTAAATACATTTTGATATGCAGCTAAACGACGATAAAATCCATAGAACTCCTCATTTTTCCCATAAGCCTGAGCATAAATATCTGTCGCTTCAGCATCACCATTACCACGTATTTCCTCAGATTTTTGCTCAGCGTGAGCCACAATGGTTATTCTTTCTCTATCTGCTTTTGATCTAATAATTTCAGCTTCTTCAGCACCTTGAGCTCGCGTTTCTTTGGCTTCTTGCAACCGTTCTGTCCGCATTCTTAAATACACTGCATCATTGATATTACTAGGAAAATCGATACGTTTAATACGAATGTTAACTATTTCAATACCAAGAGCTTTAGCACTCTCATTAGCATCAATTAATATTTTTCCCACCATAGCAGTACGATCGCCTGCCACCACTTCTTTTACTGTTCGAGTTGCAAAAGCATCACGCAATCCATTATTCACAATATGGTACAAACGTGAGCTTGCCAAACGCTGATCACCACCTACAGCAGTATAATAAGCGCTGGTATCAGCAATTTTCCATAATAAAAAAGAATCGACTAATAGGTTCTTATTCCTGCCAGTCAAATAGTTTTCAGGATTAGCATCGATGGTTAAAATACGGCCATCGAAGCGTTTGATCTCTTCAAAACCGGGTATTTTAAAATGAATACCGGGTTTAAAGTCAGCTTGTTTGATTTCACCTAAATGCAGTAATAAAACGCGCTCACGCTGATCAACAAAAAACACTGTTGAGCTGAGAGCAGCCACTATAATAATGACTAAAAAGAATAATTTATTTAAAGTTGATGACATCTTAACGTCCCCCTCTGCTACGCACATCACTTGTTGATGTTGAATTAGTAGACGTCGAACCGGTTGAAGGATATGTCGTCATATTTCCCAAATCTAGCCGAGTTGGAGGCAATGTGCTGGCATTACGCATTCTATCTAAAGGTAAATAGAGTACATTATTACTATCTTTAGACATATCAACTAGCACTTTTTGACTTTTAGAATAAACAGCTTCCATTGTATCTAAATACAAACGTTCTTTAGTAATTTTTGGTGCTTTTTCATACTCTGTCAATACTTGTAAGAAACGGCTGGTTTCACCTCGTGCCTTAGCCACAATTTGGCTTTTATAAGCTTCAGCTTCTTGCTCTATACGTGCAGCCTGACCTCGTGCTCTTGGCACAATATCTTTAGCATAAGCTGTTGCTTCATTTATTTGGCTTTCTTTATCAGCATCCGCTTTTACCACGTCAGCAAATGCAGCTTGAACTTGAGGGGCGGGCTGAATATTAGGCATATTAAAGTTAGTTACAACTAAACCGGTACCAAAATCTTTAAGTAGTTGTTGCAAAAGTGTTTCGGCCTGTTTAGCCATAGCTGCGCGACCTGTTTTAAACACATCATCCCTAGTCGTTTTACCCACAACTTCACGCACAGCACTTTCCGTCATTTGACGTAGTGTTAGATCTGGATTGACCACATTAAATAGGTACTTATCTGCCTCTTCAACATGAAATTGAACTTCAACTTTAAGTTCGATAATGTTTTCATCCTTAGTCAACATAAGTGCTTCAGATGTATTGGAGCCACTACCAAAACCAATTGAAGCCGTTCTAATCTGTGCAACATCGACTTTTTCAACACTTTCTATTGGATACGGTAGATGCCAATGAGGTCCAGGCAAGGTCGTTTCTGTGTAAGCACCAAAGCGCAGTTCTACACCACGTTCGGCTGGCTGCACGATATAAATACCTGAAAATATCCATACAACAAAAGCAATAGCTAGAATTAATCCAAATAGCATTGAGCCGTTGCCACCGCCTTCTGACGAACTACTATCGCCCGAACTACCACCAAATAAGCCGCTTAGTTTACGCTGTATATTACCGATAATTTCATCAAGATCAGGCGGACCATCATTACCTCTGTTACCCCACGGATCTTTACCACCACTATTGCCAGGTTCATTCCAAGCCATTTAACTCTCCAAACTGAGATTCATTAATTCAAACATGTCTATTTTACGGGCATTGTTAACTTTATGGAACAAAAATCAATCAACTAGTTCCACTTCTTGTGTTTCAGGAAAATATTCCTGCAACGCTTGCCTTAACAAGTCAATGCCTTCACCCGTGATAGCGGATACCCAAACGCATGTAATACGCCCATCTTCATTGCGATCAATTCGGGCATGATGATGTTCAAGTTGATCGATTTTATTGCAAACGATTAATTGTGGTACCTCATCAGCACCAATCTGTTGTAACACATCATCAACATGATGCATTAAATCATCGCGATCAGAAGCCCCCGCATCTACCACATGAATTAATAATGCAGCATCACGAGTTTCTTCTAAAGTAGAACTAAATGACTCCACCAAATCATGAGGCAACTGTCTGATAAAGCCAACCGTATCAGCCATGACTAAAGCTTGGGTATTCATTAATTTTAAGCGGCGTAACGTAGGGTCAAGTGTGGCAAACAACCGATCATCAGCATATACATTAGCAGCTGTCATTTTGTTAAATAAGGTAGATTTCCCCATATTGGTATAACCCACTAAAGAAACCACTGGCACCCCACCTCTTTGGCGTGAACGACGGCCTTGCTCACGCTGTGAGCGTACTTTTGCTAATCGTTTTTTTAGCGATTTAATGCGTTGACCTAATAAGCGGCGATCTGTCTCTAATTGTGTTTCACCCGGGCCACGAAGACCGATCCCGCCTTTCTGCCTTTCCAAATGGGTCCAACCACGGACCAGCCGTGTGGATAAATGCTTAAGCTGTGCCAACTCAACCTGCAATTTACCTTCATGTGACCGTGCGCGACGAGCAAATATATCAAGAATCAGTCCTGTCCTGGCAATCACTCTGCATTCTAGTGTCTTTTCCAAATTTCGTTCTTGGCTTGGAGATAACTCATGATTGAATATCACTAGTGCCGCATCGTTGGCGACAACATGTTGTCGAATTTCTTCAACCTTACCAGACCCTGCAAAAAACTTAGGATCTGGGCGATGTCGCTTGCCATGAACCATCGTGGCAATTTTTGCACCTGTAGAGTTAACTAATTCAATAAATTCTTGCTCAGCCTCAGCAAAGTCAGGGTTATTAAAATTGAGATGGACAAGAACAACGGCTTCTTTTTTTGATGAATTATCAAAAGCCGCATTACTATCTGGGCGCTCAAACAATCAATAATCTCCTTTAATCATCGTTGACGGTAAAGTCAATATTACGTACTGGTACAATGGTAGATATAGCATGCTTATATATCATCTGGTTGACTGAATTTTTAAGCAGGATAACAAATTGATCGAATGAGTCTATTTGACCTTGTAATTTAATGCCATTGATCAAATAAATAGAAACCATCACATTTTCACGCCGTAAAGCATTTAAAAATGGGTCCTGTAACAATTGTGCCTTAGCCATTATCACAACCTCCTGTAATTATTATTATGGTGGAACTACCCATTCTAGAAGTCTGATGAAAATCGTCAAGTGTTAATATTAAATTCTGGTATTTGTTCAACAACATATTGTAAAACTTGTTCGGTAGGCAAATCAGGCCCACTATCAAACCAAACACCATCTTGTTGGGCTCGCAGCCAAGTCAATTGACGTTTTGCCATCTGTCTTGTTGCAATAATCGCTTTTTCTATCATTTCATCTTGATCAACTTTACCGGATAAATAATCCCATACTTGCCGATATCCGACTGCACGTATCGATGGTAAGTTCGGATGACAGTCTGCTCGATCAAATAATGAGGCGACTTCCTCAATAAAATGGTTATTCATCATCCGTTGATAGCGCAGCGCAATACGTTGATGCAACACACTACGATTAAATGGACTTAATATCACCTTAACAACTCGATAAGGCAACGATGTTGCCGTATTTTGGGTTAACTCAGTGAGAGATTTACCTGTTATTTCATAGACCTCTAAAGCACGTTGTAACCTTTGTGGGTCATTAATATGAATTCTAGCGGCAGAGACAGGATCGACTAGAGCTAATTGAGCATGCATCTCCTCAAGTCCATATTCCTGAACTTCTGCTTCAAGGCGTTGCCGGATGACAGGATCAGCAGAGGGTAAATCAGCAAGCCCTTGTTGTAAGGCTTTAAAATACAACATCGTACCACCCACAAGTAATGGCACTTTTCCTCTTGCAGTAATATCAGCGATTAGCCGAAGTGCATCTTTACGAAAACTACCGACTGAATAGCTTTCTGTTGGATCAAGAATATCAACAAGGTGATGAGGATATTGTTGTAACACCTTGGCCTCGGGCTTAGCAGTACCAATATCCATGCCTCGATAAACAAGAGCAGAATCAACACTAATAATTTCAACAGGGTAGCGTTTGGCAATTTCTAATGCTAAATCAGTTTTACCTGCGGCTGTCGGCCCCATAATAAATAGGACCGGTGGAAAATTTTTGCTTATTCTGTCTTGATTCAACCTTGCTTCATCGTATCGAAGAAGTCAGCGTTCGTTTTAGTTGCTTTCAGACGATCCATCAAAAACTCCATTGCTTCAATAGGATCCATTGGTGCCAATAATTTACGTAAAATCCATAATTTATGTAGATCATCAGCCGGTGTAAGCAAGTCTTCTTTACGGGTGCCTGAGCGCGTCACATTAATGGCTGGATAAATACGACGATCAGCTAATTTGCGTTCAAGTTGAAGCTCCATATTACCGGTACCTTTAAATTCTTCAAAGATAACCTCATCCATACGCGAGCCTGTTTCCACTAAGGCCGTCGCAATAATAGTTAAACTACCACCTTCTTCAATATTTCGAGCCGCACCAAAGAACCGCTTTGGACGTTGTAGGGCATTAGCATCTACACCACCTGTCAACACTTTACCCGACGAAGGCGCTACTGTGTTATATGCTCGAGCAAGACGAGTAATCGAATCAAGTAAAATAACAACATCACGTTTATGTTCAACCAAACGTTTTGCCTTTTCAATTACCATTTCAGCAACTTGTACATGGCGGGTAGCCGGCTCATCAAATGTACTTGATACGACTTCACCACGAACAGAACGCACCATTTCTGTCACTTCTTCTGGGCGCTCATCTATCAATAATACAATTAAATCACTGTCTGGATAATTGACACTAATTGACTGTGCAATCATCTGCAGGATCATTGTTTTTCCTGATTTTGGTGGAGCAACAATTAATCCACGTTGCCCTTTGCCAATAGGTGCAGCTAGATCGATCAATCTTGGCGTTATATCTTCCGTGCTTCCATTACCACGTTCTAAAGTAAAACGCTCATTCGGAAATAAGGGGGTTAAATTTTCAAAGGGAACTTTATTTTTTGACTGTTCCGGTTTTTCATAGTTAAGTTCTTCAACTTTGACTAATGCAAAATAGCGTTCACTATCTTTTGGTGCCCTAATCTTGCCCGTAATTGTATCACCTGTACGCAAACGAAAGCGGCGTATTTGACTAGGAGAGACATAAATATCATCTGGGCCAGAAACATATGAAGCTTCTGGTGAACGTAAGAAACCAAAACCATCTTGTAATAATTCAAGAACACCGGTTGTGATGACTTCTTCGCCTTCCTTTGAATAGTATTTAACAATAGCAAAAATCAGGTCTTGTTTTCGGTTGCGAGCTAAACCATCAATCTTCAAAGATATAGCAAGTTCCATAAGCTCAGCAGCAGACTGCTTCTTAAGTTCAGTTAAATTCATTTATTACCTAAAGTGGGATTTTTAATAATTGAGTACGCGCTAGGGCGTTTATAGTTGAGTTGTTAGGGAGGTTTTCAGAAGAGTTGTGGCAAGCATATCAGCAAAATATTGGATCGTCTAGCCAAAAACACAATATTTTCAGTAAAAACCAACTTCTGTGTCAAAAAAGAGACTATATCTGATAACTCCCCCATGATTGTTCACCTCTTCCTGATAACATCAGTTTTTGTTAAAGTTAATTTCATATACAAATTAACAGTCGATAAAAATATGACCGATATTAGTGCAAGTTTACTCTGGGATATATTTAAACATCTTAGTTCTTGGCTCAGAAACCTGAGCCGTGCTGGTGACAAACGGAAAACAGAATCGATCCGAGCGTTAAGAGATATTATCACTGCGTCCAGAGAGACCGCTGTCTATATCAGACAATTAAATGAAACAGCTAAGTCTAATCATAAAATTGAAAGCCACCTTTCAGTTTTATGGACTGAGCTAGGATTTGCTTTAGAAGATCTTGGTATCGCAACATTAGCCAAAAGATGCCAAATTAAAGGTAAACAATGGGCAAGCCCTGATCATTATGATACTGAATTTATCACAAAGGCAGATATCAGTTTGGAAAAAATGGAACGGTTAGCTAAGGAAATATTGTATAAAATTAATCAATCTTGATATTCAGAATCTCGAAGTCTACACTTTCATATGTCGATGACTAGTTGTAAAGCATCAACTCAACCGATAAAGTTCTATACCTATCATTCTAAAAATCTCATCCTTTCAAACTATCACCACAAGGAAAGCTACGATGGAAATTCAATTAAGTTTTTATGACAGGCTAAAAAATGCTTTCGAAAACACAAAAAAAGAACTCTGTATCATTATTATATTGCTAGCCATAATCGTTGATGTCGTTCCATTAGATTTTTTGCCTATAGATGTTTCTAATAATATCCAATCTGGATTAATATTAGCACTGTCTTTAATTATTCTCGGTGTCCTCTTTGACATCCTATATCAGTTAGCTGACCAAAATAAAAAAATTACTACCCTTGAATCTGCCGATTTATTCAAAAATATAGCCGAATTAATTGATAACGAAAAAACAGTGACTATCAGCTATATAGCCATTGCTGGTAACACCGGATGGGGCTCGGTACTATCAAAACTGCTAGATCCAAAAGACTCACATTCTATATTACATAAACCAACCGTTAACATTAATATTGCACTCATCGATGAAAGCGTACTTGAACTTCTAGAGGACAGTAGAACTAGGTACGAATCTGTTACCAATACATGTAAAGAAATAGAAATTGTAAAGGAAAAAATATCCAAACAAGGCTATAGTAATGTCAAAATAAACTTGTACCGCTATAAGCATATGCCCAATATTTTAGGTTTTTTAATAAATGATAATTATTTATTTTCAGCTTTGAGTTACTGGGAAATTGAAGATGGAACCGACCACTCACTCGTATTGAGAGGGGGCAGAAGAAACCATATTATT
>NVUI01000016.1 GCA_002733105.1 Methylophaga sp.
TAATTTGCCATATAGCACTGATATTCAAGTCGGCCCTTTGCGTTTTAACTTAAATGTCACAGCGATTATTGATCCACAAGGCGAATATTTAGGTAACGCTTTGGAATGGAACAATGTGACGGATGTACGAGCCAGAGAGATTGAGGTGGCTCGCTTGCAATCAGCCGTGGCAGGAGCATCAACAGGACTTATGTTATGTGATGCTGATCGTGTTATCACCTATTGTAATCCAGCGGTTGTGACGTTGTTGGAGAAACGACTTACAGAATTACGTAGTGTTTTCCCAGGGCTTGATTTAAGTAAGCTGGTAGGGACATGCATTGATGATTTTCATCAAGATCCATCGCTGCAAAAAGGTATTTTATCTGACCCGGCTAAATTACCTTATAACAATCAAATTCAACTACTAGATTTACATTTTGATTTAACAGCAACGGCTGTTTTAGATCCTGATGGTAATTTAATGGGCAATATGGTCGAATGGAAAGATATTACCGACCAAGTAAATGCTGAAAATGCAATTGAAGCATTAATTCAATCAGCACAAGCGGGTGCATTGGAAGAGCGTATTGATACCAGTGAATATTCAGGTTTTATGAAAAATATTGCTGAAGGTATCAATAGTATTATGGATGCAGTATTAGCACCCATGCAAGAAACGATTCGAGTTTCAGGGGCCTTATCTTCGGGTGATTTGACTCAAAATATGGATGGTAACTATCAGGGTATGTTTGCTGAGCTAGCGGCAGCCTTGAACAGCACCGTTGAGAAGCTAGCTGAAACGGTGGAAGAGATTAATGATGTTTCTACTAGTATTAGCACCGGAGCGAGTGAAATATCTGAAGGTAATATTGACTTAAGTCAACGTACTGAAGAACAGGCCTCTTCTTTGGAAGAAACGGCTTCTAGTATGGAGGAGTTAACCAGTACTGTCCGACAAAACTCTGATAATGCTCGCCAGGCGAATCAATTAGCAGCCTCCAGTCGTGAGCAAGCTGAAAAAGGTGGCGTGGTCATTAGAGAGGCGATAGATGCTATGGCAGCGATTAGTGATTCAAGTAAAAAAGTGACCGATATTATTGGTGTTATTGATGAGATTGCATTCCAGACAAACTTATTAGCCTTAAATGCTGCTGTTGAGGCCGCTCGTGCTGGTGAGCAAGGTCGTGGTTTTGCCGTGGTTGCATCCGAAGTTAGAAATTTGGCCCAACGTTCAGCATCAGCCGCTAAGGAAATCAAAGGCTTGATTAATGATAGTGGCGAGAAAGTGAAAGAAGGTTCAATGCTGGTGGATGAGTCTGGCAGAACCTTGGAAGAGATAGTGACTAGCTCGAAAAAAGTGGGCGATATTATTTCTGAGATCGCAGCAGCAGGTGCAGAACAAACACAGGGTATTGAGCAGGTTACTAAAGCTATTGGTCAAATGGATGAGATGACACAGCAAAACGCAGCCTTGGTAGAACAAGCAGCAGCAGCGAGCGAATCTTTAGATGAGCAAGGTAAAAATTTACAGAAATTGATGTCGTTCTTTGATGTAGGCCAAGAAGTAGAAACCCCTGTTGCAACTAAGCCTAAAGCTGCACCAAAGACAAAACCGGCTAAAGTCAAAGCATCGCCAAAACCAGCGGCATCTATGCCTTCGGCCCCTCCGTCTGATGGTGATGATGAATGGGATGAGTTTTAAAGATGAAATAATTTAGTTTGTTTAGCATAGCAAAGGAATTGATATTAAATGTCTGAATCTCGTGAGTTTGAATTTACAGATGCTAGTTTTGAACGTATCCGGAAATTTGTGACAGAAAATACAGGTATCGTCTTAACTGAAGCTAAAAAAGATATGGTGTATGGCCGGTTATCAAAGCGTATCCGTAAAGGTGGATTTGGTGGTTTTGATGCTTTCTGCGATGCTTTAGATTCAGGAGATGAAGAAGAGCAAGATTTTATGATCAATGCGATCACCACAAATCTAACCGCCTTTTTTCGGGAAAATCATCATTTTGAATATTTAGCCAATACACTGATCCCTGAGCTAGTGGCAAAAAAAGGTAGCTATAAGCGAATTCGTATATGGTCTGCTGGTTGTTCTACTGGTGAAGAGCCATACAGTATTGCAATGACTTTAAAGGAATCATTACCTGATTTTGATGACTGGGACGTGAAAATTTTGGCCACAGATCTTGATGCTAATGTTGTGGCACATGGTAAAGCAGGTATTTATCGAGAAGATCGTATTACCGGCCTACCAGATGATCGAATTCAACGCTGGTTTAAACGAGGCCGCGGTGATCATGCCGACATGGTCAAGGTCAGTACAGAACTACAGCAAATGATTACTTTTAAGCGACTGAATTTATTGCATCAATGGCCAATGAAAGGTCCGTTTGATTTCATGTTCTGTCGAAATGTGGTGATTTATTTTGATAAAGACACTCAGCGAGTTTTGTTTAAGCGATATGCTGATCTGTTAGCCCCTGAAGCTCATTTATTCATTGGCCATTCAGAAACACTGTATAAGGTTTCTGATGATTTTTCTTCATTAGGTAAAACAATCTATAAGAAGAATAGTTAGTGTCAAATCAACAGCGACCCCCACAGCCTTCTTGTATTGTTGATTTTGAGCATATTAATCGCTTTTGGGATCGCACTCATAAAACATGGACAGCAAAAATTTTGCCAGGTGAATATTATGTCACTACTCAGCCAGATGAAGCTATCGCTACAACCTTGGGCTCTTGCGTGTCAGCTTGTATTCGGGATAAGGTTTTTGGCATAGGGGGTATGAATCATTTTATGTTACCGATGGAAAGCACTCACTCTAGTGACCTGTGGATGGATTCAGCAACACGCTACGGTAGCTACGCCATGGAGCATCTTATTAATGATATTTTAAAAAATGGCGGTAACCGAAATAATCTAGAAGTAAAGCTTGCCGGTGGCGGTAAAATTCTTGCCGCCATGTCTGATGTAGGGGCGCGTAACATTCAATTTGTGCTAGATTATTTACGGACTGAGAATATTGAAGTGTTGGCTAAAGATATGGGTGATATTGTTCCTCGAAAGGTGATGTATTATCCTGCAACAGGACGAATGTTGATTAAAAAATTGCGGTCGATGCACAATGATACCTTGGTACAGCGTGAACAAGCTTATCAACATGAGTTGGATGTACAACCAGATTCTGGTGGTGTGGAATTATTTTAAAAAATAACACTCAGTTAGCCCGCTGTAGATGCGCTATACTCAACCAATGAGCAGACCAAGATAGGGAAAGTAATGGCAAAAATAAGAGTTCTTGTAGTAGATGACTCAGCGTTAGTCAGAAAGCTATTAACTGAGCTACTCAATTCAGACCCTGATATTGAAGTCGTTGGTACTGCGATAGATCCCTTCCATGCGCGTGAAAAAATAAAAAAACTCAGACCGGACGTGTTGACGTTAGATGTGGAGATGCCACGTATGGACGGCGTCACTTTTCTAAAAAACTTAATGCGATTACACCCCATGCCTGTTGTCATGGTGTCCACGCTGACAGAACAAGGAGCCCAAGTTACTTTGGAAGCCTTGGAGCTGGGCGCGGTAGATTTTGTTGCTAAACCAAAATTAGATTTATCTAGTGAGTTAGGTCATTACACTGAAGAAATTATCGAAAAAGTTAAAATTGCTGCTGCAGTTAATGTGGATGCTTTGGCCAGAAAGTTGCCAAGAAAACCGCCAGAAAAACTCACAGCTGATGCCGTATTAGCACAGCGAGCACCTGGTGTTATTCCTTCACATTTAAAAACAACAGAGAAAATTATTGCCATTGGTTCTTCAACGGGGGGCACCGAAGCAATTAAAGACATATTGGCAGTGTTACCCCCTGATAGCCCCGGCATTGTCATTACACAACATATTCCCGTTTCTTTTAGTGGTGCTTTTGCCGCACGAGTTAACGGGCTTTCAGCAATAGAAGTATCAGAAGCGGTCGATGGAGAACAAATCTTGCCTGGGCATGCCTATATTGCTCCGGGAGATAAACATTTATTAGTCGAAAGAAGCGGTGCCCGTTTTTTATGCCGTTTGAATGATGGGCCAGCTGTTAGTCGGCATAAACCTTCAGTTGATGTGTTATTTAGATCGGTTGCCCAAAATGTAGGTAGCAATGCCATCGGTCTCATGTTGACAGGCATGGGCGATGATGGTGCTCAGGGCATGCTAGAGATGAAAGAGTCAGGTGCTTTTAATTTTGTGCAAGATGAAAAAAGCAGCGTTGTATGGGGGATGCCTTGGCAAGCAGTAAAAATAGGTGCTGCAGAGCTACAGGTACCGTTAAATAAAATTGCTAGGAAGTTACTTGAATTGGCGAATACTTAACTAACATTTATAAGAGAAAATATTTTTATTAAGGTTAAGTTTTAAAGGCACAATAATTGCAAAATTGTTATTGATAATACCTAGGGTTATTGGTGTTCTATAGGATTTAGAGGCTGAATGTTGGTGCTGACATGAATAAATACAATAAATACAATAAATTACTGCTTATATTAAACCTAATACTAATTGTGGTTAGTCTTTGGCTACAAAATTATTTGGCGGTATCGATGGTCATTTTGACCGCATTTTTATGGCACTTGTTGCCGTTATTTCAAGTTGAAGCTGTAGCTGAAGCTGAAGCTGAAGCAATATCCACAGTATCAGAAGCGGAGCAAGCACCTGCGGATGTTATTGCTTTGCATGATAATGCTTTTAATCACTTGAAAGAACAACTTGGCTTAATTCGTCTGGAGAGTGAGCAAATTAATAAATTGATTAGTGATGCTATTAGTCAATTAACTGAGAGTTTTCAAGGGTTAAATACGCAAACGGATCAGCAGGCCAGTTTGATTGGCGGTTTGTTGCAACAAAATGATGATGAAGGCTTCGCCACGTTTATTAACGAAACTGGGGAGTTACTAGAATATTTTGTTGAAAATATTTTGAGCACAAGCAAAGATAGTATGTATTTAATGCATCGTCTTGATGATATGACAGAGAAAGTAGAAGGTGTATTTTCATTGTTGGGCGATGTGAAAGATATTGCTGCACAGACAAATTTATTAGCCTTAAATGCAGCGATTGAAGCTGCGCGTGCAGGTGAGGCTGGGCGAGGCTTCGCTGTGGTAGCCGATGAAGTTCGTAAATTATCAAGAAAGTCAGATGATTTTAGTGAAGAAATTAGTCGTTTAACTACTGATGTTAAAGATACATTAGAAGATGCCACATCTGTTATTACCCGAGTGGCATCAGCTGACATGAGTGCTGCTTTAAGTAGTAAATCTCAAGTTCATGAAATGTCAGAAAAAATGGCAAAAGTACACCAAACAACAAATCAGATTATTGAGCAAACCGGTGAGGCTAGCCAACAAATTTCTGTCATGGTTAATCAAGCGGTTACATCGTTACAATTTGAAGATATGTGTACCCAGCTTTCAGAACACATCCTTAAACGTGTGGATGTAGTGGCGGGTCTCAATAATTTAGTAGATGAATTACATGTTGCACGTATGAGTGCAGATAAATTACATGATTACCGTACAATTTTGACAGATTTAGAAACAACATTGCAAGCTTTAAAGCCACAGCTTCAATCAACGGGTCATCAGGCCGTTTCTCAACAAAGCATGGCGACAGGCGAGATCGATTTATTTTAACTTTGTTGGATAGATATCATCAGATAAAGCTGATGATAGTCCAATTATATTAAGGAACATTTTTAATGAGCATCACAACAAAAACGGAAGGAAATATCCACACCATTAAAATACAAGGTCGTTTGGATTTTAATGTGCAAAGTGAATTTCGGTCTGCGTATGAATCTGTAGTGGGGAGTAGTAAATTCATTTTGGATATGACTAGTGTGGAATATATGGATAGCTCAGCCTTAGGCATGCTGTTATTGCTGCGTGATCATGCCGGTGGTGGTCGTGCAACAATTGAGTTACATCATTGTCGTTCTGAAGTGAAAAGTATTTTGGAGATTGCTAATTTCCAAAAATTATTTGTGATATTGGATTAGATAAAAATTTGTTATATGGATATATCAGTACAGCACAATCAAGAGAATGCCGTTGCCAGACACTTATTTGATCGTATCGATCGAATGGGAAGTAATTTAGTCCCTGGTTTAGTGATATGGAACAAACCTAAGGGCCAGTTTAGTGAGGAAATAGTACTAAGAGCCCCTAGACCTTCTGGCGGATATTATATTCTATTGGCCGTGTTTTCCGGACGTGACCTTATTGCCGCTGTGGGCGCTTTACCTCTAGCTGAGGTGTTTTATGCCATGGCTGATAAGGGATACGGTTTAAGTGATATCATTGATGAAATAAATAAAAAACTCTTGTTTGTATTACCTGAAGAGCTATTTTGTTCGGTTTGTTTTATTGAATTAGAACAAGAAGGTAAACTGTTGGCCGTCTGGAATGGTGGAATGCCCGATATGTTGGTTGTTGCTGCCGATGGCAAGATTAAACATCGAGTACCATCTGCACCTATTCATTTAGGTGAAAAAGAGATGCAAGCAAGTGATCTCAACACGACTTTTGTTGAGGTATCTGCGGGTGATAAAGTGGTGCTTTATTCTCAGGGGCTGCTATTTTCTAACACCGGTTCAGCAAATAATTTTAGGCAAGACCGCTTAGAACAGCTGTTGAATAATAATGTTGATTTTTCAGATATTTATGCTGAAATTAATGGGCATATAACGGGTCAATCTCAACTTAATGATATGACTTTAATTGAGTTTGATATCACTACTGCACAACAATCTAAACAGAAAAAATCAGCAGTATCAAGCAAAAATAGTTTTCCTCCTTCCCTTTGGCAAGTAAATTTCCAGTTTTCTGCTCAAGTATTACGGCATTTGGATTTAGCACCATTATTAGTCAATGTGTTAATGCAAATTCAGGCGCCACATGAACATCGACAACGTATCTATACTGTATTGGCAGAAATGTGTAGCAACGCACTCGATCATGGTGTTTTAGGTTTGAAATCTAGCATAAAAAATAATACCAATGGTTTTGCTGAATATTATGTTCTACGAGGACAGAAATTAGCTAAATTAGATGATGGGTTTATTCATATTTCATTGTCACACAGACCTCAATGTGGCGGTGGAGAATTAACCATTAAAGTGGAAGATAGTGGAAATGGCTTTGATTTCCAGCAACATGAACACAAGTTAGTGGAAAATATAACATCTTGTGGCCGAGGTACGGGGTTATTAAAGCAATTATGCCAAGACTATTATTATTCTGGTCAGGGTAATATTTGTCATGCAGTTTACCACTGGGAAATCTAATATTGTCTTGACTCTAACACGGCTACTTTATCTGTTGGCATACCGATTGCATTGGTTCTATAGAAGTAATTAGGCTGTCGGTGTGATGCTAAGGAGACAAAATGGCTCAGGACATATTTCTGAAAACAGAAGGTATATTGACCCCATCAAAACAAGATGTAAATGTGGCTGCTCAAAACACAGTTTCTTCAGGTGAGGAAGCTGATTATAAAGACTTTTCCTCAGAGTTAAATAAGCAGATCGACAGACGTGATAAGCATGACAATGATGATGAAAATGCCTCAGCAGTTGTTAAGCATGAAGATAAGGCCGCTAAATCACCGACAGAAAAAGCGGAAGATATTCGCCATAAAAGCGGCAATAAATTGCCGGGTGAAGTTGATGAGCATGGTTTAAATACCAAAGTTGAAGTTGAGTTGACAACAATTGTTGATGATGACTTGATTGAAAATGAATTAAATATAGAAGCAGAAGTAACGAATGTGCCGGTGGTTGCTCCACTCGCTTTAGTTGTTGAAGATAAAGTTAAATCAGTATCTAAAACGACAGCTCAGCTTGGAGAGCAAGCCAAAAACAGTCCCCAACAAAATACATTACCCCAACATGTACTTAAATCGGTTGTTGATGCTGATCAAATAAAAGCAGAAAACAACAAAAGCGAAGTGCCACAAAAAAATCACAATCAACCCACATCTCTACGGCCCGATATATTAAACGCTTTGGCGGGTAAGTCTGAGAAACAAAACGCTAAATTTTCATCTGTGATAGTTGAAGAACAAGTGCTAAAGACTGAGAAGTCGAAGGGTAAAGCCTTTACTGAGGGTCAGCAGCTTGCTGAATTGATAAAGCAAGTCAAACCGGGCCAGGTTCTACCCGTACCCACACGTGATACGGCTCCGAGTAATCTCTTTTCGGCATCAGCGAGTCAACCTAATGCAACCGCAGCGGTTCAATCATCTCCGGTGCTTACTATGCAGCCTGTTGTTCAGAGTGAAGCATGGAATTTGGTATTGAGTAACAGAGTAACTTGGATGGCACGGGAAGGTGTACAAAGAGCAGTATTACAATTAAACCCAGCTAACCTTGGCCCTGTTGAAGTGAAATTACATATTAAAAACGACCAGGCTACAGTGACTTTTACTGCACAACACGCCCTCACTCGTGACGCTTTGGAACAAGCATTACCTCGGCTACGAGATAGTCTGCAAGAAAATAATTTAGAACTGGTAAAGGCAGAAGTAAACCAGCAATCGTCAGGGCAGGAAGATAAACAGGAAACTGAACAGGAAGATGGCACCCTATCAACGCAACACGTGGAAGGTATGGCAGGAGAAGATAGTGATAGTGGTGGAACTATGACGATAACATCAGACGATACAGAGCTTGGTTTAAGTTTATACGTATAGTGTCGATATTATTCAAAACGACTCTGCTGGGTGAAGCCAAATATGTTTAAACTAGAAAATTACTCTTTGAAACAGCGTATGCAAATAGTGGCTGGGATAGGCATCATTGGGCTTATTATTTTAGCCGGTGTGGGGTTATATTTTCAATCAGCTGATAAATCTACAGCGGATTTGATGACTGTTTCGTTAATCAGTATTTTAGTTATTGGGGGCTTACTGTATTGGGCCGCTACCTATATGGGAAATTTTGGTGCTCTGCGGGCAAATACTTTGGTTGAAGGTATTCAAAATATCAAGAAAGGTGATCTAACTCATCCTGTCATGATTAGTGGTAAAAGTGATTTTAGTTGGATGGCATATGAATTAGATAGTGCTCGTGAAAATGTGGCAAATCTGGTTAATACCCTGATTAGTGGCGTTTCTCAGTTAGAGCAAGCAACAAAAAACGTATCCGTTATCAGTCAGCAAACAGTAGATGGTGTGCTGACACAGCAATCAGAAACGGCTCAAGTGGCCACGGCGATGAATCAAATGGCGACATCAGTGCAGGAAGTGGCTCGTACTGCAAGCAGTACAGCCGAAGCCGCACGTAACGCTGATGAGGAAGCTAAAGCAGGTAAGCAGGTTGTATTAGAGGCGATTCAATCAATAGATTCTTTAGCTGATGAAGTAGAAAAAGCGGCTAACACCTTAAATGCTTTAGAAGCTGATATTGGTAATGTTGGTGCAATTGTTGACGATATTCGTGGTATTACAGAGCAAACAAATCTATTGGCCTTGAATGCTGCCATTGAAGCTGCACGTGCTGGTGAGCACGGACGGGGTTTTGCTGTGGTCGCTGATGAAGTCAGAACCTTGGCAGCAAGAACGCAATCTTCAACACATGAAATTGAAGAAATGGTGGGGCGGTTACAGTCTGGTGCTCATGCTGCAGTGAGTGTGATGAATGAGGGGCGCGAACGTGCCAAAATGAGTGTGGAAAAAGCGGCAAGTGCTGGTGAGGCACTTGATTCAATTGCAGCGATGATTACTACCATGGATGAAATGAGTGTATTGATTTCTAGTGCCGCTAACGAACAATCATCGGTGGCGGAAGATATTAATCGAGGGATTGTTAATATTAGCCAAGTGGCAGATAGCACAGCAGATGGTGCAAGGGAAACAACAGTTGCCGTTGAGACAATGTCTACATTAGCAACACAATTACAAGATGCAGCAGGTAAGTTTAAGGTTTAAAGATCCTATTTAATAAATCGTTCTCAAAACCGGTGAAAATTGATCACGAGTTTTTTGATAAGATTTTTATAGCAAATAATAATGAGTCAGAAATACTTTATTTTCTGCAAAAATATCAAGCTAAGCTTTGTTCAATACTTTCTAGTGCAGCCATTGGATCTGATGCCGCAGTAATAGGCCGACCAATAACAAGATAACTACTGCCGGCAGCAATGGCTTCTGTCGGCGTCATTGTCCGATGCTGATCATCTTGCGTGCTGCCAATAGGGCGTATGCCTGGAGTGATTAATTGGAATTTTTGCTCATGTTGAATACGTAATTTTGTTGCTTCTTGAGCAGAGCACACGACACCATCTAAACCACTTTGTTCAGCCAGTTTCGCTAGACGTAAAACAGTCTCAGTCATTGTGCCTTGTAAGCCAATTTGTTCAAAGGTATTCTGGTCCATGCTGGTGAGTAGAGTGACAGCAATTAGTCGTGGACGATCAGTTGCGTTACCAATGGCTTCACGGGCAGCAGCCATCATTGCACCCCCACCTAGGCTGTGTACATTCATCATCCACACACCAAGATCGGCTGCAGCTACACATGCTTTAGCAACAGTATGTGGAATATCGTGATATTTTAAATCTAGAAAAATATCAAAACCTTGTTTTACCAGTGTTTCAACGACAGCAGGGCCGGAGCGGGTAAATAATTCTTTACCAATTTTGAGTCGGCAACGTTGAGGATCAAGCTGTTGTGCAAGCATTAAAGCAGCATTGGCTGTTGGGTAATCTAAAGCGACGATAATTTTAGAATCAGACATTCGACCTTCCATTAATACAAGATAATATGATGATCCTACCTGATATGGTAGGGAAAATGGTATTCTGTGCCAGCATTTTTTCAGGAATAAATAATGGACTTTGATCTATTAGCACAAGATGGATTAGCCCGTCGTGGGCAGTTAAGCTTTTCGCGAGGAACCATTGAAACCCCAGCCTTTATGCCTGTAGGGACTTATGGCTCGGTGAAATCATTGACGCCAGAAGAAATAAAAACGACCGGTGCGGAGATCATCTTAGGTAATACTTTTCATTTGATGTTACGCCCGGGTACGGAGATTATTTCGCAGCATGGTGATTTACATGATTTTATGCAGTGGCATGGGCCAATATTAACAGACTCTGGTGGATTCCAAGTTTTCAGTTTAGGTGAGTTACGCAAGATCACGGAACAAGGTGTGCACTTCAGATCACCGATTAATGGTAGTAAAGTTTTTCTTGGCCCAGAAGAATCCATGCAGGTTCAGCGGTTGCTAGGCAGTGACATTGTGATGATTTTTGATGAATGCACCCCTTATCCGGCGGATGAGAGTACCGCTGAAAAATCAATGCAATTATCATTGCGCTGGGCAAAACGTAGTAAGGATGCGCATGGCGAGAATACCTCAGCATTATTTGGCATTGTGCAGGGTGGAATGCATGAGGATTTACGAGATATTTCCTTACAGGGATTAACAGAAATAGGTTTTGATGGTTATGCGATAGGTGGTCTATCCGTCGGTGAACCTAAAGAGGATATGTTGCGAATTCTGGAACATTTATCACCACGAATGCCAACAGATAAACCTCGGTATCTAATGGGGGTTGGGCGGCCAGAAGATTTAGTTGAAGCCGTATCGAGAGGGATCGACATGTTTGATTGTGTGATGCCGACACGAAATGCGCGTAATGGTCATTTGTTTGTCCATCATGGTGTTGTCAAACTGCGCAATAGTAGATATAAAACAGATACAGGGCCGCTTGATCCAAAATGTGATTGTTACACTTGTCAGAATTATAGTTTGGCCTATTTACATCATTTAGACCGTACGGGTGAAATGCTTGGCCCACGTTTGAATACCATCCATAATCTATATTATTATCAGACATTAATGACCGGTTTACGAGAGGCAATTGTTGCTGGAACATTAGCACAATTCACCCATAATTTTTATGCTATGAGAGCAACTAATTAGGCACATAAAATGTCCTTACTATCAAGATTGGTCGTGCCTATGGCATAATCGCTTTCTTTTTTTATCTCTCCATTCGAGGAACTATGATGGACTTCTTTATTTCGCCAGCAATGGCCGGTGCAGCAGTAAGCCAACCAGCGACTAGTGCTGGGTTGATGGATTTTGCTTTCCCAATTGTTTTATTAGTCTTGTTCTATTTTATGCTCATTCGACCACAATCAAAGCGCGCAAAGGAACATCGCACGATGCAATCAGCCTTAGCTAAAGGGGATGAAATTGTGACGGATGGTGGCTTGATGGGTAAGATTACTCATATAGGCGACAATGCGATCACGGTGCAATTGGCTGAAAACCTAGAAGTAAAAGTGCGTCGAGAATCTATTAATTCTGTACTGCCTAAAGGCACCATGAAAAAACTATAAAATCTGAACACTTCAGTAAAGGATGCCGAGCAGTTATGGAATAGCTGTTATCGCGTTTAGGAAATAAAAATGAATCATTATCCTCTGTGGAAGAATCTATTAATTGTCGCTATTTTGATGATTGGTGCTCTGTATGCATTACCTAACTTATTTGGTGATGAGCCAGCAGTACAAGTGTCTGCTGGGCGATCAGGTAAAGTTGATCTTGCCTTGGTAGAAAAGGTTGAAACAGCATTGAAAAGTGCAACTATTGATTATCGACGGGCTGAACTCGAAAATGGTCGGTTAATGGTTCGGTTTGCAGATGGTGATACCCAGCTAAAAGCTAAAGATGTGATCAGTAAAGCACTGGTAGATGATTATATTGTGGCGCTAAATTTGGCACCTACGACACCGGCTTGGTTAGCGGCAATAGGTGGTGAGCCGATGAATTTAGGTTTAGATCTGCGGGGAGGGGTTCATTTTTTAATGGAAGTGGATATGGATGCAGCTGTTCAGCAATCACTAAATAGCTATTCCAGTGAGCTAAGAGCGTTACTACGCGATGAAAAAATCCGTTATAAAAAAATTCAAGTTAATGGTCAGCAACTCACCATGGGATTCCGTGATACAGAGCATCGTGATATGGCTGAAAGTAAGATTAGCAGTGAATATAACCAACTCATTATAGAGTCTATAGAAGCCGGTGCAATACCAACGTTAGTCATGACCTTGACGGAAGTGGCTTTGCGTGAAACACGCTCATTAGCGTTACAGCAAAATATAACCACCTTACGGAATCGTATTAATGAATTAGGCGTGGCTGAACCAACAGTACAGCAACAAGGCGATCATCGAATTGTCGTGCAATTACCGGGTGTACAAGATACGGCTCAAGCTAAAAAGATATTGGGTGCAACAGCCACTTTGGAATTTCGCTTAGTTGATAATGAGCATGACGTACAAGATGCCGTCAATGGTCGAGTACCGGCTAACTCAAAACTCTATTATCACCGTGATGGCAGACCATTCTTACTGAGTAAGCGTGTTATGTTGACGGGTGAACATATCATTAATGCGGCTTCAACGATTGATTCACAATCAGGTTCGCCAACAGTATCCATTACTTTAGATGGTAAGGGGGCAAGGGCATTTAGTAATGCGACTCGCGATAATATTGGTAACCCAATGGCCGTTGTCTTTATTGAGTCAAAATCTGAAACACGTAAAATTGATGGCAAGATGGTTAAAGTGCGTCGCCAACTACCTGAGATTATTAATGTTGCCACTATTCGTGATCAGTTAAGCAAAAAATTTCAGATCACGGGATTGGATTCAACCACAGAAGCACGGGATTTAGCTTTGTTATTGCGTGCCGGTGCATTAGCTGCACCGATTGAGATTGTGGAAGAAAGAACGGTTGGTCCGAGTCTTGGGCAAGATAATATTGATCAAGGTTTTCAGTCTGTGATGATTGGTTTTATCTTTGTTTTAATATTTATGGCGTTGTGGTATCGCGTATTTGGTTTAATCGCCAACTTAGCTTTAGCGATTAACTTAGTGTTGATAGTGGCATTATTATCCCTGTTACAGGCAACACTTACTTTGCCAGGTATTGCGGGTATCGTACTAACAGTGGGTATGGCTGTTGATGCAAATGTACTTATTTTTGAGCGTATTCGTGAAGAACTTCGAATTGGTAACAGTCCACAAGCCAGTATTACAGCGGGTTATAGCAAGGCTTTTTCTACTATTGCTGATGCCAATATTACAACGTTGATTGCAGCTATTGTTTTATTTGGTTTTGGTACCGGTGCGATTAAAGGTTTTGCAGTAACGTTAATATTTGGTATAGCGACATCCATGTTTACTGCCATTATGGGTACACGAGCGGTCGTTAACTTGATTTATGGACGTAAACATCGTCCAACCTTGTCGATTTAGGTAACAAATATGCAAATTATGAATAAACAAACCAATTTTAATTTTATGGGAAAACGTAAACTAGCTGCGTTTTTCTCAGCCATATTAATATTGACTGCAATTACTAGCTTAGTTGTCCAAGGGCTTAATTTTGGTATCGACTTTACCGGCGGTACTATGATTGAGTTGAACTATCAGGAAGCTGTGGAGTTAAACCAAGTTAGAGCAACGCTAGAGCAGGGTGGTTTTGACGATGCTATTGTGCAGAATTTTGGTTCAATACATGAAGTATTGATTCGTTTGCCCATCATTCAGTCTGAAAATATGGCTGAATTGAGCAATCAGGTGGTATCTGCTTTACAGGCTGATAATTCAACGGAGATAGATATTCGTCGTGTTGAATTTGTTGGGCCTCAGGTGGGTGAAGAATTGACAGAGCAAGGTGGCCTAGCCATGTTGTATGCGTTGATAGGTATTTTAATTTATGTATCATTCCGTTTTGAATATCGTTTTGCCATTGGCTCAGTAGTCGCGTTAGTACATGATGTTTTAATTACGTTAGGTGTTTTTTCATTATTTCAATTAGAGTTTGATTTAACAGTATTGGCAGCCATATTAGCGATTATTGGTTATTCATTGAATGACACTATTGTTGTGTTTGACAGGATCCGTGAAACTTTTTTGCGTATGCGAAAAGGTAATTCTGAAGAGATTGTGAATCGTGCATTGAATGATACTTTGAGTCGGACCTTGATGACATCAGTGACCACTATACTCGTGGTGCTTTCATTATTTATTTTTGGTGGAGAAGTTATTCATGCCTTTGCAATAGCCTTGTTACTAGGTATCGTTGTCGGTACCTACTCGTCCATTTATATCGCCAGTAATACAGTGTTAGCGATGGGGGTTAGTAAAGCGGATTTACTACCACCAGAAAAAGAAGAAGGACATGAAATTAATGAGGATGGAAGTCAGGTGTAGATTTATACACTATTTCTTATTGCAAAAAGCCCGAATTATTCGGGCTTTTTTATGTATGCTTAAACGAGTATTAATTCACTTGTCTATCTTGAAATGAAAGGGATCGGTGTAGTGATTGATCATTGGCAGACACTAAAGCTGGTCTGGGCATTGTGAGTACTTGGGCCATTTGTCGTTCTGTTTTCATTGACTTTGATTGTTCAACAGTTTCCACGCTTAGGATCCGTAAGCTGCCACTATTACTCTGAAAACTCATAAAGGTGGCAAATTCTTCCATCCCTTGCATGATGTTTCTCATATCTAATTCTTGTGCTTTATTATTCATGTTGTCTCTAACTTAATCTATGACAAAATATTTATCGGTAACAATTTAGTTTTCTTGAGGATTAAACGATATTATTTAATAATAAAAATTGGCTGTTTATAACCATCTATGGTTGCAGATAAGAACTGTGCAAACAAAATGATAGCGTAAGATGTTGATATTAAATTGATTATTAAATGGTGTGAACTTTGCTTTATCAGTTCTATCTATATTAAAGGATTTTTCTGATTTTGTTATTGCTGGAAACGAGGTATCGTAGACAGCATGAGCTGTAGAAACAGGGGGATAGAATAAATGATAAAAATAAAATACTGGGCAACACTTCTAATGCTGGTGACCATCACCCCATTGAAAGCGGAGGTTATGGATGTAACCCTTCATTATGTTGGTCCAACAGAAGGTGGTGTTTGGCTGGGTGTTCAGCAAGGATTGAATGAAGCGAATATACAAGGTGAGTTTCTAGGTCAACGGTATAGTTTGCAAGTGATTAGTGAGCAAGAACTAGCACAACTTGATGCTGGGTCAGTAACTGCATTATTGTTAGCAACCGGTTCAGAGAAGATATTGGCAACAGCCAAGACGGAAAAATTTGCCCATGTGCCGGTGTTTAATATGGTTTCAGATATGGATAGCTTACGTTCAGCTTGCTTACCTAATCTATTAAATATATCAGCTAGTAATAAAATGAAGCAGGATGCGGTGGCACAAATGTTAGCAAAGTACCCAGATTCCAAGGCACACGCCCATGGGTGGCATAAAGACTTTAAGAAATTTGCTGCGAGTCAACTGAATAGCCGTTTTACCAAGACACAGGGTGCCATTATGGATGATGATGCATGGGCTGGTTGGGCTGCTGTTAAATTATTATCAGATACTATTGCACGCACACAAAGTATGGATGGCCCCGTTGTGTTGCAATATTTGAAAAATGACATTGCATTTGATGGGCAAAAAGGGGCTGGATCGACTTTTCGTGATTCGGGTCAATTGCGTCAATTGGTTTTGCTTATCGAAAATAATAAAATTGTTGCCGAAGCACCCTTGCGAGGTGTTAAAGGTGGGTTGGATAGTCTTGGTTTGAAACATTGTAAATTAGAGAGTAAATGAAATGAAATTAAAACAAATATTTTTAGCATCATTAGTATTAGTGAGTGCTTCAGCATGGGCTGATCCTACATATCGATTGTTTGTCACTAATGAAAAAAGTAATACGGTCAGTGTTATTGATACACGTACAGGTAAGTTAGAAACGACACTCGCTATTGGTGACCGGCCTCGAGGTATCGGTTTGTCACCAGATCATAAAACGCTTTATGTTGCCTTGAGTGAAGAAAATGCCATAGCAATGGTGGATGTTGCCACACTAGAAATATTAGGCAAACTGCCTGCGGGTGACGATCCAGAAACATTTGATGTTCATCCGAATGGCAATTTGTACTTATCAAATGAAGATGATGCCAAAGCAAGCGTCATTAACCCTACTACGGGTAAAATAATTCACGAGATTAAAGTGGGTATCGAACCTGAGGGTGTAGCGGTTTCACCTGATGGAAGTATTGTTTTGGTGACCAGCGAGTCAACTAATATGGTGCATATTATTGACACGACAAATCACAAAGTGGTGGCTAATATTTTAGTCGCTGCACGCCCTCGAGGTTTAGCTTTTAACAGTGACGGTAGCCTAGCCTATGTGAGTAGTGAAATTGGTAATGAAGTGGCCATTATTGACGTCAAAAAGCGTGAAATTATCAAGAAAGTAGTGATAGATTTAGCAAAGTCAAAACCGATGGCGCTGGTGTTAAGCCCTGATGATAAAACCTTATATATGACGACAGGTAGAGCATCAAAAGTAGCTATATTAGATGCCAAAACTTTGGAACTAAAATCAACTGCTGATGTAGGTAAGCGGGTGTGGGGTGCCGTGTTAAGTCGTGATGGATCAACACTCTACACTGCAAACGGTGTCAGTCATACCGTATCAGTCGTGGATACTGCTAGTAGTAAGTCAGTGATGGAAATTGAAGTAGGTAAGTTTCCTTGGGGTTTAGCGCTCGACGACTAAATCTTTAACAGAACAAGAACACGTCATTCAACCTGATGGTGATTTTTTCACCATCAGGTTTTTTTTATTACTCAGTTATAGGCTGAAACGCTTTGTTGTTTAACACTGACACGGTATGATGACGGTCATGGATATTGCTCTAAGATTTTTTGATTTGTGCTTGTTTAAAGCTGGGCCAGAGGATGTGCCCGCATCCTCATGGTTAATGAAGATAACATTGGTGATATATTTTATTCTAGGCATCGCTATCGGTCGAATTGATAGTACATGGAATGCTAGTTTATTTATTAGCCTAGCTGATCTTTTAGTGATGATGTTGGCGATAAATGTGTTATTGCGTTTTCGAGGTTTTCAGGCACGTTATCAGCAAACAGTAACAGCCATGGCTGGTGCCGGGTGTTGTTTAGGAATTATTGGTTTTCCGGTGCTCGTCTTATTTTATCAAGTAGGCGAACAAGCGCGTTTCTCCAGTATTGCTATGTTATTAATGGTGGGATTGATGTTCTGGAGCTTGATGGTGACGGCTCATATCTTACGTAAATCACTTGAAATTAAACCAGGTACTGCAGCAGCAATAACAATTGCATACACTGTGCTGTCATTGCTTGTTGCTGGTTTGGCATTATCGGGAGTCACTTAAATGCACATTCATATTTTAGGGATATGTGGCACCTTTATGGGAGGTATTGCATTGCTCGCTCGTTCATTAGGCATGACAGTGTCTGGATCAGATGCCAATGTCTATCCACCGATGAGCGATCAGCTCGCTGCTGCAGGGATAGAATTGCAAGAAGGTTATCACCCTGAACATTTAGACCCCGCACCTGATTTAGTCGTGATGGGTAATGCCTTGTCACGAGGTAATCCCGCGGTTGAATATGTGCTTAATAAACGACTAGCTTATACTTCTGGGCCTCAGTGGTTAGCTGATAATGTATTGAAAGACCGATGGGTTTTAGCTGTCTCAGGTACTCATGGAAAAACAACGACAAGTAGTTTATTAGCTTGGATTTTAGAAGATGCAGGCATGTCTCCCGGGTTTTTAATTGGTGGGGTTCCGGCAAATTTTGGTGAGACAGCAAGGATAGGTGGCACGCCATTTTTTGTGATTGAGGCAGATGAATATGACACTGCTTTTTTTGATAAGCGCTCTAAATTTGTTCATTATCATTCACGTACTTTGATTATAAATAATTTAGAATTTGATCATGCCGATATTTTTGATGATTTGGCTGCTATTCAGAAACAATTTCACCATCTTATTCGTACTGTGCCATCGGAGGGTCTACTAATCACTCCCTCACATGTTGAAGCTATTGACGATGTCATAAGAATGGGCTGTTGGACACCGCAACAAACTATTGGTCTTAACGAAGGGCAGTTACGTGCCCAAAATATAGCGGATGATGGTCACCAATTTGATGTGGCTTATGAAGGTGAAAAAGTGGCGACTGTTGCGTGGTCAATGCTGGGTTTACACAATGTTAATAATGCACTTGCTGCCATAGCAGCTGCGAGACATGTCGGTGTGACAATTGAAATCGCATGTGAAAGCTTAACTCGCTTTAAAGGTATTAAACGACGAATGGAATTGCGTGGTGAGGTCAAAGGAGTGCGTGTGTATGACGATTTTGCCCATCATCCTACAGCGATTGAAACAACGATCAATGGTTTACGAGCTAATATTGGTGAGCGTAAATTAATTGCCATTTTAGATCCTCGGTCAAATACCATGAAGATGGGTATACATCAGCAAACACTAGCAAGCTCGTTGCAAGCCGCTGATCGTGTGATATTATTCGAAGAGCATGGCTTGGAGTTATCACTATCAGATATTCAACAGCAGTTAGGTGATAAGGCAACAGTTGAAAATAGCATTGATGCCATCATTGATGCTGTTGTAGCTGAGGCTAAAGCAGGCGATGAAGTGCTGATTATGAGTAATGGTGGTTTTGGTGGAATACACCAGCGCTTATTAGAGGCCTTAGTATGAACAAACAGGTAGCATTGGCATTAACAGGTGCATCAGGCGCCCCCTATAGTCAAAGATTATTAGCTGTCTTGCTAGCGCAAGGATTGACTGTCCATTTAATGATCTCAGCGGCAGCTCGAATTGTTTTTGCTGACGAATTAGATTGGGCATTACCTGCAAGAGCAAGTGATGTTCACAAAATGCTCGTGACAGAGTTTCAATGCGATCCTGAATTACTAAAAGTTTATGGTGAACAACAATGGAGTTCTCCACTGGCAAGTGGTTCTCATCAAATACCGACAATGATTGTATGTCCATGTACCATGGGGACATTGTCATCAATTGCTTGTGGTAGTAGTGATAATCTGATTAATCGTGCAGCAGATGTGATGATTAAAGAAAACCGGAAATTGATCATAGTGCCAAGAGAAACACCTTTTTCAGCGATTCATTTAGAAAATATGCTGAAGTTATCACGCTTGGGAGTCTGTATCTTACCGCCTAACCCGGGATTTTATTTTAAACCGACACAATTATCAGAGTTGATAGATTTTGTGGTGGCAAAAATATTAGATCAAGCTGGAATAGAGCATAAGCTTCAACCACGCTGGGGTGAATAAGCTGAAATGTGATAAATTGATTATTGCTGGTTTAATGAACTTCTTTAGTTGAGTATAATAGTAGGATATTAAGTTGGTTGGGATTTTTATGTCAGATATTGAAATAGCACAACAAGCAGAGATGGAGGAGATCATTCCTCTTGCACATCAGCGTTTAGGTATTGCAGCTCAGAAACTTGATCCTTATGGACGATACAAAGCCAAGATATCTCTTGAGGTGATGGCTGATTTGGCAGATAGCCCTGATGGCAAATTGATATTAGTCACGGCGGTAAGTCCAACCCCCGCGGGAGAAGGGAAAACGACCACCACCATTGGTTTAAGCGATGCTTTGAACCGTATTGGTAAAAAATCAATGGTGTGTATACGTGAACCTTCAATGGGGCCCTGCTTCGGTATGAAAGGGGGGGCAGCAGGTGGTGGTTATGCCCAGGTTGTACCAATGGAAGATATTAATCTTCATTTTACTGGGGACTTACATGCGATTGGTGCAGCGCATAATTTGTTAGCGGCGATGATTGATAATCATATTCATCATGGTAATGCCCTAGATTTGGATGTGCGTAAAATCACCTGGGGACGAGTGATGGATATGAATGATCGCGCGTTACGTCAGATTAATGTTGGTTTGGGAGGCACTGCAAATGGGTTTCCCCGCGAAGATGGCTTTGATATTGTTGTCGCATCAGAAGTGATGGCTATATTTTGTCTATCAAATTCACTTAAAGAACTCAAACAACGTCTTGGTAATATTCTTATTGGTTATTCTGGTGATGGCACTGCACGATTAGCAAAAGATTTAAAAGCTCATGGCGCGATGGCAACACTACTTAAGGAAGCGCTGAAGCCTAATTTAGTTCAGACATTGGAGAATAATCCTGCCTTTGTGCATGGTGGGCCTTTTGCCAATATTGCCCATGGATGTAATTCTGTTATTGCCACTAAAATGGCATTAAAAATGTCAGATTATGTTGTTACAGAAGCCGGGTTTGGTGCTGATCTAGGTGCTGAAAAATTTATTGATATTAAATGCCGAAAAGCAGGTATCAAACCAGATATGGTGGTGATAGTGGCGACGGTTAAGGCACTGAAATATCATGGTGGTGTAGCCGCTAAAGATTTAGCTAATGAAGACCTATCAGCGCTTGAACAAGGTATGGAAAATTTAAAGCGCCATCTAAGTAATATGCAAGATCAGTTTGGCTTACCTTGTGTTGTGGCGATTAACCACTTTGTGCAAGATACTGATGCAGAAATTGACTTAATAAAAACAACCGTTGAATCTTATGGCGCGAAAGCCGTTGTCGCTAAGCATTGGGCACATGGTGGTGCTGGTGCAGAAAATTTGGCCAACACTGTTGTGGCTACATTGAATGAGGCTCATCGACCGTTTCAATTCTTATATTCAGATGATGAGCCCTTGTGGGATAAAATTTCTGCTGTGGCTACCAAGATCTATGGTGCGAGTGAAGTGGTTGCAGATAAGAAAGTAATGGCCAAGCTGGAATTATTTAGTAAAACACATAGTCATGTGCCAGTATGTATGGCAAAAACACCCTATTCATTTAGTGGTGATCCAACATTACGTGGTGCAGTTTCTGGTCATACGATTACGATTCGTGATGTCAGGCTGTCACGTGGAGCAGAGTTTGTCGTTGTATTGTGTGGCGATATTATGACCATGCCGGGTCTTCCAAAACAGCCTGCGAGCGAGCGAATTGATATTGATGATAATGGTAATATATCTGGTCTATTTTAAGATTGTTGGAGGGACTTTTGTTCGCTGGCATGAATTAGTTTACTGGTTTCAAAATCAATCAAATCAGCCACTGTTCTAGGGGCTAGATAATTTAAATACTGTTGTTGAGCTTCCCATAACATACCTCTTAACTTACAGGCGCCAGCTATCAGACAAAGAGGATGAGTACAATTGACCGGCTCTAGGGTATTTTCCATTAATTCAATCACCGCTTTAAGTGAAATCTTATTCGCTTCGCAGCCTAGTGATATTCCTCCATTTTTCCCACGTACTGCTTTTATCCAGCCAGCGTGAACTAGCTTGTTAACGATTTTCATTGCATGACTTTTAGATATATCGAAGCTATTGGTGATTTTCTCAATCGTGGTGAGATCCTGTTGCATCATCGCGAGATAGATCAATGTTCTGAAGGCAAAGTCAGTGTGCTTAGTTAACTGCATGTATCAGTCTGCTGTCCAAAATATAATAACTTTATAAATTATAAAGAGTTGCATAGTTAAAAGATACATGTAAAATGAACCTCTATAACATTCATATGAGATGAATGTTATATCAATAGATCAAGGATATAACAATGTTAAGTCAACAGACAATAGAAGTAGTCGAGTCAACTATTCCTTTATTGGCAGAACATGGCCAGACAATTACCCAAAATTTTTATGAGAAATTATTTGCGGCTCATCCAGAGTTGAAAAATGTGTTTAATCTCAATAACCAACAGGATGGTAATCAGTCCCGTGCTTTAGCTGATGCCGTATTTGCATATGCAAGTAACCTCTCTAACCTAGAAGCGTTGATTCCTGCAGTACAACGAATAGCACATAAACATGTAAGTTTAGGTATTAAGCCGGAACAATATCCTATTGTGGGTAAGTATCTATTGGCAGCGATACAAGATGTTTTAGACTTACCCGATGGTCATCCTGCTCTAACAGCATGGGCAGAAGCTTATGAGCAGTTAGCAGAAATTTTTATCAATACAGAAGAAAATTTATACCAAGCAAGTGAAGAGCTTGGAGGTGGCTGGCGTGGTTTTCGTGAATTTGTGATTGATGACATTGTGACTGAAACCGCGGAAGTTAAGTCTTTCTACTTAAAGCCCAAAAAGAGTGATCTTATACTGGAGTATAAAGGTGGACAGTATATTGGTATAAAAGTCAGCCCAGAGAACTCTGAATTTGAACAAATTCGTCAATATTCTTTATCTGGACAGTCAGGAGGTGATTACCTACGAATAACAACAAAAGCCGAGCTTAATGGTCTGGTATCAAATCACCTGCATCAGAGCACTAAAGGGACAGAAATATTGGTTCAAGCGCCATCAGGAGTGTTTAATCTTGATGGGCAAGCCAACCAACATATCTTTATTGCTGGGGGAGTGGGCATTACACCTTTACTCAGTATGTTATATGAGGCGTTGGCAAAGGGTATTCCCACTGAAAATATTCTTTTTATTCAGTGTCAGCGTGATGAGGATCATCAAATATGTAAACAGGAGCTGGTCTTGCTTCAGGAAACAACTGGATTCGGTTATAAAACCAGCTTTATGGAGAGTGCGGGGGGGGATAATAAAGGCTATTTAAATGCGAGCATATTAAATAAATGGTTAACAGAATATGCGTTTAATGTGGATGGTAATACGGCAGTTTATTTCTGTGGGCCGGTACCCTTTATGTCGGCATTAAAACAATGTTGCTTGACCTTAGGTTTTGCAGAGCAAGATATTCATTATGAAACCTTTGGGCCCACTGCCACCATTTAATAATCAATAATTATGGCCATTTCCTACAGTGGAAGTGGCTCATAGTGGTTTTAGTTAGCTATAGTGAATCTTACTTCTTACAAGTATTGCTGGGTTATTAGCCAAAGCGACTTGATAGGAAGAATATTCAGATGAGTTAGTGTTTGTTTTGCTCACGATGCTTTTTAATCAAATCATAAGCGACCTGAATTTCTTTAGCTTGTTCAGTTGCAACTGCAATCATATCTTCAGGCAAACCTTGGCCAATCAATTTGTCGGGATGGTATTGACTGATTAATTTACGATAAGCGCGTTTAATTTGTTGATCGCTATTATCTTCAGTAACACCTAAAGCTTTGTACGCATCTTCTAATGCAGATATGGAATCTGTTTTCCCTTGGGCAAAGTGTGATTGGTTAAGCACCATATTGAGCAGTTGGTTGAATTCTGTATTGTTATAACCTAATCGCAATGCTATTTTTTCGAGCAAGGCTTTCTCAGAAGGATCCAATTTCCCATCGGCGAGTGCCATTACAATGAGATACATTAACAACACTTGTTTTAAGTTGAGTGTATTTCCACATACAGACATAAACTGATCTAACACAGGATCTATATCAAAATCAGTAACAGAGCCTCGTTTAAATTGACTGATAGCTTCGGTGCGATGTTCGGCAGACATGCCCATTTTTTTTATGAATTGTTCGACATGACTGACTTCATCTTTAGAGATATGACCATCAGCTTTGGCTAATTTACCCATTAAAACAAACACGGTTTCAATAAATACTGCTTGGCGGTGGCCTGTACCTAGTGGATTGATACCACCTAGACCATAGTTTTGGGCTCGGTCTATACTGCTACCTATTAGATAGCATATAAACCCACCAATAAATCCGAAGAAATAATAGCCTGCTGCGAGGCCTATCCATTTATACATAGTAATTAACTTTTATCTGAAAGACTGAGAAAGAGTAGAAATCCACCCCAAAGACCAAAGACCCAAGTGAGAACCGGCATGCCGGCAATAACGGTGGGAGCATAGCCATCTAATCCTTTGATGATGGCTGCACCAATAATAAATGCAGCACCACTGATGGCTGCGGCACTGCGATAACTTGCCTGGCGAACTTCTTGTTGTAGTTTTTTTAGATCTTGAGAGGACAATTGCATTTTCAATTGTCCATCTTGTGCTTGCTGCCCTAGATCATGCAGCATTCTGGGTAGTTTAGGTAAGGTCTCAGCCCAGTTAGGTATTTCTTGTTTTAAGTTTTCTAGGGCAGCTTGCCAACCCATTTTTTCTTGCATCCACTGCTCAAGAATGGGTTTAGCTGTTTTCCATAGATCTAACTGAGGGTAAAGTTGCCGACCTAGTCCTTCAATATTAAGTAAGGTTTTTTGCAATAGGATTAATTGTGGCTGTACTTCCATATTAAAGCGAGCAGCTGTTTGGAATAGACGTAACAATAATTGGCCAAAAGAAATTTCGTTCAATGGACGAGCAAAAATAGGTTCACACACACTACGAATGGCCGCTTCAAATTCTTCAATTCGAGTATCATCTGGCACCCATCCTGATTGAATGTGAAGTTCTGCTACACGACGATAATCATGGTTGAAGAAAGCGAGGAAGTTATCTGCCAGATATTGCTGATCATTAGGTGATAACGTACCCATAATGCCAAAATCCACCGCAATATATTGTGGGTTTTCAGGGTCGGTACTGTCCACCATGATATTGCCAGGATGCATGTCAGCATGAAAGAAACCGTGTTTGAAGGCTTGGGTGAAAAATATTTCAACACCGGTTTCAGCTAGTTTCTCTAAATTGACATTTTTGGCTTTTAATTCAGCAATATCACCGATTGGAGTGCCATAAATTCGTTCTTGTACTAGCAAATTATTTTTGGTGAGTTGCCAGTTTATTTTAGGCACATAAAGTAATTGAGTATCTTCAAAATTTCTGCGTAGCTGCGATGCCGATGCAGCTTCACGCATCATATCTAATTCATCGAACAGGTTTTTTTCTAGCTCGGCAACCACTTCTCTAGGGCGTAGGCGTTTACCTTCAGACCAATAACGTTCTGTTAATGCTGCCATCGTATGTAATAAGTCAACATCGCGGCGAATGCTCTGTTTAATATTAGGACGTACAATTTTAAGTACAACATCTGAACCATCAAGTAATTTGGCTGCATGTACTTGGGCAATTGAAGCTGAGGCAAGAGGCTGCTCATCAATATGGGCAAACAATTCATCTAGGGGTTGATTACCATACGCTTGTTGAATTAATGCCAAGGCCTGCTCATTAGGAAAAGGTTCAACTTGATCTTGTAGCATGGCTAGTGAATCAGCAATATCATCAGGTAATAAATCACGACGAGTTGATAATATTTGGCCAAATTTAACAAAAATGGGTCCAAGGTCTTGAAGAGCCAATCGTAAACGCTCACCACGTGGAGCATCTGTGTTGTGAGTCCAGCGATAAGGTGATAAGTAACTTAAATAACGTAGTGGGCGTAGCAAATGTGTAGTTTGAATAATATCATCCAGACGATGCTTTGCTAACACATGGTTAATTTGAATGAGTCTAAATAGTTGTCGTAAGCGCATTAATGACTGCCTTGTAACCTATTAATTCGTGCTTCCAATCGGTCAAAATCTGCACGAAGCTTATCAATGTCCATCATGTAATCTTTAATTTGTGATTTATCCGGTAACATACGTGCTTCTTCTCGCAGATATTCAGCCATATTTTGTTGCATAGATTGGTGGGTGTTTTTTACCCAGCCAGAAAATTGTCTCATACCATGAGCGATAGGGTATGAAAGAGTATCCCCCGTTATCTTAGCCAGTTGTGCTTCCCAGTCAAAATCAAATCCTTGAAGAAGATCACGTAATTGTTTAGCAAATTGCACATCACCATTAATATCAATTTCAGCAGAAAACAAACTATCGGGTTGCGAGCCTAATTTAGCGAGTGTTAGGGCGGTGCCGGTAATGGTTAAGTCAGCCGCTTGCTCGGTGTTGGTTGTGAGCCTGATCTGTTGATTATCAACTGACATATTAATAGTGTGATTGAAGTCTTTAATATGAAGAGCAATGCAGCGTTGGTTGAACTGGTCTAATTTAGCTTTGGTTTCTGGGTCGAGGTTCAGAGCCGAGTTTAAAGCTATTTCGACAGGTTTTAATAATACACTCAAAATTTATAGCCATGATGTAATGCCACAATACCTGCAGACATGTTGTGATAATCACAGCGTTCGAAACCAGCATCACTCATCATATTTTTCATCGTTTCCTGATCAGGATGCATACGAATAGATTCAGCAAGATAGCGATAACTATCTTCATCATTAGAAAACATCTTACCTATTTTAGGTAGTAGTTTAAAGGAATAAGTGTCGTAGATAGGGGCTAGCCATTGTGCAGGTTTAGAAAATTCTAATATCAATAATTGGCCGCCTGGCTTTAGCACCCGAAACATGGAGCGTAATGCAGCTCCTTTATTGGTTACATTCCGTAGGCCAAAGGCAATAGTAATACAGTCAAAACTGTTATCAGGAAAGGGAAGATCTTCAGCATTGGCTTGAACGTAATTAATATTGCCAGTGACACCTGCATCTGTCAGCCTGTCTCGGCCCACATTGAGCATGCTGGCATTGATATCGGCTAATATAACTTGCCCAGTGCTGCCCACTAATTTTGAAAATTTTAGGGCTAAATCACCTGTGCCACCGGCAATATCGAGTACTTTGGCACCACGTCTAACATTACTAGTATGAATAGTGAAGCGTTTCCACAATCGATGAACACCCATCGACATAAGATCATTCATTAAGTCATATTGACTGGCAACAGAGTGAAATACACCTGCTACATGTTTCACTTTATCTTCAGTAGGGACTTCTTTATAACCAAAGTGAGTGGTGTTTTTATCTTCCACGGACATCGCCTTAATCTGATTGTCGTTGATAACCGGCTTTTTTAAGACGGTCTAGATAATCTTGCCAGCGGGCTTGCTGTTGTGTGGCAAGATCGTATAAATAATCCCATGAGAATAGCCCACTATTATGCCCGTCATCAAAGTGAATTTTGAGTGCGTAATTACCGCTAGGTTCAAGTTGGTTGATGCCGACTTGTTCTTTATTGGTTTGAAGTACTTCTTGTCCTGCTCCATGGCCTCTAACTTCTGCCGATGGTGAATAAACGCGTAGATATTCTGCGGATAAATTGTAACTTATATCGCCATAACTCAGTTCAATACTTTTTGATTTTTTATGTAATATTATGCCTGAGGGAGGAGTGTTATTTGCCATGAGTTCGCCCTACAAAATATAACGTGAAAGATCTTCATCTTGCACTAAGCTAGAAAGTTGCTGGTCGACATAATCAGCATCAATAATGATGTCAGTGGTGGCATCATCTGACGTATTAAAAGAGATATCTTCAAGCAATTTTTCTAATAGAGTATGTAAGCGGCGAGCACCAATATTTTCAGTTTGTTCATTTACTTGCCAAGCCAACTCTGCAATACGTTGCAATCCATCCTTGCTGAAGGATATTTTGGATCCTTCAGTGGCTAATAGTGCAATATATTGCTCAGTTAATGAGGCATCTGGCTCCGTTAAAATGCGAACAAACTCATCAGCGCCTAAGGCATCAAGCTCGACTCGAATAGGTAGGCGACCTTGCAACTCAGGGATAAGATCAGAAGGTTTGCTAAGGTGAAAGGCACCAGAAGCAATAAATAAAATATGATCTGTTTTTAACATGCCATATTTAGTGGAGACTGTGCTGCCTTCAACCAAAGGTAATAAATCACGTTGTACACCGGCACGAGATACATCAGCACCGCTACCACCTTCACTTCGATGGGTGATTTTATCGATTTCATCCAGAAATACAATGCCATTTTGTTCAACAGCTTCAATTACTTGAGATTTAAGTTCATCATCATTGATTAGTTTGCCTGCTTCTTCTTCTGTCAGTGCTCTTAGGGCTTTAGCTACCGTTAATTTGCGAGTTGCCGTACGTGATGAACCCATGTTTTGGAACATGTCTTGTAACTGATTTGTCATTTCCTCCATGCCGGGAGGAGACATGATTTCTACGCCAACATTAGGCGTAGAAAGTTCTAATTCAATTTCACGCTCATCTAGTTTTCCTTCACGCAACATTTTTCTGAAACGTTGGCGAGTCGTAGAATCATCTTCTGTTTCTTGATCTCGTGCAGGGCGTAATAATGCGTCTAAAATTCGTTCTTCAGCCGCATCATCCGCTTTTATTTTGACAGCTTCAATAGCCTGTTCACGCAACATTTTCATTGCCATCTCTGCAAGATCGCGAATAATTGATTCAACATCACGGCCGACATACCCAACCTCAGTAAACTTAGTCGCTTCAATTTTAATAAAAGGCGCATTGGCAAGAGAGGCTAACCGGCGTGCTATTTCTGTTTTACCCACCCCAGTTGGACCTATCATTAAAATATTTTTTGGGGTAATTTCTTGTTGTAGTTCAGTTGATAATTGTTTACGACGCCAGCGATTACGAAGCGCAATAGCAACGGCCTTTTTAGCCGCTTGTTGTCCAATGATATGTTTATCAAGTTCTTGAACAATTTGTTTAGGTGTTAATGTCTGCATAGTGATGTGTTATGACTCGCTTTCTAATGTTTCGATGGTGAGATTATGGTTAGTATAAATACAAATATCGGCAGCAATATTAAGGCCTTTTTCAACAATGTCTCGGGCACTTAGATCGGTATTTTCGATCAAAGCAGTGGCAGCTGATTGTGCAAAAGGGCCACCAGAACCAATAGCCATTAAGCCATTTTCGGGTTCAATCACATCGCCGTTACCGGTAATAATTAATGAAGATTGGCTGTCAGCAACAGCGAGTAATGCCTCTAAACGACGCATCATTCTGTCGGTACGCCAGTCTTTTGCTAATTCAAGCGCACTTCGAGTAAGATTACCTTGATGTTTTTCAAGTTTAGCTTCAAAACGTTCAAATAAAGTAAACGCATCAGCGGTACCACCGGCAAATCCAGCAATCACTTTATCGTGATATAGGCGTCGAACTTTTCGTGCATTACCTTTCATAATGGTGTTTCCAAGGCTAACTTGGCCATCACCGCCAATAACAACTTGGCCATTGCGGCGAAAAGAAAGGATAGTCGTACCTCGGTACTGCTCCATAATTAAAACTCCTACATAATAATGTTCTAAAGCGCAGAATAGTATACTATGTGGTGTTTTCTAGCGCAGCTATAATTAACTATACCTTCATATATGTAGGTAATAAGTCACTATCTTCTATGCACAATGCTGTAGATTAACTTTATTGTTGACAATTAACTGTAATTTACGCAAAATGGCCGGCTTTTAGTGGAGGGGTTCCCGAGTGGCCAAAGGGATCAGACTGTAAATCTGACGGCTCCGCCTTCGGAGGTTCGAATCCTCCCCCCTCCACCATTGTATATATAGAGTATTAAGTTGTGTTTGCGGGTGTAGTTCAATGGTAGAACTCCAGCCTTCCAAGCTGATCACGTGGGTTCGATTCCCATCACCCGCTCCATATTTGTTTTGGATTAGTAGGCCCGCATAGCTCAGTCGGTAGAGCGCATCCATGGTAAGGATGAGGTCATCAGTTCGATTCTGATTGTGGGCTCCACAATAGTGTTTTTGATGAGGCAAGACTTTCTTGTCGTTTTTGTTTTTTGTAATTGGATAATTTTGACGGGGAAATTTAGACATGTCTAAGGAAAAATTTGAAAGAACGAAGCCCCACGTCAACGTGGGCACGATTGGTCACGTAGATCATGGCAAGACCACATTGACCGCCGCGATCACAAAAGTGATGGCAGAAGCGCAAGGTGGCGAAGTCAAATCGTTTGCAGATATTGATAACGCGCCGGAAGAAAGAGAGCGTGGTATCACCATCTCAACCTCACACGTTGAATATGAAACAGCCAACCGTCACTACGCCCACGTAGATTGCCCAGGCCATGCTGACTATGTTAAAAACATGATCACCGGTGCCGCGCAAATGGATGGGGCTATCTTAGTGGTTAATGCAGCCGATGGTCCGATGCCACAAACACGTGAACATATCCTGTTATCACGTCAAGTAGGTGTGCCTTACATCATCGTGTTCATGAATAAAGCAGACATGGTTGATGAYGAAGAACTGATCGAATTAGTTGAAATGGAAATTCGGGAATTATTAGACAAATATGACTTTCCTGGTGATGACACCCCCATTATTGTTGGTAGCGCGCTTAAAGCATTAGAAGGCGACACCAGTGAAATTGGTGTTCCCTCTATTATTAAATTGGGCGAAGCCATGGACAGCTACTTCCCCGAACCTGTACGTGCGATTGACGGCCCGTTCCTTATGCCGATTGAAGATGTATTCTCAATCTCAGGTCGTGGCACCGTAGTGACTGGTCGTATCGAGCGCGGTATAGTTAAAGTAGGTGAAGAATTAGAAATCGTTGGTATCAAAGAAACAGCGAAGACCACCTGTACCGGAGTTGAAATGTTCCGTAAGCTTCTTGATGAAGGAATGGCGGGCGACAACGTAGGTGTATTGTTACGTGGAACTAAACGTGAAGATGTTGACCGTGGTCAAGTATTGGCCCACGTTGGCAGCATTAATCCACACACACGATTTGATGCAGAAGTTTACATTTTATCGAAAGACGAAGGTGGTCGACACACCCCATTTTTTAATGGTTACCGTCCACAGTTCTACTTTCGAACCACCGACGTTACAGGCGCATGTGAATTACCGAAAGGTATTGAAATGGTGATGCCTGGAGATAACGTTAAAATGGACGTAACCTTAATCGCACCGATTGCGATGGAAGAAGGTTTACGTTTTGCTATTCGTGAAGGCGGCCGTACCGTTGGTGCTGGTGTCGTTAGTAAGATTACTGAGTAAAGAGTAAATAAAATGGCATCAACTCAAACTATTAGAATTAGGCTGAAATCTTTCGATCACCGTTTGATCGATCAATCAGCAAAAGAAATTGTAGAAACTGCAAAGCGTACAGGTGCTCGGGTTAATGGTCCAATTCCATTGCCGACTAAAAAAGAGCGTTTTACAATTTTGATTTCACCACACGTTAATAAGGATGCTCGTGATCAGTATGAAATACGTACTCACAAGCGCCTTATGGATATTGTTGAGCCTACTGAGAAAACGGTAGATGCTCTGATGAAGCTGGATCTCGCTGCAGGCGTAGATGTCCAGATTAAGTTGAATTAAGTAGGGGTTGGATTAATGACTATCGGACTCGTAGGCCGTAAACGTGGTATGACACGTGTCTTCACAGAAGATGGCGTATCAACACCTGTAACGGTAATTGAAGTAGAACCAAATCGTATCAGTCAATTGAAAACGACAGAAATAGATGGGTATAACGCGATTCAAGTCACTGTTGGTGAACGCAAAGCATCTCGTGTGCCTAAGTCACAAGCGGGACATTTTGCCAAAGCATCATCTTCAGCAGGGCGCAGAGAATGGGAATTCACTGTTGACTCTACAAGTGACTTTGAGTTGGGTTCAGAAATTAAAGTGGATATCTTTGAGGAAGGTCAGCCGATCGACGTTACTGGTATTACAAAAGGTAAAGGCTTTGCGGGAGCAATGAAGCGCTACGGATTCCGTGGTGGTGATGCAACGCATGGTAACTCTGTGTCACATAGAGCTTTGGGTTCGACGGGTATGTGTCAAACACCTGGTCGTGTCTTCAAAGGTAAGAAGATGGCGGGCCATATGGGTGATGTTAAACGTACACAACAGAACTTATCTGTGGTGCGTGTTGACGGAGAAAGAAACTTACTACTTGTTAAAGGCTCTGTGCCTGGTTCGGCTGGTAGTGATGTTGTCATTCGTCCGGCTGTTAAAGTCTAAAGGTTCTTAGGGGAATAATCGTGGATCTTAAGTTAGAATCATTTGACGGTAAAAAAGCAAAAAAGATTTCAGTTTCTGATGCTTTATTTGACCGTGAATATAATCAAGCGTTAGTGCATCAAGTAGTAACCGCTCATTTGGCCGGTGCTCGTAGTGGTACGCATGCACAAAAAACACGCTCTGAAGTAAGGGGTGGTGGTAGAAAGCCATTCGCACAAAAAGGTAGTGGTCGGGCTCGTGCAGGTACAATTAGAAGTCCACTTTGGCGTTCTGGTGGTCAAACCTTTGCTGCGAAAAATAGAGATTATAGTCAAAAAGTTAATCGTAAAATGTATCGTAGTGCGCTTTGCACCATCTTGTCTGAATTGAGACGAAACGATGCGTTGATTGTTGTAGATAAAGTTGAGCTTGACACGCCAAAAACTAAAGACTTGCTAGCTAAAACAAATGCACTAGGTCTGACAAATGTACTTATTGTGACAGAGAATGCAGCAGGTAATCTTGATCTTGCGTCACGTAATTTGTATAACATTGCTGCTACTGATGCGGCACATGTTAATCCGGTTGCATTACTTCGGTTTGAGAAGGTGATGATGAGTGAGGACTCTGTTCGCAAATTAGAGGAGTCTTTAGCATGAACCTAGAGCGCTTAACTAAAGTAATTATAGGCCCTGTTGTTGCAGAAAAAGCATCACGGGTTGCTGAAAAATATAATCAGGTAGTACTGAAAGTATTACCAAGTGCCAGTAAATTAGAAATCAAACATGCGGTTGAACATATGTTTGATGTAAAAGTTGTATCGATAACTACAGCAAATGTGAAAGGCAAAATCAAACGTGCAGGCCGTACAATGGGCAGGCGTAATGATTGGAAAAAAGCTTATGTCACACTTGTAGATGGTGCTGATATTAACTTTCTTAGCGAATAAATAGAGTACGGGTGAGGAATCAGGAATGGCACTAAGAAAAGCTAAACCTACATCGGCAGGGCGCAGATTTGTTGTTCAAGTAACAACTAAAGATCTACATAAAGGCGCGCCTTATGCACCGTTGGTTGAAAAGAAAACTAAATCGGGTGGACGTAATAATGCAGGTCGCATCACAGTAAGACATCGTGGTGGTGGTCATAAGCAACGTTACCGTTTGATCGACTTTAAACGCACTAAAGATAGCATTCCAGCTGTTGTAGAGCGTATTGAGTATGACCCAAATAGAACGGCACATATTGCGTTGCTTAGTTATGCTGATGGTGAAAAAACCTACATTATAGCGCCTAAAGGTGTTGTGGCAGGAGATCGTCTTGAATCAGGTCCTGATGCTGCAATACGCGCTGGAAACTGTTTGAAATTAGCCGATATCCCGTTGGGTAGTACAATACATTGTATTGAAATGAAGCCGGGTAAGGGTGCTCAAATAGCCCGTAGTGCAGGTAGTAGTGCTCAATTTGTTGCTCGTGAAAACGGATATGCAACATTGCGGTTACGTTCTGGCGAAATGCGTAAAATTCTACTTGAATGTAAAGCAACAATGGGTGAGGTAGGTAATGGTGAGCATGCTTTACGTTCATTAGGTAAGGCCGGGGCAACACGCTGGCGTGGTGTTCGTCCTACTGTACGTGGTGTTGTTATGAACCCCGTTGATCATCCGCATGGTGGTGGTGAAGGCCGCACATCAGGTGGTCGACATCCTGTGTCACCGTGGGGTATGCCAACAAAAGGCTATAAAACTCGCAAGAATAAACGTACAGATAGTTTGATTGTGCGTCGTCGTAACCGGAAATAAATTTAGGAATTAATATGCCGCGTTCAATTAAAAAGGGTCCTTTTATTGACCAGCACCTTGAAAATAAGGTCTTGAAAGCGATAGAAACTGATAACAAACGTCCGATCAAAACATGGTCAAGACGTTCAATGATTTCACCTGAAATGATCGGTTTAACCATCGCTGTTCATAATGGGAGACAGCACATCCCTGTGTTTATTACTGAAGACATGGTTGGGCATAAGTTGGGCGAGTTCGCACCAACGAGGACCTTTAGAGGTCATATTGCCGATAAGAAATCGAGATAAGGTAGAGATATGGCTACAAAAGCAAAATACAGCTATGCAAGAATTTCTGCACAGAAAGTACGTTTGGTTGCAGATCAAATCAGAGGGTTGCCCGTTGAAAAGGCAATCAATATATTGACCTTCAGTCCTAAGAAGGCTGCTTCATTGATGAAGGACGTCTTGGATTCAGCGATAGCTAATGCTGAACACAATGATGGTGCTGATATTGATGAGTTATATATATCAGCAGTTATGGTTGATGAAGGTTCAACAATGAAACGTATGTCACCACGTGCTAAAGGACGTGGTAACCGTATCCTTAAACGTACAAGCCACATTACTGTGGTTGTAGACGAAAAGTAAGAGAGAATACTTATGGGACAAAAGGTTCACCCAACTGGCTTTAGACTTGGTATAATAAAAGATTGGAATTCAATCTGGTATGCCGATTCTGCAGATTATGCAGGTATGCTTAATGAGGACATAAAAGTCCGAGCATATCTTAAAAATAAGCTTTCGCATGCGTCGGTCAGCAAAATTCAGATTGATAGGCCAGCAAAAAATGCCAAAATTACTATCCACACGGCACGTCCAGGGATTGTCATTGGTAAAAAAGGCGAAGACATCGATAAGTTACGCCGTGAAGTGTCGGCTATTATGGGTATACCTGTTACTGTCGGTGTGGAAGAGATTCGTAAGCCAGAGCTTGATGCAACATTAGTTGCTGAAAGCGTTGCGCAGCAGTTAGAGCGCCGTATCATGTTCCGCAGAGCAATGAAGCGTGCAGTGACTAACACGATGCGTTTAGGTGCCGGTGGTATTCGTATCAATGTTGGTGGTCGCTTAAATGGTGCAGAGATTGCGCGTACCGAATGGTATCGAGAAGGTCGAGTGCCTTTACATACTTTGCGAGCAGATATTGATTATGGTACTGCCGAAGCAAATACTACCTACGGCATCATTGGTGTCAAAGTTTGGATTTTTAAGGGTGAAGTTTTAGATGCGAAATCATCAGCTTCAGCACTTACAGAGAAATAAGGTTATAACCAATGTTACAGCCAAAAAGAACAAAATTTAGAAAGCAGATGAAACTGCGGAACCGAGGCTTGGCTCATCGTGGGTCAAAAGTCAGTTTTGGTGAGTTTGGACTTAAGTCATTAGAACGTGGTCGGGTTACTGCGCGTCAAATTGAAGCGGCTCGTCGTGCGATGACTCGTTATGTTAAGCGTGGTGGTAAAATCTGGATCCGCATTTTCCCTGATAAGCCAATCACTAGTAAACCGCTAGAGGTTCGTCAAGGTAAAGGTAAGGGTAATGTTGAATACTGGGTTGCAAATGTACAGCCTGGACGCATGCTCTATGAAATGGAAGGTGTTGATGAAGACGTAGCTAGAGAAGCATTTCGTCTTGCTGCAGCAAAGCTTCCAGTTAAAACAACATTTGTAACGCGGGCAATATTGTAATGAAAGCGAGCGAAATTAGACAGAAAACTGCCGAAGAAATGGCACAAGAGTTAGAAGCTCTTCATAAGGAACAGTTTAATTTACGTATGCAAAATGCTACGGGCCAATTGACACGCTCCAGTGAGATTAAGCGTGTTCGCCGTGACATTGCTCGTATCAAAACTGTGCTTAACGAAAAGAAATAGGGTACAAAAATGAGTGAACAGGAAAGTAGTACACGTTTAGTAACTGGTCGCGTAGTTAGCGACAAGATGGATAAAACCATTACAGTGTTGGTTGAGCGTAAAGTAGCCCATCCTATTTATAAGAAATATGTAAAAAGATCTACCAAATTTCATGCGCATGATGAAAAGAATGAATGCAATATTGGTGATGTAGTAAATATTAGTCCAAGTCGCCCTTTGTCTAAGACCAAGAGCTGGAACCTGGTTGAAATCATCAGCCGTGCTAAATAGCACTGCTGGTTATATTGGAGTTTAGACCATGATTCAAATGCAAAGTAGCTTAGATGCCGCAGACAACAGCGGAGCTAAACGAATTGAATGTATTAAAGTATTAGGTGGGTCACATCGCCGCTATGCTGGTATCGGTGACGTTATTAAAGTCACTATTAAAGAAGCAGTGCCACGTGGTAAAGTGAAAAAAGGTGAAGTTCATAATGCGGTTATCGTTAGAACACGGAAAGGTGTTCGTCGTCCTGATGGATCGGTAATTCGTTTTGATAGTAATGCAGCTGTATTGTTAAATGCTGCACATCAACCAATTGGCACGCGTATCTTTGGCCCAGTAACACGGGAGCTTCGTGGCGAGAAGTTTATGAAGATTATTTCACTTGCACCAGAAGTATTATAAGTAGGAATTTTGAGATGGAAAGATTAGTAAAAGGCGATCAAGTCATCATTACTACTGGCAAAGACCGTGGTAAACAAGGTGAAATTGTAAGTCGTGAGCAAGATGGTAAGTTTATTGTTCAGGGTATTAACCTTGTTAAAAAACATACAAAACCTAATCCAGCACTAGGTAGCGCGGGTGGAATTGTTGAAAAAGAAATGCCAATTCAAGGCTCAAATTTAGCTTTGTTAAACCCTGCAACAGGTAAGGGTGATAAAGTTGGGTTTAAAACATTAGATGATGGGCGTAAGGTCCGCGTGTTTAAGTCGAACGGCGAAGTCGTTGGCGTCTAAGCGAAATTAGGTATTTATAGTGAATAGATTAAAAGATTTTTATCGTGATACTGTAGTCAAACAGTTAACTGAACAGTTTGGTTATAAGTCAGTCATGGAAGTACCAAGAATTACCAAGATCACTCTGAATATGGGTGTTGGTGAGGCTCTAACAGATAAAAAAGTATTAGAAAGTGCTGTTGCTGATATGGAAAAGATTTCTGGCCAAAAGGTAGTTATTACTAAGGCTAAAAAATCTATAGCGGGCTTTAAATTACGTGAAGGCTGGCCAGTTGGTTGTAAAGTAACATTACGTTCAGATCGTATGTACGATTTTCTCGATCGGTTGGTCACTATTTCCATTCCTAGGATCCGTGATTTTCGAGGGTTAAATCCTAAGTCATTCGATGGGCAAGGAAACTATAGTATGGGTGTGAAGGAACAGATTATCTTCCCAGAAATAGAATATGACAAAATTGATAAATTACGTGGTATGGATATTACCATTACTACAACAGCAAAAAATGCTGAAGAATCGCTTGCATTATTGACAGCATTTAAGTTTCCTTTTAGAAAATAAATATAAGTTGGATGGAATAAGTTATGGCTAAACGTTGCATGGTTAATCGCGAGATTAAAAGAGCTAAAATGGTAAAAAAATACGCTGCAAAGCGTCTTGAACTTAAAAAGCAAATAATCGATATGTCATTGAGTTTTGATGAGCGTCAAGAAGCAGCAAAGAAATTCCATGCTTTACCTCGTAACTCAAGTGCAGTTCGCATGAGAAATCGTTGTGAAATTACAGGCCGTCCACATGGTTATTATCGTAAGTTTGGCTTGTCAAGAAACAAGCTACGTGAACATGCGATGAAGGGCGATATCCCTGGTTTGGTAATGGCGAGTTGGTAGTACCAACCTAATATTAAGAGATAGTGGAGCTAATATAAAATGAGTATGACAGATCCAATTGCAGATATGCTGACACGCATTCGCAATGCACAACGCGCAAATAAAACTGAAGTTTCTATGCCATCTTCTAAAGTTAAGGTGAGTATTGCTAAGGTTTTAGAAGATGAAGGTTATATTTCTGCAATCAATGTAAATGATGTTGATGGCAAGGCTGTTCTTTCAATTTCTTTGAAATATTTTGACGGTAAAGCGGTTATTTCGCAGATTGATCGAGTCAGTCGTCCGGGTTTGCGAGTCTATAAAGCTGCAAATGATATTCCTAAAGTTATTGGTGGTATGGGCGTTGCAATTGTTTCAACATCGCAAGGTGTGATGACGGATCGTAAAGCAAGATCTCTTGGCCAGGGCGGTGAAGTCCTGTGTGCAGTTAGCTAACCTACAGTATTTGGAGATTTAAAGATGTCACGAGTTGCAAATGCACCGGTGGTTATCCCGTCTGGTGTTGAGGTTTCATTAAAAGATAATGAGATTTCTATTAAAGGTAGTAAAGGTACGTTAAGTCGTAGTATTCACCCCGATGTTGAAGTTTCACAACAGGATGGTGAGTTAAAAGCAACTGCACGTACAAAGTCAAGACAATCTGTCGCATTATCAGGCACCACACGTGCTTTATTGAATAATATGGTGGTAGGTGTGACACATGGTTTTGAAAAGAAATTAACGTTAGTTGGTGTGGGTTATAGAGCAAAAGCACAGGGTGATAAATTAGACCTGACTTTAGGCTTTTCACATCCTGTCGTGTATAAAGTGCCAGAAGGCATTAAAATTGAAACACCAAGTCAAACCGAAATTGTTGTGTCTGGTTCAGACAAACAAGTAGTAGGTCAAGTAGCAGCAGATATTCGTGCGTATCGTCCACCAGAGCCTTACAAAGGTAAAGGTGTACGTTATTCCGATGAACATGTTGTTCGTAAAGATGCTAAGAAAAAATAATTAGGCTGAACAATGGATAAGAAGAATTCACGTTTACGTAGAGCGACAAAAACACGGGCTAGAATTAAAGAGCAGGAAGTCTATCGGCTTACTGTGCATAGAACGCCTCGTCATATTTATGCTCAAGTGCTTGCGCATGATAGCTCTAAAGTTATTGCTTCTGCATCAACACTTGATGCGGTAGTAAAAAAAGAATTATCAAATACTGGTAACGTTTCTGCAGCAGAACTTGTAGGTAAAGCTGTCGCAGAGCGTGCGGTCAAAGAAGGTGTAACGAAGGTTGCATTTGACCGTTCTGGCTTTAGTTTTCACGGTCGTGTCAAAGCATTAGCAGACGCTGCACGTGAAAACGGCTTGCAGTTTTAAATTTAAAGGTATTATCACATGGCACAAAATGATCAGCGTCAAGGCCAAGGCCCATCAGACGGTTTAGTTGAAAAATTAGTCGGCATCCGCCGTGTAGCAAAAGTCGTAAAAGGCGGTCGCGTTTTCGGGTTTTCTGCATTGACAGTTGTTGGTGATGGTGAAGGTCGTGTAGGTTTCGGCCAAGGAAAGGCGCGTGAAGTTCCTGTTGCCATCCAAAAAGCAATGGATGAAGCAAGAAAGAACATGCATACAGTCACTTTGAATGGACACACTCTACAACACCCTCTGACAGCACGACATGGTGCTGCAAAGGTCTACATGCAGCCAGCATCTGATGGTACGGGTGTAATTGCCGGTGGAGCGATGCGTGCAGTGTTTGATGCGGTAGGTGTGCATAACGTCCTAGCCAAATCTATTGGTTCAACAAACCCATTAAATGTGGTTCGTGCCACAATTAAAGGTTTGTCAGAGATGAATAACCCTGAAGCAGTTGCTGCCAAACGTGGTAAGTCAGTTGCTGAGATCATGGAATAAATAAAATGGCATCACAAGCACAATTAAAAGTTACATTAGTGAAAAGCACTATCGGTCGCTTGGCTAAACATAAAGCATGTGTCGCTGGTCTTGGCTTGAGAAAGACAGGCAGCAGTGCAATAGTTATTGATACGCCTGAAAACAGGGGCATGATTAATCATGTTTCATACTTGTTAAAGGTTGAGGAAGTATAAAATGCGTTTAAATACGATTGCTCCTGCTGAAGGTTCAAAAAAAGATGCTAAACGAGTGGGTCGAGGCATTGGATCTGGCACTGGTAAAACATGTGGTAGAGGACATAAGGGTCAAAAATCACGTTCAGGTGGTTTTAGTAAACGAGGTTTTGAAGGGGGGCAACAACCTTTACAACGTCGTTTACCAAAAGTCGGTTTTACATCACGTAAAAGTGCAACCACTGCTGAAGTGCGCTTAGATGTTATTGCGTCAATAGAAGCTGAAGTAATTGATTTGTTAGCACTGAAAACTGCGGGAGCGGTTGCAGCTAACACACAACGCGTTAAAGTGATTAACTCCGGTGATATCGCTACAGCTATTACAGTAAAAGGTATTGCAGTCACTGCGGGTGCTAAACAGGCAATTGAATCTGCCGGCGGTAAGGTCGAGTAACTGACGTGGAAAACACACAGACAGGTAAATTTGCTGAGTTAAAAAGTCGCCTATTATTTGTATTGGGAGCACTGCTTGTCTACAGGTTTGGCACATTTATGCCCGTACCGGGTATAGACCCTGCGGCATTAGCCGTCATGTTTGACCAACAAAAAGGCACGATCTTAGACATGTTTAACATGTTTTCTGGTGGTGCATTGTCTAGACTGTCTGTTTTTGCATTGGGGATCATGCCGTATATCTCAGCCTCTATTATTATGCAGTTATTGACGGTAGTGCATCCAAAATTAGCGCAGCTTAAAAAGGAAGGCGCAGCAGGCAAAAGAAAAATAACACAATATACTCGGTATGGAACTTTGGTTCTTGCCACGTTTCAAGCCCTTGGTATCGCGATTGCATTGGAAAGTCAGAGTGCATCAGGTATTGGCGTAGTAGTTGATCCTGGTTTTGTTTTCCGGATTACAGCCGTTATTACACTTGTCACAGGCACCATGTTTTTAATGTGGCTAGGTGAGCAAATTACGGAACGAGGTATTGGTAATGGTATCTCATTGATTATTTTTGCAGGGATTGTAGCTGGTTTACCAGCAGCGATTGGTGGTACTCTAGAATTAGCACGGACGGGTCAATTACATACGTTTTTGGTGATAACACTGTTGGTCGGTGCATTAGCTGTCACCGCCTTCGTTGTCTTTGTTGAACGTGCACAGCGTCGTATTCCCATTCACTACGCAAAGCGTCAGCAAGGCCGTAAAATGATGGCTGGTCAAGCAACACATTTACCTCTTAAGCTGAATATGGCGGGTGTTATTCCACCTATATTTGCATCAAGTATTATTTTGTTTCCTGCAACAATTGCCGGGTGGTTCGGTGCTTCTGAAGGCATGGAATGGTTAAAAAATATTTCAACGCTAATGTCACCAGGGCAACCTATGTATGTGTTGGCCTATGCTGTTGCGATCATCTTTTTCTGTTTCTTTTATACGGCATTAGTTTTTAATCCGAAAGAAACAGCAGAAAATTTACAAAAATCAGGTGCGTTTATACCAGGCATACGCCCTGGCGAACAAACAACGCGATATATTGATAGTGTTATGGGTAGGCTAACACTCGCAGGTGCTATCTATATTACAGCTGTGTGTTTATTACCTGAGTTTTTGATTCTATATTGGAGTGTACCCTTTTATTTCGGTGGTACATCGTTACTAATTATTGTGGTGGTGGTGATGGATTTTGTATCACAAGTACAATCACACATGATGTCACAGCAGTATGAAGGTTTGATGAAAAAATCAAACAAGAATAATAATGGTATGTCAGGTTTTTTAAATTAAAACCGTAGATCAATTTGGTGGAGAAGTTCGATGAAAGTTCAAGCGTCGGTAAAAAAGATTTGTCGTAATTGTAAAATAGTTAAGCGTAAAGGCATTGTACGAGTGATTTGTGTAGAACCACGTCACAAGCAACGTCAAGGATAATCAATTAATTAATTTGTTGTTGAATAAGGGTCTTCTATGATAGAATTCTCTGTTCACTTCTATAGAATTTTAGGGTAGCTCAATGGCTCGTATTGCTGGAATAAATGTACCTGTGCAAAAGCACACGGTAATAGCGTTAACCTCTATTTATGGTATCGGACGTACCCGTGCTCAACAAGTTTGTGCGGATGCGGGTATAGCGCCGGATACAAAAATAAGAGATCTAACAGAGCAAGAAGTAGAAGCGCTTCGTACAGAAGTGGGTAAGCATACTGTTGAAGGTGATTTGCGTCGTGAAGTGTCCATGGATATCAAACGATTAAAAGACTTAGGGTGCTACCGTGGTATTCGTCATCGTAGGGGATTACCCTTGCGCGGACAAAGAACAAAAACAAATGCAAGGACACGTAAAGGTCCTCGCCGTATGATTAAATAAGGTAAAGAGGCTTTTCGATGGCAAATTCAGCAGCACGTCAACGTAAACGTGTTAAAAAAAATGTGGTGGATGGTGTTGCACATGTGCATGCATCATTCAATAACACAATAATTACAATCACAGATCGTCAAGGCAACACGCTGGCATGGGCCACTTCAGGTGGTTGTGGTTTCCGAGGTTCACGTAAAAGTACGCCTTTTGCTGCACAGGTAGCGGCTGAAAAAGCCGGTGAAATTGTGAAAGATTTTGGCATGAAGAACCTTGATGTAGAAATCAAAGGTCCTGGCCCAGGTCGTGAATCAGCAGTTCGCGCATTGAATAATTTAGGATTTAAAATTAATAACATTACTGACGTAACACCCATTCCTCATAATGGTTGCCGACCTCCTAAGCGTCGCCGTGTTTAGTTTAGATATTTGGAGTAGATAAATGGGAAAATATCGTGGCCCAACTTGTAAATTAAGCCGTAGAGAAGGTACTGATCTGTTTTTGAAAAGCAGAGGTAACCCAATTGAGAGCAAATGTAAGATTGAACAAAAGCCTGGACAACATGGTGCTCGCAGAAGTCGTGACTCAGAGTATTCATTACAGTTAAGAGCTAAGCAGCGTATTCGTCGTATCTATGGTGTGCTTGAAAAGCAATTTAGAAATTATTATATTGCATCTGATAAAAAGAAAGGGCCAACAGGCACCAACCTTTTGAATATGTTAGAGCAGCGCCTAGATAATGTAGTTTACCGCATGGGATATGGTTCTACTCGTGCAGAGTCAAGACAGCTGGTTGCACACAAGGCGATCCTTGTTAATGGTAAGGTCGTAAATATTGCCTCTTACCAAGTGCAAGAGGGTGATACAGTTGAAGTTCGTGAAAAAGCAAAAAAACAAGACCGCATTATCAATGCTATGTCGGTAGCTGAACAGTTCGGCTTACCTGAATGGGTGGAAGTAAATGTAAAGGGTTTATCAGGTGTATTCAAACGCATTCCTGAGCGGGACGAACTCCCATCAGAGCTTGCTGAGTACTTAGTGGTAGAGCTTTACTCGAAATAGTTTTAACTAAATCTCCAGTGTGAGATTTATCTAGAGGAATTTGCATGACAACCTATACGAGTCAGTTTCTTAAACCGCGGATGGTAGACATCCAAAAAATTAGTGATACACACACACGCCTAATTTTGGAGCCGTTAGAACGCGGTTTCGGACATACACTAGGTAACGCATTACGTCGTATCCTGTTGTCTTCAATGGAAGGCGCGGCAGTGGTAGAAGCACAAATTGATGGTGTAGTACATGAGTACTCAGCAATTGATGGTATCCAAGAAGATGTGTTAGATATTCTTTTAAACATGAAAGGTCTGGCAATTAAATTGCATGATGATCTTGATGAAGTTATTTTAACCATTAATAAAGAAGGCGTTGGGCAGGTCACTGCTGCAGATATTCAAATACCGCATAATGTTGAAATCGTTAATCCAGACCATGTGATTGCTAATTTAACAGGTGGCAGCTTAGCGGTAACACTTAAAGTGGTTCAAGGCCGTGGTTATTCGCCATCTAATACTCGGTCATTGGCTGAAGATGAAGATCGCGTTATCGGTCAGCTTTATCTGGATGCATCATTTAGTCCAGTCAATATGGTCACTTACAAAGTAGAAAGTGCTCGTGTAGATAACCGTACTGATCTTGATAAGTTAATTATAGATGTAGATACAAATGGTACTCTTGAAGCAGAAGATGCTATTAAGTATGCATCAACAATATTGAGTGATCAGTTATCTTCATTTGTTGATTTTAAAGTTATTGAAGAAGCCGCTGTTGAACCTAAGCAGCCAGAAGTTGATCCCGCATTATTACAAGCTATTGATGATTTGGATTTGACCGTCAGATCAGCAAATTGTTTGAAAGCTGAAAATATTTACTACGTGGGTGACTTGATTCAGCGTACTGAAATGGAGTTACTTAAAACGCCAAATTTAGGTAAGAAATCATTAACAGAAATTAAAGATGTTTTAGCGTCAAAAGGTCTGTCATTAGGTATGTACCTTGACAACTGGCCGCCTGCATCTGTTGAACAGAAATAAATACTGAAGCTACTTCAGCATTAAAAAAGAAATAGGGTAAACAAAATGCGTCATCGTAATTCTGGTCGTCAATTAAATCGTAATAGCAGCCATAGAAAAGCTATGTTTAAAAATATGGCGGCTTCACTGATGGAACACGAAATTATTCGAACAACATTGCCAAAAGCGAAAGAACTTCGTGGTGTTGTTGAGCCTCTTATTACCTTAGGTAAAGTGGATAGTGTGGCGAACCGTCGTCTTGCATTTTCACGGCTAGGCAATAAAGAAATAGTCACAAAGCTGTTCACAGATATAGGGCCTCGTTCAGTTTCACGTCCTGGCGGTTATGTGCGTATTCTGAAAACGGGTTTACGTGCAGGTGATAAAGCGCCAATGGCTATTGTTGAGCTTGTTGATCGTAAAACTGAAGAAGTTGAAGCAGTTGAAGCAGAATAAATTAGTTAAAGTGTAATATTTAAAGAAGCCGACGAAAGTCGGCTTTTTTATGTTTTTTCTCTAAAATTAGAGTGAAAAAATAGTCGGTATTTTTACTTGAAGGTTTTAACGTAAAATAATAGGTAAGATTGGTGAAAAAAGATTGACAGCCTGCTGAGAGGCTGTATAATTCTCGCTTCTTTGTAGCCAGAAATGGCGACAAACGCTCTTTAAAAAAATAAGTATCAAGTAATGCGTGTGG
>NVUI01000022.1 GCA_002733105.1 Methylophaga sp.
AATCAGCTTGCACCCCCTGATACAGGGCAATTCGGCGTGTTTTGGTCGGAAGTTCATTAGGCGAGGGCATGCCTTCCTTCGACTGCTATGGCCATCACTCTAAGTCTCTACCCTAGTGGTGTCTATAGACGGGAACTGGGGTGCATCAGAGGAGGTGTTCGACTAATAAACTTCCGGGTGGTTTGGACGTGCGAAATCGGGCATATCCCTAGTGTATTGACAACTTTTGATGTTGAACCTCGGAAATCTATTTGGACCCTAGTCGAGGTCCCTGCGGAACGTGCCAGTGGAGTCACCCTAGAATCGGCTCAGGACCCCAATGCAGCAAGAATTAGGTGTATCCGAGGCCTGGATAGACTAATAAACTTCCTAGCCACACTTTTGCCAAAAAATGGACCTATCTCGCCTGACCATTCTGATCTCTTAGTCACCTTCCATGACCTCTCAGGAACCTTCCTGTGCAGTTCTAGCCCCACTCTCCTTGCATTTGCTAGGACATGCATATACTGATCCTAGGATTAAAATAATTTCGGAATCTTGACCTCGGAAATTTATTAGTCTTTGCGTATCCGGCCCTGCGGACCGTGGGTGTGTAGTAGTCCTAGAATCGCCCGTAGMGSACAANRKRWCMMKMMKSWCSTGTMYCKGWSAWARWKKYASMMYMRYAMWTWWMMWGKGRKSYMATTTTCGCATAAGTTCTAAGTTTTAAAACTCAGTGGGACTATCCCCTAGGGTATGGAGTGGAATCCGTTTAAACCGATTCTGGGTGCCGGAAATTTATTAGGCGATCAGAGCCTAGCCAACACCTCGAAGCAGGTCAGGGGGAGTCTACACCTGGTACACCTCTAGAGAAGGGAGGAGGGCTAACCTCCATGAGGAGATCGACTAATAAAATTCTGGGGTGGTCATTTTCGCGGAAAGCATTMMAGGGTGTACCCTATACCAGGGGGTGGGGACACCACTGTGTCAKGCAATAGATTCGGATTTGGAGGGCTCAGAATTTTATTAGTCGAAGGTGTGCTTCGTTTCGGCTCTGSTTGCGGCTGGAGGGGTTGTAGGTCAGTAGGCCTCCAWGGGCGTGATRAGGGGAGGAGAGGACACGGTGTYGGTCTAATAAACTTCCGAGGTGAGAAGTGCTAAAAATGGCCATTTCTCAGATCWCCTAAGTAACAAGAGCATACAGTGTGCACTGACCCCCTCTACATGGTTCTGGCYGTTTTACCCCGGTTTCCGGGAGTTCSCCCTATAWTGCCCTAGTRTGTCCCTACWGCTACTCTCACGTTCTTGAAATTTGAGTTAAAAGTTTATTAGAGGATCGGTGCTTCGAACCTCTTCCTGATGCCGCTAGGGGTGCTCTACGCCCTCGATAACCCAGGACCCGCAGGTCGAGGGCCAATCTACAATAATATCTTGCCTAATAAATTTCCTAGCCACCCATTTCCGCTTAAACCTTTACCAGTGTAGTCCCTAGGGGGAGGGTATACCACCCTACTGTAAGACAAAAGGRAWCMRAWWSNTGAGCYNCAGGRRMKTTWTYMRYYRMRYRYKGWSSWMKMMYCWTKMWMRRWRKMSMCAMTYKWKMMWMTYYGGGCATCAGACCTCCAATGCCTGGGTTGGAGCAGCTGATGACCCAGATTAGGCGTCCCGCGGTCAAACCTTAGTTTGGTCTTGAGATCTGGGATCTGGGAACCTGGCTGATCGACTTCTCTACCTTAGCCCTCAACCTGGGCTGTGCCTCTGTGTAAGTGGTCCTGGAATCGGCAGGAGAAGCCTGTGGGGCAATCCGTAGACCGTTTGGAGATACTCCTTACCTAATAAACTTTTGGACCTATAGATTTCGCCAYWRSMCWTTATCMSMSKRRMRWWYAYMWYSMWWKWGSRGAKWWAWYTATKKRWTYARGWWRWSWKWASYWKRRATMMGGAAATTTATTAGAGGCAGACCATGTCGTCTGGTCACCTCGACCCCCTAGGTGGTCCTCCAAGGCCTGTACACCTCTAGTTGGGTGGATCTTGGGACACTGCTAGGGYTTTGGCSACTAATAAATTTCCGGCCGAAACGAATCGCAACCATGGTCGTGTGTATACCATGGTATACCCATGGTATAGGGGAGACTAACTGAGGAGAAGTAAATAGCCCGAAATTTATTAGGCAAGGAATRGGTCRGCTTCGGCCATGTCGCCGYCTCCCGAGGTGTGAGGGCCTARSACCCTTAGGGACGGGGAGCTGGGATGAGCCGAGGGGGAGGTCGACTAATAAAAATCTGGGGTTTCAGGTTTTGCGATGCTGGTAAAGGGACAGTACCCTCCCTAGGGGGGGGAGGGGCCTTTMCAAAGAACAWGTAATCCGYCAAGATTTTTATTAGTGTTTCTGCTCTTCGTGGTCCTCTGGCTCCTTATGCGTAGTACTTTGAGGGCCAGAGCACCTCTCYACCCGGCGTATCGGAGAGTATCGCAGACAAAGAAGCCAAAAACCCCNGTGTTCGAYGATTCTGGCCAAAATGGACGTCAGAACCGAGATCTCRATAGAGGGGTATTCCTCGCGGTTGAAGCWCACCAGGATGCCTTGAATTCTCTTGTGAAACGTTTGACGGCGTTTGAGCACCATAGGAGACCTCAACACAATTCAACCTGCTAGAAAATGGGGCGTCTTGCTTTAAAGGCCCTTTACCTCTGTTTTCCACGATTTCGGCAGATATGGCCAACTTCCTCGAAGCCCAGGACGTCGGCTCGAGCTCCGATCCCCAATCTAGCGMCACCCARGGTCATCACTGGGGCAGACCCCCATATCKGATCTCGTCTACTGGCTTGATGCTCCCGAGAAGGCCTCCTGGAATCGTCCAGAAAGACGAAAATAAGCCTTTCRGAACAGTCCGAWTTCGGGTGTCTCAAATCGCTCARATCCGAATCAGGCCAGAAGACAAGTATGCGCAGGAGTCAGTCTCAAGCTCTGATYGCCAATCGAAGCCCACCAAGGACCATCCCAGAGGAGTAGCTCGGTGCCGTAGTAAATCAACTCGCGTGATGCTGGCGAGACGGCCAYCWAGCAGACCCACCCAAAAATCCGGTCCCAGATCTAAGGAAAARGGTCTTGAAAGGGYCTTTGAGGGTACCCTCCCTGCTCGATGGAGACCGAAATGGACAGAACGTRAGASMCCGGATTTTCCGTCTGGGCCTTAWAWGRCWWATGGAGGTCTTTCTGGGGAAGGTTAGGGGTGAGCAGAAGTCACGGAGGCWYTGGTCTTCCTAAAATCCTCATATCGATTTTTTGGGAAAAACCAGGGTGGTGTTCTCCCGACTGRGGCCTCTAGCGGCGATTTGACATRGAGAGACTAGCCGATGTGTCTAACAAAGACCCTGTTTTGCGGCTTAGCRGGGGTGGTAGCCTAGTTTCGGGGMCGATGCACATGCACTATCSKGATCCGAGAAATGACCCAKATTYGACCCCTACCCTCCGATAGTCGGTCTAGCTAAGGARCCAAACCTGCACYRGGCCCACCTCCAGCTCTCCCTCTTGGATCTGGGTCGAAGACGTCTTAGTCATCTTATCGGAGAAGGAATTTAGMYCCCCATCCAAGGTCTWTTTGGGCTCACTTTTGGCTATGGTTCCTAGGAACCYGGTACCCTAGGGACCCTTAGGATCTGGAGTCCAAATCCTCCYMCAGTAAAAGGGCCTTTTTCATGCCGGATCTCGTMCCTGSTTCGAATGAGGCCGCRCACTCCTACCCAGGAGGCCCTCACGGATCGAMCTGTGGCCATKATAGTGCGGRAYGRTYGAGAAAGGGGGCCTTTGCCTAGGGGTTCCCGGATACCCCAAAATATGGTTCACTCGGATGGATATTCTGCCCGAACCTCGGGAAGCTAAGGTGAGGAACCAAGCTCAGAGTGTCCACCATCTCTCCAAGGTGGTTCTACTTCTAGTACCTGTTAAGGCATGGTAAGGGCCAAGCGAGATATCCGCCGATTTAGGGTCTWTTTGGGCTCACTTTTGGCCAAKAACCNGGGGTTACCGGGGTACCCTAGGGACCCNTTAGGTTCTGAGGCCGAATCCAGCCACAGTAAAAGGGAGAAAGTTGGTATGAAAATAGGTCGAGAGAAGCGAAGAGTGGGACAGCCATGCTCTAGAGGCCCTAGCGCTACTACCTTGGTGCGTTTGCACAAGCGGCAACAGCGAGATGGGGGTGTTGTTTGGCCATTTTCAAAACTCCAGATGAGGGGGTGTTTATGAGGTCGATAGCACCCATTCTGCCTCCTTCATAAACACTTACGAGATCAATTAGTATGCTCGAGGCTCAGGGACAATATGAGCTAGGCCTACTTGCGTGATGTTGTATAGACTCGAATTGATCGCACAATTTATGGTTCAGGTTGAGCGAGGTCAATCTTGAATCCGAAAAATTCTGAATTCAGAAATCTCTCACAGTAAAAGGGGGAGTTTCCCCCACAATTTCGCTCGGACAGCGAATAGAGCTACACAGTCCTACCCAGCTGGGCCTGGAGAGACTAACTGGGGCGGTCGAGACTCACCGCAACCCTCAAATTGGGGGGATATCGGGGTCTTTCTCTGGGACGAATCTTGAGAACAATGTGCGACTACTTTCTCGGCCCAAGTCCAAGAACAAGGCTGGAAACCTGGCCCATAGAGCGCTCCTGCGTGCAATATACAAATCACAGTAGCGGCGACCTATACTTTGTATGATTGTTGGAGGGTGAAGGCCGAATCTGAGGCCAGATCTGAGATTTTGGTGATTCAGCCCCAAGCGATTTCCGGGTTAAGTAAAAGGGCTCGGTACGGGGCTCTACCCCTTCCCTTGTCCAAACTAGCTAAGGAGCACAGAAGGGTTTGATCTTACTGACCTGCCTGGGCCGGTAGCGGAGAAAGTCGCAGGCATCGGTATAGAGCATCTACCCCAAAATCCAGGGTACCTTGAAAGTAGGGTCTCACAGCCCGCCTGGACCAATATAGAGCTAGTAAGACCCCCTTTCTGGCTCATGGTGTCCGTTGGCTCTCCCTCGTCATTCCGACCCTAGTCCGTGGGGTGTACACATTAGTCGGAAGAGGAGTAGGTGCCAAAAACTACCATATTTACCCAGCTTAAGTGGGACCGGATATGTGAGAGTAGGGCCTAGTGTATAGCTTGACCTCAATCTCGGAAAATGGCTCAAGTGAAGGAGCCGATTGTGMGCCTCAAATTCGATTTAGAGCGAAACGAAGGCCTTTGACCTGACGATATGGACGTTACTGACCGATCCCTGGGCTGTGGCCCAAGACGAAGCCTAAAAAGGGGTAGGACCCTAGCGGATTCTGAGAATCCCAGAATTGGATCGATGCTTGAAGCCCCTAGCCATTGTAGGATGGAAATAAGGGCTGGATAGGCGGTAGAAGGCTCCGTTGGCTGTCCCTCCACTAATCGGACTAGACACACACTAGTGTTTCCTTAGGCAGTATCGAGTAGGGCTACGATTTCTCCCATATTTGGGGCTATACTGATATACTACTAGGGTATATACCTAGTGATAGG
>NVUI01000005.1 GCA_002733105.1 Methylophaga sp.
CAAAGAAGCGAGAATTATACAGCCTCTCAGCAGGCTGTCAACAAAAGATATAACAGAATTATCACTATTAATTTTAGAAATAATAAAGCAGGATTCTTTATTGAAAAAATGGTGGGCCGTCCGCGACTCGAACGCGGGACCATCGGATTAAAAGTCCGGTGCTCTACCAACTGAGCTAACGGCCCAAACCAAGCGCGAAATCATACCCTATTTGGCAGAAATGGCAAGACTAAAATAATATTTTTTCATTAGGCTTCGGTATTAGACGCCTGTTTAGTTATTGATATCGTGTCGGATCTTCAATAGCTGCTTGCTCAAAGCCTTGCTGTCTAAATCGACACGAATCACATCGACCACATGCACGACCATTATCATCGGCCTGATAACAAGAAACGGTTTGACTGTAATCGACGCCCAGTCTCGTTCCTTGTTGGATGATCTCTGCTTTGGTCATATTCATTAATGGTACCTGTACTGTTAGCTTCTGACCTGCAACACCCGCTATTGTCGCAACATTAGCTAATCGTTCAAATGCTGTAATAAATTCTGGACGACAATCTGGATAACCCGAATAATCTACCGCATTCACTCCCACAAAGATGGCTTGTGCGGACAAGACTTCCGCCCACCCTAAGGCAATAGACAGAAATACGGTATTTCTAGCTGGGACATAAGTAATCGGTATTCCTGCTTGGGGCTGCTCAGGCACATCAAGACTATTGTCTGTCAAAGCCGATCCACCAATAGCTCTTAGATCTATCTTGATAACTTTATGCTCAACTGCATGAGCTTGCTTGGAAAGCTTCTGGGCGGACATGAGTTCGGCTTTATGGCGTTGGCCATAATCAAAACTCAGGGTATAACACTCAAAACCTTGTTCCTGTGCTATTGCTAAAGCAGTAACGGAATCTAAACCACCAGAAAGTAATATAACTGCTCGCTTCATCGGCCTTGCTGATCTCCCCATAAATATTTATGTATTTGTATTTGCATCCGCACAGGTAAATTATCTTCTACTATCCAATCTGCTAGTTCAGCAGGCTTTAGCTCACCATGAATAGGAGAAAACAACACTTCACACCGATTGACTAAATCATATTCCACTAATTTATGGCTTGCCCACTCATAATCAGTCCGATTACAAATGACAAACTTCACTTGATCCTGTGGTTTAAGTCTGTCGATGTTGGCATATCTATTTTTACTTTCTTCGCGAGATGCTGGTGTCTTCAAGTCCATCACACACACTACACGAGGATCTACAGAAGAAATATCCATCGCCCCACTAGTCTCTAGTGAAACCTCAACATCCAGATCACACAGTGCTGTCAATAATTCAAGGCAGGATCGTTGTGCTAATGGCTCCCCGCCAGTGACGGTCACGTATCGCGGGTTATAGCCGCTAACTTCGTCAACAATATCTTTAATATCCCTTTTCTCTCCGCCATGAAAAGCATAAGCGGTATCACAATAATGACAACGTAAAGGACACCCCGTTAACCGTACAAAGACAGTAGGCAAACCCACTGTACGTGTTTCGCCTTGTAAGGAATAAAAAATTTCAGTTATGCGACACTGCGCCATTGCTATTCCACCCGCTGATGACGTTGTAGAGATATTTCTAAGGATTTGCTTGTCGAATCCGATCTAATCTTACTTTTGCCAATCGTGCTGCAGAAGTATTTGGGTATTGCTGAATAACAGTTGATAAAGTTGCTTTTGCCACTTCAACTTGCCCAAGCTCATACTGACTGAATCCTTGTTTCAAGGTCGCATCAGCTACTTTACTACTGGCAGGAAACTCGTCAATAACCGTTTGAAATGAAGCAATCGCTACTTCAAAATTACGCAATACATAATTAGCTTCGCCTTTCCAATAATAGGCATTAGGCAAATAGCTACTGTGTGGATATTGCTCAGGAAAAGCCGTCAGAGCTATCGCAGCCTGCTCATATTGACCACTACGAAGCGTTTGCAGAGCTGATTGATATGCTGCTTCCCCATTTTCTACTGCAACAGGTGAAGTTCCAGGCTCTGTAATATTTTCTTCTGCTGTTTCTGTTGATTCAACGACGGGCTCTTGCTGTTCAGATAATTCCGGCTGCTCAATCGTCGTCGTAGCACCGGGTATATCCGTTGCTGGTTGAACTTGAAGTGACTGGGCTTGAAGCCGTTGATCAAGATCTAAATACAAATCACGTTGGCGCTGTTGCATTGTTTCGAGCTCATGCCGGAGTGATTCATTGTCACCATTCAAGCGCTGAATTTCGTTTTGTAGCTGATCAACACGACCTAACAGTGAGGTGAGGCCCTGGCCTTTAATAATTCTCTCTAACCGATCAATACGCTGTGACAATGCAGCTTCATCAGCCCATACATTATTCAACATTATAGGTGATAGCATGAGTGCCATCACAATGGCTTTTTTGCCCATTGTTGTCATTATTAACGCCCTATATAAATCAATTCAACACGTCTGTTTTGTTGCAAAGCATCATCATCATCACCATCTATTGCAGGGCGCTCTTCACCAAAACTTGTGACTTGAAATTGTTGAATACTGGCACCTTGTAACATCAGAATTTGACGAATACCTAAGGCACGACGCTCACCTAAAGCAAGGTTATATTCACGTGAGCCTCGATTATCAGTGTGTCCTTCTAATCGAATAGTGACATTGGGATTTTCACCCAAATAGGCAGCATGTGCTTCTAAAACAGCTTGATCTTCAAATCTGACAGCACTACTGTCATATTCAAAATAAACAACTCTATTTGATAATGGACTAGCAGGATCATCGAGCTCGTCACCTAAATACTGTTCTTCACCAACAATGACTTGTGTTTCAGCACCAGCACCATCATCAAAGTCAGAACCTGCAACATTCTCACCCTCAACACCCGATGATTCTGCATTGCGATCTTCGACAATTACATCATCTCCATCTATTGATGCTTCCTTAGTGCCACCGATGGTATCACAGGCCGAAAGCCATATCAGCGAGAATAGTACTACCGTTAATTTTAATAATTTCATTGAAATACTCCTATTTTCTAATTGGCGACCATGCAGGTTCACGCACATCACTACCAGATTCACCTAAGCGCTGATGGATCCGGCCATCGACAGACACCGCTGCCAATTCCCCTTTGCCGTTTTGCTCAGTAGCATACAGGATCATACGACTATTGGGCGCAAAGCTTGGGGACTCATCTCGACCTGACTCAGTTAAGATTTGTACTGTTCCTGACTTCAGATCTTGTACTGCAATATAATATTTTCCATTTTTAGCATGGACCATCGTCATATACCGACCATCTGCCGAGATATCAGGTGATGCATTATAGCTGCCTTCGAATGTAACTCGTGATGCTCTCCCTCCATTCTCCGATACTTTATAAATTTGTGGTCGGCCACCTCGATCAGAAGTAAAAACCAATTCATGACCGTTAGGTAACCACACGGCTTCAGTATCGATCGCTTGAGAATTATGAGTGACTCGTGATAAATCACCAGTTGCCAGCTCTAAAATATAAATTTCTGGGTTACCTGATTTTGATAGCGTTAAGGCTAATTTTTTTCCATCGGGTGACCATGTAGGTGCACTATTTATCCCTTTAAATGCAGCCACAGAATCACGACGACCACTGCGCATTTCTTGTACAAAGACTTCTGCCTTACCATTTTCAAAAGAAACGTAACTTATGCGTTCGCCATCTGGTGCCCAACTGGGTGAAAGAATGGGCTGCTTTGACTGCAATACAGTTCGAGGGTTTGCACCATCTGAATCAGATACCTGCAAAGCAAAATGTTGACTTCCATCTGCATTTTTAATAACTGTTACAAAGGCTAAACGCGTTGAAAATACACCAATTTCACCCGTCAAAGCTTGGTAGACTTGATCAGCAATTTGATGTGCTAGTCGACGTAATCCAGACGCGGGAACCTGATAGCGCTTGCCAACTAACTGCTGCGCTTTATACACATCAAATAATTGAAATTGAACTTGATAGGTTTCACCATCAATACTACTGATCTTGCCCACCAGCAAACCTTCAGAACGTAATAGCCGCCAATCTTTAAAATTAATTTCTGCTTTTTCGTGAGGGTCAGAAATTAAGTCTCGCGTTGGCAATGGTGCAAAGCGGCCACTACGGGCCAAATCATTAAGGATTACCGCTGAAATATCTTCAGGTGCTGCGTAACCTTCACTGCCAAAAGGCACTACAGCTATAGGCAATGCGGCCTCTGTTCCACCTGTTATTTCAATTACTAATTCGGCCTTCACTTGCCATGGTAGCAATATAGTTAATAACCAGATTGCAGTTAACCATTGTTTGGTCATTGCTTCACCCTCTACTCAGGTTTGAAAATAAATTGAAAATCACGTAATTCAGCAGCAGCTTTCCGATCGGTTGGCATTGCAAATGGTGCTGCTTTATAAACTGCTGACWCCGCTGATCTATCAAAGATAGCATTACCGCTACTCTTAACTACCACCACTTTTTGAACATCGCCTGTTGGTATTAAATTTACTCGTAAAATAGTCTGTAAACCACCTTCAGTATTGGTAGGACGAATCCAATAGCGTTTAACTCGTTGTCTGATGATTGAAACATGCTGATTAACCACACCATTTATACGCCTTTCTTCCCTCTCACGCTCTTCGGCAGCTAAACTCTGTTGTAAAAGGTTATCCGCCTCAGCCCTCTGCGCTTCCTCTTCCGCTTTTTTCTTGCGTATTTCTTCTGCCTTACGCTGTTCTTCTGCTTTACGTTTAAGCTCTTCTGCTTTTTTGCGATCTTGCTCTGCTTTGCGCTTGCGATCTTCTTCTGCTTTGCGATCTGCTTCTGCTAATCGTTTTTTTTCTTCTGCAATTCTGCGATCTTCTGCTGCTTTTTGCTTGAGTTCTTCTTCTACCAGACGTTCTTGCTCCGCTTTTTTCTTGAGCTCTTCTTCTATTTTACGATCAACTTGTGCTTTTAACCTTTTTTCATCTTCAAGCTTTCGTTCCTTCTCAAGTTTTTTTATTTGTTCTTTTTCTTGTTGAACCTTTAAATCTCGTTGCTGTTTGTCAATCTTTGCCCGTTCCTGTTGATCAAGATATTCTTGCTCTTTGCGTGCCAGTTCCTGTTGTGTTTCTTCTAATTTTTTATCAATTTTTGCTTGTCGGTCTTTTTCTTGTTGTCGCTTTTTATCTTCAATCTGTTGTAAGCGCGCCATCTGCTCCAAAACCTGTGATTCATCAATAACTGATGCTTGCACAATATCCACTTTTGGCTGTGCCACAATCGTGGGTGTTGATGAACGTTCCATACCTACAAAAAACAAAACCACCAGCACAATATGCAAAACGATTGAGTAACTACTAGCAATAACATTTTCAACAAAAGTATTTTTCATTTGATTTATTTCGTTGATGACTTCTCAGGTTGTTTAGTAATCAAGCCAACACTTGGCGCACCAGCTTGCTGCAATACTGTCATCACCGTCACTACTTGACTATAACTTGCAGCTCCATCTCCTTTTACCATCACGGGTGTTTTTGGATTACGGCGAAGTACTGCTGCTACTTTAACTTGTAATTGTTGCGCATCAATCGGCTGATCTTGCTTATCGCCAATAGCAACATAAAATAGCCCTTGAGCATCCACTGAAACGACTAATGGCTCACTATTATCTGTAGCGGCATCAATAGGGTTGGCATCTGCTGATGGCAAATCGACATTCACACCTTGGGTTAGCATAGGTGCGGTAATCATAAAAATAATCAGTAACACCAGCATGACATCAATATATGGCACAACATTGATTTCTGCCATAGGCTTGCGGCGTTGTCTTTTATGTTTGTATACAGCCATCGCTACTATTCTATGATTGTTGGCGTTGTAAAATAGAAGAAAACTCTTCTAAGAAGGTATCATAGCGATTAATCAGCCTTTCAACCTCATGTGAGAACTTATTATATGCAACAACGGCTGGAATTGCGGCAAACAAGCCCATCGCTGTTGCAATTAATGCCTCAGAAATCCCCGGCGCCACCATCGCTAAAGTTGCTTGCTGTACTTCACTTAATGCCCGGAAAGAGTTCATAATCCCCCAGACCGTACCAAATAATCCAATATAAGGACTTGTTGAGCCTGCAGTCGCTAGAAAGGGTAATGACACTTCCAACTGATCAATTTCTCGTGCCAACGCAATGCGCATAACTCGCTGCGAACCTTCTAATACAAGTGCTGAATCAGATGATGATTTTTTTAGTCTGACAAATTCCTTAAAACCAACTTCAAAAATACCTTCCATTCCTCGGCTAGCATGTGGTCGTGAAGAGATATCTTCGTACAGTTTATTTAACTCATTACCAGACCAGAATTTATCTTCAAACGAATCAGCATCTTGTTTTGCTTGCGCAATTTCACTGCGTATTCTGAATATCAACATCCAGGAATACATTGATACTGCCAGCAATATCAACATAACGAATTGAACCAACAGACTTGCTTCTGTGATCAGGGTTATCAAAGAAAGGTCAGCACTCACCTTGTATCTCCGTCAAAATAAATGAAGGAATCGACTTAGGTCGAAACCGGTTCGAGTCTAAACAAGCAACTTTGACTGTTGCTTCACACAACAGTTCATCATCACGAACAATTTTTTGTTTAAAAGTAAAACTTGCACCCGACACATTGACAATATGTGACGATACAATGATCGCATCATTAAACCGGGCAGGATGCCGAAAGTTTAATTGCATGGAATGTACAGCAAAAATACATTGATGTTGAACTATCAATTCATCTTGCTCAAAACCTAAGCTACGCAGCCATTCTGTACGAGCGCGTTCCATAAAATTCAAATAATTAGCATGGTAAACAACACCACCACTATCGGTATCTTCATAATACACTCTGATCGGCCAATCAAAGTTACTCACTATTTTCATCCGTCAAAGTGGGTGTTAGGCCCAAATGTAACCAAGCCCGTTTTGTTGCCACTCGGCCGCGAGGGGTTCGCATAATAAATCCTTCTTGGATCAAAAAAGGCTCCAGCACATCTTCAATAGTACCGCGTTCTTCTCCAATAGCAGCCGCTAAATTATCCACACCCACAGGACCACCATCAAACTTCTCAATAATAGCTAACAACAGTTTACGATCTAACATATCAAAGCCATTATCATCGACATTGAGCAACTTTAAAGCTTGTCGTGCTACTTCGGCGGTTATCTGACCATCAAATTTTACTTCAGCATAATCCCTGACTCGACGTAACAATCGGTTGGCAATACGTGGGGTGCCTCGTGAGCGGCGAGCTATTTCATTGGCCCCACTCACATCAAGTGTCACACCAAAAATCCTGGCACTACGTTGCACAATAGTACTTAAGTCTTCTGCACTGTAAAACTCTAAACGCTGTACGATCCCAAATCGATCACGTAATGGAGAAGTCAGTGAACCAGCACGTGTCGTTGCTCCGACTAAAGTAAAAGGTTCTAAATCAAGCTTAATTGAACGTGCGGCTGGACCCTCACCAATCATAATATCGAGTTGATAATCTTCCATTGCTGGATACAACACTTCTTCAACAATCGGGCTTAAACGATGAATTTCATCAACAAATAGTACATCGTTAGGTTCAAGGTTAGTTAACAGCGCGGCTAAATCTCCGGGCCGTTCTAATACCGGACCCGATGTCTGCCTTAAATTCACTCCCATTTCATTAGCAATAATATGAGCTAAAGTCGTTTTACCCAATCCGGGAGGACCAAAAATCAACGTATGATCTAGTGCTTCTTTACGCTTTCTTGCTGCGGTGATAAACAGATCCATTTGCTCCCGCACAGCTGGCTGGCCAATATAATCATCCAAGGTATCAGGACGAATCGATCTCTCTTGATGCTCTTCGTCCATATTAGCTGTTGGCGAAATAAAACGATCGTCCATTTAGTTTCTCTGTAACGCTTGTTTGATAATGGCTTCAGTGCTGAGGCCGTCAGTCTCCATACCCCGGATCATTTTATCAGCTTCCATCGGCTTATATCCTAATGAAACAAGCGCTTCTATCGCTTCATCTTTAGCACCAGCCAAAGTAGCGGCTTCTGACACAACAGGTTTTAAGCCCATTGCATTACTGACCTCTTTCAACCTATCACGCATTTCAACAATCAATCTCTCGGCTGTTTTTTTGCCAACACCCGGTAGTCGCGTCAAGCTGGCGGTATCACCTTCTTGCACGCTACGAGCAAAATCATCGACATCACTACCTGATAAAATAGTAAGGGCAAGTTTAGCCCCAACACCGTTCACTTTTAACAAACTACGAAATAATATTCGCTCACGAACGGTGGTAAAACCATAGAGTAACTGCGCGTCTTCACGGACAATTAGGTGAGTAAACAAGGTGACTTCTTCATTAACAGCGGGCAAATTAAAAAATGTCGACATTGGTGCCGCTACTTCATAACCCACACCTTGCACGTCTAACACCAGATCAGGTGCTTGTTTTTCCAAAATAATGCCTCGCAGTCGACCAATCATCGTCCGTAGCGACCTCCACGACGAGAAGTCCGCATCCCTTCCGGTAATTTACTATTTTGGCTGCCTCCCACTGAGGCAAAATTAGCATGTGTCATTGCACAAGCCAATGCATCAGCAGCATCTTCTTCAGGCACTTCCGGTAAAGATAAAATTACTGACATCATATATTGCACTTGGTCTTTTTTTGCATGGCCATTGCCCACTACTGCCTTTTTAATTTGAGTCGCGGTATATTCATGCACCGTTAAGTTTTGGCTAACGCCGGCACAAATTGCTGCTCCACGTGCCTGCCCTAATTTTAAGGCTGAATCAGCATTCTTATGTAAAAATACTTTTTCTATCGCCATCATGTCAGGCTGATAGCGCTGAATAATATCCGTCAACCCTTCAAAAATCTGTTTTAATCGGTTGGGAAAATCGCCATCCCCAACCAGTAAGCGACCATTAATCACATGGCTCACTTTTCGGCCTTCCAGCTCAATAATGCCAAAGCCTGTCTTTCGCGACCCTGGGTCAATCCCAAGAATACGAGACATTATATCTAGATCCCCCCTAATCTTCTGCTGCCAGTTTAGCCATTATTTCATCAGAGAAATCGGCATTAGAATAAACATTCTGAACATCATCCAGCTCTTCAAAGGCATCGATCATTGCTAGGGCTTTACGAGCATCATCTAATGCTAAACTAGCGGTTGTTTCTGGATGCATCGTCACTTCTGATGAGACGGCTTCTAATCCAGCAGCATCTAAAGCATCTTTTACTGCAGCATAATCTTGTTGCAAAGTGAAAACATCAATTGTGCCATCATTATTGCTAACTATATCTTCAGCGCCTGATTCTAATGCAGCTTCCATCACCACATCTTCATCAGTCCCTGTGGCAAAACTAATAATTCCACGTTTATTGAACAAATATGCAACAGAACCATCTGTGCCCATATTACCGCCACGCTTGGTAAATACATTGCGTACCGCAGCCACTGTTCGGTTTTTATTATCTGTTAAACAGTCCAACATAATCGCAATCCCACTGGGKYCAYMWMSWKSWKMACSNATSKNCKTSGTRNNTGANACCTTCAAGCTCACCTGCACCACGCTTAGTTGCTCGTTCGATGACATCACGTGTCATGTTGCCACTTAAAGCTTTATCAATGGCAGCTCGAAGTCGAGGGTTATTAGCAATATCACTGCCACCTTCTTTTGCTGCAACACTAATTTCACGAATAAACTTAGTGAACAATTTGCCGCGCTTTGCGTCTTGAGCACCTTTGCGATGCTGAATATTTGCCCACTTACTATGACCTGCCATGTATCACTACCTCTATTCAGTGTTAATTCTTAATCGTTAATAACATTTGAGTTAAACCAGTGTATTCCAATTTTTGTATACATCACTTCTACCATAAACCTGATCAAAATACATGGCTTGCAATTGTTCAGTGATTGGGCCACGACTACCATTACCAATACTACGGTTATCTAATTCACGAATAGGCGTTACCTCTGCTGCTGYGCCAGTAAAAAACGCTTCATCCGCTACATACACTTCATCGCGGGTAATTTGTTTCTCCACGACTTTTAGGCCAATCTCTTCTGCCAATGTCATAACAGTTGCGCGGGTAATACCTTCTAGTGCCGATGTTAATGTTGGTGTATACAGTATGCCATCACGGATCATAAAAAAGTTCTCTCCGCTACCTTCTGCCACAAAGCCATTGGCATCTAGTAACAAGGCTTCATCATAACCACATTCAACCGCTTCTTGTAAGGCCATAATAGAGTTCATGTAATTACCATTTGCTTTGGCTTTACACATAGTGATATTGACGTGGTGCCGCGTAAAAGAGGAGGTGCGAATTCGAATACCTTTCTCCATATTTTCAGCACCTAAATACGAGCCCCATTCCCAAGCGGCAATCATGACATGCGTCTTCAAGTTATCAGCACGGATCCCCATACCCTCGCTACCATAAAAACACATCGGTCGTAGATAGGCAGACTCAAGATTATTCTCCTTAACGGCTGCTTTTTGGGCTTCATTCAAGGTGTCTTTATCAAAAGGCATCTTCATACCCATAATTTTGGCACTACGAAACAGGCGATCTGTATGTTCTTGCAGACGAAAAATAGCAGGACCTTTATCGGTGTTATAGGCACGGACACCTTCAAACACGCCTAAACCATAATGCAATGTGTGTGTTAAAACGTGTACTTTTGCATCTCGCCACGGCACCATTTCGCCATCTAGCCAAATAACCCCATCCCGATCTGCCATTGTTGGTGCAACCATAATTATCTAATTCTCTTTGTTCTTGTATTTATAAAGTATCTTTAATTCTTCATTCTAACCAGCGCTGCCAAACTGCCTTCACCTGTGGCCTGTAAACAGCTACTTCTGCAATAGATACTACCGCTGGAGTTTCCTGCAAAACACAGTGATTAGCTAAATCTCGGTAGTAGCGGTATGCACCCGCCAACATATCACCGTCTTCCTCACTCAATTTACCTGTTAATTTAAGTGCCTCCAAAATCCTAATATTATCGGTATACACTAATAGTTCAGGTAAGGTTTCTGACCAAGCTAAAACGGCATACTGCACCATAAATTCAATATCAGCAATGCCACCCAAGCCTTGTTTAAGATCAAATAATTGGGCCGTACTCTTATCTAATTGCTCGCGCATTTTAGCACGCATATCACGCACTTCGGTTACCAATATTTGTCGTTCTCGTTTTACCGCGATGACCTGCTGACGAATTTTCACTATTTGCTGTGCTAAATTTTTGTCCCCAGCCACACATCTCGCTCGAACCAAAGCTTGATGCTCCCATGTCCAAGCATCGTTATGCTGATATTCAGCAAAACCAGATACTGCAGCAACCAATAATCCTGAACCGCCATTTGGTCGTAGTCGCATATCAATTTCATATAATATTCCGCTAGAAGTCACGGTATTCATTAAATGGATCATTCGCTGCGCGAGTCGGGTGTAAAACACCAAGGCATCCAGTGCTTTATCACCATCTGTTACCCCTTGATTTATCTCATCGTCAAAGATAAAAACCAAATCCAGATCAGAACCATACCCTAATTCCAGCCCTCCCAGTTTTCCATATGCGAGTACAGAAAAACCACATTGATTCAAATCATCATTTTGAGTGCATGGTGGTCGGCCATGCCTTGCGACCAAATAGTGCCATGCTAACTGCATCACTTGTTCTATTTGGATTTCAGCTAACTCACTCAACTGGTCACCGACTCGCATCAACGGTAAACCACCCGTTATATCTGCAGCTGCAACATGTAATGAAGCTATTTGTCGGAACTCACGCAACAAATCCATTTGTCGTTCTAAATCCGTCTCATCGGCCGTTGCTAAACACGTCATTAAATCGTTTTTTTGTCTTTGTCGATTAGGGACATCGTACAATTGTCGAGGGTCTAGCAATTCATCTAACAACACCGGATAACGTGCTAATTGATGGCTAATCCATGGGCTAGCAGCACACAACTTAATGAGTTGCGACAAAGCTAAAGAGTTTTCTACCAGTAATGATATATATGCAGAACGTTGTAAAATAGACTCTAACAACGGCATCAATCGTGACAAACAAGTATCAGGATTGCTGACACGCCCCGCTGCTTGCACTAATAATGGTAATAATTTTTCTAGGCGATCATGACTTGTTTGACTAAGATATTTATAATTATGACTGTTAAATATTGTGTCCAGAGACGCCAAACATTTTGCTGGATCAACAAAGCCTAGGTCTTGTAAATACTGCCGTTTTTCAACATCATCTGCATCCAGTAAAGAAATACTGTCTGATGAATTATCCTCTGTCTGTGGTGCAGCTAATACTAGTTCAAAATGGTTCTGTACCTGCTGTCGATGACTTGCTAATATTATTGAAAACTGCTCCCAACTAGCAAATCCCATCAGCAAAGCTATTCTTGCTTGGCCTTCCTCATCCGAGGGTAGACAATGTGTTTGTTGATCGGCCCATGCCTGAAGGCGATGTTCCGTGCATCGTAAAAAATCATAGGCTTGTTTTAGCTCATTGACTGTAGAACCAGATAGGTAATTTCTCTCTACTAATAAATCAAGAATGGTAAGAATAGGACGTTGCTGTAGTGGCTTATCTCGTCCACCGTGGATCAATTGGAATACTTGACCTATAAACTCAATCTCACGGATACCTCCTGCCCCAAGTTTAATATTGTCTTCCAAGCCCTTACGATGTAACTGCCCGGCAATCATTGCTTTCATTTCACGTAAAGAGTCAAACACACCATAATCAAGATAACGACGATAAACAAAAGGTCTCAGTAAATTCATCAACGATGTTATAGCTGTTTCAGTCCCAGTGACCGCTCGCGCCTTAATCATCGCATAACGTTCCCACTCACGACCTTGAGTTTGGTAATAGTCTTCTAAGGCATCAAAACTTGATACCAATGCACCACTATTACCAAAGGGCCGAAGGCGCATATCCACCCGAAATACAAAGCCATCAACCGTCACATTATCTAGTGATTGGATAAGCTTCTGACCTAGACGTGTAAAAAACTCCACATTACTCAGGCTTTTGGATTTGCCTTGCGTCTCTCCATCATCTGGATAAGTAAAAATCAGATCAATATCTGAAGATAAGTTAAGCTCGCCTGCACCCAATTTTCCCATTCCCAACACAATCATATGTTGCGGCTCACCATCGGTTTTACATGGCACACCAACAGCATCACATTGCCATTGATACAGAATATTGAGTGATTGTTGAATACAAACATCAGCCAGTGATGATAAGTCTCGCACCGTTTCGGCTAAATCAGCCCATCCAGCCAAATCACGCCAAATAATACGCACCATTTCTCGTTGACGAAAATAACGTAACTGTTGATGCAATGCCGTTTCATCTGATACCTTTTCCAATTCATCCGCTAAACGCTGTTGATAACGAGTAGCATCGTATTGAATTGAAATATCACCAGATTGTATCAATGCCTGCGCTCGTTCTACATTGCGATTACCCCACTGAGATACATAATCACTGCCTGACAACACTAATGCTGCCTTATCAAATAAAGAACTGCCTTTCAAGCATTGCAGCCATTGTTCAGAGAGTTTATTGCTAACGGCCATATTTTCCTTTAAATACGATATAACAGACTTTGAATACCTAATCTTAACTCAAATATGGCCTGCTATACTTAAAATCAGGCCAAAATTACGTTCTTCCCTTTTAGGATATTAGCTGTTTATAATCGAATCTGCCCCCCTTAGAATCAATTGCCCCACTGATTTTTTTGACTCCGCTATAAAAGAGGCTAACTTCATGCTCAACATTGATATATTGACTACATTTCTTGGCTGGTGCTCTATTCTCAATATTGGTCTATTTATATTGGCAACGATCGCTTTGATCCTGATGAGAGAATCTATATCGCATCTTCACAGCACATTATTTTGGCTAAACCCCATTACATTACCAGCAGCCTATTTTCGTTATCTGGCAAATTATAAATTAGCAATATTAATCTTTAATATAGTGCCTTATGTCGCATTAAAAATAATGAGTTAATGCTTAAAATATCACCAAAAAAAAGCCCCGACTGGGTAGTCGAGGCTTTTTATTTTCAAGCAGTGTTTATTAAACGGTTGATTTACATCATGCCGCCCATACCACCACCCATGCCGCCCATATCAGGCATTGCAGGAGCACTATCTTGTGGCGCTTCAGCAACCATTGCTTCAGTGGTCAACATTAGACCAGCCACTGAACCCGCATTTTGCAATGCAGTCCGCGTTACTTTTGTTGGGTCAAGGATACCCATATCAATCATATCGCCATATTCACCTGTTGCAGCGTTGTACCCGTAATTACCTTTACCGGCTGCTACTTCATTCAAAATAACAGAGGCTTCTTCCCCTGCATTGCTAACGATTTGACGTAAAGGCTCTTCCATCGCACGGCGTGCAATTTTGATACCCGCATCTTGGTCATGATTATCACCTCTTAATTCGCCTAAGCTACCTTCAGCGCGAACAAGTGCAACACCACCACCTGCAACAATACCTTCTTCAACCGCTGCGCGAGTAGCATGTAAAGCATCTTCAACACGGGCTTTCTTCTCTTTCATTTCCATTTCAGTCGCTGCGCCTACTTTAATGACAGCAACACCACCGGCAAGTTTAGCAACACGTTCTTGCAATTTTTCTTTATCGTAGTCAGAAGAAGAATCTTCAATCTGAGCACGAATTTGATCAACACGAGCAGTAATATCACTGTTATTACCAGCACCATCAATAATGGTCGTATTTTCTTTGCTGATAGCAATTTTTTTCGCTTGGCCAAGATCATCTAATGTGACTTTCTCAAGACTTAAACCCACTTCTTCAGAAATGACAACACCACCCGTTAATGTAGCAATATCTTGCAACATCGCTTTACGACGGTCACCAAAACCAGGCGCTTTAACAGCACATACTTTTACGATGCCACGCATGCTGTTAACCACCAATGTAGCTAAAGCTTCGCCTTCAACATCTTCTGCAATAATTAACAGTGGACGACTTGCTTGGGCAACCGCTTCTAGTGTGGGTAACAATTCACGAATATTTGAGATTTTCTTATCGAACAACAACACGTATGGATCTTCAAGATCCGCGGTCATTGTTTGTTGGTCGTTAACAAAATATGGAGATAGGTAACCTCGATCGAATTGCATACCTTCAACAACATCTAATTCGTTATCAAAACCGCTACCATCTTCAACAGTAATCACACCTTCTTTACCTACTTTTTGCATCGCTTCAGCAATAATACCACCCACAGACTCATCTGAGTTTGCAGAAATAGTGCCTACTTGAGCAATCGATTTATCATCATCGCAGGACACAGACATGTCTTCTAATTCAATCACGGCTGCTGCAACAGCTTTATCAATACCGCGTTTTAAATCCATTGGGTTCATACCCGCTGCAACCGCTTTTACGCCTTCACGTAAAATAGCTTGTGCTAATACAGTCGCTGTTGTTGTTCCATCACCAGCCGCATCAGAAGTGTGCGAAGCCACTTCTTTAATCATTTGTGCGCCCATGTTTTCGAATTTATTATCTAATTCGATTTCTTTGGCAACAGAAACACCATCTTTAGTAATGGTTGGAGCGCCGTAGCTCTTATCTAATATAACGTTACGACCTTTAGGTCCTAAGGTTACTTTTACTGCATCAGCCAAGATATTTACACCGTTGACCATTAAACTACGCGCATCTGCGCCAAATTTGACTTCTTTAGCAGCCATGATTTATTCCTCTTTATTATTCTATTAATTAGTCTTCGATGACAGCAACGATATCGTCTTCACGCATCACTAGTAATTCTTCACCATCAACTTTGATTTCAGTACCGGCATACTTACCGAATAAAATTTTGTCACCAACGCTAACATCTAAAGCGCGGACATCTCCAGAATCAGTAATTTTGCCTTTACCTGTGGCAATAATCTCACCACGTACTGGTTTTTCAGCTGCATTATCAGGGATAACAATACCGCCTGCACTCATAGTTTCTTCTTCCATGCGACGAACGATCACACGATCATGTAAGGGACGAATATTCATTAATGTTTCCTCAAAAAATGTCTAAAAAAATGTTTACTAAATAAATCTAGAACCCCATATATGGGGTTGTAAAAAATAAACTTCAAGGGGAAGTTACAAAAAAATTATTTTAGCTGCTTATCGGCGTCATGTTCAACAACTTCACCCTCAATAATGGTTGGGTCAGTATCTCTATGGGACGAATACGCACTTTGTCCATAAAAAGAAAATTGACCCTTATTAAATAATTGCTTAACCAGACCTCGACGGAAGATGGGCACTAATAGAATAAAACCAATGGTATCGGTGAAAAAGCCTGGTGTGAGTAACATTGCCCCACTGAACAGTAAGGCAATGCCCTCCAGCATCGCTGTTGCAGGGATCTGCCCTTGGGCCATTGATAATTGAGCGCGCTGCATCGTGCTAAGTCCTTGCATTCTTAACAATCCGACACCAATAATTGCCGTAGCAACTACTGCAAATATCGTTAAACCAGCACCAATGGCGTAGCCAACTTGAATGAGAAAATATATTTCAATAAGCGGCACAATTAGAAAGACTAGAAATAAAGCTCGAAACATAATATTTTCTGTATTTTTATTTGATAAATGGATAGTGGGGGCTTTGATACTTTTTTTCAAGCTTTGCTAATATTGACTACCCTATTAAGTAGTGTGTCACTGCATACATAAATATTTGACTTAACCATAGATAACGGGTTCTATATAATACTTACATTCTAACTAACTCATAAGTGAAATAAATTTGTGAAGAAAATTTTTGTAGGCGTGCTTCTCGCCTTACCTTTATTGATGCCTTTAACCAGTTCGGCAGAAACAACTCGCTATGTATCAGACCAACTTGAAATCACCATGAGATCTGGCCAAGGTGTTCAATTTGGTATTCGGAAAATGTTGACTAGTGGAGCCAAGCTAGATGTCATTGAGACTGATCCTGCTGGGTATTCTAAAGTTCGAACAGATGCGGGGGTTGAGGGCTGGGTTCTCACGCGCTATCTTAGTAATACGCCAAGTTCACGTAACAGTTTTATTGCCAGCCAACAAAAAGTGATCGGTCTTGAGCTTGAGCTTGCCAAATATAAAGAAGAAATTCAGGCCTTATCTTCACAAAACACGGATGCAGGCGATGAAAACATGTCACTAAAGGAAACATCACAACGTTTAAGCAAAGAACTAGATAATCTTCGTCGAACAGCTTCTAGTGCTGTTGCATTAGATAATGAGAACCGCCAATTAAAAGAAAATCTGCAACAAATAGATCATGAAATGCAATTAATTGTGATCGAAAATAGCGCGCTTAAAGACAATGATGCTAAAAGCTGGTTTTTGATAGGGGCAGCAGTATTGTTTGGTGGCTTATTTCTTGGCCTTATCATTCCACGTTTACGTTTTCAGAAGAAAGACAGTTGGGGTAGCAGTTTTTAGTACCCATTTTCTACATCTATTCAAATAAAAAAGGGAAACAACAGTTTCTCTTTTTTATTGAGAATAATAAATGATTATTCACACCGTTCTAAAATAGCTAACACTATTTGATATCTAGTCTCAAGATCTTTGAAGCTACGTTTTGCAGAATCTAATTCTCCCTTTTGGTATTCTATTATCAGTTTATTGCCTATTGCATACATGGTATTATGTGCTAGCTGTAGCTCATCAAGCCATGACATATTGAACAACTGTTCTTTTCTCAAATGCCCAAGCCAAGCGCCAAGATGACACTTCGTTAACGTCAATGGATTATCATTATTTTTGTCGCCATGATATAGCCTAGCATTAATGTTATTAAACCAATATTCCGTCGTTAACTTAAGCAAAGTTGCTTTATTTTCTTTTTCTGTATAACCGTTTCTACCATACTTAATCCAGGATAGATTGGGTTTATAATCTGCGAACCACTGTGGAAAATCTATCGCGGGCATAGGATAAGCGATACCATAACCTTGGGCTTGTTCGCAGCCCATGATAAGTAACATTAATCCATGCTCTGTTGATTCAACACCTTCTGCAATGACATCCAGATTAAAGGAGTCCGCCAAACCCAATATACCATCAATAATAGCGTAATCACCTGGATTCCCCAGCATATCTCTTACAAAACTTCTATCTATCTTGACTGTATTAACGGGTAAATTCCTCATGTGAGCTAATGATGAATATCCTGTCCCAAAATCATCGAGGGCAATTTGAACCCCTAATGTCTTCCGGCAAGATTGGATAATAGTGTTAATTGCCGTGAGATCACCTAATGCGCTACTCTCTAAGATTTCAAGTTGTACATTCATAGCATGAATATTTGGATGATTTGTTAAGGCTTTATCCAGCTCGGAAAAGAAAGAGGTTGACTGCAAATGATATGATGAAATATTAATGCTAATTTCAAGTTCTATTCCTTGTTGCTGCCAGCTATCGACCTGAGTCAAGGCTTCGTTAATCACCCAATCACCTATTTGAATTTCTAGTGCCGTACCTTCAATAGTTGGCAAAAAACCAATAGGAGGGATCAATCCTTTTTCTGGATGCTGCCACCTAATTAGGGCCTCTAAACCATATACTTTGCCTGTTTTCATATTAATTTTTGGCTGATAGTACAAGCAGAGCTCACTGTTTGTTAAACCTTGCTCAATTTCTTGTAGTTCAACTTGTTTTTGTTGAATTTCCTTAGCATCAGAAGCATCAAACACATGATAGCCATTTTTACCCAACAATTTTGCTTGATACATGGCTTGATCTGCATGCCTCATTAGCGTATCTAAATCATTATTATCCTGTGGATATACCGTGACACCAATTGACGCACTGATTTGATGAGAATGCTGATCGATTGAATAAGATTGTGCCAAAGAATGGAGAATACGTTTCAACATTTCTTTACATTGTGAAAAATATTCTATATCTCCTAACAAAAGAGTAAATTCATCACCACCTTGGCGTGAAACAGTATCACTTTCTCTAATATTGGCCTTTATTCGAGCAGCAACCTCTATCAATATCTGGTCACCCACACTATGTCCATAATTATCATTGATAGGTTTAAAATCATCCAAATCAAGAAAACAAATTGCAATAGATCTTTTTTTCCGCTTAGCGTGTGAAATTGCTTGACTAACGCGGTCAACAAATAAAGTACGATTCGGTAATTGTGTCAACACATCATAATGTGCCATTAATTCTAAAGCTTTCTGCTGCTCCATATATTGAGTAACATCAAAAAACAAACAGACATAATGCGTCGTAATATCATTTTCTTTCAATGCTGAAATACTCAGCATCTCGGCAAACAGATCACCGTTTTTCTTACGGTTCCATAGTTGGCCTTGCCAGAACCCATGCTTCATTATTGATCCCCAAATCTCAGCATAAAATTCTTTTCCATGTTTGCCTGAACTCAATACTCTCGGATTTTTACCCATGATTTCTTCACGACTATAGCCGGTTATGGTTGTAAAGGTAGGGTTAACATCAACAATATTGCCCCCAGTATCAGTAATAAAAATGCCTTCATGTGCCTCATTAAACACTTGTGCTAAAAGACTTTGTTTCGCTTCAACACGCTTACGTTCACTGATATCCCGAACAAAGGCATTAAATTCATTACCACCAGTGATAATGATTGGAGTCACGGTCATCTCAACTGAAAACTCATGTCCGTCTTTATGCAAGGCTTCAATTTCAGTCACTTGATTTAAAATAGGGCCCAACCCTGTTTCTAAAAAAGAGGCCAAACCTTTAAAATGTGCATCACGATAACGTACTGGGATAATGACATCTGCCAGTTCAGCACCCATAATTTCGTCTTGTGTCCAACCAAATATATGCTCTGCTTGATGATTCCAACCAACAATCTTACCTTTGTTATCCATCTGAATTAAACCATCAAGTGACGAATCAATAATGGCATGTATGCGTGCTTTATCTTCTTTTTCCTGCCTAATCAGCCTCTTTAATTCATTTTCTGTTTGTTTATATCTCAATATAAGGGGGATAATAATCGCCAAGATTAACAATACTAATATAGTAATACTCACCACGATAAATAAGGTGTCTTGCTCTAAACCAACCATTATTTGATCATTTTTTGTTGGTGCAAAACTCGTTGTTGCCATAGCAGTGTAAGGCATGCCAGCAGCCGCAATTCCCATCACAATAGCACTGATGATTTGTCTTTTATTTATAAATTGATATTGATCCCTATCTGTAGCGTCATATTTTATTTTTAATGCCACGGTTGCCAAAATCACTGCCACTAGAATAGAGGCAAAAAATAAGTTTGTATCATAGATCATGATGGCATTCATTCTCATTGCCGTCATGCCAATATAGTGCATAAGGCCAATCCCAGATCCCAGTAATACACTCCCCATTAAAAGACGTCGGCGACTGAATGATTCCTGAGTCATCATCCATAACACTAGACTACTTGCTAATATGACGGGAATAGCAGAGATAACCGTTATAAATACATCATAATAAACAGGAACCGGTAGAATTAAAGCTAACATACCCACAAAATGCATAGCCCAAATACCCAAGACCAGAGTCGTTGCACCGCAGATATTCCATGCTATTTTGTATTTTATTTTAGCTGATGCATGTATCCGATCGGCTAAACCAAAAGCGGTAAAAGATGAAATTATGGCAATTAAAATAGAGACAATCACTAAGTATATGTCATAAGACTCAACCAAAATGACTTCTGACAGAATATGACTATGTTCCATCTCCAATATCATGATTCCTTTGACAAAGTATAGAATAGATAAGCACTAACAGCTGACATATAACACGCTATCATATTTACATCAAATCCTAGATCATGATTAGCGTCTTTTTAGTTGTTCTAAGTCCCTTACTGCACCTCTTGATGCTGATGTTGTTAATGCAGCATAGGCTTGTAGTGCTAAACTTACTTCACGTTCACGACCAATAGGTAACCAAGCATCATCACCTTTAGCATCCATGACGATACGACGTTCAGCTAATACTTCGTCTGACAGATCTACTTTAATAATACGATTTGGAATATCAATGATGATGGTATCCCCTTGTTCTACTAAACCAATATTGCCACCTTCGGCCGCTTCTGGTGAAGCATGACCAATTGATAATCCTGACGTGCCACCAGAAAAACGGCCATCCGTTAATAAGGCGCAGGCTTTACCCAACCCTTTTGCTTTTAAATAACTGGTTGGATACAACATTTCTTGCATACCAGGACCACCTTTAGGGCCTTCATAACGGATCAACACCACATCACCCGCGACAATTTGTTCCGTTAGTATCGCCGTTACCGCCAAGTCTTGTGATTCAAAAATACGTGCAGGGCCAGAAAAGGTTAAGTTTGAATCATCAACACCGGCTGTTTTAACAATACAGCCATCTAAAGCAATATTGCCAAACAACACCGCCAAACCACCATCTTGGCTATAGGCATGTTCAATATCGCGAATACAACCATTTTCACGGTCAACATCTAAGCTAGGCCAGCGTGTGCTTTGACTAAAGGCAGTTTGGGTAGGTATGCCTGCTGGTCCAGCTGAATAACGTAGCTTAGCTACTTCACTGTCACCACGCACAATATCCCATTCTGCCAATGCATCAGCTAGTGTTGCACTGTGTACGGTTGGCAACTCGGTATGTAATAAACCACCAGCGGCTAATTCAGCCAAAATGCTAAACACCCCACCAGCACGATGTACATCTTCCATATGGTACTCAGGTGTTGCTGGCGCTACTTTACATAAATTAGGAATACGACGTGACATGCGGTCGATATCATCCATGGTGAAGTCAATTGCACCTTCATGTGCTGCTGCTAATAAATGTAATACCGTATTGGTTGAGCCACCCATGGCAATATCTAAAGCTGTTGCATTTTCAAATGCTGCTTTGCTAGCTATAGATCGTGGTAAGGCAGATTCATCATCTTGTTCGTAATAGCGTTTTGCTAAATCAACGATGGTGCGCCCTGCTTCTAAGAATAGTTCTTTGCGATCCGAATGTGTTGCTAATAATGAGCCATTACCGGGCAAGGATAACCCTAAGGCCTCGGTCAAACAGTTCATCGAGTTGGCGGTAAACATGCCCGAACAAGAACCACAGGTAGGACAGGCTGATCGTTCGATCTGAGCAACATCTTCATCACTGACACTTTCATCCGCCGCTTGCAYCATGGCRTCAACCAGATCWASSKYAAKYTCYTTRCCWKCRASTTKARYTTTACCGGCTTCCATCGGGCCGCCGGAGACAAAGATCACTGGAATATTTAACCGTAATGCTGCCATCAACATGCCGGGAGTAATTTTGTCACAGTTCGAAATACAAACAATGGCATCGGCACAATGGGCATTGACCATATATTCCACTGAATCGGCAATGATGTCACGAGAGGGTAAGCTGTACAGCATGCCGCCATGACCCATTGCAATACCATCATCAACCGCAATAGTATTAAACTCTTTAGCCACCCCGCCCGCTTTTTCAATTTCGCGCGCAACTAATTGTCCCATATCTTTTAAATGCACATGCCCAGGCACAAACTGAGTAAAGGAGTTAGCAATGGCAATAATCGGTTTGCTAAAATCATCATCCGTCATACCTGTTGCTCGCCACAAAGCACGTGCTCCTGCCATATTACGTCCTGCAGTGGATGTTCTTGATCGATATTCAGGCATAATAACTCTCCAAACAAATAGCCAATTTATCTACTGACTAGCCTTTGTCAGTGATATTTAATCTGACAAATTTTACACTAACTTTGCCAAAATACTGGTACTACGATAAAAAGAACACTATGAAATCAACAGATGACAGCATATTAATCACAGATAATGCCACTACAACAAGCTGGTTTCGCGCCGCAGCGCCTTATATTCATGCTCACCGTAATGCGACTTTTGTAGTCACATTTGATGGTGAAACTGTCGCATCTCCTAGCTTTAACGCACTTATTCACGATTTTGCACTGCTAAATAGTTTAGGGATCAGGTTGGTTTTGGTCTATGGGGCTCGCCCTCAAATTGAACGGCAATGCAAAAGCCATAATATTACCCCGCAATATCATCAAGGTTTGCGCATCACCGACAATGACAGCCTAAAAATTGTTAAATCAGTCATTGGCAAGCTACGTCTTGATATTGAGGCTAAATTATCTTTCAGTTTACCTCATAGTCCGATGGCTGACGCGCGCATCCGTTGCACCAGTGGTAATTTGGTCACAGCACAACCTGTAGGTATTAAAGATGGTATTGATTATGGCCATACTGGCGAAGTGCGTCGTATTGATACGATCGGTATCAATCAGCAGTTAATCCAAGACAATATCGTACTATTACCACCGTTAGGATATTCACCAACCGGAGAAATATTTAACTTATCTGCAGAAGCCATCGCCACTGCGACTGCAACAGCACTATCTGCCGACAAACTTATTTTCATTGGTCATGATCACAACGAACTGCCTCGTGAATTAACTCTTGAACAAGCCCAAGATATACTGCTAGAAATGCCTCAACCCCACCAACACACATTGAGTGCTGCGATAAAAGCCTGTGGTGCAGGTGTACAACGCGTACATTTATTAGATCGTGCTGTAGATGGTGCGCTACTGCAAGAATTATTTAGCCGTGATGGTGCTGGCACCTTAGTGACAACCACTCCTTTTGAAACTACTCGTCCAGCGACTATCGAAGATGTGGGCGGTATTTTAGATCTGATTCAACCTCTAGAATCAAATGGTATTTTAGTTAAACGTTCACGCGAGTACTTAGAAATGGAGATCGACCATTTTACTGTGATGGAGCGAGATGGCGCAGTGATCGCTTGTGCTGCACTCTACCCGTTTGCAACAAAGACAATGGGAGAACTGGCATGTCTTGCTGTTGCTATAAACTATCAGGATTTTGGCCGAGGAAAACAATTACTGGCAGTGATAGAACAACAAGCTGCCTCTATAGGTTTAACCGATTTATGCGTGCTCACTACACAAACAACGCACTGGTTTCTAGAGCATGGATTTAAATCGTCTCAGATCAGTGATTTACCTATAGAAAAACAAGACTTGTATAACTATCAACGTAATGCGAAGGTGTTTAGTAAAAAACTGGCCTAACGCCAAAGTTATTTTTGATGATATTCCGGAAACAATAACGGCGCTAGTTCATCTAGCGCTTTTTCGTATACACGTCGTTTAAAAAACACAATTTCTTCCACTGGCTTCCAGTAATCTACCCAACGCCAATCATCAAACTCAGGTTTGTCATGTAAATCAAGTTTAACGTCTTCTTCACTACCAATGAAACGCAGTAAAAACCAGCGCTGCTTCTGTCCAATGCACAAGGGTTTATTGCCATAGCGTAGATAACGTTTTGGTAAACGGTACCGCAACCAATCTTGCGTCATGCCTATTAATTCAACATGTTCTCGTGTTAAGCCGACTTCTTCCATTAATTCCCGATAAACTGCTTGTTCTGCAGTCTCATCTGGCTTAATACCTCCTTGAGGAAATTGCCAGGAATCATGCTGCGCCCTTTGCGCCCAGAGTACTTGATTATGTTTGTTGCAGACAATAATACCTACATTAGGCCTAAAGCCATCCTTATCAATCACAGCCTTTAATCTCTTGTTATGGAAGTATTCACTTCTATAACGTTATAATTCTTCAATACCCTGTAGATTAGACAAAGCAGTCACTGTATGCAATTCATTTCGTACACAAAATCTAACCTTCCTTTAAATATGTGAAGATACACACTATGGCATTAACAATTTTTGATCTAGATAACACCTTGCTTGGCGGAGATAGCGATTATTTGTGGGGAGAATTTCTTGTTGAGCAACAGGTTGTTAATGGCGAGTGGTATCAAAAAAACAATCAAAATTTCTACGATCAATATCTTGCTGGCACCATGGATATCTTTGAATTCCTTGCATTTCAACTTAAACCTTTAGCAGATAACAGCATAGCTGATTTAAATATCTGGCGAGATAAATATCTAGCTGAAAAAATAGAGCCGATCATTTTATCCCCAGGACGAGCGTTGATTGCCCAACATCAACAACAAGGTGATACATTATTGATTATCACCGCAACCAATAGTTTTATTACCGCACCCATCGCCGAAAAATTAACTATTCAGCATTTAATTGCCACGGAGCCAGAAATGATCAATGGCACATATACTGGCAAAGTAGATGGCACTCCCTCATACCAACAAGGCAAAGTTGAACGCCTACAAGATTGGCTATCTAAGCACCATCAAACTCTTAAAGGCAGTTATTTTTATAGTGATTCACATAATGATTTACCGTTATTAAATCTTGTAGATCATCCTATTGCCGTTGATCCGGATCCTAAATTACGTGCTATCGCCCAACAAAAAGGCTGGAAAATTCTCAGTCTCCGTCAATAAATTGGTACAATTCTTGGTTTTTATCATTTAGATCAGGCTATCAATATGGAATGGGAAGTCGTCATTGGGTTAGAGATCCATGCCCAACTCGCCACCAACACTAAAATTTTCTCTGGAGCCTCTACGGCTTACGGTGCTGAACCCAACACCCAAGCCTGTGCAGTAGATTTAGGATTACCTGGTGTTCTACCTGTGCTTAACCAAGAAGCCGTTAAAATGGCCATTAAATTCGGCTTGGCTATTGATGCTGAAATGGCTGAAAAATCTATTTTTGCACGTAAAAACTACTTCTATCCAGATTTACCTAAAGGTTATCAAATCAGCCAATTTGAACACCCTATTGTTGGCAAAGGTAAACTGACTATCGAAATGGAAGATGGTACGGAACGTGTAATTGGTATTACTCGGGCCCATTTAGAAGAAGATGCAGGTAAATCGATGCATGGTAATTTCCAAGGTCAAACAGGAGTTGATCTTAACCGGGCGGGTACACCACTATTAGAGATAGTATCTGACCCCGATATGCGCAGTGCCAAAGAAGCGGTAGCTTATATGAAGAAAATTCATATTCTCGTGCAATACCTTGAAATCTGCGATGGTAATATGCAAGAAGGCTCTTTCCGTTGTGATTCCAATGTTTCTGTCCGTCCTAAAGGTCAAAAAGAACTCGGTACTCGCGCAGAATTAAAAAATATTAACTCATTCAGAAATGTTGAACGTGCGATTAATATTGAAATTGAACGTCAAATTGAGTTAATTGAAGATGGTGGTACGGTCGTGCAAGAAACGCGCCTTTACGATGCCGATAAAAATGAGACACGCTCCATGCGTAGCAAGGAAGAAGCTAATGACTATCGCTATTTCCCCGATCCTGATTTGTTACCTATCGTATTAGAACAGGAAATGATTGAACAAATCCGAGCTTCTTTGCCCGAATTACCCAATACTAAACGTGACCGTTTCGTTACTGATATGAATTTGTCTGTTTATGATGCATCAGTACTCACTAGCAGCCGCCTGTTAGCTGATTATTTTGAAACGGCTCTGGTTGCTTCTGATAAGCAAAATCCAAAGCTCTGTGCTAACTGGATTATCACTCAATTATTAGGCGCACTGAATAAGGCAGGGTTAGATATTTCTGCATCGCCGATCAGTGCAGAACAATTAGGGGGCTTACTACTCCGTATAAATGACAACACCATCTCAGGCAAAATTGGCAAACAAATTTTTGATGACTTGTGGTCTGATGAAGGCCAAGACACTGACAGTATTATTGAAGCCAAAGGTCTGAAACAAGTCACTGATAGTAGTGCAATCGAAGCAATGATTGATGAGGTGATCACTAATAATCCTGATCAAGTTGAACAATACCGTAGTGGTAAAGAACAATTGCTTGGCTTCTTTGTCGGTCAGATAATGAAAGCATCTAAAGGTAAAGCTAACCCAGCTCAAGTCAATGATTTACTAAAATCAAAACTCGCTGGCTAAACTGTTAAATTATCTACGTTAAATAAAAAGGCGGTGTTCCCGTTGGAATACCGCCTTTTTTATTTGTTACTTCGGTTGCTTAGTCACTAGATAACATTGCTGATAACTTAGCAGATGCTAGACCAAATAAAGTGCCGACAATAATTGACAGTGAAATCACCGCCACTGGATTCGATAAATCCATTGCTGAAGTGCTACCGCCTACATGAATGGCATAGGCCGCTGTCGCAGCAAAACCGTACACCGCTGTAGGAATAACAGCAAAACAAGATACTTTAGAACCGTAAACTAATACAAACACCGTCACACCAACCCATACTGGTGCTGTCAATACATCACCTAAAGGAACAGCGCCCATTAAGATAAAAGCGATGCCCGCCATGACTGAGCCAAAGATACCGCAAGTAATATTATTTTTTAATGCTGCAGTATCTGCGCCATTATGGAAATAAGATCCCCAAGCAATAAATATTGCCCAAATAGTGACCATTCCCGCTAATGGCCCAAAAGATAACCAAGTAGCTACGCCACCCAAGCCACCAATACTTAATGCTAAAGCAACTAATCCAGACATAATTTCTCTCTCTCTATTATTAAAAATAAATAACTTAGTCTCCTTCCATATCAACTATAAATATTATTGTTGTGTCAATATGTTAAGAACCATTCTAATGAGAAGTTAGATATCCCAACTTTTCACAAGTCTAATGAAACATACTTCCACTAACTTTTCAAACAGCAATACCCTCAACATAAATATCAGTTATGCCTGTTAACTCCTAAGTATAGTGATATAACTATTATGAAAAAGATCAAATAACAATGGCATAAATAGCGCCTTCAAAGTTGCTTTTTTCCCTGTTAATTTACTACATTACTGAACATTTTCATTCGATATCGTCATTGCTCACACTATTCTTAACCTATTCAGTAAATCGCGAGCCATGTCACATTTTTATTAATCATGTTCCCCAGCAGCAATTAAAGTGATGTAGTATCTATTCCGACGATTAAATTATATTTTTTGCACCAAAAAGAAGCGCAAAGAGGCTTCATTACACTTAAGGTTAATGAGAAATAAAATATGAAGTTTGCGCAAGAACATCTCCCTGCAAAAATGTCATTCGGCAAATTGCCTTCTTGTCCTTTGCCTGATGCTAATTGGGTTTTAGTTTTTGGTTCAGTCAATCGTTTTAAAGAACGTAATTTTGGCCAAGAACTCCAGAAACGTTACCCACAGGCCAATATTATTGGCTGTACAACTTCTGGTGAAATCACTGATGAAGGTGTCTATGATGAAAGTGTTCACATCACTGCAATGTTATGGGAACGTAGTACGCTCAAATTCATTGCCAAACCAGTCAACAGCATGGAACAGTCTCATAGCCTTGGCGCTCAAATTGCTCAGGAACTTGAGGGTGAAGATCTCAAAGGTGTGTTTGTTTTAAGTGATGGCCTTAATGTGAATGGCTCGGAACTGGTTGAAGGGCTGCAAGAGGTATTACCTAATATACCTATCACGGGTGGCTTAGCGGGAGATAATGCTCAGTTCTCACAAACATTTCTATTAAATAATCATAAAATACACGATCGAATTGTTGTTGCTGTTGGTATATATGGTAAAGATGCTATTGTCACCAGTGGTGCACTAGGCGGATGGAAACCTTATGGTCCCCCTAGAAAGATTACTCATGCCATCAAAAATATTGTTTACGAATTAGATAACAAGCCAGCATTACCTCTCTATAAGATGTACATAGGCTATTATGCCAACGAACTACCTGCCTCTGGCCTGAATTTTCCTTTTGCCATCATGGCTGAAGATAAAAGCATTAATGTCATTAGAACCTTATTAGCTGTCAATGAGAAAGATAACAGTATGACATTTGCGGGTAATGTGAAAACAGGCTCGACGGTACGTTTCCTTAAATCTGATCATGATATGTTGGTTAATGGCGCCAGTGATGCCGCGCGTCAAATTCTCAATAAAGACATTAATCTCGACGATAAAGCCCTAGCCATTTGCGTGAGTTGTGTTGGACGGAAACTAGTGATGAAAGATCAAGTTTCCGATGAAATATTTGCGGTACAACGACTATTAGGTGTGCAAACCGGCATTACCGGTTTTTATTCCAATGGTGAAATTTGCTCTGGAGAAGGTGATGCTCATAGCCAGTTGCACAATCAAACCATGACGATTGCTTACTTAAGTGAACATACCGTATAAGCTAATTAACACAAGCTAAGCTAATTCTCTTGCTGCTGCCAACAAGGCTAAGCGGGCAATAACACCATAAGCATAAAAACGATTCGGCTCCGCATCTGGCATATCTTCTTTATTTGGCGTATTACAAGGTTGTACAAAAGCTAATGGTTCAAAATGCATACCCGGTGCATTCAAATTTTCATTGACTCCTCGATCGGTATGTACACGATAAAAACCACCGATCACAAAGCGATCCATCATGTAAACTACCGGTTCAGCTACCGCATTATCTTTACCCAAGGTTTCAAAGGTGTAAACACCTTCTTGTATCAAAACATCTTCAACAACTCGACCTCCTTTGAGCGAAGCCATTTTACTGCGTTGTTTACGATTTAAATTAGCTATTTCATCAGCACTTTTTACCGTCATAATTCCCATTCCGTAGGTACCAGAGTCAGCTTTAACGACAACAAAAGGAGGTTTATCAATGCCATATTCATCATATTTTTTTTGAATAGCTATCAACATGTTTTCAACCTGTTTAGTCAAACATTCAATACCGACACGATCCTTAAAATTAACTTCTCCACACTTTAAAGATAAGGGAGAGATCAGCCAGGGATCTATGTCAATTTGCTCCGCAAGCTCTTGGGCAACATTGTGATAATGAATAAAATGGTCAGACTTCTTACGATCTGACCAACCCGCTGAAAGTGGTGGAATAACTTGTTGTTCTAACCCCTCAAGCATCTCAGGTCGTCCTGCAGATAAATCATTATTCAGCAAGACCAAACAGGGTGAAAAATCACCCAAATGAACACGGTTACCATTACGACGAAGTGGCTCTAATACACAGATTTTACCCGAGGGTAAATCAATTGACATTGTCTCATCAAGATCTTCCCGCATACTACCTAGCCGAGCCTCAAATCCCGCTTTCTCGAAAATGTCTCGTAACGACTCCAGACTCTCTAAATAAAATAAGTTACGCGTATGATTCTCGGCAATGATTAATACACGACGCGCCTCTGGACAAACTCTTTCTACGGCTGCTTGCACCGCTTGAATACAAAGCGGTAAAAAAGCAGGATTGAGATTGTTAAACCCTGCCGGAAATAAATTAGTATCAACAGGGGCTAATTTAAAGCCAGCATTACGCAAATCTACCGAAGCGTAAAATGGGGTAGGTGTTTTTATCCACTGCTCCCGCAACCAAGTTTCAACCTGAGCTTGATGGGCCAACAAATGCGTTTCCAATTGTAGCAAAGGACCATTTAAAGCTGTTGTTAAGTGGGGAACGGCCAGATTCATATTTTCATACTCATAATGTTAAATATCAGGGCTAATATTGTAGCTTTATTACTGTGACAGAACACACAGATTATTTTCACATTGTCATTCATACTCTGTTACCAACATATGCTACATCATAAATGAGCAGATTTAATGTCTAGTTTACTAGCCTGATATGAAAAAATGTTATATCTTCATTGTTCGTTGTAGACATTTAAATCAAAAATTTAAAAATCTAACAGGTATTGTTTTATTGTGAGTCAAAACCAAACTGAATTTTCTGGGGTTAACGTCATGATCATTGATGACAGCAAAACGATTCGTCGTAGTGCTGAAACCCTTTTAACAAAGGCTGGCTGTACAGTTATCACCGCCGACAATGGTTTTGAAGCACTCCCCATTATTAGCACTCAACACCCTGATATTATCTTTATTGATATTATGATGCCGCGCCTAGATGGTTATCAGACTTGTGCCTTAGTTAAAAATAATCCACAATTCAATGATACACCTATTATCATGCTTTCCAGCAAAGATGGTCTGTTTGATAAAGCTAAAGGTCGAGTTGTCGGGGCTGAGCAATATATTACTAAACCCTTTACCCGTGAAGATTTATTAGGTGCCATCCGAACACATCTACTTAATGATAGTAAGGAAGCATAAATTCTCATGGCTCTTATCCTTATCGCAGATGACTCTCCAACAGAAATTTATATTCTGAAAAAAATGTTGGAAAAATATGATCATCAGGTTATTGTCGCTGAAAATGGTGAACAGGCTATTGAAATGAGCCAGTCCAAGCATCCTGCATTAATATTGATGGATGTTGTTATGCCAAAATTAAATGGCTTTCAAGCGACCAGGCGAATTAGTAAAGATCCTGACACGGCTTCTATTCCCATCATCATCGTATCATCAAAAGACCAAGAAACAGACAAGCTGTGGGGACTACGGCAAGGTGCTAAAGGATATTTAGGTAAACCCGTCAGCGAAGATATGTTGATCTCAGAAATCAACAGTCTGTTAGGGGAAAAGAGATGACCACCATCAATTCCCCTGAAGCCGTCATTTCACTTTTACAAGACATAGAATTACGTAGTAAACAGCAAGTAGCAGGTCTATCTCAACATAAAGATGCTCAACAATCCTGGTCTGCTATTGGTTTCAAAGTCGGCAAAAATAATTACTTAATCCCATTAGGTGAATCGCGCGAAATATTTCCCGTCCCAACGATGATCACCCCGATTCCTAAATCAGTACCATGGGCATGGGGAATGGCTAATTTACGTGGTGAATTACTGCCTATTTTTGATCTGAATCACCTTCTTTTAGGCAAAGCAACCAAACCAACCAAACACAGTAGAGTCATGGTCATTAATCATCCCGATCTGTATTCTGGTCTATTAGTTGATGAAGTATTGGGGTTAAAACATTTTCAACAAAAGCCTGCTCCCATTGCTGATGATGTTGATACCAGCATCTCTCCATACCTCACTGGTAGTATTTCCCAACAAGATGTGGACTGGGATATTTTCAGTTTTACTAAACTCGCCAATGCACCACAATTTTTGAATGCTGCAGCTTAATATTTTGATTTTAGGACAAGTACTATGACATCACCAAACAAACTTTTTATGTCCTCTTTAGTTGCCAAAAGCAACTTACTCAATCTCTTTCTTTTCCTAATATTTTCAGGGTTGGTATTAGCAGGGTTGTGGCTTATTGCCAGTAATTCGTATCAACAGATTTACAATGATCTGCTTCTCTTTAACGCTGGAGTTGCAACAGCATTTGTTTTAACAGTATGGCTTACCATTCGCCTTTGTCATGCGCCTATAGCAGTATTACAATCATCTTTAAGCACAATGGAGCTGCAAAACAGACAGAATCAAGATGCCATTCTACAGTTACTTGATGAAATGGGTGATTTAGCTGATGGTGATTTAACCGTAACATGTACTGTCACAGAGGATATTACTGGTGCGATTGCAGACTCCGTCAACTATACCGTAGACGCATTACGCTCATTAGTTGAAAACATTAATACCACCACCGTACAAGTAGCAACAGCTGCACAAGAAACACAAGCAACGGCCCTACATCTCACCGATGCAAGTGAACATCAAACACATCAAATCACCGAGGCAACGACGGCTATTACTGATATGGCAGCTTCCATCGAGCAAGTATCAGAAAGTGCCAGCCAATCACAAGATGTAGCGGCACAATCAGTGCGACTCGCTGTGCAAGGTAATGAGGCAGTTAAAAAATCAATTAATGGGATGGATACTATCCGTGAACAAATCCAAGAAACGTCCAAACGTATCAAACGTCTAGGTGAAAGTTCACAACAAATTGGTGACATCGTTGAATTGATCGATGATATTGCTGAGCAAACTAACATTCTTTCACTCAATGCGGCTATTCAGGCAACAATGGCTGGGGAAGCTGGCCGAGGGTTTGCTGTGGTTGCCGATGAGGTGCAACGACTCGCTGAACGCTCTAGCAATGCAACCAAGCAAATTGATGCTTTAGTAAAAACCATTCAAAGTGATACTAGTGAGGCCATCATATCAATGGAGCGCAGTACTACAGAGGTGGTGTCAGGAGCCAAACTTTCCAAAGATGCTGGTACTTCACTGGCTCAAATTGAAACGGTTTCACACCAATTAGCCGATCTTATCAATAATATTTCATCCAACGCTAAACAACAGGCTAATGCAGCGATTAGTACATCGAATAATATGAATGTGATTCAGGAAATAACATTGCAAACATCAACTGGTACCAATGAAAGTGCTGAATCTATTGGCCGTCTATTAGACTTAACCAATGATCTTCGTAAATCTATCTCTGGCTTCAAATTACCATCATAATTACAGCCACCCGTGATCAAGAGTAGCATCTATAACCATGACAAATATTGATACTGGCAACTACAACCCTCTAGCTTGGGTTCAAGATGAAGTTCAGCAGGCACTGGCTCAAGCTCTTGATGCTGTTAATCACTATATAGAAGCTGAACAAGATACTCATATCAGCACCTGTATTGATGAACTTTATCAGGTCAACGGTACGTTAGAAATGTTGAATTTGTCTGGTGCGATGCTATTAAGCAAGGAGATGCTTAATCTTGCCATCATGCTACGCGAGCAAAAATGTAAAGATGTCGAACAAGCACATGAAGTGCTTATACGCACTTTAATCATACTGCCCAATTATTTACAATCAGTCGAAAATGGATTAAAAGATCATCCGCTTTGTATCCTTGATTCAATTAATGAAATAAAACAGGTATCTCAACAACCACTCATTAATCCTCTGGATGTTTTCAAGCCTACTTTATCGGTGCACTTGCCGGGTCACATAGCGCCAGATCCAATCAAACAATCTGCCACATTAAATATTACTAACAACAAGATAAACCATGCGTTTCAAATATCACTGTTACATTGGTTTAAAAATGAAGATTCTGAAAGTTTGGCAAAAATGGGGATTATTATCCATTATTTGCGACTTAGTTGTGGCCAAGAACGCAGTGTCATTTTATGGTGGGCAGCGGAAGCAGTTATAGAAGCACTACTGGATAAAAGTTTGCTCACTACAGCAGAAATTAAACTTACATTGGGGAAATTAAGCCCACCGATCAAACTGCTCACAGAAAATAGTGAAGAACAATTATTAGCTCTTTTTCCAGTGGATCTTGTTAAAAAACTACTACTCATTGCTGCCCGTTCATCAGGTTCAGGGCGATACATATCCTCTCTGAAAAAGACTTTTACACTGGATCTGTTTGATCACAATAAAAAGAACTCTAGTATGGGCAACAAAGCATTGTCTGATGTGCGTTCTGCTCTTTTAGAGCAATTACAAGAAGTTAAAGAGCACGTCAACCAATATGATCGTAGTAGTATTGAAGAGCCTTCTGATTCTATTGATCTTGTTATAGAGCAAATACAAGCCATAGCTGACACACTTCAATTATTAGMWSWATATCCTGCTAGCGAAATATTACATCAGCAAAATATGCAACTTAATGATGCTGTTAAAACGGGACAACATCTAGACGAAAATCAACTGATGGCTTTAGCCAACAGCCTGATGCAAGTGGAAACGATATTACAATCACCTTATAGTAATATTGAGCAAAAACAAAACCAAGAACAAATTGAACAAACGGTTATTGGTGAATGTTTACTTGAACTTATTAACATAAAAGAAAGCCTCGCTAGAACAGCTAAAGATCCATCATCAAATCAAACTGAGCTGCATGAAATTGCTTCTCAGTTACAGCTTATCTCGGGCAGTCTAGACATGTTGAATCATGATGCCGCGGCAAAATTACTATCTGATACCGCCATAAAAATAGCCGGTCTTTCTCGTGAAAACACACTCAAACCTGAACATTTCAATGTATTAGCAGAAATTCTTGCTGGTGGAGAATTGTACATGGAAGGGGTTAGCCAATATGGTCAACCGGTTACTCAATTACTAGATGATGCGTACATTAAACTGCTCAAACTTCCTGATATTCGGAGGAGTGAGTCAGTAAACGTTGATATTGACGATACTGGCAATATTGAGCCTGAAATTATTCTGACTAAAATAGAAACGGGGGTTCAGCGTTACATAAATGCTCAGATTAAACCATCAAGTGCTAGCCATCATGAAAAAACGGGGGTTGAGCGTTATCTCGACAATCAGCTTGAACTAGATGCTGATAATTCAGGGGAAACAGGGGTTCAGCACTATATCAATGCACAAATTAAACTCGAAACTAGCAATGCTGAAAAAACCGGTGTTGATGATCAACTTGAGCTAGACTCTCATCGCTCGGTGGAAACAGGTGTTCAGCGTTATATCAATATTCAATCTGAATCATCAGCACCACCATTTTCTGAAGGAATAGATCCTGAAATTGCTGAAATCTTTATTGAGGAGGCAAATGAAGTTTTAACTGATTTTGAAACCTTAATTCCAGCTTGGCGAGAACAACAAAGTGAAGAGTCACTGATATCTATTCGTCGCCATTTTCACACACTAAAAGGTAGTGGCCGCATGGCTGGAGCTGAGATTATTGGCGATCTAGCTTTGACCCTTGAAAACTTATTAAACGACTTACTGGAGAGTGAGAGTAATCATTCCTCAGTTATCGAACAAATAGTTAACGATACTGCGAAGATACTACCTGAACTACTATCAAACTTTACCCATGGAGATATGGGATCTACAACACAAGTAGAAAGCCTGATCAGTCGTTCAAACCAAGTATTTAACAGTGAAGATGACCTTGCAGAACAAGATGAACTACAAGCGATATTCAATGCTGAAGCTACACAGCATATTGCCGTGCTGAAACAATCATTTGCAGAATTTGAAAATGGCCTAACAGTGAATAAAGAGATGCTTCGTGCCATTCACTCATTAAAGGGCTGTGCAAATATTGCTGAAGTCACACCTGTTGCTCTGGTTGCGACCCAACTTGATCAAATATTACGTGATCTTCATCAACAAAATATCACCTTATCCGAAAATCAAGTGACGCTATTAAGTGATACCGTTAATGCTCTAAATGATATTGTTATCGGTCGCCAATCCAATAATTTTGAAGAACCAAATATTCAAGGATTGCTTGAAAATTTTGATAAAATCGCCCCTAAAGCTGTTGCAGAAAACGAGCCTAGTCAATTAGCCCTTGATCCTGAGTTTTTAGTAGTATTTCTTGAAGAAACGGATGAATTACTGGCCCAATACACAGAGAAATTAGCACAATTCGAACAGCAGCCAGATGATATAGATACTCGTAGTGCAATCAGTGAAACGCTTATTTCTTTGAAAGATAATGCACAGCTTGCCGACTTATCTAATATTGCAGAAATCTACAATCTACTGAATGATTTAACTCAAACAACATCTGTGTATGATAAATCCTTATTTGAATTATTAGAACATGGCTATGAAGAACTCAATAACCATATTGAAGCACTCATACAAAATAAGCCTTCACCAGATATTAGTCAATTTGAACAGCAAGTAGCATCATTTCTCAATCAAGAAGCAGATGTTGAAATAAATCCTAACGCTTTTACCATTCCAATAACTGACTTRGATCTTTTGGATGCCTTTACTGAAGAAGCTGCGGAATTACTTGAGTCTAGTGGTATTGCAATAAAACAATGGCAAAAGAAACCTACCGATAATAATGCTGAAATGCAGTTACAGCGAGATCTGCATACCCTTAAAGGGGGTGCACGCCTAACAGATATTACCCCAATTGCAGACCTTACCCACCAAATTGAAGCATTAGTATTATCGACCAGTGATAAACAACAAGTTGATGATGCTTTTTTTGATTTACTACAGCGTTGCCAAGATCGACTGACTGAAATGCAAGAGCAGTTGTCTGGTCGATTAACTATTGATTTTGCCCATGACTTATTATCTGAGATTAGTCATTTTTCAAACGATATTGAACCTTCTCCGCCTGAAAAAGAAGAAGCTAAACCAGCGCTTATTGCTGAAACCGTAGCCATCAAAAAAGAGTCTGAGTTATTACCACCGATAGCACTAGAACCACAGGCCCAAACAACTGTTCCAGCACACGTTGATCAAATCCGAGTTCGTGCTGACCTGCTGGATTATCTGACTAATTTTGCGGGTGAAGTTAGTATTTCCCGAGATCGAGTAACCCAACAGAATATTGAGCTTCACCTACAGCTGCATGAAATGGAAGAAACAGTTGAACGACTACAAGCACAATTACGTAACCTTGAAATTGAAACAGAAGCTCAAATCTTATTCCGCCATGAAGATGAAGTTATCCACCAAGAATCTGAATTTGATCCATTGGAACTTGATCGTTTTTCAATGATTCAACAATTATCAAGAGGACTCACTGAAAGTGTGAGTGACCTTAATGATATTACTCGTTCTATGGGTTCTTTAGTTAAAGATACTGATTCAATCTTATTGCAACAATCACGGTTAAATACTGATTTACATCAAGGATTAATGAACACTCGCCTCCTCCCCTTTGATGGGCTTGTTCCAAGACTAGAGCGTATTGTTCGACAAACCAATGCTGAGCTTGGCAAAAAATCAGAACTTGTCGTGTTAGGAGCTCATCATGAGATTGATCGCACGGTGTTAGATCGCATTGTTGCCCCAATAGAGCACCTTCTCCGTAATGCTGTTGACCATGGTATTGAACCCGCTAAAAAGCGGACTAAATTAGGCAAAGATGAAACGGGTAAATTAATACTCTCCATATCACGTGAAGGGTCTGAAATTATTATTACCCTACAAGATGATGGACAGGGTATTAATGTTGAAAAAATCAAACAAAAAGCACTTGATTTAAAACTCATTACAGCTAAAGATAAATTATCTGATGATGAGTTGACTCAATTAATATTTTCTTCTGGTTTTAGCACCGCTGATAAAGTCTCTCAAATATCAGGCCGCGGCGTCGGTATGGATGTTGTTAGCAATGAAATTCGAGCATTAAAAGGCCGACTAAGCATCCAGTCAGATGCGGGTAAAGGCTCAACTTTTATTATCCGGCTTCCTCTAACACTCTCCGTTACCCAAGCACTGCTAATAGGTAGCCATGAACAACAATTTGCGATCCCTCTCGCTAACGTTTATGCCAGTGAGCGTATCAAAGTAGAAGATCTTAAGGCAATACTTTCTGAGCCAGAGGCACAGTATGAATATAATGGTGAATTCTACAAATTAAACCCGCTGTCTTTATTGCTAGGCCAGCCTTTTAATGTTCCAAGTAATAATATACAACAGTTACCGGTACTATTATTTAGGTCTGGAAAGCTTCGGATTGCCTTAGTCGTTGATGAAGTTATCAGCAACCGAGAAATTGTTATTAAAGCGGTGGGTAAACAACTCAGTCAAATTAGCATCATTAATGGTGCCACCATCTTAGGAGATGGTCAGGTAGTCTTCATTCTTGATATACCAACACTGGTTGAAACAGCTGCACAAATATCAAGTCAAGACATTAACGATGCCAATGACCTTATCATCCAAGAACCGCAAGATCGTAAACCAGTAGCCATGGTCGTTGATGACTCCATCACCATGCGTAAAGCATCTGGAAACTTACTAAGACGTCGCGGGTTTGAGGTTATCACTGCACGAGATGGTATTGAAGCTGTTGCCATGCTAAACGATCAGGCACCAGATCTGATTTTACTTGATGTCGAAATGCCAAGAATGGATGGTTTTGAGTTTGCTTCTTTTGTTCGAAATGAAGAACAATTTAAACGATTACCTATTATTATGATCACATCCCGAACCGGCGATAAACATCGTGATCGTGCATTTAGTCTTGGTGTGAATGCCTATATGGGTAAACCATATCAAGAAAATGAACTCGTTGATACAATGAAAGACTTACTGGGTGACAAGTACCCTCATGCCCAACAATAAATGTCTTTTTAGGATATAGAAATGGCTGAAACATCTTCTAACTCTATTCACTGCATGTTGGTTCCGCTTCAACAATATTATTTATTATTACCCAATAGTACTATTGCAGAAGTACTTCCTATGCCTAGAGCGTTATCTATTAATAATGAGCAGTCCGATCATCATCTTGGTCATTGTGAGTGGCGCGATCAAAAAATTTCAGTCATTGATCTAGAAAAATTACTAGGGAAAAAAATAGAAGAGGAAAATGATGCCCATAAATTATGCATCTTGAATGGCATAAATACCGATGCTGGTATCAATTTTTACGCTCTACCATGTAATGGTGTGCCGCAATTGATCACTCTCGACCAATCTGCGTTAGAAATAATTACAGACGAATCATCATCAGAATATCTCCAATATCAGATAAAAATCGGCACAAAAATAGCACTGATCCCTAATCTAGATAAAATTGAAGAAACGATTAGTCAACTAAATTAACCGCAATTATTCGTATTTTTGCTGTCATTGGTTATGATAGCAGCATGCGAATTATCATTTCCTTCATCTTGTGCTGCTTTTGGGCAATCAATATTTCTTATGCCAACGATACCAGCAACCAAACCTTAACCAAACAGCGCATCTTATTCCAGCAAGCTCAAAAAGCATTAAAAACACATCAGTTAACCCGATTCAAGGTATTGCTCGAACAATTAGCGGACTATCCGCTCCAACCTTATCTCCAATATCAATTTTTACAACATCGCCTTAATCATCTACCTGATGAACCTATCGCCAATTTTTTATCTGAATATCCTGATACTTTTTTTGCTACTCGCCTAAGGAGTCGATGGTTAGATAAATTAGCTAGAAAGAAAAAGTGGCAACTTTTTCTAGATCATTACCAAGCACCACAATCTATCACTAAGCAATGCTTACGTTTACAAGCCCTGCTCAATACCGGGCAAAAGGAACAGGCGATGGCCGAAACAGTGCCTTTGTGGTTAGTACCTCGCTCACAAAACAAAGCATGCGACCCCGCCTTTTCATCTTGGCAAAAACAAGGATTATTAACTGACGAACTACGGTGGCAACGTATCAATTTAGCCTTACAAGAAAACCAATTCAGCCTAGCTAAATTTCTAGCAAAACCTATGGACAATACAACGGAAGTAACTGCATGGATAAATCGCTGGCAAAAAATGCACCACAATCCACTTTCACTATTAAAACAACTGCCAGGCAAATCACTACCCTCAAAGGGAGCTAACCTATTTCAAGACCTTCCTATTACCCGAGAGATCATATTGCATGGTATTGAGCGACTTGCTAAAAAATCGACCGATAAGGCTTATGACAATTGGCTAAGGATCCAATCGGCATATCAATTTAGTGAGCAAGATAAATTATATATACAGCGGACTATTGCCAACCGTGCAGCACTCAGGCGTGAAGATCGCACCTTAGAATTTTTTGGGGATATTCCAGCTGAGCCTTGGCGAGTTCGTGCCGCACTTTGGCAACAAGATTGGCCGGCTGTAAAACGCGCCATTTTAAGCCTTAATATTACTGAACAACAGTCTTCACGGTGGCAATATTGGTTAGGACGAAGTCAAGTTGAACTAGGCAATTCAGCTAATGCCAACATTATTTTTCAAAGTATATTCTTACAACGAGATTACTATGCTTTTTTAGCCGCAGATAAACTTGGTCGACCATACCAAATGAATCACAATCCTATTGTGTACGAGGAAATAGAACTAACCGAATTTTCACAACGTCCTGCCGTGGCCAGACTAAAAGAGTTTTATGTACTGGATATACAACTTGACGGTCGCAGACAAGCCTATGAACTCAAACAAAAATTGTCGCCAAGGGACCTACAACTACTTGCCATCCTTACCCATCAGTGGAATTGGCACCATCAGACTATTGCCTTATTAGGAAAAGCTCAGTATTGGGATGCTTTAAATCTTCGCTTTCCTATCGTGTATGACACCGCAATATTAAAGGCTGGTAAGAAAAATGGGCTTAATCCTTCTTGGCTATTTGGCATTGCACGTCAAGAAAGTGCCTTTAATCCTCAAGCGCGTTCACATGTAGGTGCAACAGGCTTGATGCAGTTGATGCCCAAAACAGGAAAACTGATTGCTCGATTGATTAATAAACCGATGAAAAAAACATCTGAATTATTAAATCCAAATAGAAATATTCAGCTTGGTAGCGCTTATCTTCGGCGTATGTATGATAAAAACCAGCAGAACCCAGTACTTGCAACCGCCTCATACAATGCAGGGCCACACCGTGTCGCACAGTGGCTGCCTGAACACGAATTACCTGCTGATATTTGGCTAGAAAATATCCCCTTCAATGAAACAAGAAAATATACGCGTAGCGTACTCAGTTATGCCGCTATTTTTGACTACCAACGTAAGCAGAAAATCATCCCCTTATTTGATCGTATGCCAGCAGTGCAAGCAAAAACACCTTAAACTATCGCCATGAAGATATATCTTGTAGGGGGTAGTGTTCGTGATCAATTACTTGGTTTACCAACCAAAGATCGAGATTGGGTTGTTGTCGGTAGTACAACAGAACAAATGCTAGACCAAGGCTTCCAACCTGTAGGAAAAGACTTCCCTGTTTTTTTACACCCTAAAACCCATGAAGAATATGCGCTGGCACGCACGGAAAGAAAGACGGCACCAGGGTATCGTGGTTTTACTGTACATGCTGCGCCTGATGTCACATTAGAGCAAGACCTCAGCAGAAGAGACCTGACGATCAATGCCATTGCTCAAGCTGATGATGGTACATTAATTGATCCCTTTAATGGCCAGCAAGATATTAAAGATAAGATCTTGCGTCATGTTTCCTCTGCTTTTACTGAAGACCCTGTCCGTGTATTAAGAATAGCTCGGTTTGCTGCTCGCTTTGATTTTACAATGGCAGATGAAACTAAAGTATTAATCAGAAAAATGATTGATGCCAAAGAATTAGATCACCTAGTACCTGAACGTGTTTGGCAAGAGCTAGAAAAAGCACTCTCGGTCAAACGGCCCTCTTTATTTTTTATGGCATTACGTGATGCAGGTGCATTAGCAACACTGTTTCCAGAAGTGGATCGACTTTTTGGTGTACCGCAAGTACCCAAGTGGCACCCAGAAATAGATACCGGTATACACGTCATGTTAGTCATTGACCAAGCTGCACGTTTAAGTAACGATATTGCTGTTCGATTTGCTGCACTATGTCATGATTTGGGAAAAGGCACGACACCGCAACATATTTTACCGCAACATATTGGCCACGAAGCACGAAGCATTGAACTCACTCAAATTTTATGTCGCCGCTTACGTATACCTAAAGAGATTGAAATACTCGCTCTAAAAGTAGCTGAGTACCATACTCACGTACATTTATTATTTGAATTAAAGCCCGTTACTATTTTAAAGGTGATAGAGGCTTTAGATGCTTTTCGCCGTCCAAAACGATTTGAACAATATTTACTCGCGAGTGAAGCTGATTTTCGTGGCCGTCCCGGTTACGAAAACACTCCAATGCCATCTATTGAACTATTTAAACAGTATTTTTCAGCAGCCCAAGCCGTCGAAGTTCAACCCTTAATAAAACAAGGGTTACAAGGCTCAGAAATTGCCCTAGCTTTACAAAAACAACGTGTCAAGGCTATCGCAACAATCAAAACTTCTCTGATTGATTCCTGAGTTCATCTATCACGTACAAAATTGCCTTTTTTATATTAAAAGCCTTTGCAATACTTACTATTATGTACACGAACACTCTGTAAGCAACCTATTTTTCTTAGACTTACACCAGAGCTCTTTTAACAAAAAAGCTGCTTACAGCCAGTAAAACATATCGTATAATTCAGCTTAACCATAAAACATCGGATCATAATATCTATGAGTAATAATATTTCTGCCAACTGGACTAGCGTCAATGCTGCTTGTCAGCCTTTAGTCGATAAGCTAGTGGCTGATGCACAAGCACTACAACTTGAAGTCAGCACGTTAAGTAATGGTACTCGTATCATTGACGCTGGCATTAATTGTGTTGGTGGCTTAGAGGCGGGCCGTCTTATTGGTGAAATATGTATGGGAGGCTTGGGCACAGCAACACTAGGTACTAATAGCGGTTTTGATAACTGGCCTTGGTCCGTTAATGTGCATGCTAAAACACCGGTCTTAAGTTGCCTCGGTAGCCAATATGCTGGCTGGAGTTTATCGCATGAAAAGTTCTTTGCTCTGGGGTCTGGTCCTGGTCGCGCATTGGCGGGCAAAGAAGAGGTACTCAAAGAGTTTGGCTATAAAGATAAAGCCGATAAAACGGTGATCGTTCTAGAAGTGGATAAATTCCCACCGCTTGAAGTCTCAGAAAAAGTAGCTAAGGATTGTGGCATCAAACCAGAAGATCTCACCTTTATTCTGACACCCACATCAAGCCTTGCGGGTGTTATGCAAATTGCCATTCGCGTACTTGAAGTCGCCATGCATAAAGCACATGCACTGCATTTTCCTATGGATAAAATTATTGATGGCTTTGGCGTCACACCTGTTGCACCACCCGGTGGTGACTTTATGACAGGTATGGGCCGCACCAATGATGCCATTCTGTATGGAGGTATGGTTCATCTATTTGTTGATGCAACCGATGAACAAGCACAAGACCTAGCAGAGAAATTGCCAAGTAATACATCTTCTGATTATGGTCGCCCTTTTGGTGAAGTGTTTAAATCTTATGACTTTGATTTTTTCAAAGTGGATCCCATGTTATTTAGCCCTGCTAAGGTCATTGTAACCAACGCCAATACGGGTAAAAGCTTTACTGCTGGTGAGATCAATAAAGACTTATTAACAACCTCCTTTGGCTTATAGTTTATTTCTACTAGTTATGAACCGAGTAACAAGGACGTTCAAGCGACTGAGATCTAATGGCTAATTGGCAACACACCCTTTCAATTTGAGTTAGTTATGCCAGCACCTAAAATAGTTATTTTTAATGATACTCACGGCTGGCACAGCGATCAGTTAGTGTCCGCTCTACAATTACTCGGTATTACAGCTGAATTAGTTGATTTAGCTGACTGTTTGATTGACCTTGATTATCCAACAGGATTAGTTATTCCTGGCTTCGAGGATCAACTCCCTGCTGCAGCAATGGTGCGTGGTATTGCTCCGGGTAGCCTAGAACAAATAACCTTAAGAATGGATGTACTGCATACGCTGGCTGAACTTAATGTGCCGGTATTTAACTCCGCCAATGCCATTGAACACACTGTAGATAAAGCACGCACTTCACTTAGGTTACATCTGGCAGGACTAAATACACCGAGAACATGGGCTTGCGAAAATAGAGCCCTTGCCCGAAAGATTGTTCAACAACAGCTAGTTAAAGGAGCATCATTAGTGATCAAACCCTTATTTGGCTGCCAAGGAAAAGGCATTGAAAAAATAACAAGCATTAACCAATTTGATGATCTTGAGGCGGTGGGTGATACTTTTTATCTACAAAAATATGTCACTCCTTTTGAAGAGGGGCAGTGGCAAGATTGGCGGTTAATGGTAGTTGATAATCAAGTCTGTGCTGCCATGTCACGCCGATCCCAGCATTGGATCACTAATTTTGCTCAAGGGGCTGAATGTTTTGCCACCACCGTCACCACAGAAATGGAACAACTCGCTATTAAAGCAACACATATTGTGCAAGCTGATTATGCTGGCGTCGACCTCATTCGCGACCATCATGGTAAATATACGGTGTTAGAAGTAAACAGTGTACCGGCATGGAAAGGCCTACAACAGGCAACAGGTATTGGTGTTGCCACTCACTTGGCACAGGCACTTGCCACTCGCATTCATTCTGACCAACTAGATCATGCTAACAACTAAAATTATCCAACAATGTGTTGTCTGGGCCTGCAAACAAGAAGTGGCTGCACCAAAACCAGGTAATGTAAATTGTTTCAGTGATGGTCATAATATGCAGGTAGATGACTTTCTCAACAGTGCTGACGAGATTGCCCCGATTATGGCTCAAGCCGATATCTCGGTTGGTGAAATGATTTTACAAGCGATTACTGCGACACGAACAGTCGTCGATAGTAATACAAACCTTGGTATTGTCTTATTATTTTCTCCGCTTTGTGTGGCGATTCGACACTGTCACCATATAGAACAATTGCCTGACGCTCTCAATCAAGTATTACAGAACCTCACTATTGATGATGCAGAACAATGTTACCAAGCGATTCGATTAGCTGAGGCGGGAGGCATGGGTAAACTTGAACAATATGATATTCAAACCATACCAACCATTACTTTAAGGCAAGCCATGGAAATAGCTCAAAAACGTGACACAATCGCTAAACAATATGTGAATAACTATGATGAAATATTCAATATTGGACTGCCAAATTTGACAGCCGCGATAAATTGTGGGGAAAGTGTTGAATGGGCTACTGCTTTCGCGTATCTTAGCTTATTATCACATGTCCCTGATACTTTGATTTGCCGAAAGCAATCTATGGAACATGCTCAGGAAGTGACTGCACAAGCGAAAAACTTAATTTATAAAGCGAGCAAAAACAATATATTAAGTGACTTTGAGGTAGATATTATTACTTGGGATAACGAATTAAAGAAGAAAGCGATTAACCCCGGCACAACCGCCGACTTATCCGCAGCAACATTATTGCTGTTCGCGTTTCAACAAGCGTTTTCTTCAAACAGAATTTCAGTATTATGACGCAATTTATTGTGATTAATACTGAGCAGGGCGTGCGTCCTTTATCGCGTAAAAGCCTCACCTTAAGGTTAAGGAGAGGGAATGAGTCTTTTTAACAATTTTTTTGGAATAGGAAGAAATAACATGCCAGTTATCGATCGCGTACTTGTAGGTGAGTCTTTAGTCATTGAAGATGGTGACTTAGACAACGTAGCTCACATTGACTTACTGATGGGCCCTCGTGGCTCAGCGGCAGAAGATGCATTCTGTCGCACTATGACAGACCAAAAAGCAGGTGTTAACGGTTTATTAGCCGTTGTTGCACCTAACTTAATGGTTAAGCCAGCAACAGTTATGTTTAATAAAGTAACTATCAAAAACATGAAACAAGCCGTTCAAATGTTCGGCCCTGCTCAACGTGGCGTTGCCATGGCTGTTGCAGAATGTGTTGAAGATGGCACTATCCCTATGGCTGAAGCTGATGATTGCTTCATCTGTGTTGGTGTATTTATTTCACCGACTGCTGATAGTGATCAAAAAATCCAAGATTGGAACTATCGTGCAACGAAAGAATCAATCAAACGTGCTGTTGCTCGTGAGCCATCAGCGGCTGACGTTGTAGCGCAATATAAAGCTAGTGAGCATCCATTTGCTGCTAACTAAGCTTTAAAATACATAAACACCACCTACACAAGTAGGTGGTGTTTGTTTATGGCTGAAACTGCCTGAGTTGTTCAGCGCTCAGGTTACCATTATGTAATGCACTGGCGATAAGTGCGCCGAATATATTTTGTTGCGCTAATTTTTGCAAATCCTGCAAAGATCTCACTCCTCCTGCAGCAATCACTTCCACATCTACTCTTTTCTTCTGTATTGTCCGCAATAAAGTAAAATCTGGGCCCTCCTGAGCGCCGACATTATCTAAATTCATTGCAATCACTTTGTTTGGCCATAATTCCGGCTGTTGCCATATCTCTGGCTGACCTAAAAATGCCCCATTCTGAAAGTCTAGTGATAATAAGCCATGTTTTGCTGATGTTAATACACTCAAATCTTGCAATGATTCACTGCCTATTACCGCTTGAATATTGAGTACTCTATTCAACGTTGTCCATTGCTGTTGTGATTGAATACCCGCATCTATCCAAAAGATGACCTCAGGAAAATCGACGGCCAATTGCTCATAAAGTATTCTATTCATCTGCTGATGAAATATCCCTTCTAAATCAGCAACATATATTATATTAAACGGGTAAAAAGCTAATAAATCAGTGACAACATTGATAGGCTGATGATGCCGAGTTAAAACTGATTGGAGTGGTGGGTAAGACCGCCTATCCTCGCCAGAGGCATGGACAACTTTCCCCCCATATATATCAATCACCGGTATAATCTGCACTGATTCTGCCTTAAAAAACCCACATGAAATTATTCGTTTACGAACATATCACTAGCGGCGCACTCGCCAGCCAAGCATTGCCAACCCGTCTTGCTGAAGAAGGTGATGCCATGTTGATCGCTATTGTGCAGGATCTTAGTGAAATACCCCAACTGGAAATAACCCTACTTCGTGATTATCGCCTTGCTCCAATGGTTAATCATACCGATAACATTCCACTGCAATATTATTGGGTCAATAATGCCAAGCAATTTTCTCATCAATGGCAACAATGTCTGGCAGAAACGGAATTGGTTTTTGTCATTGCTCCTGAAACGGAGCAACAGCTCACTCTCCTTCAACAGGATATACTCGACCACGATAAATTTTATCTTGGCTGCTCCCAACAGTCGACATCAATTTGTAGTGATAAATTACTCTGCTATCAACATTTATCGGCTCACAAACTTCCCACTCCTAACACCGTTAATGCTGCACTATGGATGATAGAAAAAAATATCCATACTACTACAAAATTCATCGTCAAACCTTTTGATGGCGCGGGCTGTTTGGATACGTTGTTATTCGAAAGCAGCCAGAGCGTTCAACTTTATTTGGCAACATTATCTGCTGATAAGTTAGCATTACAAGTCGTCCAACCCTACATCTCTGGAAAACCCATTAGTCTATGCCTCTTCATCAGTAATAATGAGATTATTTTGCTGTCTATCAATACACAGAATATTGATCATCAAACTCAACACCTTATATTCAAAAATAGTACAGTGAATACACTATCTGAGACTGAATTCTCACGCTTGAAAGCACAAAAAATAGCCGAAGATATTTGCGATGCTATTCCTGGCTTGTGGGGCTTCGTTGGTATTGATTTAGTGTTATCCTCATCTGGCCCAGTTATCATTGAAGTAAACCCCAGAATGACGAGCTCATATATTCACTTAAAAGAAACGGTTAGCTTCAATCCAGCAACACTGCTTATTGAAAAAATGCATGAACTTACCAACAAAAAACTGGTTTTCTTATGATTAAACAACCTTTTTTTAGTGGTTGGGATATTGGCGGTGCTCATCTTAAAGTTGCCCGATGTGATTATCATGGAAAGCTCCTTAATGTAATCCAACTTCCTTGCCCTTTATGGAAAGGTATTGAACATCTTAATAGTGCAATACATCTAGCTCATCAATCTCTCAACAATAAGAATGATATTACCGCGATTACCATGACCGGAGAATTAGCGGACATTTTTCCAAGTCGTCAAAAGGGTGTTGCTGGAATTATTCATTGTCTAAAAGATGTTATCCCCACCCATCAAACACATATTTTTTCCGGTGCAACCGGATGGCTTACTCCTGAAGATAGTGTTCAGCAATGGCAATCTGTTGCCTCACGTAATTGGCAAGCAAGCGCCAATTTTGTTGCTCAATCAGTTGAATCTGGTTTGTTTATTGATATCGGTAGCACGACTTGCGATATTATACCTATTGATAAGCACAAAGCTGTTCCGCAGGGTTATGATGACCACCAACGTCAATTATCTCGTGAATTACTATATACAGGCGTAATAAGAACACCGTTGATAGCCCTGGCTAACACGGCTCCTTTTGCAGGAAATTTAATTAGTTTAGCGGCTGAAGTCTTTGCCACCACGGGTGACTGTTGGTGTTTGCTCGATCAGCTAGATCCAAAATCCATTCAAGATATCAGTGCTGATGGTCAATCATGGCAAAAGCCAGAGTGTGCCCAACGTTTAGCGCGATTGTTAGGCTGCGATGCTATAAAAACTGACTCAAAACAATGGCAACAACTTGCACAGTGGTTTGCACAACAACAAGTGCATCAAATCAGTAATGCTTGCCTGCAAGTGTTATCTAATCACCTTAAAATAAAATCTGATGCGCCTATTATTGGTGCGGGGATCGGTCGTTTTATTGCAAAAATGTGTGCTGTTCAGCTGAATCGTCCTTATATTGATTTCAGCACACTCACCACACCTTCTCTATCTGCAGCGGCAGATCATGCCCCTGCTGTTGCTGTTGCACTTCTAGCTCAACAGCAGTTAGCGTAAAATGGCTAGCATGTCACTTAAACTACCACCATTATGTATTGAACTGTCTTATTCCCGCGATAGTGCTCGGTATTTTGAATCAATACAAAATTTATCTTGGCCAATATTTCTCGATAGTGCCAACACCGATATTGCAGTAGGTCGATACGATATTATCGCCGCAGATCCATTTATTACCCTCGAAACAAGAGGTCAGAACACGCTGGTTTGTTACCAAAATGGCCATCAACATAATTCTAGTGAAGATCCTTTTTCCCTACTTCAGCAGATCCTTCAGCCCTTCCATCAACCGACAACTGATTTACCCTTTTCTGGGGGAGCAATCGGTTACTTCAGCTACGATTTAGGGCGACGAATTGAACAACTACCTGTGGTGGCGACAGATGCTGAAAATATCCCGGAAATGGCTATTGGTATTTATGATTGGGCCATTATCTGTGATCACAAGTTGCAACGTTGTTGGTTAGCTAGTTTTGGACTTGATCCATTAACACAACAAAACTGGCGTTCTATCACTGATCGTGTTCAATCTAAATTACCATCCTCCACAAATTTCACCGTCCTGGGTGACTTAAAATGTAATCTTGATTACCAACAATACCAGCAAGCTTTTAATAAAATCCAGCATTACATCGTTGAGGGAGATTGTTATCAGGTTAATTTAGCCAAACGATTTGAAATACAAGCTAAAGGCGATCCTTGGCATGCCTATAAATTACTTCGTCAGCAAAATGCTGCACCTTTTTCAGCCTATTTCTCAATGCCTGAGGTTACCTTGCTCAGCTCTTCACCTGAGCGGCTACTGCATGTTCATGGCCAATATGTTGAAACGAAACCTATCAAAGGAACGCGACCTCGTGATTTAGTGGATCAAGAGAATGATCATCGCTTGGCTGAAGAGCTGCAAAATAGTCTTAAAGATCGTGCTGAAAATTTAATGATCGTGGACTTATTACGTAATGATTTAGGTAAAGTCTGTAAGTCAGGCTCCATCAATGTCCCTTCCCCTTTTAAATTGGAATCATTTGCCACCGTACACCATCTAGTTAGCACTATCACTGGAACACTGATAGATGATGAAAATGCAATCTCTTTATTACGTGCTTGTTTCCCTGGCGGGTCTATTACCGGAGCACCAAAGTTGCGTGCGATGGAGATCATTGAAGAATTAGAACCTCATAGAAGAGGCATATATTGCGGTAGTATTGGCTATATCGGTTTTGATGGAAATATGGATACAAATATTACCATTCGCACTTTGATATACAACAATAATTCTCTCCGCTTCTGGGCTGGTGGCGGTATCGTTGCAGACTCAGACGTAGATGCAGAACACCAAGAAGTTTTAGACAAAGCAGCCGCTATGTTTAAGTTAATAGAACAATTGYGTTAAAACGATGGTGGTGGTGAAAATAGGGGGTAGCTTGTACAACACTCCTGAACTCAAACAATGGCTAATTATTTTAGCTGAGCATGCTAAAAATCAGCCCATTATTATTGTGCCGGGTGGTGGTCCTTTCGCTGAGCAAGTTCGTAGTTCACAATCACTTTATCACTTTGATGATAGTCATGCTCATCATATGGCGATATTAGCAATGGCACAGTTTGGGATATTACTCTCAGGCCAGATACAATGTAAGTTTATCCATTACCCAGCTCCTGTTATTCCTGTATCAACATCTTTATCTATCTGGTTACCCGATCAATCTTTATTGGCTGTTGATGAATTAAAACATAGCTGGGAGATCACCTCTGATAGTTTGTCACTTTGGTTAAGCCAACAATTACAAGCTGATCAACTACTTCTTATCAAGAAAGCACCCGTTTTATCTCAGTTTGTGACTGAATTAATAGATAATGAAGTACTTGATGCAGGCTTCGCACCCTTATTCGACAAGAATGCTATTACTACCAAAATAATGCATTATCAGGATTATGCCAATTTGGGCCGTTACTTATCAGACACCAACAGACAATTACGATGAACTCTATAAATCAACTTGGTGTTGAGTTAACAGAAAAGCTTGCACAATTACTCGCTGCCAAGTCACAGAGTGTATCTTTGCCCATCATTAAAGATCAACCGATAGCTAGTGATGACCTGCACGCATTCTGTTACGCGCTCCTTGATGAAGGACAACTTCACAATGCCGAGACTTGGGCAGCACATATGACACCGTCAATATCATCTGACAGTCTATTAGGGCAGGTTATAGCCAGTCTGCATAATGGTAATTTACTCTCACCGCAATTTTATCCCTTATTGAGTCAAATTGAACATCAATTGATTGATTGGTTTTGTTCTATTTTTCAGCAACAACAAGGCCATTTTACTGCGGGCAGTACCTACGCTAATTTAGAGGCTCTTTGGCATGCTCGTGAACATAACTCGCATGATACTGATGTCATCTATGGCAGTGCAGCAACACACTATTCAGTCATTAAAGCGTGCCAAATTTTAGGACTCAAATTTCAAGAAATTGCTACAGATAACCATGATCGCATAGATCCAGTGGCTCTGGAACAAGCTTGTAGCCAACAGGTTCCTATTGCCATTGTATTGACTATTGGCACCTCAGCTTGTGGTGAAATTGATCCTTTAGAGCAATGTGTCGCTATCAGTAATCATTATCATAGTTGGTGCCATATTGATGCTGCTTGGGGAGGGGCCTTAGCACTGTTGCCTGAATTTCAAGATTTGTTTAGTTATGTAGCCAAGGCTGACTCTGTTAGCTTTGATCCACACAAAGCACTGCAACAACCTAAGCCCTGTGGAATATTGTTATATCAGCGCCCACTTGAACCCATGCTTCTAGCTGATGCTAATTATCTAACAAATCACCCTCTACAAACACTACCCGGCTCTTACGGAGGAGAACTATTCTTATCTTTATGGCTAAATATTATCTCTAATGGAATTGATGATATACGCTCAAACATACGGTTACGGTTACAACAAGCCGATCTGTTTGCTGCTCAATTAAAGGAAAAAACAACTTGGGAGATTCATATCTCGAGAACAGGCATCGTCTGCTTCCAACCACCTGAAAATGTTGACCTAGAAGAGTTAGTCGTCAAGGGCCTGTTTTCACGAGCAAAAATAGCGGACAAAATGGTTTATCGTACGGTATTTTCTAGCGATAAAACTCAAGCCAAAGCCCTAACTACTGCTTTGAGCTGTTATTTTTGAGCTGTTTTTGCACACTATCAAATCGACGTAGCCATGAAGGTAAAGTATTGAGAGGTGCAGGCCATTGACTACTGGCTTCAAGTGCTACTTTTTTACTCTCATATGTACCATAGAGCAACGCATACCAGACTCGGCCATTTCGTATGCTCTCAAATTCAGCCACATCACCGACAAGAGCATATTTATCAACAAATTCGATAAGCTCATCATACTGCCAAGATCCCATTAATTGAAAAGTATAGTTGGTACTACGCTGTGCCAAAATCCAATCTTGTTGATATGTTGCCGATTCGTTCACTGCTGCCACACTATTTTCAACAACAGTTGGTCTGCTCTCATCACCATTATCTATAGTGTTTACTTCTAATTTAGAATCAACTATATCTATCTCTGAAATTTCATCAACTAATGAAATAAGCTCTTTTCTCTCTTCTATATCATTATTGTCAGACTGTTCATCCACAATAACGGTGGCCAATTCGTCATCTTCCATTATGGGCTGCTCTATTAATGCATCCTGTGTGTCCGTTGTTGTAAGCCAACCATTTACTTGATCCTGAAATATCAATAATATCAGTAGTGAACAAGCCAGAAGAATAAATCCTGACCAACGTAGAAACCTTGTAAAATTTAACTTGATAGGATTATTCAACTTAGCTCTAACACCCAATAACTGCTGATGTGCAAGCTTGTTTATTTGACAAGGGTTTCCTTTAGATTGTCGATAAAATCGTTTTATATCTTTATCATTAAAAGGGAGTGCCTCTTGATAACCAACACCCGCCATGCGCTGTATCAAATAACCTTTTACCTCTTCTTCATTCAACGGAGGTAAATCAATAATTTGTATCCGCTCATGAAGTCGACTAAGCACTTCAAGCTCACTATTCTCCGCCATCACGGCTTGTAACAGGTAATTGTCACCCTGCTGCCATAACAACCAGTTAATAAGCTCCTCTAATACATCTGGCGGTAATTTATTGACATCATCCAATAACAATAAAGGTTTGATATTAAGCTTTTGTAATTGACTAAGCCGGTGCTGTAATAATTGAACATGAGCACTACTAGCATTTATCTCATCATCATCAACACCAAAAGCACGTAAACACTGTATTAATATAGCTTGAATATCTGATGAATCATGGGTATCAATACGACAAATAACCAATTCATCGCCTGCCCGTTGCTGCAACTGAGTTAATAAACAGCTTTTTCCTACGCCACTCTCAGCAACAAGCAAGCTAATCTTGCCACTGGAGCCTACCAAGTGTAGTAATAAGTTAAGCCGCTGCTCTATTTGTACACCTTTGAAAAATAAGTTGGCATTAATAGCCTCATTAAATGGGGCCGCTTGCAGCGCTAAACGCGTAATATAGCTTGGTTCAGGTGATGATGAAGCTAACTGGCTCATAGTAATACATAATCCTAATGCTGAAATGCTGTCAACGTTTCTAGCAATTTACCTGCCACATAATCATCACTGATGACAGCATTACCAATATTTTTTAACAACACTAAGCGAATAATGCCATCTTGTACTTTTTTATCTACAGCCATTAATGTCATAAATTGATCTGCCGTCATCCCTTCAGGTGGTGTAACGGGCAATCCAGCCTGTGTTAATAATGTTTTTATGCGCTCAACATCTTGAGTCGTTATCCAGCCCATACGTTGCGATAAATCAGCAGCCATGACCATGCCACAGGCAATAGCTTCACCATGCAACCAGTTGCCATATCCCATTCCGGTTTCTATCGCATGACCAAAAGTATGCCCAAGATTCAATAAAGCTCGCACCCCATGCTCTAGTTCATCACTAGCCACTATATCCGCCTTATCTTGACATGAGCGTTCTATAGCTTCCGCTAACAACTGGGGATCTCTTGCCACCAATGCCTTAATATTTTGTTCTAACCATTCAAAAAAGGCGAGATCATTGATTAGGCCATATTTAATTACTTCAGCCAAGCCTGAGGACAGTTGGCGATCATCAAGTGTGTTTAATGTATTAATATCGGCAATCACACATTGTGGCTGATAAAAAGCCCCAATCATATTTTTACCCAAAGCATGATTCACTGCGGTTTTACCCCCTACGGATGAATCTACTTGTGATAACAGTGTTGTTGGGATCTGAATAAAGGCGACTCCACGTTGATAACAAGCAGCAGCAAAGCCAGCCATATCACCAACCACACCTCCTCCCAATGCTATCACGGTGACTTGGCGCGAAAAACGCATTGTCAACAACTGATCAAATATTTTATTGAGTACTTCGAGAGTTTTATGTTGCTCGCCATCAGGTAAAATCACCGATTCACAGTGATAATCTTTCGCCAATAATGCTGAGACTGATGGCAAATATAATGGTGCGACTGTGTCGTTTGTTACAATTAATACTTCTTTGCCTTTAATATACTTTGTTAGTAATTCAGCTTGGGACAATAAACCAGTACCGATATAGATTGGATAGCTACGTTCACCTAAAGCAACTTGTAGAGTCTTCATCATGTATTATTAATTTCCCAATTCTTCTAGCTGTTTTATCACATCTGAAACCGCATGCTGTATAGACTGATCTCCTGTTCTCAATACAATATCAGCAACATCTCGATATAAAGGATCTCGCTGCTCTAATAACGTTATAATTTGTTTTTTTGGATCATCCCCTTGCAATAGTGGCCTGCTCTTATCCTTAGAAGTACGCCGAAAAAGCTGTTCTACCGATGCTGTCAAATAGACGACATGCCCACGAGATCGAAGAATGCGCCGAGTCGCTTCATCCAATACAGCCCCCCCACCTGTTGCTAGCACAATATCTTTTAAGCTAGACAGCTCTTCAATCACTTTTTGCTCTCGTACTCGAAAGCCAGCTTCACCTTCCATTTCAAATATCCATGAAATAGAAACACCCGTCCGCTGTTCGATTTCCTTATCACTATCTACAAAATCACGGCCAAGTGCTTTTGCTAACTGCCTGCCAACAGTTGACTTCCCAGCCCCCATTGGGCCCACTAAAAATATATTGCCTAATATTGTCACGTTGTTAATTTCTTAATGATTATCCAAAAAAAAGCCGGGTTATAATAACCCAGCTTTAAGTATAGCAACTAATTTTAAAATTAGAATTTAAGACTGTCTTTAATAATTTTAGGGGTCACAAATATTAATAACTCTGATTTATCGTCAATATTATTTGTTGTTTTAAACAAGAAGCCAACATAGGGCAGATCACCAAAGAATGGCACTCTAGTGCTTATGTTCTGCGTTGTTTGCTCATAAACACCACCCAATACAACCGTTTCACCATTATCAACCAGTACCTGTGTTTGAACACTTTGTGTATTAATACTTGGTACACCATTAAAAATGGTACCGACCGCATCTTTATTCACCTTCAAATCCATCACAATATGATCATCTGGTGTGATTTGAGGTGTCACTTCTAATTTAAGTAAAGCTTCTTTGAAAGACACTGATGTTGCACCACTTGAACTTGCCTCTTGGTAGGGTATTTCTACACCTTGTTCAATAATCGCGGTTTGCTGATTTGAAGTAATCACTCTAGGGCTGGAAACAATTTCACCCTTATTTTCACGTTGCATTGCAGATAATTCAAGTTCAAGTATTGCACCTAAAGGTAATTTTGCTAATGCTAACGCAATACTACCGGCTGGGTTAGAGACCGGTAGATCAACATTTAAACGATCAGGCTGGCCTGAGCTTCCAACACCTGCTAATGTCAACGGATCACCATTCAATAGCTCGCTTGTCCCATCTAAACTTCCTGAGAAAGCCTTATTGGTAATATCGCTGCCACCAAGTATAGATCCTGATGCACCAAAACGAACGCCTAGTTCTTTACCAAAATCATTGTTAGCAATAACAATACGAGATTCAATCAATACTTGACGAACCGGTATATCAAGTTTGTCAATCAAGCTTCTAATTTGCACTAACTGTTCGGCTGTATCTCGAATCAACAAAGAATTTGTGCGTGCATCCACTGTAACACTACCTCGTGCTGACAAAAACCCTGTTGTTCCTGCCCCCGATTCTGACGTTTCTGTATCTAAGATAGTCGCTAAATCTGAAGCCTTAGCAAAATTAATTTCAATAATTTCTGAATAAAGTGACTCTAACTCTACCAACTGTTTCTGTGCTTCTAATTCTTGTTTTTCACGTGCTGCAATTTCTGCCGCAGGTGCTATCAACATAACATTACCATTTTGACGAACCGCTAAGCCTTTAGTTTTTAAAATAATATCTAGGGCTTGATCCCATGGCACGTTTTTAAGTCTTAAGGTAACATTCCCTTGAACGGTATCACTGGTCACTAAATTTAACCCAGTAAAATCAGCCAAAAGCTGTAACACTGCTCGAACTTCAATATTCTGAAAATTTAATGATAGTTTTTCACCATTGTAGCCAAATTTATCTTTAGCTTCCGTTGTTTGAACTGATTTTAAAATGGGTTTAACTTCAACAATCAAACTATTATCTGATTGATATGTTAGATACTCAAACTCACCTTCTGTTGATAATGTTAAACGTGTATTTCTACCTCGCTGAACACTTTCAATAAATTGAACAGGCGTTGCAAAATCAACAACATCTAATCTACGATTCAAAGCCTCGGGTAATGAGACACCCACTAAATCAACAACAATAGTATCTCTCTCCTGGTGCACATCAACTGATGCTGCATCAGCGCTAAGGTGGATCATTAGTCTTGCTTCGCCTTTTTCTCCACGACGAAAATCAATATCGGTTACTTCTCTGTCAACACCATCTGTCACCACTTTTTTACTACCACTACTAATAGTCACCATCACAACATTACCATCTTGTTCTATGGTATAAGGTACTTTTTGCAGAAGATTTATGACCATTCTTGTACGGCCACCCGCTTCAACTGTTGAAACACTTTTGGTTGCACCCACATTAATGGGTTGTGTTTTCTTTTCAAGTCGATTTGTCACACCCGCAAAATCAAGCACAATTCTAGCCGGTGAATCTGTAGAGAAACTCTCAGGTTTATCTATAGGCTCTGAAAACGTCAACACAAGTTGCGCCTTTTCCCCAGGCAATGAAGCATAACCAACTGACTGCAAATCTACAGCTGAAGCGTTATTTGCTATTGTCGCCAATAGAAAAAATACCATCAACATAAATATTGTAGGTCGATCAATTTGACTCTTTCTCAAATTTAATCTTATCCCTTGTTGATCTGTCATGATCGGCTGATTATTCATTATTGTTCCATCTTTGCTAGTCATGTTTTTATGCCTTTAATTTACTTCTACAACTGAAAGTGATGAGTCACGCTCAATATATCTTCCGTCACCCTCTGGTACTATTTCTTTCATTGTTATTGTACTTTCGGAAATGGTCAAAATCTTACCGTTATTTTGTCCCATATAATTACCTACTTTCACTCGGTGAATAACACCATCAGATGAACGCACTAGCGCCCACCGAGATTCTTGTTCCAGCGTTCCAACAAACTGAAGTTCACTCAAACCATAAGATTCCAAGGCTTCTTTCAACCGGTGTATATCTGGACTTATGCCATTATCAGGAATAAGTATTACTTCTTGTTCCAGCGGCATTTCAACCACCGTTAATATAAAAGGGTCTCTTAAATCAGCAGCTGCATAATCAAATTTTTCATATGCCTTTATTACTGGCAATGGTGGGATATCTGATTTTTGTTGTGCTTTTAGACCAGACACAAATGCATTCAAATCATCTTTGTCTTGTTGACAAGCTGTCAACAACATCACTACTGACAACAATATTATTTTTAGTATGTATCTCATTCCAAACCTATTCAGCCTGTCCATCGAAATATCGGTACGTTTTAGCCGTAACATCCATCGTTAACTTGCCGCTGTCACCCTGTGGAGATAGGGTAAAATTATGCAATGTTACAATTCGTGGTAACGCTGCCACATCACTAACAAACTCTCCAAACTGGTGATATGTCCCCGTTACTTTTATAGATATCGGCAGTTCCGCATAAAAATCAACTGGGCGTTCCGCTTGTGGCTTAAACAACTCAAATTCAAGACCATTAATCAAACCTGTTCTTGAAATATCAACTAACAAATCTGCCACCTCACTTTTCCGCGGCAACTGTTGCAACATTGAAGAAAACGTCACTTTCATTTCTTCCATCTGAACTTTATAAGCTTCTAAATTTGCTGCTTTTGACTGCTTAAGTTCAAACTCACTTTTCAGTTGCATCTCTTTCTGTTCAAGGCCTTTAAGGCTGACCTGTTTATCCTTGATAATAAAATAGTATCCTGCACCCCAAACGGCTGCACATAAGATTAATACCGCTATAAATTTAATGATTGAAGGCCATTCGCCACTCTCATTAAAATCTAGTTCGCTTAAAGATGACAGTTCCATCAAAATTCTCCATCTTCAGTTTTAGGCTTAGTTTCTTTAACCGTCAATTTGAATTTTCTTATTGCATTATCAGCTGTTGAGCTACGCTGAACAATATCCAATTTAGATTCATTAAACTCAGTATCTTTATCCAAACGTCGCATAAACACGGACACTCGCGCATTAGATGCTGCCACACCATTCAGTGTTAACAAATCACCTTGGCGGTTTACTTTCTCTAAATGAATACCTTCAGGAATAGTTCTGACTAAAGAGTCAAAAACTTTTACTACCTTTGGTCGACTCAATTGCAACTCTTGGATCACTCTCATTCTTGCTAACAATTGATCACGTTCTTTTTCTAGTGTTTTAATTTCAACTATTTGCTGGTCAACTATCGCGATTTCCTTTTGGAGAAAGGTATTTCGGCTAGTCTGCTCATCAATCAGTCCATCGGCATAAAATATAACGCCATAAAGCACAATTGCGGCAAAAATAAAGGCAGCAACCAATACTGTCATAAATTGCTGCTGCCGTTCCTGACGGAGCTCTTCACGCCATGGTAATAAATTGATATGAGCCATTAGTCAAAGCTCCTCATTGCTAAGCCACATGCAATCAACATAGAAGGGGCATCATTACTTAAAGCCTGAACTTTTACTCTTGGACCCAATACCATCTCAGAAAAAGGGTTAGCAACTGAAGTAGATGTGCCGGCTTCAGCTTCTATCATTTTGTCAACGCCTTGTATGGACGCACAGCCTCCAGCCAAAATGATATGGTCAATAGATTGATATTGTGTTGAAGCCGAAAAGAAGAACTGTAACGCACGTGTTACTGTCGTTGCCATCGATCGCTTAAAGGGCTCTAATACCTTGGGACCATAATCTTCTGGTAAGTTATTTTCTTTTTTGGCTCGACCGGCTTCTTGGTATGACATGCCATAATGACGCTCAATATCTTCTGTCAACATCCGACCACCAAATGTCTGTTCGCGTGTAAATACAATTTTACCATCAACTAATACATGTAATGTTGTCACTGAGGCACCAACATCAACAACCGCAACGGTAAGCCCTTGGCCTTGGTGAGGCATCTGCTGGGAAATCAATGTAAAAGCATTTTCCATCGTATAAGCTTCAACATCGACCAATTTTGGTTTTAGCCCTGCTTTTTCGAGTACATCTGTACGCGCATCAACATTTTCACTGCGTGAGGCCGCTAACAACACATCAACGGCATCAACATCAGCCGTTGAAGGCCCTAACACCTCAAAATCTAACCGCACTTCTTCTAGGGGGTATGGAATATATGTTTCAGCCTCAAGCATGATCTGCTCTTCCATTTCACGTTCTGATATCGAGGCAGGGAATGAGATGACTTTAGTGATTGCAGCATTAGCTGACACTGCTACTGCCGTTTCTTTTGCTTTGGTACCAGATCGCTTAACCGCTCGCTTGATGGCACCGGCAACTTCATCTTGGTTTTCGATTCGACCTTCAATAACAGCATTGACAGGCAATGGCTCAACTGCGTACGATTCAACGCAATATTTATCGCCTTTTTTGCTTAGCTCAAGCACTTTTACGACTGATGAACTAATATCTATCCCTAATAAGGGGACTTTTTTTGGCCCAAACATGTATTGCCTCAGTTATCTATGTCAGTTGAAAACATAACTTACCCACTCAAGTTAAAGTAGTTTGTTAAGACTATAATCTATGTTATCTAAAAATACAACACTATTTATCTAACAATCTTTTTCCTAGTTTTATTTGAGGCATTATATATACTTACTGCTATCAATCTAACTACTGTGTCACACAATTCTATGTTTCGTTTTTTACGTTATTCACTAATATTACTCATTATCGGTACTAGTTTGGCTGTACTGGCCGCTGCTAGCATATATTTAATATTGGCTCCTAAACTCCCCGATCCAAATACACTAAAAGAAACTCAATTTCAAGTACCGTTAAGAATATATAGCTCTGAACAGAAGCTCATCGCTGAATTTGGTGAGAAACGTCGTATACCATTGGAATACAATGAGATACCGCTGTATCTTATACAAGCCATATTAGCCTCTGAAGACGATCGTTTTTTTGAACATCCCGGTGTTGATTATCAAGGTTTACTTCGTGCGGCTTATTTGCTTGTCACTACAGGTGTTAAAGCTCAAGGCGGTAGCACAATCACCATGCAAGTCGCTCGAAACTTTTTCTTAAGTAGAGAAAGAACATATCTTCGTAAACTCAATGAAATTATTCTCGCTCTTCAAATTGAACAAGCCTTGAGTAAGGAACAAATTCTTGAACTCTATCTTAATAAAATTTATTTGGGGAATCGTTCATACGGCGTTGGCGCCGCAGCCAATGTCTATTATGGCAAACCATTACAACAGCTGACTTTGCCACAACTTGCTATGATTGCGGGGTTACCTAAAGCACCTTCAACCTTCAATCCACTTGTTAACCCTGATCGAGCTCAATTACGTCGTGATTATGTGTTACGCCGAATGTGGGAAGTCAATTACATCAGTCAACAAGATTATCTCACTGCCATACAAGCCCCCTTAACAGCAAGCTATCATGGTCGTGAAATCGAAGTATATGCTCCTTATGTCGCTGAAATGATACGTACACAACTTGTTGAACAATATGGTGATGAAGCATACAGCACAGGTTTAAATGTTCACACCACGATTAGAGCTAACCATCAACAAGCTGCTAATACAGCCTTACAAACTGCATTATTAAACTACGATAAACGCCATGGTTACCGTGAAGCACAAAATAATATCGTCCTCTCAGAGGATATGACAGAAGAAGATTTCGAACACGCATTAACTGCATATGAAGCTATTGGGCCCTTAATTCCGGCATTGGTCACTTCAATAGAAGATGAATCGGCTACTCTCTATATTAAAAGTGATGGTTTAATTAATCTCAATATATCCACGTTAAGCTGGGCGAGACCTCAATTAGGCGTTAACAAACGAGGTAAACAACCCAAACAAATTAGCGATATATTTAAATATGGCGATCTGATCCATCTGCATAAAGATAGCAACGACGAGTGGCAGTTAGCACAACTGCCTGAAGCGCAAGGTGCCATTATTGCTGTATCACCATACGATGGTGCCGTTACAGCTCTTAGTGGTGGTTTTGAATATTTCCAGAATAAGTTTAATCGTGTCACTCAATCTCGTCGTCAGCCCGGTTCTGGTTTTAAACCTTTCATTTATTCAGCTGCTTTAGAGAAAGGTTATACCGCGGCCAGTATTATTAATGACGCACCTGTTGTATTTGATGATGTTGGTCTAGAAAATGTATGGCGGCCTGAAAATTACAGTGGCAAATTTTTTGGCCCCACACGTTTAAGAGTTGCACTGACTAATTCTCGTAACCTTGTCTCCATCAGACTGCTGCGTGATATAACGGCTAAGTATGCCATCGAATATGCGGGTCGTTTTGGCTTTGATACTAAGCAATTGCCTCGAAATTTATCACTCGCGCTTGGCAGTGGCAGTGCCTCGCCATGGGATATGGCTCGAGCCTACTCAGCCCTCGCTAACGGTGGCTATCGTATTGAACCCTATCTTATCCAGCGCATTGAAAATGCCCATGGTGAAATTATTATGCAGGCTCAGCCTGCAACGGTGTGCGAAACATGCCTTATCACTGAAGAGAGTGAAATTGAAGATGATCCACTTAAATTAAAACCCGCTAAACGCATTATGACACCGCAAAATAACTACATTATGAATAGTCTGCTTCGTGATGTAGTGCGTTATGGGACAGGGCGTAAAGCAATGCAATTAAATCGAGGAGATCTTGCTGGGAAAACGGGCACAACAAACGACCAAATTGATGCCTGGTTTAATGGTTTTCAGCCAGATTTAGTGGCCATCTGCTGGGTTGGTTTTGATGCACCTAAAAGCCTAGGTCGCTATGAAACAGGTGGCAAGGCTGCATTACCTATGTGGATTGATTTTATGAGAGAAACGCTAAAAGACGTTCCAGAAGAAGCATTACAGCAACCTGTTGATATGATCACGGTAAAAATTGATCCCTACACGGGCTTACTCGCCAGCCCCGAAACACAGCAGTCCATATATGAGACTTTCCGTCAGCAATATGTGCCAACCAAAACAGCTGAGCCAAGCTACAACAATCATGAAAACTTGGATCTAGATGAACCCGCAGCAGATCTTGACCTTTTCTAAGATCATAATATAAAGCTATTTAACCCGTTTTGCTAACTGGCCTTTTTTTAGCTCACCATTAGGATAGTCTCCATTTAACAACCTTAATTGCTGTATCGGGCTATTACTAATATGAGAATGTTTTGACCAAGCGGCATAATTATCCCGCTTGCCAACAGACACTATTTCTATTTTTAAGCCCTTAGCAAGTTGTATCTCGTCTTCTCTTAACCTATGTAAGCTCTTTGCCGTCGTAATAAAATCCACATCAAACTTGCTAAAATGTTGTGCATCTTTAGTGCTGGCAAAAAATATAAATGCTCGATCTTTTAAATAGACCACAGAAACTCGACCAAGCTTATCTTTCAATTTAACAAGTCCAGTGTAGCCTTCAAGTCCATTACTCTTGAGTTTTTTACCTGATTTCAAATTATCAATTTTCAAGCGGGTTTTAATAAAATCTTGAGGTGAAAGCTTCTTATTGATATCTGCTGTCCCCATTTCAATAAAAGCATTACCTCCGGGTGAGATTGCCTGCAAACTATCTGGGTTATTATTGATCTGCCAATTGGGGGGGAAACTCATCGCAAATTTTAAGGCCAAATGATAGAAGTTTCGATCTGAGCGGATCCCCTGCTCTTCACTATCACCAAATGCCATACCATTAATTTTAGTTAAATATTCAGCACGCAGCCTTTTGCTTTCATGTGATTTAGCCAATTTTTCAGCAGCGCCAACAACAGCCTGTAAACGCGTATCATTATCAGGATGACTAGCAAATAAACCATGGTAACCTTGAGTTTCTCGTCCTTGTTTTTTTGCTTGTGCAGCGGCAAATATTTCCTGATCTTTTAGTACCCGGATCACATCAATCATTGCTTTAGGATCATAGCCCGCTTTTGCTAGATATTCTGCACCCAGTCCATCAGATTCCAATTCGTGCTCTCGACCATAGCCACTTAGTAAAGCACCACCAAGGATATTAAACACATTCTGAGATCCTGCACCACGTAGCTCAGGAAACAGGATCGAACCAATAATATAGCCAAAATTAGCAGCTTGTGCAGCACTTTGCTGACGAACGCCATGACGGGCAGTAACATGGCCAATTTCATGACCTAATACCGCTGCTAATTCAGCCTCAGAATTCAGATAACTCATTAATCCACGCGTGATATATATATATCCTCCCGGTAATGCAAAGGCATTGATCACCGGTGAATCTAAAACAGTAAACCGATAAGTTAATTCTTGACGATGGCTGACAATAGCGAGCTTGTCACCCACCGCTTGTACATAGGCTTGTAATCTCTCATCTTCATATCGGCCAAATTGCTTGATAATTTTTGGGTGATTAGTTCGGCCAATTTTAATCTCACTATCTTCGCTTAAAGTGACAAAGTCATGCGCACCTGTCACTGGGTTTTGTGCACACCCTGTAAGAATTAAAAACAACAAAGCCCCGACCAATAGGCAGAGGCTTTGTAATTTTTCACGACCTGTACACATCAGTACAAACACGTTTTTATTCATTTTAAATCCATACCTAAAAGAGTTAGGCCAATAAGATTATTTTCCGTATTTTTGGCGGAATTTATCAACTCGACCAGCCGTATCAAGCATTTTTTGCTTACCGGTATAAAACGGGTGGCATTCTGAGCATACATCTAGTGTTAGAGCCTTGCTTCGTGTTGAATGTGTCTTAAATGTGTTACCACAACTACAAGTAACATCAATCTCATTGTATTCTGGATGAATATCCGCTTTCATATTTATTCTCGTTAATCTGTTTGCTAAATTTATAGTAGCCTGAAAGGTGCTAGGCTTTTGAACCGAGTAATTTTACTGATCAAACTGCTTAACAGCAAGTTTTTATTTATAAATATGTAAAATTACTTCTCTGCAACTAATAAAGCTTGGTTTCGCCAACCTAATTGAAGGTCACCAAGCAAAGCTTCCTCTCTATACACCCTTATTTTCATCGAAGAAAACAATCTTAATAACTCATTGTCTGCCAACAAAAACTCAGGATTATTGGGACCCACTTGCTGTGATTTTTGCTGACAATATGTTTGATAAAACAATAAGCCGCCCGGCCGTAATGCCATTAATAATTTAGTACATAACTCTCGTTCAAGAAAATAGCTCACCACTAACACATCGAGACTATTTTGTTCTGGTGGAGATATAATCACATCTCTGACCTGAGCATTCATTGCTAATGATTGCAACTCAATACGCTGTTGCAATTGCTTAATCGCAACAGCAGAGATGTCCCAAGCATTCACCTCTAGGCCAGCCTCCGCTAACAGCATGGCATTGCCACCTTGGCCACATGCTAGATCTAGTGCTGTACCTTGCTTTGGTAATAAATGTTGGTTCTGTTCCAATACTTTGCAAGGCGTTGGCATTCCCTCACGCTGACTATATATCGTATCCCATTTAGCTTGTATATTGGTCATTGGAGAGTCGATAACTACTGCTTCCAAAATGCCGGTGTCAGTACAACTAATAATGTGAATATTTCTAAACGTCCAAGCAACATAGCGATACATAGCACCCATTTAGAGGGTGAGTTAATCTCACCGTAATTAGCGCCTACCTCACCCAAGCCGGGGCCAAGATTATTCAAACAGGCTGTTACAGCAGAAAATGATGTCACAATATCTAACCCTGTTGCCATCAAAAATAAGTGCATGATACTAAAACAAAATACATATAAGGCAAAAAACCCCCAAACAGCACCCACTACTTTTGAAGGTAAAGCTTTATTATTAACTTTTATTGCAAACACTGCATTTGGGTGGATCAGGCGTAACACTTCACGATAGCCCTGCTTAAACAATAGCATCACACGAATTACTTTCATCCCGCCGCCGGTTGATCCTGCACAACCACCTATATAGCTGGTCATTAACAGTAAGATAGGCAGAAAGCCTGGCCATAAATAATAATTGGCGGTGGTATAGCCCGTTGTCGTTCCAATTGATACTGTTTGAAAGACCCCCTGATGTATAGCTAACCATGGCGTTTCAAACGTGTGGGTAAAGTATAAATAGGTAGAGACGACAATTGAGATGACCGCTAAAATGGATAAGTAAACTCGCAATTCAGAATCAAATAGATAATGGCGAATACTGCGATGGCGCCACGCAAGAAAATGTAAAGAAAAATTCATCCCTGCCAGCAACATAAAAATAACCGTAATTATTTCAATAGTGGTGCTATCAAAAAAGCCCATACTGGCATCATGTGTTGAAAATCCACCAATCGCTACGGTAGAAAAACTATGACCAATAGCATCAAACCAAGTCATCCCTGCCCAGTGAAATGCCACCGCACAGCTTATTGTTAATGTTAGATAGATATACCACAGTGCCTTAGCTGTCTCAGTAATCCGGGGGGTAAGCTTAGAATCTTTCATCGGTCCTGGTGTTTCAGCTCGATACAACTGCATACCACCAACGCCTAGCAATGGCAAGATCGCAACAGCTAAGACCACAATCCCCATTCCTCCCAGCCACTGTAAAAACTGTCTATAAAAAAGTACCGCCTTAGGTAAGCTATCAAGGCCGGTTAATACTGTTGCTCCTGTCGTTGTCAGGCCTGACATAGATTCAAACACAGCATCAGTAAATGACATCTCTGGTACTTTTGTTAGGAAAAATGGCAGTGCACCAGATAATCCCAAGGCAATCCAAAACATCACAACAACAATAAATCCATCACGGATTTTGAGCTCTTTTCGATGTTTCCTCACTGGCAGCCAGAACAGCAGGCCAAGGCCTAATAGCAGTATAAAGGCATCAATAAATGCGGTTGTTGCACCATCTTGATAAAACAAAGATACCGCTATCGGAGGCAACATCGTAATGCTAAATAAACTTAACAAAATACCTAAGATGCGTTGTATGGTTAGAAATTGCATTAATTTTTTGGCTCAACTACGGTGATTCGACGATAATACGCCCACACCATCAACATGAACAGCGATAAAACAAATATTGGCTTTTGTCCCCAACGAACATAGGGGGTAGCCCCTTCACGAGGCTGAACCCATCCCGTCAATACCTGTTCTTGAAATTGCTCTGTTTGTTTTATCAGCTTACCTTTAAAACCAATAATTGCAGAGATGCCATTGGTTGTTGCCCGTAATATTGGTCTTTCTGTTTCTAGCGCTCTAGATCTGGAAATTTGCAAATGTTGGTGTGGTGCGAATGAATCACCATACCAAGCATTATTAGTCGCATTAACTAATAAATTTGCCTGCGGCACCGAACGTAATATTTCAGTTGAAAAGGTATCTTCATAACAAATTGAAATACCAATGTTATAGCCTGCTGCATGGATTAATTCTTGTTGTATAGGTCCGGGACGGAATGCTGACATTGGCAGATCAAAAAATGCTATTAAACCTCTCAGCCATTCTAGCGGTACATAATCACCAAAAGGAACCAAATGACTTTTATAATAAAAAGCCTGATCTGATCCTAACAACATCATGCTATTAAAATATTGCTGTGATGATATATCTTTCACCGGCAAGCCCAGTAAAATATCTGTTTTATTCGCGCGAGCTTGCTCTGCCAGCGGGTCAAAATATAGATCTTTCAATTGATGATGAAATGCAGTGACAGCATTCTCAGGCCACACAATTAAATCACTGTCCCAATGTTGCTCCGTTCGAGCTTGGTAAAGCGCTAATGTTTTAAATAATTGCTTAGGATCCCACTTAGTTGCCTGTGGAATATTCCCCTGTATCAAACTAGTTTTGATCCTATCATCCGTTGCTGTAGTCCATTGTTGTTGCTGAAGAAGGCTCCCTCCGCCCCAAATGACAACAATGATCATCCCCCAATACCATCGGCGTGTTTGCCATAAGGCAATGATTAATCCGGCCGTCACAGCCACCAGCCATGATGCACCGAGTACACCAATAATGGGAATATACCCTGATAAAGGCCCCTCAATTTGACTTACTCCGATATCTAGCCATGGAAAACCAGTCAGAAACCAACCTTTAAAAACTTCAAAAATCAACCAAATAATGGGGAGCAATAATACAAAATCAGCTACATTTAATGAGCGAACTGTTATTCGTTTTCCCAACCAGGCAAAAAAAGCCAGATACAGAGCAAGAAAACCAACAAACAATCCCGTTAATAAACCCGCTAGCAGTAAGCTGGCCTGGCCAAAATCATGAATAGCAACGTAAACCCAAGAAACGCCAACCCCGAATAGACCTACACCAAATAAAAAACCTCTCATAGCGGCCTGTTTTGCTGATACCCCTTGCCATGATAAAAATAACAAAGCCAAACTGACGATAGCAATTAAGTAATAATAAAATGGTGCAAAAGCCAGTGGCAATACTCCACCCGCGATCAAAGCAATGATATTTCCTTTTGTTCCCTGCCATCCTAGAAAGCGAGTCTGCATTATTCTGATTCAAGGTCCTGTTGGGTATCGGCCAATATCTTCATTTCAAGTAAGTGAATACGGCGATTATCTGCTCGAAGAACAGTAAATTGATAGCGGCCTATCGTTACCTGTTCTTTTCTATCAGGCAAATGCCCAAACTGGTTAACAACATAGCCCCCTACGGTGTCAAAATCTTCATCACTCCAATTAATATCAAAGTGTTCATTAAAGTCATCGACCGGTGTCAGGGCTTTAATCATATAAGTAGTGTCATCACGTTGTAGGATGGGTGCATCATCATCAATATCATGCTCGTCTTCAATCTCACCGACAATTTGTTCTAGCACATTTTCAATGGTGACCATTCCTGCCACACCACCATATTCATCAACGACAATGGCCATATGATTTCGACGAGCACGGAATTCACGTAATAAAACATTCAACCGCTTACTTTCGGGAATAAATACTGCTGGCCGCAATAATTCACGTAACTCAAATTCAAACTTACCCGCAGAGACCACTGCTGACAATAAATCTTTTGCTAACAAAATACCGATCACATCATCTCTATCATCATCAATCACAGGAAATCGAGAATGAGCGGTTTCCGTCACTAGTTTCAACGTTTCCTCGGGCGAGGCATCACGTGAAATCATCACCACTTGTGATCGAGGGATCATAATATCTCTAGCTTGTAACTGAGAGACACCTAAGGCACCTTCGACAATGGATAAAGCTTCGGCATCCAGAATATGCCGCTCTGATGCACTACGAATCAAATCAATAAGCTGATCTTGATCCTTAGGCTCAAGAAAAACTTTACTCAGGCGTTGAATCCAAGTCTGGCTACTCGGTGAACTACTCGGTCGTCCTTCACTCATATATTTTCCCCTTTAATCTGATAGGGATTATCAATATCTAATGACTGTAAAATTTTTATTTCCAATGCTTCCATAGCCTCTGCTTCATCTTCTTCAAGATGATCATATCCTAATAGATGCAGACATCCATGTACAACCATATGAGTCCAATGATGATGATTCTTTTTATGTTGCTGCTGTGCCTCTTGCTCCACTACTGGTGCACAAATAATTAAATCTCCCAATAATCGAGGGTCAAGCACAATTGGAGAGTCAAAGGGGAAAGAAAGCACATTTGTCGGGCCTGTTTTGCCTCGATATGTAGCATTTAACTCAGCACTCTCTTGTTCTTCAACCAATCGAATACTCAGCTCACAATCTTCTTTCACATCTTGCAATGCAGCTTCAACCCACAATTTAATTTGATCCGTACTGGGTACATCACCCTCATAAGCAATTTGCACATCTACGATGACGGTCATTTATTTTAATGCTCAGCCTTTTCATACGCCAAGACCACTTTTTGCACCAGAGAATGGCGCACAACATCTTTAGCTTGGAAAAAGGTGAAACCAATGCCATCAACGTCATTCAACACTTCAATAGCATGACGAAGGCCTGATTTTTGTGATTTTGGTAAATCAATCTGAGTAATGTCTCCCGTGATGACGGCTGTTGAGTTGTAACCTAAACGCGTCAAAAACATTTTCATCTGCTCACAGGTAGTATTTTGGGCTTCATCCAAAATAATAAAGGATTCATTCAACGTGCGACCACGCATATAGGCCAGCGGCGCTACTTCAATCACATTACGCTCGATCAACTTTGCAACACGCTCAAAACCTAACATCTCATAGAGAGCATCGTATAAGGGACGTAAATAAGGATCGACTTTCTGTGACAAATCACCTGGCAAGAAGCCTAGCTTTTCTCCTGCCTCAACAGCAGGACGAACTAAGACAATACGTCGAGCAAAATCACGCTCTAAGGCTTCAACAGCACAAGCAACGGCGAGATATGTTTTACCCGTTCCTGCCGGTCCAACCCCAAAACTAATATCATGCGTCATCACTTGTTGTAAATAAGCTTGCTGATTTTCACCACGTGCTTTGACTAGGCCACGCTTAGTTTTGATCACGATCTCTTTTATGTCAGGTACAGCAATCGTATCAACACCACCTACGTGCCTAATCGCAAGATGCACTTGCTCTGGAACGAGTACCGTCTGAGCTGTTTCTGCATACAATTCATGGATCACATCTTGGACATTTGCCAAAATTTCAGCCTTACCAATGATCTGAAAGTTACTACCGCGATTATTGACCTCAACACCGAATCCACGCTCTAACATACGTAGATGCTCATCAAGATGGCCGCAAAGGTTGGCTAAGCGAGCATTGTCGGTGGGACTAAGTTCAAAACTAATATTATCTAACTTCGAAGACGCAATTTTTGTCACTAATGTTAATTTCCTGAAAACATTTAAAGTATAACCGTATCAGCAAGTAATTCGCCACGCAACGAATTACTATAGGCTTCAGTGATATGCACATCAACAAACTTACCCATCAATGACTTATCACCCACAAAAACAACCGATCTATTATTTTCTGTTCGGCCCATCATTTCGGCATCATTTCGTTGTCCTACACGTTCAACTAACAGACGTTGCGTTGATCCTAACATAGCCTGACTGTGACTAGCTTCTAACTCAAGCAAACGCTGTTGAATCGTCTTAAGCCTTTGTTTTTTGACCTCATCCGATACCGAATCACTAAAAGCAGCTGCTGGTGTTCCAGGACGGGCGCTATATATAAAACTAAAGGAATGATCGAATTTAATATTATTCACTAAATCCATCGTGGCTTGAAAATCAGCATCACTCTCATCGGGGAAACCAATAATAAAATCACTCGACATGCTGATATCAGGTCGCACTTCACGTAGGCGGCGGATCTTATCTTTATACTCCAAAATCGTATGACCACGTTTCATCATGGCCAAAATACGGTCAGCGCCTGCCTGTACCGGCAAATGTAAATGACTCACTAGCTCTGGCACTTCTGCATAAGCATCAATCAAACTATCAGAAAATTCAACAGGGTGAGATGTGGTAAAACGGATCCGATCAATACCATCAATTGCAGCAACATAATGGATCAACAAAGCTAGATCAGCAAAATCATCGCCATCTAACTCACCACGATAAGCATTGACATTTTGACCCAACAAATTAACTTCTCGCACACCCTGCAAAGCAAGGCTACGGATCTCAGTCAGCACACCATCTACCGGACGACTTACTTCCTCACCACGGGTATAAGGTACAACGCAGAAAGTACAATATTTACTACAACCTTCCATAATTGAAACAAAAGCCGTTGGTCCATTCGCTTTTGCTTCCGGCAAATTATCAAACTTCTCAATTTCTGGGAATGAAATATCAATGCGCGGTTGATGACTTTTTTGGACATCTGACAACATCTCRGGCAAACGATGTAATGTTTGTGGGCCAAAAATCAAATCTACATAAGGCGCACGGCGACGGATCGCATCACCCTCTTGACTGGCCACACAACCACCTACACCAATAATTAAATGCGGCTTCTCATCTTTCCAGCGCTTCCAGCGTCCAAGCTGATGGAAGACCTTTTCTTGTGCTTTCTCACGGATAGAACAGGTATTGAGTAACAAAACATCAGCATCTTCAGCGACGTCAGTTATTTCCAACTGATGAGAGTCAGCAAGCACATCGGCCATTTTAGATGAATCATACTCATTCATCTGACATCCGAAAGTTCTAATAAATAGTTTACCGGCCATGGATCTTAATCATAAAAAGGCTGCACAGAATACTATTTTTAGGCAGCAAACACAAAACAAGTGATTGTTTTTGTTAAAAAGACCATGTTAAATTATCGACTCACACATCAATGAAAGGACTCAACGATGGCAATAAAAGATTGGCCTGCCGACGAACGCCCAAGAGAAAAATTACTACAACATGGTGCTCAGATACTATCTGATGCTGAACTTCTCGCCATATTTCTACGCACCGGCGTCACAGGACTATCCGCCGTTGAACTCGCCCGCCAGCTTCTAGATCAATTCGGTAGTCTTCGTGCACTATTAGAAGCAGATCAACAACAGTTCTGTCAGCAACATGGTCTTGGCCCTGCAAAATATGTGCAGCTACAAGCGGTGATGGAAATGAGCCAACGACATCATGAGTCTACTTTACTTCGTGGTGATGCCCTTATTGATGTCACTACGACAAAACGATATATAAAACAACGCTTGCGGGCATATCAACATGAAGTTTTTGCTTGTTTATTTCTTGATAATAAACATCGGATGATCTGTTTTGAAGAACTGTTTCGCGGCACGATTGATGGTGCCAGTGTTTATCCCCGAGAAGTTGTCAAACAAGCATTAAGCCATAATGCAGCCGCGGTTATTTTTGCTCATAACCACCCTTCTGGTGTCGCCGAACCAAGCCAAGCAGATTACGATATTACCCAACGACTCAAATCGGCACTCGAATTAGTTGAGATCCGCGTATTAGATCATATTGTAGTGGGTGATGGCGAAACTGTTTCATTTGCTGAAACGGGTAGACTGTGATTAAGAGAGAGTAATTAAATTGTTAACAAAATATTCTTACATCTGAAGTTTGAAGTTTTATATTCAGAGTCCAGTCAAACCCAAACTCATCAATCAATGATGCAGCAATGGTATCTACTGTTACAAGCATCGGGAAATGTTCTTCTCCACCATCAAACTCCCTGTTGTAATCTTTAATTTCTTCCCATGCATCTTGCTCACTATCATAATAGTCAGGAGTAACCACTCCATTAATGTCAGCAAGATACACTCCGTCTACGCAAATACAGGGCATAATAACAATATACTTTTTAAATATCATATGACATCCATTCCCAAATTAAGAAGGTAACTGTATGTGCCATCATAATAATCTACCGGCCTCGTAAAGTCCTTTTCATTTCCTTCAGGAATAACCAAAACCATTCCTTGTCGTGCTCGAGTCAATAATACTCGGTACGCATTTTTTTGGTAAATCTGCCTAGCTTCCTTTCTAATACGCTGCCAATTACTTCCTTTAAAAGCCCAATGTTTCCACCCTTCACTTGAATATCTAAAATCTGCATCCCAAACCACACAAGCCCAATCAAGTTCCAATCCCTGAACATGAAATTCTGTCGCAACCTCTTCTAAATAGTAAGATGACCGCACATGGTCTTTGCTTTCTAGAAACCATTTTACAGGGTCAATTGGTGCCTTCACATGTACACCCAGTGGGCGAAGCCTCTCTGCTTGAGAAGACACAACAATACCGTAACGCTCAGAACCTCTTGCCTGCTCTCTCAGCCATGATCGAGCTTTGTTTAAATCGCGTGTTAATACAATAGGGTAATTTTCTTTGACTTCTTGCAAAGTATCTTTTGCAGCCTCTACCTCTAAATCAAGCAACTCTTTTACAAACTGGGAAACATTTTCACTTCGAAAGGAACGCATTGATGACTTAAGGTGTAAATCCGAGATAAATGTTGCCGACTTTCGGTTTCTTAAGCTTACTATTGTCTCTTGCCCACCATATTCGCTGTCGTACAGTCGATCTGAGGCATAGACTTTCCAATCGGGAAATGACTCTTCAACCGCATCAAGCCAACCGACAATGCCGGCCTCTCCAGTATTAATTTCCTGCCCACCCCCAACTAAGCAAACAACAACAGCCCAATCTTTGTGCCGGTCCATGCATGAAATCAAAAACTCAGGTTCCGATTGGTCGAAATCAGGCTTCCCTTTTTTTGCCTTCATAAATTTAACTGTTTGCTCTTTATTCCAAGCACGCTGTGCTTCATCAAAAAGAACCACATGTTCAGGCGGCTTTTTGGATAAGTCAGCTAATCCATCATCTCGAAAATGGTGAATATTTTGAATAAATGCTTTCACTTCGCTACGAGCTTGCCCTATTCTAATATCTCCTCTAGCCACCTTATCTCGTGCTAGGGCCTCCTGCAAAATACTTACAAGCGGTCCATTACCAGAAAGAAATACACTATAAAGATCCTCGTCCTTGTCAATATATGTTGTGGCTATGTTCAGCCCCACTAAAGTCTTGCCTGAGCCTGGGACACCCGTAACAAAAACAATAGATTTTTCAAGGCTGCTTCTACTCTTTTCAATAACCTCAGCAACTGAAGCTGAAGTATTAGATAAGTTTGTTGCTCCTGCATCACTTCGAGAAATCTCTGCGACTGAATGACCATTATATAAAGCTAAAGTTGCCTCTATAATTGTTGGCGTTGGTTTATAGCCGCTCTCTTCCCACTTTTGAGCCTCGATAGTATCGCCAGCTGTCACATCTAAAACCTGAAGTATCATTGATCTCAGCATTTTGCCATTGATACAAATTGGAGAAAATATATTGCCTTCAGGAACGCTTATATTCGTAATTGGTTCTCTATCAACATCCGTCCCAATTAAAACTGGCACAATAGAGGCATGATGGCTCCCTTCATGAAAATTACTTAAATCAAGAGCATAGTCCATAACCTGCTCAATATCTGCCCGCAAGAATTTATTAGCGCCAACCTTAAACTCCAGTACGAAAACAATCGAATCTATCAACAATAGGGCATCAATTCGTTTTCCCATTCTTGGTACTGAAAATTCATAATAAATTCGGCCACTAAATGCAGATAGTTCTTTTTGCAATAATATTGTTTGCTCAACCCAAGCGTCTCTCTGCTTATCTTCAAGCGCAAAACCATGAGCTCTAGACATTTCACCCAATATTTGGTCTGAGTGACATTGCAAGAATGCTTCAATCGTATCTGAATAATATGCTCGATTCATTTGTCCTCAACACTTTAGGCCAAATAAGGCTGATTCTTACTGTTATCGTTCGGTGATAACAATTTATAATAAATATGAGCAACGTCATTATCCGTGAATATCTCTACTAAAGAATTGATAGACAATTCTTTACTTCTAGGTGTGTCATAAATATCAGGTTTATTAGCCAAAATAACAAGCCTATTTTGTTTGAATCAGATCAAGCATAAGGGGAAAAACAAGAATAGGCAATGCTCAATCCAAGGCTGTATGAAATATCATCTTCACAAGAATAACTGAATATTAGATTTTTTAATCAATCAGCATCAAAAGGTTTATTTGTGAATACTTTTTTTCCGGTAAACATCGCTGATACTAGTCCATTTCGCTCACGTAATTCTGACATTATCACTCCCAGTAGATGCAAGATTATTGCAGCTAATAAGGCATAAAAAACATAATAATGTGTGGTGACAAACCCTTTTCTAAAATTACGCATATCCTTATAGGCTATTTCGTCAATGCCTTCTTTTGAATACGGTTTAATCAAATCTATGCTTGATTGATCTACCGCCACCCATGCCTTAATCGTATTGCCAAATGGCGGCATATACACATCTGTTCCTGCCAATATAAGTCCTGTGATAGCCTGAATACTGAGCAATAAAAATAATAATGCCACCATCAATCGTGCAATGGGATGGTGGCCTAAAAAGCCAATATTTTCACCCGTTTTTGCGGCTCTCGACATCACTGATAATTGACTGCGGTGCTCAGTGTTAAACGGCAAAATTGATTGCCATCTCGCATAACGACTCCCTATAAACCCCCACACAATCCGCCAAGAGAGATTTACTGCAAACACATAACCAATATAAACATGGACTGTTTTTAGTAAAATCTTGCCATCAGTCGTCACTCCCAAGGCCTTACTATTTAGAATGACTACCCCAATAGCAATCAAACCTAGCACGCACAATACATTGACCCAATGGAAAATACGCACCGTTTTATCCCAAACTGGATAGGTAATCAATTGCTGTGTCATTTATGTTTCCTCATCTTTTATAAGCACTATGAAACACGATTTACCTTACCAAAGTCTTAAGACTTGAATATTACTCACACAGAAAAGGGATAACGTATTGCCTCATGACATTGGTATCCACTCACTTCAAAGTCATCCATCGTAACCCATGTTTCAAGGTCTTCTAATGACTTGATATCAGGATTAATCATTAATTGTGGTGAGGCAAAGGGTTCACGTTTAACTTGCACATCTCGCATGAGTTCAAGCTGATCTTCATAAATATGAGCATTCACAATTTTATGATATGCCATCCCGGGTTTATGACCTGTTATCTGAGCTATTAATTTTAACAAAGTGAATACTTGCACTTGATTAAAATTCAGTCCAAGAGGGACATCACAAGAACGCTGATAGGATGTTAAATAAAGCGTACCACTCAATAGGGAAAATGTATGAGTATGCATGCAAGGCCGCAAACAGCCCATGTGAAATTCACCGGGATTGTAAAAAGTGATGATCTCACCTCGGTCATCAATACCTTGTGATAAATTATCAACTAGCTTGCGTAGTTGATCCAAATGTCCACCATCAGGCTTGGCCCACGATCGGCCTTGAACACCATAAACCCGGCCCATATCATCTTGGCCTTTACGAAATGGATTATTCAGCCAATCTTGGTTTTCATTTGAATTAGCATCCCAAGTTTTGGTGCCTAAAGCTCGGAAATCAGCAGCATTATCATAACCACGAATATAGCCTAGTATTTCAGCGATTGCAGATTTCCAATAACTCTTCCGGGTAGTAATCAGTGGAAACTGATTATGAGCAACATCGTAGGTGAGATCTGCATTAATCACCGTTAAACACCGTTTGCCGGTACGCTTATTTTCTACCCACTCACCTTGATCAATCAATCTTTGACACAAGTCCAAATACTGTTTCATGCATGCCCCTGATAGCGCTATTAATTAATGATTACTTTAATACAATCTTAAGGCTCTAAAGAATATTTTTGCATCCGATAAAGTAAAGTATCTCGACTGATCCCTAATAATCGCGCCGCACGTGAGCGATTGCCAGCTGCCATTTCTAGTGCTTGTTCTATTAAATCTAGTTCAACTTGCGCTAATTTAATCCCTGTTGGTGGCAAGGTAAACAAGTGTTTATTTGCTGCAGACTCAGGCATCATTTCAATTGGCAAGTCTTCCGGCTGCAAGATTTTTCCAGGATTAAGCAACGCCATCCGCTGACAAAAATTAGCTAATTCACGAATATTTCCAGGCCAAGCATAGGTATATAAACAATGCTCGGCCTGCTTTGAATAGCGAACCACGGCATTATTTCCAGCAAAATTATGACCAAAATGACGTAACAGCAGACCAATATCTTCACTACGCTCTCTTAATGGTGGCATTGTAATGGGAACGACTTGAAGGCGATAAAACAAATCTGCTCGAAAATGACCAGCGGTCACTTCAGCCTGTAAGTCAACACTGGTTACAGCCAAAATACGAACATCTGCTAAGTGTAATTTATGACTACCTTGTAGTTGGCACTCTCCTGCTTCGATAAAACGTAATACTTTAGCTTGGATCTCCTTTGGTAAGGCATCCACTTCATCCAAAAACACGGTGCCACCATCAGCGGCTAATAATCGCCCGCGACGTTGGAGCTTACCTTCGTCATCACAGCAACCAAATAAATCAGCTTCCACGCTTTCTAATGGCAGTGCAGCACAATTAATCGTTACGATAGGCTTATCACTTCGCCTACTTTCTAAATGTAGGACTTGGGCCAACAACTCCTTACCTGTGCCTGTTTCCCCATAGATCAACACACTGACATCACTCACTGCAATCATCGGAATTGTACGGAGCAAATGGGTGATTTGTGGTGATTCACCTAATATTTTGTTCATATACTACCCCTCCATCATTCCTTGATTCACCTGGCCGCTATGATCTTGATGATGCTCCATAGGCCCAAAAGTAGTCACTAATGCCATCACAATAATTAATATTCCGGCAATTCTCCGTAAGTGCTTGGCCCTAGCCATGGAAGCTAATAACCCAGCAAATAATCCTGCCCCCATCACCGCAGGTAACGTACCCGCCCCAAAAGCCAACATTGTCAGTGAAGCTTTAACAGGATCACCTACTGTGGCTGCCACAGCTAGAGCCGCATAAACTAATCCACAGGGTAACCAGCCCCATACTGTGCCCAGAAGAAAAGCCTGAGATCGCGTTCGAACAGGTAATAATTTCTGACCTATAGGTTGTAACCATCGCCAAATAGGTGCCCCGACCCGTTCCATTTGAGCAAATTTTGGAAACCAGCCAGCAAGGTAAAGCCCCATACCGATCATGACGATGACCGATAAATATCGCAATATCAGATGACCATTAAAAGCTGATAACGGTGAACTTAATAGGCCAACAATGGCGCCTGCAATCCCATAACTCAATAAGCGGCCTAAATTATAGTTGAGCACATATGGAAACATCCTCGTCTGGCTCTCTCTCACTTCTGCCGGCAAACTAAGTGTTAATGCTCCAATCACTGAGCCACACATTGCAATACAGTGAACTGTACTAAAAAGTCCTAGTAAAAAAGCGGTGATATACGAACCCGTTATAGCTTCCATTGTCTCCGAACCTTAAAGATGCTTAATTTAATAGTCGCACAATATCATGTCACCAGAAACCAAAATTAGGTTATTTCACACACTTTATTCCGAAAACACACATTTTTACACAGCAAAAAATTATTAAACTTTAACCAAATTAAAACAATAGGAACTTAGTGTGCATTATTTGAAATTACTTCCCTTACCATTATTCATCATTGGATTTCAGTCTCCCCTTTATGCCGCATCCCTCGATCTTCCAACAATTTCTGTTGAAGGAATAGCTGGAGAAGAAACACCTTACTCCCTACCTAGCTATCCAATAGCCTCCCCTGATGCTGGAGATTTATTAAAACGATTACCCGGTGCCAACATAAACCGTAACGGCCCTTTAACTAGTATTGCCCAGTATCGTGGTTTATTTGGTGACCGAGTCAATGTATTAATTGATGGTATGAATATCACTTCAGCTGGCCCAAATTCGATGGATAGTCCATTAAGTTATATTCCTGCTGCACGTCTTAAAGATATCTCTATTTACCGTGGTATCGCCCCAGTAAGTTCTGGTATTGAAACGATTGGTGGCACCGTTGTAGCACATTCCAAAAAAGCAGCCTTCGGTAACAGCGATTCAATCGAATTTCATGGTAATGCTAAGGCGGGTTATGCCGAAAATGGTGATAACCGCCATACAGCACTGCTGGCAGGGCTTGCTAATAAAAACCATAGCATTCATATCGCAGGCAGCGTTGAGCGTGGCAATGACCTTGAATTTGATGATGGAGATATATTACCAACAGAACATAAACGCGATACTATCGGAGCCGGTTACGCCTTCAAAAATGATCATCAATATATTGCTATTCAAGCAGAACATCATAATACCGGAGAAACCGGTACGCCAGCACTACCTATGGATATCATCTATGCACGAGGTGAACACTACACCGGACAATTTAAAAACACATTCTCAAATGGTGGCGAATTAACTGCAAAACTGAGTTATCAAAAAGCAGATCATGAAATGGCCAATTACGCGCTACGAACACCACCAGCCAATAGCCGACAAGCAATAACTGACGTTGAATCTCAGGCAATAGGTATTACATATAGTATCGCTAGCTGGACTCTCGGATTTGATGCTGATCGTAGCGATCATAATGCCGATATTTTTGATCCTAATAATGCGATGTTTTTTGTTGATAATTTCAGAAATGTTGAGCGAGATCGGTACAGTATCTTTGGTGAAAAAACCTTTGCTACTAACCATTGGGAGTTCGCAACAGGATTACGCTATACCCGCGTTAAAATGGATGCAGGAACCGTTAGCTCAAGTATGGGGATGGCACCCGCTATAACACTTCGAGATAACTTTAATAACTCAGATCGGGAGCAAAATGAAAATTTAGTTGATCTTGTTATCAGTGCCTCACACTCATTATCTGCTCAACTTGATTTTGTAACGGGTATTGCTAGAAAAGAACGTGCGCCTAGTTACCAAGAGCGTTATTTATGGCTACCATTAGAGTCTACTGCAGGTTTAGCTGATGGTAATAACTACATTGGCAATATTGAATTAGACAGCGAAGTCGCCTATCAACTTGAACTTGGTTTTGATTGGCATAGCCCTCGTTTCACCGTTTCTCCACACTTGTTTTATCACCACATTAATGATTATATTCAAGGAACGCCTAGCACCAATGCTGCTGCTAACATGATAAGTGCCATGATGGCACCCAACAAACCTGCACCACTACAGTTTAATAACGTTGATGCCAAATTATATGGCATAGATGCAAATTGGTCATATGCGATTGCGTCCTCATGGCAATTAGAGGGTACCGTCAGTTATGTTCGAGGCAAGCGTCGTGATACAGGTGACAATCTTTATCGTATTGCGCCTTTATCTGCTCGCACAATGCTCAGCTATGTACAATCGAACTGGCTGATCAGTGTTGAAGCTGAAACAATTGCATCACAACATAAAGTGTCTGCTGAAAACCACGAACAAAAAACCAGTGGATATGCTCTATTTAATCTTTCAGGAAATTTCCAACCTACACAAGATGTGACTGTTTCAGCGGGTATCAACAACTTGTTTGATCGTGGTTATGAAAATCACTTAGGTGGATATAATCGTATCAGTGATAATCCTGATATTGCTCAAGGCGATCGCTTACCAGGTCTAGGCCGTAGTGCCTATGTCAGTGTCAGTATGGATTGGTAAGGGATTAAAATATATGCAATGAATGAGTAACATCCCTTTCAATTATTCTTATTACTCAGATTTATACTGACGATAAACTATTTTAATAAATCTGCTAGCCCAGCAAAAGGGTTGTGGCTAGCCTTTTGCTTCACACTTTGACTATCACTACTTCCATAGCGAACCTGCTCAATATAACGTGAATGTTCATTATCATGACAATATAGGCAAAGTAATTCCCAGTTACTGCCATCTTCAGGGTTGTTATCATGATTATGGTCACGGTGATGAACCGTTAACTCTTGTAGGTTGGCTTGGGTAAATTCACGAGAACATCGCCCACAGACCCATGGATACATCTTTAATGACCGTTCTCGATAGGTTTGCTCTCGCTCAGTTTGATATTTTTTTGCTTGAGCAACAATATCATCAAGTCGCTGGTTTTTATCTGAACTCATTTAGCTGGCAATCCTTTAATCGTTTTTCAATCAAGCTAAATAATACCCTGATTTTAAAATAACCGGGCTAGAGCCTCTCGTTCAGGCTGTAATTTGAACTGTGCTTGTCGCACTTCATTTGCATCTGTTGTATAACGAAAAACAACGGTTGTTCCCTGCTGGAACTGTGCTGATAACGATGGTAGTGCTATAGGACCTTGAATTGGGAAATCAACCACATTTGGCCTGCGATCCGATCTGGTATGTTGGTACTCGTCTTTATCCCATCCTGCTAATTTCAAAATATCAGGCTGTGTTGTTGCTACTCGACTAAATTGCCATTTTTCTGTGGCGGCCTCTGTTTGAAAGGTATAGTCCACTTTTTGCTCTGCTCTTGCCGGGCTACCACAAAGTTTCTGGTGATCCATTTTGATCGGCTGATGCTGATCAACCTGTAATACGATTAGTTCATAATCAGCAAAACTATCCGCCAGCTGATCTGTGATCATAAAACTACCCCATAACTCACCATCATTAAGGCGATGGATCATTAGAGTGTCACCCGTTTCACTTGATAATGTAATAGACTCGGCTGCCTGCACGGTTAAGTTGCTACTCAACATTATTAAACTGATAAATTTTAATAGCTTCATAAGATTTCTCCTCCTTACTGCAGACAGCCCTTATTTGTTTTGGTTCATTAGTGTTTGCTAATTCTCTTTTATTTTAAGTTTGAAATCAACTACTTTAAGATAATCTACCTCATATAATAGATCTGCCTCTGTCAAAGGATGCAGCTCCAACCACCCTATCGGTAAAATAAGCTTTAATCCTTTTTTAATCACCTTGAGCTTTACGGTGGTATCGGCTTTCTCTGATCGTCCTCGATTAAAAACGATGGATAACCGTAATAAAACCATTAACCGTTTTGTTGATTCTTGTAATTCATCAGGCAATTTATCAATTTCTTTTTTAGAAATTTTCTTTCGATGCCCTCGCACCATAACCGCTAAAGCATGCTGTTCTTCGCGAGAAAATCCGGGAAAATCTGAGTGTGCAACCAAGTAACCTGAATGCTGGTGAAATGACTCATGTGATATAGCCAAGCCTACTTCATGTAATTTTGCCGCCCAACGTAATTGATTCAAATATTGGTCATCATCAATCTCCCACGACTTTGAAACTTGCTCAAATAGTTGCGTTGCAAATATTATCACTCTATCAGCATGTACTTCATCAGTTTCATAACGCCTAGCTAAGGCTGAAACCGTGCGATCACGTTCATCATCATGTTGAATTCGGCCTAATAAGTCATACAGTAATCCTTCACGCAAAGCTCCCTCTGACACTGTCATTCGATCAATCTTTAACCTGTCAAATGAAGCTTTTAATACAGCAACACCACCAGGCAATACCGATTTACGCTCATCACTCAAGCCCTCTAATTCCAAGTCATCAATATGACCGGCATCAATCAAAGCATCGCTCAATTTATCTAATGATTCAGGGGTAATAACGCCATCATCAGCCCAACCATTTTCTTTCACAATGTTGGCAACCGTTCGAATTGTCCCTGATGCTCCAATAGCTTCTGACCAGCCTATTGTTTGATAAGGCCTTCGAATATCTCGTAATCTTGTACCCGCCGCGATGATGGCCGTCTTCATAGCTAATTTACTTATTTTTCCATCAGCAAAGAAACGTTGCGAAAAACTGACACAGCCCATCTCCAAACTTTCTCGCCTCAACCCAGTAAAACCTTCACCAATAATAAATTCGGTACTACCACCACCAATATCCATAACTAAACGACGAGAACTATCAAAAGCAAGTGCATGAGCTACGCCCAGATAAATCAGCCGAGCCTCTTCTTCACCAGCAACGATCTCAATCGAATGCCCTAAAGCCTGCCGTGCTAAACGCAAAAAAGTCTGACTATTTTTAGCAACACGTAAAGTATTAGTCCCAACAACACGCACACTACCTGGAGGTAAATCTTTAATTCGCTCACCAAAACGCTGTAAACATGCAATGGCTCTATCTTGAGCATCGATTGATATTCGCCCATCCTTATCCAAGCCCGCCCGCAATTGCACCATTTCTCGCAATTTATCTACTACTTGAAAATGACCATCTCTTAACCGTGCAAGAATCATATGAAAACTATTCGAACCGAGATCAACGGCAGCTAACACATCATATTCAGCATCATGTTCCATGGTTGTTCACTCTGTTAAACGATGCCTACATTCTGCATTACTTCACTGGTAGTTACTAGCTCTTACAATATCGATGATACAAATCTACATTATCAATAGTCACAGATATAGTATCGGCGTATCTATTGGTTTGCAGAAAAATGCATTATAATCTACTCTAGGAAAAGACTGATAATGAACCTGTTCGGGTTTCGCTTTTAGCACAATAGCTAATACAAATGACTCAACCCTATATTCGAGCAATTGCCAGCTATCACTATTCTTAATTAGCTCTGAAATCGCTATTTTATTCAAGCTTTTTGTCACTTGTTGCTGCAAAGGTAAAGCCTTGTAATAGGCTTCTTTAGCACACCAAATCCGATAGAAAATATCCGCAGACCATCTGTTCTCCACCCACGCTGAAATTTCTTCATCATTCATAAAAATATCAGCTAAAGCGTGAAAATCTCTTTGTTTATCACTATTCTCTATATCAATACCTATAGGAGATGAAGCAATAGCAAAAACAATAAAACCGTGACTATGACTAAGACTGAAATAACAATTGGCTGGTAGGTTAGTTACAATAGGTGCCGCTTGGGATTTTTCTACAAAATCCCAATATGTTTCAGGCATACAAAAAATTTGACTTAAGGCATGGCGTATAAGAGCTCTCCCCATTATAAACTCACGTTTTTTATGCTGATTATGTGTTGATTGAAACCTATCTTTCTCTGAAACAGAAAGTAGCTTATAAGTAGCTTGTTCGATCGTTTTTGTTAATTGATCAACTGTTGATAACCATAATTGAATTGAGTTGCTAGAGGGTGAAAGTTCTGTCAACGTGGATAATATCCCTTTTTAATAGTTCATAGTGAATGCTATAAATCTACACTACCAATTGTCACAGTTATCTATTCTAAAGCATATAAATTTGATCAAATATTGGCATCCCTCAGTAGGGACTGTAAACTTATCGCCAGCTGTTGTATACAGGAATAAAGGAATAATTCTTAGGTGATAAATTTACAAATTGAATCTTGGGCCGCAATGGCACCTGGGCTTGAAAACAAACAAGATTGGCAACAGTGGTTACGGCAGCCCACGACAATATCTGAGCCATATTCAAAACCAATTCTGAAACAAATATCTCCCCTGTTACGCCGCCGCTTGAGTACATTAGGTGCATGTGCTGTAGGTGCCGCGCAACAATTAGTGGTTCAAGATGAGTTGATCCCAAGTATTTTTGCTTCTCGGCATGGTAATGCAGCCTTATCTCTTTCTTTACAACAAAGCATGGGGTTAGGTGAACCGATGTCGCCAACACATTTTAGCCTTGCAGTTCATAATTCGATCAGTGGCTTATTTTCAATTGCACGTAAAGACACCAGTGAAGTAAGCTCTATAGCTTGTATGGAAGGCTTGATTTTAAACACTTTATTTGAAGCTGTAGGACAATTACAAAACTCAGACAAAGTCTTGTGTGTTATCTATGACGCACCCTTACCTGATTTGTATCGCCAACATGGCAAAAGCGTTGCTTTTCCTTATGCCATTGCAATTAAGCTGTGTCGCTCAGGAGGAGACAGCTATAACATTGTACAACTTGAAAAAGCCGAAATGTTCTCTGAACAGCATTTATTCAATACGGAGCCATTACGTTTTCTGGAGCTCCTATCATGTATGTCTAAGGAAATGACAACAAACATTAATGGTGCTAAATGGTGTATAACAAGAGCCCATCAGTAATTTATTATGTGGAATAGAATTGACTATGGTTGGCGCTGGTTTGCTACAGCATTTAGCTTTTTTATGTTTGGATTAGGCGGTATTCTAGTCCCTATTGTGGTCATACCTATACTGTACCTATTACCCGGCAGTACAGTACAAAAACAACAACGCGGCCAACGTTTTATCCATTATGCCTTTCGCACATTTATTGGCATGATGGCATCACTTGGTGTGTTGACTTATGAAGTTAAACATCGCACAAAACTACAAGATGCTAAGTTAGTTTTGGCAAATCATCCTACATTATTGGATATTGTTTTTTTAATTTCAATAATCCCTAATGCAAGTTGTATCGTGAAAAGTGCACTAGTACGTAATCCTTTCACTTGGGGACCCATTAAATTAGCGGGCTATATTATCAATGATGATGATGCCGATAATGTGTTAGCTTTAGCTAAGACCGCATTTAACAAAAATCATGCATTAGTCGTGTTTCCTGAGGGCAGCCGTACCACACCACATCAACAGACTACATTGAAAAGAGGTGCAGCAAATATCGCAATTCGAACTCAGGTGGATATTTCTCCAGTGCTCATTCAATGTACCCCTCTCACTTTAACCAAAATGCATCGCTGGTATCAGATCCCTAAAAAAAGAATGCATTTTTATATAGAAATAAAAGATAAAATAATGATTAGCCCTTATTTAGAAAGTAAAACGCCTTCAAAAGGCGCTCGACAATTAACCAGAGATTTAAGTCAGTACTTTAATCAGGAGATTGAACTTCGTGAGTGAATTGCACATTGAATTAAAACGGATAATCATTGAAAGTTTAGATTTAGAAGACATTAGTATTGATGACATCATGGATGATGAAGCTTTATTTGTGGAAGGTTTAGGCCTCGATTCCATAGATGCCCTAGAAATTGGTTTGGCATTACAAAAGCGTTATGGAATTAAAATAAAAGCATCTGCGGAAGAAACCAGACAGCATTTTTATAGCGTGAACACCTTAGCGGCTTTAGTTGCGCCTTACCAATAAATAATAAGTGATCTATATGAAAAATCAGCAAGAAATTTATCTTAAAATCGTAGCACTTTTTGAGCAGTTATTTGAGATTTCACCAGAAGATATAACACTGGAATCTAACCTCTACCAGGACTTGGATATTGATAGTATTGATGCCGTAGACTTAGTCATAGAATTAAGAAAAATGACTGGAAAAAAGATCCAGCCAGAAGATTTCAAACAAGTACGTACTGTTGCTGATGTAGTTGAACAAGTACAGAAACTGCTTAATGAAACAAAAGCTTAAACATGTAGTAATCGCTTTATCCATTGCTTACCCATTTATGGTTTATTGGGGTTTACAGTATTTTAATTCTGGGCTATTGCTACTACTTTTGCTGCTATTAGTGGGCAGATGGATCGTTGGCGGTGAGCTAGCAGAACGCAAGATTATTATTGCAACAATCATTGGGCTGTTAATCATTATTATCATCTGGGGACATCAGTTGAGTTTGAAGTTTTATCCGGTGATGATGAATTTTGGATTTTTAGTCTTATTTGCCCAGAGTTTGTATGCACCAACTACGATCATTGAACGGTTTGCTCGACTACAAGAGCCTGAGTTATCACCAAAATTAATTGTCTATACACGTAAAGTCACTTGGGTATGGAGTGCCTTTTTTCTAATCAATGGTTCAATTGCTGCCGCTACTGCTTTATGGGGATCCGATGAGATCTGGATCTTATATAATGGCTTATTAGCCTACTTATTAATAGGCGGACTCATGGCTGGGGAATGGCTAGTGAGACAACACGTAAAATACCGTTGATATGATTGAATTGGTCCCCTTATCTCAGTGGCTGCATACCCAAGCAAAACAAAATATTGCTGTGTGGCAATCGCAGTTCAAAACTAGCGAAGATTTGCTGTCACGTGTCAGCTATTGGGTCAACTGCTTGCAGCAACAGCAGGGAACGCGCTGGGCAGTTTATCATCACGATGCCTTTGAATTTCTCGCCATAGTGTTGGCTTTATGGCAATTAAACCGGACAGCTTGTATTCCTGGTGACAATGGTCAAGGTACCATTGAACGGTTGACCGATCATGTTGATGGTTTTATTGGTGAGTTTTCCTGCCCGGTAATCCGTGCTCAGCTCAATATGAAGATCAATCCTAGCCAAGAATGGTCTGTTCTATCCACTGATTTTAATGCAATTGAGATCTACACTTCCGGCTCAACCGGTCAACCTAAAGCTATCTCTAAAACAATCGCTCAATTAGAGTCTGAGATAGCTGTTTTAGAATCATTATGGCCTAGCCAATGCGAAGATGTAGTATTAGCAACCGTGTCTCATCAACATCTTTATGGCCTAACATTTCGTTTGTTATGGCCTTTTAGTTCAGGGCGTGCATTTGCACGTGAACTATGCGAATATACTGAAGATATATTTCAACAAGCAAGTTACCATTCTGCTTTTACATTAATTTCCAGCCCATCACACCTGAGCAGAATGAACCCTGCTATTAACTGGTCTGAATTATCTAGTTATTGTCACTCGGTTATTTCATCAGCGGCACCTTTACGCAAAGAAGATAGCTTACAGGTGGGCCGGCTACTCAATACCTCAGTTAGAGAAATTTATGGCAGTTCTGAAACAGGCATTATTGCCTGGCGGATCCAACAGGAAAATGAGGTTGAAGCATTATGGAAAACGGTGCCTAAAGTACAGTTACAACGATTGACAAGTGAACATTACGACATTACATCACCCTTTCTTAACTCAGCAGAACCTTTTATATTGCCTGATCAAATACGCTGTTATCCAGATGGTCGTTTTGCATTATTAGGCAGAATAGATGGTATTGTGAAAATTGAAGGAAAACGTGTTTCATTAGCAACAATAGAACAATTATTATTGCTACATCAATGGACAGACCATGCCAAAGCATTGGTGATAGAACGCCAGCGGGTCGAAACAGCAGTGGTCATTCAACTCAATAATAATGGCCGGCAACAACTTAAATATGGCGGACGCAAATCATTAATTACAGAGTTTAAAGCTTTACTGTCAATACATTTCGAGGCCATAGTATTACCAAGGCGCTGGCGCTTTGTGACACAAATGCCTTATAACTCACAGGGAAAATTAGTGATGAAATCCTTGCAAGCCATGTTTGATAAACAATCGGTATCAACGCAATGGCCAACCATTATCGCCGAAGAAATCAGTGATAATGCCGTTACCTTACAGGCTACTATTCCAAGCTCTCTGATATATTTTGAAGGTCATTTTGATAACCAAGCTATTTTGCCAGGTATCGTCATGATCCATTGGGCCATTCAGTATGGACAACGATTTCTACCCATTATAGGTCGATTTAAACGACTAGAAGTGATTAAGTTTCAGCAAGTTATTATTCCCGAAGCCAGGCTGATGATCTGCCTGACTTATGATSGTGCTAAGCAGAAATTATCATTCCGATATGAGTCTAAGAAAGGCATCCATTCCAGTGGTAGGATATGTTATGGCGAGTAATGCGGCATTTTCACCGGCGATATTAATTCCGGTTTATAATCATGAAGCAGCTATTAAACACACACTGAATGCTGTGTTGCAGTATGAATGGCCGGTACTATTAGTGGATGATGGCAGTAAAATAAGCTGCCAGTTAGTCTTGACCACATTGAGAGAGCAACATGCTGATCGGGTGGCTTTGTTACGTTTAGAGCGAAATTCAGGCAAAGGTGCGGCGGTAAAAGCCGGTATTAAATGGCTCCACACTAAGGGATATAGTCATGCTATTCAGGTTGATGCCGATGGCCAACATGATTTAGCCGATCTACCCACGTTAGTCGCACTGGCTGAGCTTCATCCGCTGGTTTTGGTGACGGGTTATCCGACCTATGATGACTCCATTCCTTTAGTCAGGTATTACAGCCGATATTTAACCCATATTTGGATATGGATTAATACACTTTCATTTCAAGTGAGAGATAGTATGTGTGGTTTTAGAGCCTATCCACTAGCACAAACAACCCCCTTACTTGAACGTGAAAAATGTGGCGACCGAATGGATTTTGATATGGAAATCTTAGTCCGATGGCTATGGTCCAGAGGCAAAATAAAAGACTTTCCAACCAAAGTCACTTATCCACTTGATGGCATTTCTCATTTTAATATTTGGCAGGATAATCTGTTGATCTCCTGGATGCACTGCCGCTTATTTTTTGGCATGTTACGCCGATCGCCCGCTATTATTTGGCGCAAACTATATGGTTAAGCACTCTCACTGGTCTAAAATGAGTGAGGCCGGCACTATTATGGGCATGAAAGCGTTACTCTGGGCATATAAGATTTTTGGTCTCACCGGTTTTCGTTTGATATTGTTACCAGTTATGACGTATTACTACTGCCGCCGACGCAATGCAAGACAAGCATCTCAACAATTTCTTCAACAAATATCTCCATACCTGCCCAAAGAGCAGAGTCTGTCTTTATCAACATTTCGGCACTTTCTAATGTTTGGCGAAATCATTCTGGATAAGTTTTTAGCTTGGATGGGAGAAATACTAAAACAAGATGTTATTTTTGAGATGCCAGAAGTATTAGAACAGATTGAAAATAGCCAGAGAGGTGGCATTATTATTATGTCGCATTTGGGTAATATGGAGGTCTGCAGTGCCTTTGCCGATCAACTCCCCGATATTAGCTTAACCCTATTGGTCTATACCCAACATGCCGAAAAATTTAATAGCTTGATGTCGCGGTTAAATAATAGTTCACGGATTAAACTATTAGAAGTGACTGAAATGACTCCGGCAACCGCGATGATACTATCTGAACGAGTTGAAGCGGGTGAATATATCGTCATTGCAGGTGATCGCACACCGGTCACTGGGCAATCCAGAATATCCATGGTGAATTTTCTAGGACGAAAAGCGCCCATGCCCCAAGGTGCTTTTATTTTAGCAGGTCTATTGACATGCCCTATCTATTTAATGTTCTGCTTAAAACAACAAAACCAATACCATATTTATGTGGAGTTATTTAGCCAACAATTAACCTATGCTCGCAAACAACGGCAGGAGATCATCGATAATGCAGTGCAACGTTATGCTGACCGTTTGGCATTTTATTGTGTAAAATCACCGCTGCAGTGGTTTAATTTCTATCTTTTCTGGCCGGATAATAATGATGCAAATACCCCCGATATTTAACAGGAGAAGCTAGTGATAGCAACGGAAGTTGTCATTGAGATCCCTTTTCATGATGTTGATTTAATGGCCGTGGCATGGCATGGACATTATGTAAAATATTTGGAGATCGCACGCTGTGCATTATTGGATAAAATTGATTATAACTATATGCAAATGAAAAAATCGGGTTATGTTTGGCCGGTGGTTGATTTGCACTTACGCTATATCCAGCCTTTGCGATTTCAGCAAAAGATCAAAGTAACAGCAGAAGTAATTGAATGGGAAAACAGATTTAAAATCAATTATCTAATTGAAGATCTAGCAACAGGAAAACGCTTGACTAAAGCACACACAATTCAAGTCGCTATTGATCTCAATAATAATGAAATGTGTTATGAGTCACCAGCAATTCTTTATCATAAATTAGGGTTGTCCTTATGAGCCGTCTTTTCTGGGCCCTATTGTTCTTTCCTGTCATTTCTTATGCTGATCTTGATTTTGAACAATTAGGCAAACTGGCCAAGACGCCTCCCTCTTTTACCGGTAATTTTATCCAAGAAAAATATTTTAAAACCTTAGATGCAACGCTAATATCTTCTGGCACTTTGCGTTATCAACATGATGAGGCATTGTATTGGCAAACATTAGAACCTATTCAAAATGAATTGATGATGACAACGGAAGGAGTTATCAATCGGCAAGGCCAACAGGAATTTGTTCACTCAGAGATCAATTCATCCCCAGCCATCAAAATCATCAATGAGATTTTTTTTGCCGTATTAACGACAGAATGGCAAAAATTAGCCACTTTTTTCAAGTTATCTGGCCAACTAAATGGACAGATTTGGTCGGCAGAATTAGTACCAAGTAATCAAGATATCAGTCAATTTATAGCTAAAATTACCTTACAAGGATCTCCACAACTAAACGAAATAGTGTTATATGAATTCAATGGCAATAAAACAATTATTCATTTCGATAACTTAAAGGCTCTCTAGTTAAAGACTATGTACACGCAGTGAAAATTAAAACATTGATACCCAATGATGTCTAAGTTCTTCTTTGAACATGATTCCCTCAAACAAGTAGCCGCTATTAGCTGGCTACTATTGATACTGTTGGTGGTATTTTTTGCTTTTAAAACACCACCAACGATTGATAGCAATATTATGGCGCTGTTACCTCTGTCAGAACAACAACCCATAGTCCAAAAAGCCACAACAACCATAACTGAGAATTTTTCTAAGCGATTAATTTTAGTATTATCAGGCAATGATGAACAACAACTTCATACCGAAGTTGAGGCACTGGCAAATCATTTACAACAGATGCCTGACATCGCCGAAGTAGAGTGGAAAATAACCCCTCAAGATCGTGATCGTGCTCAGCAAGAACGATATCCATATCGTTTTATGTTACTGGACAAATATAGCCGAGAACAATTGTTATCAGCAGATTTTGATGCCTTATACCACCGCGCTTTGATGCAATTATACAATCCTATATCTGTAGGGAAAAAGGCACTCATTGAAGATCCTTTTGGCCTTTCTAATGCAATATCAACCAATCAACACCAGTCTGCGATACTAGTGATCGATTCATTATTGAAAATAAAAAACCTTCAACAACCTAGCTATCTATTATTAGTGACTTTGGCAGCAGATCCCTTTTTATCGACATTACAAACTAATGTGTTAACGATGCTGGATGATCGGCAAAGCATATTGACTCAATTAGACATCGATCTGACTATGTCCGGCATGTTATTACATGCGGCCGCTGGTGAGCGTCAGGCTAAACATGAAATTTCAACGATTGGTTTGAGTTCATTGTTGGCAATTTTATTGATAATGTTATGGGTTTTTCGCCAATTTAAACCGCTATTATTACTCTTATTTCCTATCCTGATAGGTTGCTTAAGCGCCACCGCTATTACGATACTAGTCTTTGATCGCATCCATCTAGTGACATTGGCATTTGGTGCTGGTTTGGTGGGCGTATCGGTTGATTATGCCTTACATTTTTTATGTGAGCGCCACTTGTCTCCTGCAAAAACAGTATTAAAAAAAATCATGCCAGGACTAATATTAGGTTTATTTTCCAGCGTTATGGCTTATGCAGTACAAATAGTCGCGCCCTTCCCTGGATTACAGCAAATGGCCGTTTTTTCGGTGGTGGGTTTATCTGCATCATGGTTAACCGTTGTGCTGTGGTTTCCCTTGCTGACAAACACATTTAATGCTCGCCCCTTATTGGCCACCCAAACATTAGACCGATTACGACAGTCATTCCCTCGAGCGGAACACAGTCCTCTATTATTAGGAGCATTGATAATAGCGGTTATGTTCTCATTGAGTATATTGTGGAGTGGTAATAGTGTTGATGATATTCGTTTATTACAAACTTCTCCGGCTAATTTATTAGCGGAAGATAAAAAAATACAAACAGCTTTGGGCGGCAATAACAGTGCGCAATTTTTATTAGTGTCGGCAGATGATCTAGAACAATGTTTGCAAAAAGAAGAACAAATAACCAAGCGGCTTGATACGCTTCAAGCAGAGGGTATCTTAGACGGCTATCAGGCACTATCTCAAGCATTACCCTCCCTTAACCGACAAGCTGAGAATGTAAAACTTGTTCAGCAACTTTATGATCAACAATTATCGGCTTTTTATCATCATTTAAAACTATCAAAGAATAGTGTAACAACTGCGCAGCAACATTTTAAACAGTCAACATCAACACTGTTAAGCCCTGATGTTTGGCAACAGCAATATGCAAGTAAAGCTTGGCAAAATTTTATTGTGCCACCGACCGCTAACACGGCAGCAACGATGATCCGTTTTACCGGCATCCTTAATGATAAAGCCAAACAGGCATTAGCAAGCTTAGCTGATGATCACGTTGGCATATTGTACATTGATAGAATTGATACGATTTCTAAGCTTATGTCAAAATATCGCATTGAAGGTATTGATTTAGTTCTCAAAGCTTATTTATGTGTGTGGTTAATATTATTTTTTCGATACAAAAGCCAAGTTTGGCGTATCATTTTGCCACCATTATTAGCTTCTATTTTTACTCTGTCGATCTTGATGACGTTAGAACAAGGTGTGAATTTATTTCATTGGTTGGCACTTATTTTAGTACTTGGTATCGGGTTAGACATGGGGATTTTTTTAACAGAAACAAAAGAATCGGCCTATACTTGGCTGGCAGTATCATTATCTAGTTTGACCAGTATATTAGCCTTTGGTTTGTTATCACTGAGTGATACTCCTGTATTACATCATTTTGGCTTAACCGTCTTATTAGGTTTAATTTTTGTGTGGCTGTTAGCACCGATGATGCGAAAGGTGCCAACTTGAAAGTAATCTTAACGCTTGTTCTAATGATGTGGCTGGCGGCCTGTAGTTTATTGCCCACCTCTTTTTCGCAACCCGCTCAGTTACAATTATTGTCTCCCATGGATGGCCCCAGTGCTAGACTGCTAAAACAAAAAATCACCCTAGAAACACAACCACAGCAACAATGGTTAGTTATTCTCCGCTTGCAGCACGACTTGGTGCAATGGTTAGCATTATCTCCTACCGGCCAACCATTATTATCATTGCAATATGATGGTCATACTTTGGTTGAAGATAACTATTTGTCGATAGATATAAATAGTGTAGATATACTGGCTACGATGCAATTTGTATTTTGGCCTGTGTCCTCAATTACACAACATTATTCTGCCAGTGATGGTTGGGATGTAAGGATTTCTGCTGACAGGCGGGTGTTGCAACATGCGGGCAATACACTGCTTGAAGTCACGTTTTTGGCAAAGGGGATCATCATCAACAACCATATTCATCACTACCGGCTGAATATAGCAACATTAGAGCAATAATCGCTATGGCAGTAAAACAATGTTATCTCAATGCCTTAGGCATACTCTGTGCATTAGGAGACTCCGCTGTTAGCGTGAAAAAAAATATCTTAGCACAGCAGCAGACGCTAACTCGTACAGATGATTTTAGCCCCAACACACCATTAGAACTTGGGCTTTACCAAGGTGACTTACCAGAAATTCCTTGGTCAGATAATCAGTGGCGTAGCCGTAATAATCAATTTGCATTAGCTGCTGTGCAGCAAATTAATCTACAAATAGAGGGTGCAATACAACGCTATGGTGCCAATCGTGTTGCGGTCATTATTGGTACCAGCACTTCAGGTAGTTTTGAATGTGAACTAGCTGTTCGAAGCTGGGTGCAAGACTCAGCTATCCCCTCAGACTATGACTATAGACAACAAGAAATGGGCTCTCCAGCACACTTTATTGCTAAGACCTACGGGCTAAAAGGACCTTGTTATGCTATCTCAACAGCCTGTTCTTCGGGAGCTAAAGCCTTAGCTGCTGCCAGACGTTTAATTCGCTCAGATATTTGTGATGCGGTGATTACGGGTGGTGTTGATACCTTATGTCACCTAACCGTACAAGGTTTTTCATCATTAGAAGCCGTGAGTGATGACCGCTGTAATCCCTTTAGTAAGAACAGAAAAGGCATTAATATTGGCGAAGGTGCCGCCTTGTTTTTGATGACAGCAGAAAAAATCGGCATTGAATTAACTGGGGTGGGTGAAGGATCGGATGCGTATCATATATCTGCGCCCGATCCCACCGGAGCAGGTGCAATAAGATGTATGAGTGCCGCTTTGAAAGATGCTACTGTGACAGCCGATGAAGTGGATTATGTCAATTTACATGGCACAGCAACCAATCTCAACGACCACATGGAATCATTAGCAATGTATGAGGTATTTGGTCCCGATACTTGGTGTAGCTCTACCAAGCCCTTTACTGGTCATACATTAGCTGCAGCCGGTGCTGTTGAGGCGGGTATTTGCTGGTTAGCACTTGAAAACAGTATCGCCGATCCTTTTTTACCTGTTCACCTTTGGGATGGGGTAATCGATCCAGCATTACCGCTATTAAATTTTGTCACTGCAACCGCTAAATTAGATAAGCCCTTACGTTATGCCTTAAGTAACTCATTTGCTTTTGGTGGTAATAATATTTCTTTATTGTTAGGTCATATTAAATGAGCCAAATCTTCAGTGTTGATGAATTAGTCCCCCACTCAGGTAGAATGAGTTTGTTAGATAATATTGTGGCGTATAGTGAAAACTGGCTGCATGCCGAAGTACACATTACCGCCGACTCAATGTTTGCTGAAGACCAAGGGGTACCTTCTTGGATAGGCCTTGAATATTTAGCTCAAGCCATTTCAGCCTATGCGGGCTTGCAAGAATCCGCGCGCGGAGAAAAGCCCAAGATTGGCTTTTTATTAGGATCCAGAAAATATGTCTGCTCGGTAGACTATTTTGCTATTGGTCAGACATTATTATTGAAAGTCACAAAAGAATTACAGGCTGAAAATGGTTTGAGTGCTTTTCAGTGTGTTTTATCAGGTGACAACATCACCGCAACCGCCACAATTAATGTATTTCAACCCGATAATGCAGAGGAGTTTTTGCAGGATGTTATATCATGAATAACACCATTTTAGTCACCGGGTCTAGTAGAGGCATAGGCAAGGCCATTGCATTACGATTGGCCAGCGATGGTTACGATATCGTCCTACATTGCCAACATAATAGAACACAAGCAGATCAAGTGCGGGAACAGATCATTGAGATAGGCCAAAAAGCACGCATACTCCAATTTGATATTGCTGATCGTGCGCAATGCCGATCGATACTTGAAGCAGATATTGAACAGTACGATGCCTATTATGGCGTGGTTTGTAATGCTGGTATTGCTAGGGACAATGCTTTCCCAGCTATACCGGGTGACGAATGGGACTTGGTATTACGCACGAACCTTGATGGCTTTTATAATGTTCTGCATCCGATAATTATGCCGATGATCCGGCGTAGAAAACCCAGCCGTATTGTGACATTATCATCTGTATCCGGCGAAATGGGCAATAGAGGTCAAGTGAATTATAGCGCAGCTAAAGCCGGAATTATTGGTGCCACTAAAGCCTTAGCGCTTGAGTTAGCTAAACGAAAAATCACCGTAAATTGCGTAGCACCGGGACTAATTGATACCGAAATGACCGATGATGTCCCCATAGATGAGGCACTTAAACTCATTCCTATGCAGCGTGTCGGTCAGGTAAATGAAGTGGCCGCAACTGTCAGTTTTTTAATCTCACCTGATGCTGCGTACATCACTCGACAGGTGATTTCAGTCAATGGTGGAATGTATTAATGAATCGTGTAGTGATCACTGGAATAGCCGGATTTTCTCCTATCGGAAATGACTGGAAAACAATACAACATCATCTGGAATCAATGACAACCGGTATTTGTTACATGGAAGATTGGGATAAATACAATGGGGTGAATACCCGTCTTGCTGCGCCGGTATTAGATTTTAAAATGCCCGATCGTTATAAACGTAAAGACTTACGTAGCATGGGCAGGGTAGCTCAATTTGCTGTTTTGAGTACCAATTTGGCTTTACAACAAGCCGGATTGTTGGGAGCAGCTGAATTACAAAGTGGTGATGTGGGCGTTTCCTATGGTTCCTGTGCGGGTGATACCTCTGCTTTTTTAGAGTTTGGCAATATGTTGCTTAATTTATCTGCTGATGGTTTGAATGCAAATTCTTATATCAAAATGATGGCACATACCGCACCGGTAAATATTGGTATTTATTTTGGTTTGCAAGGGCGTGTTATCACTACCTCTAGTGCCTGCACCTCAGGTAGCCAAGGCATAGGCTACGCTTATGAAGCCATTAAACATGGTCAGCAAAATATCATGATTGCAGGCGGTAGCGAAGGTCTCTGTGTTACTGCGGCGGCGGTGTTTGATACTTTATATGCAACCAGTGTCAGAAATGATGAACCGCAGCTATCACCTCGACCCTTTGATAAAGATAGAGATGGTCTGGTGATTGGCGAAGGTGCGGCAACACTTATCCTTGAACAACTAGAACATGCTCAAGCCCGTGATGCAAAAATATATGCTGAAATTGTAGGTTTTGGCACTAATTCTGATGGTAGTCATATTACCCAACCTTCGGCACAGACAATGGAAACAGTGATGCGGCTATCGCTGCAAGATGCACAATTATCTGCCACAGAGATTGGTTATGTGAGTGCCCATGGTACCGCAACCAATCGCGGTGATATTGCTGAAAGTCAAGCTACAGCCTCCGTCTTCGGTCAGCAAACACCCATTAGTGCCCTCAAGAGTTTCACCGGACATACCTTAGGCGGATGTGGTGCCTTAGAGGCGTGGACTGCTATTGAAATGATGAATAGCGATTGGTTCCATGCCACCGCAAATCTTGACATTATTGATCCTGAATGTGGCGATCTCGACTATATTATGCAATCGGGGCGAAAGATTGAAACAGAGTACGTTATGAGTAATAATTTTGCCTTTGGCGGCATCAATACATCACTTATTTTTAAACGATGGACATAAAATCAATAAAGGAAGTATTAAATGTATAAATTGAAACTGGTAAGTTTATTATTGGCGCTGTTCATGACTTTACCCCTTATGGCTTTTTCTACCAACGATGAACGAGTTGATCACTATCTAGATATATTGGCTAACTCAAGTCAATCCCAACAAATACAGATGTTAAATAGACTACAATGGTCTGGTATAACCGATCCGAGACTGTTTGATGTCATAGTAAAATCTGTGCAAGAATCAAACTGGGCGAGCAGCAATATAAAACTAAGTTCTTATATGATCCGTGCACTAGGCTATAGTGGCAATGAAAAATATTATGCTCCTCTTGAACAATTGTCAGACACTAAATCTCCTGTTGCCGCCTTACGTAGACATGCTAAAAAAGCGCTACAAAATTTAAGTCAATTTACACGCTGGAATAAAGCTTTAGCAAACAATAAACTTATTGTCGAAGGTAAAAGTGTTGAAGTCACAACTTATCTGAAAATGTTAGATGTTAATGATGTATTTGTTCAACGACTAGCAGCTAGAGCAATGTACCATGAACATCAGAAGGATCCTGACTTATTAGCATCAGCTGCTGAAAAATTAAAAACACTATACACACAGCCTGGGTTAGATAGAGAAGCTCAAGATACCGCTGCTTGGTTATGTAAAGCAATTGGCCAAAGCGGCCAAGCGGAATATATTGAGCTATTGCATAACGTGGCTAACGAAACGCCCTATCCAAAAATCAAGAAGTATGCAATGAAATTTGCCCGCTAAATCAAGCATTAATACAGGATATAAATCCAAGTACATTGGGCCTCTATCCACAAATTTAGCCAAGTATTACAAGATCGGCTTGATCGCAACCAAATTAACCAATGTCTCTTCTCGTTCTGCTTTCGGTTGAATACCAAACCAATTCTGCATAATGCCAAGATCTTCTCGACTCCACCATAAATAAGGGTAGGAAATAGCATCATCTGATAGATGAAAACCGGCCTTATTAATCACCGCTAAATATTGACTGGCTGTTTTTTGCACTTCCATCGGATGGCGAAACAGCAACTTTATTATCCATGAATGAATATAACGTCGCGTTGATTCGGCAAACAGTAATATCCCGCCCGGTTTAAGAACACGATAGAATTCATTAATAGCTTGTTCTTGTTCAATTAAATGGTGAAAAGTCTGGTGACAAAATAGTAGATCAACACTATCATCCTCTAACCGTAGGGCCGAACTTGAACCTTGGATAAAATCAACTTTAACATTGTTACGTTTTGCTTCTTTAGCTGCAAATTCAAGCATCTCAGGATCAATATCCATCGCAATCAATTGTTGAGGCAAAAAACGTTCGTTCAATTTCTTAAGAGAACGACCATAACCGCAACCAACATCAACTACCGTCTCATATGATCGATGTCGTTCAGGAATTAACCGTTCAACATCACAAATTGCTCGCTCTAACACTTGTTGGGTCCAAATATTAGTCCGTAAAAACCATTTACCAAAAGCCGTCTCAGGCACATAAGGTTCTGAAATATTATTGTGTACAGGTGTATTCATCTGACTATTCTATATTGGAAATTAATATCAATAAAGTGATTAATAATGCATGGCTCCTATGATCTACTCTCATCGAAAATGGAAACTATTCGAACCAAGATCAACGGCAGCTAATACATCATATTCCATGGTTGTTCACTCTGTTAAACGATGCCTACATTCTGCATTACTTCTCCATTAGTTACTAGCGCTTAAACATATCCTCGCTTAATTCTGTATAAAGCAACATTCTTTGACTTGATGCCACTTATTCATCAATTTGTAATATTAAATTGTTATCTTCTCAATAATTAAGCAAAAGTTACATCATCAAAATATATGGATAAAATACGCGTGCTGTTTTTATGTACAGGTAATGCCTGTCGCTCACAGATGGCTGAAGGTTGGGCAAAAGAATTAGCTAGCGATTTAATTAAAATAAAATCTGCCTGTATTGAGATTCATGGCAAGAATCAATATGCCATTAATACCATGGCAGAGGTTGGTATTGATATTTCAGCTCAAGAATCAATTCGTGTCAATGGTGAAATGCTCGAGTGGTCTGATGTATTAGTCACTTTGTGTGATAATGCAGAGGAGCAATGTCCCGTTGTTAACGCTCACATCGTAAAGTTACATTTACCCATAGCTGATCCTGCCAAAATTAAAGGCACAGAAAAAGAAATCCTTGCTGAGTTTTGTGAAGCACGAGATAAAATTAAGAGCCGTGTTGAGTATGTGCTTGAAAAAATAGCCGCATCTCATTAACTGAAAGCTTAGTTACTCCAATAAATACAGACTATTACCAACAATTTTCTTGGCAGAAGATTTTGCCTTAGTCGCTTGTTCCGCCAAATCTGCTTCATTTTTTATCAAGTTAAAATCAAATATCCTGACTGCACCGATAGACAAAGCTAATAGAGGATAAAAAATAGTATTCCCGTGCCGATCTAATGCTGACATGCCTTGCTGTTGTAGATGCAGATCTGTATATAAGCTTGGGTGAAGCGCTGTAAACGCCGATAAAATAGAGTGACATCGGTGTTGCCAATCCTCACTTTCAAATAGAATGATAAAATCATCACCTCCGACATGGCCAATAAAATCCAGTTCTGGCTCAGTGTGAGAGATTAAAATATCTGCAGTACACCTAAGTACTTTATCTCCTTTTCCAAAACCATAAATATCGTTATAAGGCTTAAAATTATCTAAATCGAAATAACACATCACCACATCACGCTGCTGCTTGATGGCATCAGTTATACATTCACTAATAGGCACATTTCCTGGTAAGCCCGTAAGAGGATTGGCATGACGCGCTGTGGTGATTTGTAATTCGGTAATTTGTTTGAGCAAATCCATCAAGCTACCAATACCTTGGTAATAATTATCTTCGGTGATAATAAACATACCATGCTGTAGTGATGACTCTTGGCTCGTAATACGGTGACTTAATTTTTCAAGTGGTAAATTAACATCAGCAATGGTTGGCTTATGATCCATAAACAAGCGAATGGGTTTTCGACCATGTAGATCTCGGCCATAACGACTCGCATACAAATTCATGATTTCATCGCGCCAAACCATTCCTGCCACAGTGTTATCTTTATTTATCACTGGCAAAGCTGTCAGGCTGGGTGCATTATAAAAGCGTTCGCCAACAGATGTGACATCATCATGAACAGTTGCGGGTTCAAGTGTTGTGGATAAACTTCGAACTAAGGTATTAGCCCTAGGCACATTCACTTTGAATGTTGAGATGGTTCTTCTCTTAGAAAATAGTTCAGAGGAAACATTGCGCTGCGGTTGAGGTGATGGCCGCCCAAAATAGTAACCTTGAGAAAATTCAATTTGCATATCAAGAGTAGTTAAATACTCTTCACGTACCTCAATACCCTCTCCTATGACACGGCAATTTATATCCTTGGCAAGATCAACCATAGATTGAACAAACTGCCGTTTATGCCGGTCCTCATGAATATCTTGCATGAAATGACGATCAAGTTTTACAAAATCAGGTTGAATTTCTGACCAGGTACGTAAGCCTGAATAACCTGCACCCAAATCATCAATAGCAATTGAAAAACCCATTTCACGATAATGATCAGTTGCATCACGCATCAAAGTGTAATCATTAATTGGATATTGTTCTGTTAATTCAATAACAACTTGCTTGGCTGGTAATCCTGCCCGACTAAGGAAATCTAATGTCAAGCCATGTTGATAATCCTCTTGTAGCAAGACCTCAGGAATCGTATTGATAAATAACTTCTCGACAAGATTAAGTTGGCCAAATTTCTTAATGGCCACTTCTCGGCATAATAAATCTAATTCAGCTAAACGACCATGGCGACTAGCAGCATCAAATAAATTGATAGGCGAATGAAGCGGCCCATCTGATGGGCCTCGAATTAATGCTTCGTAGCCATAAATCTTATTTTCTCTAATTGAGACAATAGGTTGAAACAAAGGTGTTAGTGCAGCAGTTTCAAGGATCTCTTCTAATGATTTGTACTTTAAAAACTCTTCTTCCGTCATATTTCCGCCTTATAAAATATAACTCCTCTCCCTTTCTATTTTTATAGAAAGGGAGAACCTAGTGAAGTTAAATTATTTAACGTTTATGCTGAATATGCTTATAGATGCATTTTTCTCATTTGCAGTGTAAATATAGTGTTGATTTGTTTGACTATCATAGAAGTGAGCAATACCTTCAGGTCCGATCTTGCCTGCTTTTACATCTTTATTTATTGCGACAACACTGACTACACTAGGTTGTTTAGCATTAGCCAAAGAGATAAGAGCAACCCCATTTGCACGCTCTAGGCCGGCAGCAACATAACTGACACCATCAATATCAAAGCTGGTCAGCATTTCAGGCTCAGAACCTTTATTATCGCTACGTGATTCTGGATAAAATTCTGCCGCATGCACCATGGCATCAATTTGATTTCCAGTATCACCCAAAAAGTCTCCTGTTGAAGCATCAAATACGCTGATTGTTCGTCCCCCACCCGCAGGCCCTTTTTTAGTTTTTGATGCTTTAGGATCAGTGTCACCCTCATCTGCTGTAATTAGATATTTGCCATCGACACTTAAAGTGATGCCATCAGGTTCACGTAATGCTATTAACTGTGCATCAAAATCAATATTATCGTCATCATCAATATCGGCTGCATGAGAGGTTATGCCAAGGCCGAAAGAGCCTGTAATAGTTGCTGTTTTAGTATCAATAGTGATGACACCATTGTTTTCTTGCATGACAACCCACGCCTTTGAGCCATCTTTTGAAAATGCAACATATTCAGGCTCAAGCAAATCAGGCTTGTTATCAACTAATGGAAACATAAATAGTTCACCATTTTTCTCTTTAACCTTAACTGTATTACCCTTATATGTGCCAACGACCACTTTATCTTTATCAATTTTGCCATTGCCATTAAGATCTAATGGTTCCTCAGTGATCTCACCATCATTATTCCAATCAATTGCACGCTCAATAAAACGTTTGTGCTTGGTCTCAACAAAACCGGCTATTCCCGTTAAATCAGTTAATTGAATCTGGGTTGCAGATATTTTTGCTGGGTTTTCATCTAGGTAAACCAGTGTGATGCTGCCATCTGCCGTGCTATAGCTGTTATTTTTACGATCTAAAACAAATTCTTCTGCTTCATTTGGAATAATGGCAAAACGACCGGTAGGGTCTATCACCACAGCATCAGGCCCAATGCCAGAGTTAACTTGACTCAAGATCTTGCCAGATTTTACATCTCGAATTTCAATACGACCTGCAGCAACTGCTGAACTAGCTTGAATCGCGGCCAGTATGTAGTTGAATTTTGGGTGTATGGCAACAGAAGTAATTTGCTCTCCTGCTGCTAGATTTAAATCAAACCGCTGTATCAGTTCAGGTTTCTCTGGTGATTGTAGCGAATAAATATCAACAACACCTTTGATGCTATTAGAGATGGCAAATTGACGATTGATCGCCTGAATACTGATAATTTCAGTTCCCTTATTATCACCTGTGATAATCGTATCTATCAGTGCTAATTGAGGTGCTGAATAAGCTGAAAAGGATAAAGCTAAACCTGTCATTAATAATGATGAAACCAGTGTCTTTTTTAACAAATACATAAGTTGTTTTTCTCCAGTTCGAAAAAAAGCCTCACTAGCAAAACTAGAGAGGCTCTTTCCATAAAGTCACAAAAGTGAATCTATCAAAGTAATTTAGAAGTCAATTTGACCACGTAAGTGGAACGCATCGAAATCATCGCTAGTACCATCAACATCAGCCATGTTGTAGTTAGCCATAAATCGAACTGTTGGAGTGGCATACCAGTTTAAGCCTATTGTTGTAATATCGCCTGTTATACCAGCATTGCTATCTTCTAAGTCAAGGTCGGTATAACGTAAACCTAGCTCCCAAGCTCCATAGCCACCTTGGCCAACAATACTTTTAGGTTTTACACGGCTGAATTCACCTGCTTTCGCTTTATATTTACGAGACTCGCCTGTTAGGAAGTAACTACCATAAACATACCATGCATCTAGATCTTGGTCTTCGCTACCCGATACAGCATTCACATTACGAGAAAAATATTCCGCTTGTGCAGAGAACGGGCCAAGAACTACCGCTGCTTCTAAACCAAATTGGTCATAATCTTCAGCGTTAACGTCTACAGATGTATAGAATTTATCCGCAGTGTGTACTTGAGGATTAACTGCAATTTCATGTGAGGCACCACCATCTTTTTCAAACTCTTGATGATGGAAAGCAGCACCTAAATGAACAACTTGTGTTTTTTCAGCTATTGGAGCAAATGTTATGCGAGCACCATAACCATAGTCTTCATCTTGACCGCTGTTGTTATCTGAAACACCTTCCATATGTACAGCACCGGCTAAAGTCCAGTTATCACCATGTGTTTTAACGCTTAAACCGTTGTTACGACCAACACCGAATGCTTCGTTAGCAGCACTACGCTCTATAAAGGTAATGTATTTTGAACTTGTTTGTTCTTCCAAACCAAATGGCATTTTGTGGTTACCAAGTGTGATTGTGGTAGAGTCAAAGCCATTGTAAGACAAGTATAAGTCTTTAGTTTTTAACTTATCTTCTGCAAAGTCATACTGAGCTTTGTAGCCCCAATCATTAAAGATTTTACCTTTTAAGAAGATTCGTGCACGACGAATTTCAGAGTTATTACCTTCATTACTTAATGCGTTATCATCATGATCCATGAAGGTATAATCAGCCATTATACGTCCACCAATTTGGGCACTAAAAGCTTTATCAGCAGATTTAATTTTTAAATGACCACCTTTTAAGCTAATTGATGTAGATTCTTTAGCCACTTTATCTACTTTATTAGCCACTTCTTGAGAGGCTTCGCTGTCTGCTTTAGCAGCATTAACTAGTAAGTCATAATTTGCTGCAGTGATAGTGCCTTGGTCACGTAGGACTTTAAGCAGGTCAATCATTGCATCGTTGTTTGCCTGTGCTGGCAACACTGCTGCACCCAATAAGGCTCCAGCAATTAATAGAGATGTTGTTTTTAGTTTCAAGGGACTATCCTTTCGTTATTAAATTAATAATCGGTCGTAACCAGCCGAGTACGAAAAATAATAACAATGATATATTTCACCAAAATGAAACTTTTATGATACTTTTGTTACGGTGAGTTAGCGCCCTATTTTTGGGGCTGTGTGTCACAAATCTACTTCTTTTTTGAAGACTTCAAATAATGATAAGAAGTATTTTTTATCAAAAAAATTGTGGTTCATTGCCCAACCTTCTGGGCAAACTAATTGACTCAGAGTTTAGTCATCACCATCACGTTGTAAAACTTTTTCTATATGTTCAATACTTAAATGACGTACATCTTTACCTTCAACCAAGTAGATAACATATTCACATAAGTTTCGAGCGTGATCGCCAATACGCTCTAAAGCACGTGCTGACCACATCAAATCCAAAACTCGTGAGATAGTACGAGGATCTTCCATCATATAAGTGATCATGGTGCGAGTGAAACTCTCATACTCTTCATCTACTTCTTGATCTTCGCGTGCCACAGCAAGTGCAGCCTCAACATCCAACCGAGCAAAGGCATCTAAGGCATCACGCAACATGCCGCGTACATGATTACCAATAGTTGATAACTCACGATAACTTTTCTTTGGATGATCTCTATCAGCCAAATTTAACGCTTTTCTTGCAATACTATTAGCCTCGTCACCTATACGTTCAAGATCAGTAATTGTTTTCAAAATAACACTGACTAATCTTAAATCACCCGCTGTTGGCTGACGTAGTGCAATAATTTGAATGCATTCTTCATCAATACTCATTTCAATTTCATTAATATGGTGATCTTCTGCTATCACCTGACGAGCCAACTCAAGATCTGCTTTTTTCAGCGCTTTTAATGCGCTGGCGACTTGCTGCTCAACCAATCCTCCCATGGCTAAAACACGTGAACGAATATCTTGTAACTCAGTCTCAAATTGCTGAGAAATATGCTGTGACTTATTTGTGACCATTTTGCTCTCCTAGACCTTAGATATTAACCATATCGGCCGGTAATATAATCTTCTGTTTGTTTTTGGCTTGGGTTAGTAAATAACGCATCAGTCGCCCCAAACTCTATCAGCTCGCCCATATACATAAAGGCCGTATAATCAGATACCCGTGCAGCTTGTTGCATATTATGTGTCACGATAACAATGGTATATTTCTCTTTCAGTTCATGGATCAATTCTTCAATTTTTAATGTTGAAAGAGGATCAAGCGCTGATGCTGGCTCATCTAACAATAATACTTCTGGTTCAATCGCTATGGCACGTGCGATGACCAATCTTTGTTGTTGTCCACCAGACAAGCCCATTGCTGATTCATTTAAACGATCTTTCACCTCATCCCATAAGGCCGCACCTTTAAGTGATTTTTCAACCACCTTATCTAAGGTTGCTCTATCATTAACACCTTGTAGCCTCAACCCATAGGCCACATTTTCATACATTGATTTAGGAAACGGATTAGGCTTTTGAAATACCATACCTACTTGACGACGCAAATCAGCAACATTGACTGAAAGCCCATTTAAATCCTTCCCTTCAAGCAACATCTGACCATTAATGCTTACACTATCAATCAAATCATTCATTCGATTGAAGCAACGTAATAAAGTTGACTTACCACAACCACTTGGACCAATAAATGCTGTTACTCGATTTTTGGCAATTTTCATATTGATATTGTGCAAAGCCTGCTTATCACCATAAAACAAGTTAAAATCCTTCACCTCAAGACAGGTTGTTTCATCGGCCATATTACGCTTTGCTTCTCCTCGCTCCATAGCCTGAATATCAATACCTCTTGCTATGTTTTTTGCTTCTTGTTTCGCTGTTACTTCCATCTTAACTCTCACTTGCTTTAAAGTTTTCACGCAGACGATTACGAATACTAATCGCTGCCATATTGAGTATGATAATAATCAATACTAATAAAAATGCTGTGGCATAAACTAAGGGCCTGGCGGCTTCCACATTTGGGCTTTGGAAGCCAACATCATAAATGTGAAAACCAAGATGCATAAATTGACGATCTAAATGTAAGTAGGGTGCGATGGTGTCAACAGCGAGTGCTGGAGCAAGCTTTACCACACCGACCATCATCAATGGTGCAACCTCACCCGCAGCGCGGGCGACCGCTAAAATTAATCCTGTCATCATCGCCGGTGCAGCCATGGGTAGCACTGTGCGCCATAAAGTTTCGGCTTTAGTGGCTCCCAAAGCCAAACTCCCTTCACGAATGGCTCGCGGAATACGCGATAAACCTTCTTCTGTTGCCACAATAACAACTGGAACAGTCAAAATCGCTAAGGTAAGAGAAGCCCACATTAAGCCTGGTGTACCAAAAGTGGGTGCGGGTAATGCGGCAGAAAAGAATATCTCATCAATATTGCCACCCAAGAAGTAAACAAAAAAGCCTAAACCGAACACACCATAAACAATAGATGGCACACCGGCCAAATTGTTGACTGCAATACGAATCAATCGAATCAGCGGACCTTGCTTAGCATATTCTTTTAAATATACGGCGGCTACTACGCCAAAAGGGGTGACTAATACAGCCATGATCATCACCATCATCACCGTACCAAAGATGGCAGGAAAGATGCCACCCTCAGTGTTCGCTTCACGAGGATCATCAGACACAAACTTCCAGACTTCGTGTCCATACGTTGTCATTTTTTTCCACACGCTCATCGCGTTTGGCCGTGTTACTTCAACGACTTTTGCTAGTGGGATCTCAACTTCACGTCCATCAGATATTGTCACTATCATTTGATCTCGGTTTAGCGCCGTATTTAAAGTGGCTAATTGCTTCTGTAAACCGGCATAAAGCATGTCCCACTGTCTACGTTCTTGCTCAATTTGTTGATGTTGTAACGATCCTGCTGCAACACCATCTATCTCAAGTCGTTTAGTCTCTAATCGAAGCGCCTCTAAACCATGGTTAATTTTGCCAATTTCTTTCCTTTCCAGCTTTTTGATTTCAGCCACTAGACGATTACTACGCTCTAAACGTATTTGTAACTCGGCCCAAGCTTCATCACCACTAGCCACAGTGTTACCTTGTTGTCTAACTTCTGTTAAATAACCAAAAAAATCACCCCATTCACGTCGCTCTACCGCCACTATTTTTTCTGGATAGTTAATTTCACCGACCCAAGGTCCATTTATCCACCGGAAATCCAAACCAAAATAATCACGATTACCTACTTTCATTAAGTGACGTTCAGCACTCGCTTGACCTTCAGGCAAATCTACACCGGTCATTTTCAATCGTAAGGCTGTGACTACTTCAGTATCAATCGCTTCACCAATGAGTATTATCGCTTCACCGCCTGGCTCCTGATAATTCAATTCCATAATATCAGCTGGCCAGAAATGACTGAGGCCACGTACAGCAATCAATAGCAGTAATCCCACTACCATCACAATGCTGATGCTAACCGCACCGGCATTCAGCCAAACCCATGGGCTGCCACTTTTGAACCATGTAGAAAGTGATTGTTTAGACATAATTTTCTCGTTTACAAGCTGCTATATTTATTACGTAGACGCTGACGAACAATTTCAGCGATGGTATTAAAAATGAATGTTGCCCCGAATAACACTAGGGCGGCAAGGAATAAGACTCTATAGTGCGTGCTGGCCACTTCAGCCTCTGGCATTTCAACAGCAATATTGGCTGATAAAGCTCGGAAGCCTTCAAATATGTTGAAATCCATAATGGGTGTATTACCCGTTGCCATCAACACAATCATTGTTTCACCTACAGCACGACCTAAGCCAATCATCACTGCAGAAAATATGCCGGGACTTGCTGTCAGTAAAACGACACGAGTCAACGTTTGCCAAGGTGTTGCTCCCAATGCTAGTGACCCTACGGTCAGATGTTTAGGTACACCAAAAATAGCATCTTCCGTAATGGAGAAAATAGTGGGGATAACAGCAAAACCCATGACTAATCCCACCACCAATGAATTACGTTGATCAAAATTGATGCCGATCTCATTTAACCATTTCGGCATATTGCCATCGAACAACCATAACTCAAGTGTTGGACTAGCTAACATTGATAGCGCACCAACAGCAATAACGACGGGCACAAGAATAGCGGCTTCCCAACCATCGGGAATACGCTCACGGAATGCCTTAGGCAGTTTAGTCCAAATCCAAGCAGTGATAATGGTCATGATGGGCAACATAATCAGTATAGAAAATACACCCGGCAAGTTACCTTCCACCAGAGGCGCTAACCATAAACCGGCCAAGAAACCTAAAATAACGGTCGGTAATGCTTCCATAATTTCAATGGTAGGCTTCACAATTGTCCGCATCCGTGGCGACATAAAATAGGCCGCATAAATAGCCCCCATTATGGCGAGTGGAATGGCCACCATCATGGCGTAAAGTGCTGCTTTAATTGTGCCAAAGGTTAATGGGCTTAAACTAAATTTAGGTTCAAAGTCATTGCTAGCTGATGATGACTGCCAAATATATGCTGGCTGATCACGACTTTCATACCACACCTCCTCCCATAAGGAATGCCAAGAGACCTCTGGATGCTCATTATCGATCATGGTTAATTTGGCTTGCCCATCAGCAGTTAAACTAAGCAATCCATTCGCGCGTGGTGAAATGGCAATCACTGTCTTCCCACTTGTGGTCAAAGGCTCAACTAGCATGGTACGGTGAGCTGTGGTGTGATAGACACCTAACTGCCCTGTGTTATCTAAAGCTAAAAATCCTTTGCGTGCATATTCTGTTGCAATTGCAACAATGGGGGCTGTTTGATCACTAAAGCTACGCACATTATGTAAAGTATAGTTATTATCTTCATCTCGGACGGGGAACCACTGATCAATTTGGCCATCACTACGCCCAACTAAGATTGAAATACCCCCAGTCAAAAATTCAATGGCTGTAATGTCAACATCAGCTGGTACCGCTTTGATCTTTTGTATCAATCGAGGTGCTTCAGTATCGGTAATATCGTAATAGGCGATAAAACCATCTGCATCAACCAGATAAAGCTCTCGTTGATCGATATCCACCTTTAGATATGTTGCCGTCAAATTGTCTGCTAATATAATTTCTGCTGTTTTTTGCTCTACTGTGAAAAGGTCCTCATCCATAAAGTCTTGTTCACGCACCAAGCTATTTATGACTAGACGATTATCAGCGGTTAATCCTGCCACCGTCGTTTGTTCTTCGTTGCTTTGTACGCTTAGTAACTGCAGTCTTTTACCTTGAGGATCAACGACCACTAATTCTTCACCTGCTGGGAATTCAATTAATGGCGTGATTTTACGTTTATCATTGGGATAACTGATTTTGTACTCTTGCTTAAAGACTAATGCTCGGCCATCTGTAAAACCATAAGCAAAAACACCTGTTGCTGAAGCACCTTTACTGAAACTTGAAATCTGGCTATCACTTGGTAATGGTAATATTGGCTCTAACATCAATTGACCATCATTAGCATTAAAGAAGCGGGCTTGCCCCTGCATCGTCAACATTAACGCAACATCGTTATATTCATTTAAGGTGATATGCGTTGCATTATTACTATCGATATTGTATTCAGAGTGTGTCTCTATTTCAGCACCATAAAATAGTGGCACCACCACATAAAGTAGGTAGAAAAAGATCAGTACGATGGCAAAAATAACCATCATTCCACCTGCTGCCACGCCATATCTAGCTAGGCGGTCTTTAAATTCTCTCCATGACCGACGACGAAGAGCAACCGGAGAGCCCGGAGCAGGTAACACACTTGCTTGTGAGGATTGTTCAACCATAAAATTTAGATACCACTATCAAATTGAGACACCGTCTCATTCAAGGTTAAAGTTAAAAACATCAACCGACCTAATAACATAATCAGAAAATTACTCTCATAAATAATCTTTTGATTATGAAGGCTTACAATAAAACGCCCCGCACACTGTGCAGGGCGTTCCAATTTAATACTTAAGTCTTATTTAAGCTTCGCAAGCTCTTTTTCTGTTACTGAAGAAGGTAACGGAATATAACCATCTTTAATCACTACCTGCTGGCCCACTTTTGACAAAATCATCGTAATAAATTCACGATCAATTGGTGCTAAAGGTTTGTTGGGGGCTTTGTTAATATAAACATATAGGTAACGAGATAATGGGTAAGATCCATTTGCTGCATTTTGTTTAGATGCTTCGATAAATGGCTGACCTGGTTTTTTAGTTAATGGAATAGCTTTAACACCAGATGTTCTATAACCAATACCTGAATAGCCAATACCATTTAATGATTTAGTCACACCTTGAACAACAGATGCTGAACCTGGCTGTTCATTAACGGTGTCTTTGTAATCACCTTTACATAATGCTTTTTTCTTAAAGTAACCATAAGTACCTGACACTGAGTTACGACCATAAATCTGGATATTTCCTAAGTCAGTCCCTAGTTGTTTCCAGCTAGTAATATCTTCAGCATAACCACATTTACGTGTTGCAGAAAAAATGGCATCAACTTGTGGAATAGACAAACCTTCAATTGGATTGTCCTTGTGCGTATAAACGGCTAAAGCATCAATCGCTACGCGAATTGGCGTTGCTTTGTAGCCATATTTAGCTTCAAATGCTGCATTTTCTTTGTCTTTCATTTTACGGCTCATAGGGCCAAAATTTGAAGTACCTTCAGTCAATGCCGGTGGCGCAGTTGAAGATCCAGCAGCTTGGATTTGAATGTTTACATTTGGATATTCACGTTTGAACTCTTCAGCCCAAAGTGTCATTAAGTTAGCTAAGGTATCTGAACCTACGCTAGATAGATTGCCTGAAATACCACTGACTTTTTGATAATCAGGTAACGCTGGCACTTCTGCAGAAAATGTTGTGGCAGAAAATACTAATGCTGCCACAGCACCTAAGACTTCAAGTTTTTTCTTGAACATCGTGTTCAACTCCTAAGTTAATAATGTAACGGATAAATGACAAGAAACAGTATCGCGTTAACTTATTACAAGGATATGAACAAATTATTACAGTTGTATGACAGCGCTTAAATAACTAAAAATTCTCTTTGCCGCCCAGAGATTATGAGTATTATTTTAACGCTTTTGATTTTTTAATCACTTTGGCTACTGGAAAAAAACAATGGAACTGAGAGCCTACACCAATCTCGCTACTAATATTCAGCTTGGCATCATGTCGTTTTAAAATATGCTTTACAATCGCTAAGCCAAGACCTGTGCCACCGCTCTCTTGTGATCGTCCACTATCAACACGATAAAACCGTTCCGTTAACCGTTCTAGGTGGTGCTCAGCAATGCCCATCCCATTATCGCGTACTTCAATATATGCGCCATTGTTAGCAACCGTCCAGCGAAGTACAATGATTGACTGTTCAGACGTATATTTAACGGCATTAAACACTAAGTTGGATATGGCACTACGTAACTCTCCCGGATCAGCCAGTAACCAATCATCACTGTCTAACTCCAGTTTAATTTGATGTTGTTTATATTCTTTTATTTGCTTCGCATCTTCAGCAATCGTGGCTAGTAACACACTAATATCAACAGGCTCGTGCTGTAATTTTTTTTCGCCCGTCTCTAATTGTGACAACACTAATAAATCGCTCAACATTAAATTCATCCGCTGTGTTTGTTGGCGCATCACGGGCAATGCTGATCGCCACATGTCCGCCGGACTATCTTGGTCAAATAATTCTAAATAGCCATATAATACCGTGAGTGGTGTTCTTAATTCATGCGATACATTCGCCACAAAATCGCGTCTCATTTTTTGTAACTTAACGGTTTGACTCATATCTCGGGCAATTAATAACCGACCATTCCCCATATAACTCACAATTTTCATTTCTAAATACGAATCAGAATTCACCGGAGAAATAACAATTTTGGCTTTCTTTTTGGTAATAGGGGCAGTCAGTAATTTTTGGAAAACAGGATCACGGATCAAATTATGCACACGAACATGACTATCACGGGGCCAAGAAATGCCCAATAACTCTTTGGCGGCAGTGTTAGCCCATGCCACCTGACCCTGACTCCCTAACACAACAACTGCATCTGGTAATGCAGCTGTTGCAGCTTGAAATTGCTTTAAATAGTCCGCTAGTTTTTTCTTCCGTGACTTGTTTTGTAAGCGTACACTTTCAATTTGACGACAGATATCATCAATCATACCTTCTGCAGTAGGGGGCTGATTCTTTTTAGGGTTTTGTAGCCAAGACCATAATTGATTCCACGCTCGTTGCAACCATAATGCATATAACAATGATGCTATAAACATAAACAAAATCATTTGATCAAAAAGTAGCCCAACAAATCCGGTCAAACTCACAACGGTTAATAACCGCCAATAATCCCAACTCATCTTAAAACTTCTTATTCTTCAGAAAAACGATAACCGACACCACGCACAGTTTGTATTAAACCATCATGCTTTGATGGCTCCAGAGCTTTGCGTAAACGGCGAATATGTACATCAACTGTACGTTCTTCAATATAAACCATATCGCCCCACACTTGATCAAGTAATTGCCCCCGGCTATAAGCACGCTCAGGATTTTTCATAAAGAAATTAAGCAGACGAAACTCTGTTGGCCCTAGCTCTATTCGCTGTCCGTCAACACTGGCTCGATGGCTCTTAAGATCTAACATCAACCCCGAAAATTCAAGCTGGTTATCTTGCTCAGTTTCAGCAGGCGTACATCGGCGTATAAGTGATTTAATTCTGGCGATAAGTTCAGATGGCGTAAAAGGTTTATTGACATAGTCGTCAGCACCCACACTCAACCCTTTAACCATATCCTCACTTTCACCTTTAGCTGTCAACATAATAACGGGGATAGCGGCTAAAAACTCATTGGATCGCAGTCGGCGAATAAATTCAATACCGTCAATGCCAGGCAGCATCCAGTCTAATAAAATGAGCTCCGGCTGTGTGCTTTTTAACCAAGCTAAACCTTGTTCAGCGTCACCCACTGACTCACATTCAAACCCAGCGTGTCGAAGAGAAAAACACAACATATCTCTGATCGCTACATCGTCTTCTACTACTAAAATGGTTGTTGCCATGCTATTCACCCTTATTGGTAATCAACCTATCATACTGGCTAATTATTACAGATTTATAACAACGCCTTGTAATTAAATTGCAGCCTGTACACAACGTAAGATCCCATAGTCTATTTCACCATCTAAGGCATCATAGATCGGTTTAAGTCGACCTTTATCTTCCTCTTCAAGTGATTCAATAAGAAAAATAATTTCATTATAGATGCTATCACTCAACCCAACGACATCACGCACATCAAGTAATCCAACTTCTATAACGTCCGCTAAGTGTGTGTATATCGTACTAGTTTGGACCTCTCTTTGCTGTGCAATCTGCTCTACCTTAATACCCTGCTGATACAAAATTAATGTTTCATTTATTGTTTCACTAAGGCGATTATCTAGCAACTCAGATAAGGGATGTTGTGATATCTCATTAATAAAGACCTGCCCATAACGTGTTAATTTTTGATCTCCCACACCAGAGACACGACTAAAATCTTGGAGTGATAGAGGTCTTTTCCGTACCATGTCCTGCAATGTTGCATCATGAAAAATAACAAATGAGGGAACGCCATGCTCTTCAGCCAAGGTTGTTCGCAATGTTCGCAAGGCCTCCCATAAAGCTTGATCTTGTGGCCTAACGGATGTTTTTTGCCTTGATTTTTTAGTGATTTTTTCTTCTTTACGCTGCTTTCTTAATGCTAGGTTTTGCTCACCACGTAATATTGCACGACATTTTTCAGTTAACTGCAAAGCACCATAACGATCCATATTGATATCAACATATCCTAATGCTATCAATTGTCTAAAAAGACTCCGCCATTCTGCTACTGAAAAATCAGTGCCTATTCCAAAAGTGCTTAGCTGATCATGACCATTGCGTTGTATACGTTCATCTATTTTGCCTAACAAAATATCAACAATATAATTCACACCAAACCGTTGTTCAGTTCGGTATATGCAGGAGAGTGCTTTTTGTGCTGATTCTGTTGCATCCCATTGTTCAGGTGGATTTTGACAGTTGTCACACTGATCACATTGCGGTGAACTGTCTTCATCAAAATAGGTCAATAATGCATGTCTTCGACAAGTAATTAATTCACATAGACCAAGCATAGACTCAAGTTTGTGATGTTCAACCTGCTTATGTTGCTCATCAGCATTAGATTGTTGAGTAAACTGTCTGAGGGTAATCACATCTTGCAGCCCATATGACATCCAAGCATTGGCAGGCTCACCATCACGACCTGCTCGACCTGTTTCTTGATAATAGGCTTCAATACTTTTCGGCAAGCTCAAATGTGCCACAAAACGAACATCCGGTTTATCTATCCCCATGCCAAAGGCAATTGTGGCCACAATAATCACGCCTTCTTCACGCAAAAATCGTTGTTGATTTACCTGCCGAATTTCTGCTGCTAAACCGGCATGATATGGCAAGGCAAGTCGGCCCCGTTCGGCCAACCATTCCGCCGTTGACTCTACCTTTTTTCGTGATAAGCAATACACAATACCGGCATCATGCGGATGATTGTCTTCAAGGAATCGCCACAAACGCTGTTTGGGATCGTTGCCCTCTGAAATCGCATAGTGGATATTGGGCCGATCAAAACTATTAATAAATACTTTTGCATCATCCAGTTGAAGCTGAGTAATAATTTCTGCTTGGGTGCGTTGATCAGCTGTTGCAGTTAAAGCAATACGAGGAACAGCAGGATAGCGCTCGTGTAATAATTTTAACTGCTGATAGTTAGGCCGAAAATCATGACCCCATTGTGAAACACAGTGTGCCTCATCAATGGCAAACAAGGATAATTGACATCGATCAAGTGTGGCCAACATTTGATTCATTAACAGTCTTTCTGGTGCTACATAAAGCAAATCAAGCTCATTGTTGAGCAACCGTTGTTCTATTTCACCTGCTTCACTCATGCTCAAAGTTGAATTTAGAAAAGCAGCTTTAATCCCTAATTGTTGCAAGGCATCTACTTGATCTTGCATCAAGGCAATCAAAGGAGAAATGACAATGGCGGTGCCATCACGAACTAAGGCCGGGATCTGATAACACAACGACTTACCACCACCAGTTGGCATCAATACCAGTGCATCTTTTCCAGCCAATAATTCTTGAATAATGTCTTGCTGTGAATGGCGAAACTGCTCATAACCAAAAATAGATTTAAGAATATCTTTTGCACGTTCCACTTCAGCTGGTCATCCTTTTATGCTTAGGTAACAACATTGAAATCATACTGGCAACTACAATCATCACTGTTGAGACCAATAAACAGGCTATCAAACCTGACTGTTGATAAACCCAGCCAGATATTATCGTACCGACCAGCCGCCCGGCTGCATTTGCCATATAATAAAAGCCAATATCTAACGAAACACCGGCTTCATCTGCATAGGAAACGATCAAATAGGAATGCATCGCAGAGTTAATGGCAAATATCACACCATAAATGATTAAACCAACGGTGAGCACCAGTTCGACAGAATCACTATAATACAAACCCATTGCAATAAACAATGGCATAGTTACTAATAATAGAGACCAGCGTACTACAGCGCTGCCATCAGGAATATTGTTTTGCGATAAACCCGTTAACTTGGGTGTGATAGCTTGTACAATGCCATAGACAATAACCCATATAGCTAATACTGTTCCTACTTGTATCGCTGGCCAATTTAGCTGTGATTGCAAAAATACCGGTAAAGCAACAACAAACCATACATCTCTGGAACCAAACAAAAAAAATCGTGCAGCAGATAAATTATTGATGGCCTTACTTTTAGAAAATATATCAGTAAACTTAGCTTTATATTTTGTTTGTCCAAGCCGCTTATCAAGCAATAACAAACTTATGATGGCCACTGCAAATAATACTAATAATAGACTTAATATTGCTCCGTGAAATCCAAATAATGTTAGTAATAATCCACCCAGGAAAAAACCAACACCTTTCAGAGTATTTTTTGATCCCGTGAGTAATGTCACCCACTTATAAAGTTTGTCTTCAGCCGCATCCGGCACTAGCAGTTTAATACTACTTTTTGCACTCATTTTATTAAGATCTTTGGCAATACCTGACAATGCCTGACTTAACATTACGTACGTTACACTCAACCAAGAAGGATCAACCAGCAACATGGTCAAAGCCATCAGTTGCAACATTAAACCTAAATGCAAAGTGACATTGATGCCCAGCCTAGAACCCAACCACCCTCCAAGCAAGTTAGTAACTATGCCAAAAAACTCATAAAGTAAAAACAACATCGCCACTTCTAATGGGCTATATCCCAGACCATGGAAATACAGCACCACCAACATTCGCAAAGCACCATCGGTGAGTGTGAATGCCCAGTAGCTCAACGTCACAATGAGATATTGTTGGGTAGCGCGAGGTAACGAGGTAAATTTTGAAAAAATCATTACCGCCCAATCAGACAAGCATGAACGATAATGATATTAACGGGGCTTTTCATTAACACTTTATTTTCAATAAAAAATATGCTGATAAATTAAGACATCACACCTTTAATCATATAAAAGATACAGGCGGCCATTACCGCTGCCGAAGGTACCGTAATCAACCAAGCTGTGATAATTTTTTTAATAGCATCACGCTTCACATACAATATCTTTTGATCTTCTTTCAACAATTTCTTTGATTTTTTCAGCGTATCTTCTTCTTCATCAGCAGTACGATAAAGCTCGGTGATCCGATGGTAATCTTGATCTGCCTTTTTCTTCTTAGCTTCAAGTTTCTTTAGTTCTGCTTTTGTCGCATGAAGTGCTTTTTTATCATCCTTAACTTCAACTTTATCTTGGGCAATTTCATATTCAATACTGACGGTTGCATCAAGCCATTCACGTAAAAAGCCAACACCAAATATCCCACCAATGGCAATATGCGTTGAACTCACAGGCAATCCCAACTGACTGGCAATAATCACTGTAATGGATGCGGCCATTGCCACCGAAAAGGCTCTCATCTGATCTAATTCTGTTATTTCACTACCCACTGTTCGAATTAATCGAGGGCCATAGAGTGCTAAACCAATCGCGATACCAATCGCCCCAACGCCCATCACCCAAAAAGGGATCCCTGCTTCCGCTGAAATACCACCATTTATTACTGCATCATTAATCGCTGCTAACGGGCCAATAGCATTAGCGACATCATTAGCACCATGGGCAAAACTTAATAAAGCAGCAGCAAAAATCAACGGGATGGTAAACAATTGGTTCACACTTTTTCGATCATTCTCTAGCGTATCTAATTTGGCCTTAATATTATTTTTCATATAGATATAAACCATAACAGCCACAATAGCACCCACCATTAAGGCTGTCCCAAATGTAGGTTTTTTCGTTACTTCAATGGTGAAAAACATAATCTCATTAAACCCGCCCACCAATTGAGGCCAAATTTTCTTTAAACCTTTCAATACCAAATAGGTAATAAAAGCCCATGACATTAAGGCAACATAAACGGGTACCCATTTATATGAAGCACTGATTTTATCTTTTTGGAAAACAATGGTTTTTTTAATGGCTAATAAAAATCCTGCTGCAATAACGCCTCCTATCACAGGTGAAATAACCCAAGAGCTAGCAATTTTTCCCATCGTACCCCAATCAACGATGTTAAACCCTGCTGCAGCGATGCCGGCCCCCATAACACCACCCACAATAGAATGTGTGGTGGAAACAGGTGCCTTTGCCATCGTTGCCAAATTAAGCCATAAGGCCGCGGCCAATAATGCTGCCATCATCGCCCATAGAAAACTATCGGTATCGTCACCAAAAGCATCAATGTCAATAATGCCTTTTTTGATAGTTGACACGACATCGCCACCGGCAATAAAGGCACCTCCAGCCTCAAAAATAACGGCAAGAAAAATGGCACCGCCCATCGTTAGGGCCTTAGAACCTACGGCAGGTCCGACATTGTTAGCAACATCATTAGCACCGATATTCATCGCCATATAACCACCGAAAACGGCTGCTATGGCTAAGAAAGCATTGTTAGGTACACCACCACTAGTCGCAAAACTAAAAGCTAAAACACCAGCAAGGAAGAATAAAGCAAAGCCTATTCTGGCTAATTCCGTATGGCTCTTCTTCATCGCCTGTTTTTCAAGCTGATGAATTGTTTTAATTTCCACAATACGCTCACTCTTAAAAAATGATTAAAGGCGGTAATTATTACAGTATTACGACGATTCAACACCACATATTATTTTTTTCTTTAAATTCTGAAACAATCGCCTGTTAGAATAGTCTATTAATACTTAGTTTTATCAGATATTCATTATGAAAAGATTTTTATTACTACTGTTATTGTTTGCTGCTATTTCTGTCCAAGCGCGGCCGGGACTACTAGATAGTCTTGGTCTAAATGATGATGTGGATATACCACCCAGTGTCGATGAAGCCTTTAACTTTTCAGCTCAAATAAAAGGACCACTCACGCTAATTGCTCAATGGAATATTGCGGAGGGTAATTACCTCTATCGTGACAAAATTCGCTTTGAAATTATCGATAACACTCAAGTACAGCTACTTGACTTTTCACTACCTGCTGGTGAAAACAAAATGGATGAGATCTTTGGCCTTACCGAAGTCTATTCATTTGATACTAGCCTTACCTTACCTCTCAAACGTGATGGTAGCGCACAGCAGATAACGTTAAAAGCTTATTACCAAGGCTGTTCAGAAACATTTCATATTTGCTACCCCCCCACAGTAAAGAGTATTCAGTTATCCCTACCAGCTTTTTCTGGAGATAAGGTCCTGAGTAAAACAGCAGCGGCTAATACATCATCACCCACCATCAGCTGGCCTGAACAAGATCGTATTGCCCAAAGCCTGGCTCAAGACAGTATTGTTAAAATACTTGTCAGCTTTTTTGGCCTAGGTTTATTGCTTGCATTCACTCCCTGCGTTTTTCCTATGATCCCGATCTTGTCTAGTATTATAGTGGGTGAAGGTGAACGTATTACTACCCATCGCGCATTTATATTATCCCTTGCCTATGTATTGGCTATGTCAGTTACTTATACTGTCGCCGGCGTATTAACTGGCTTGTTGGGAGAAAACCTACAAACGATGCTACAAAATCCATGGATTATTGGTAGCTTCAGCGCTCTATTTGTTATTTTAGCTCTGTCCATGTTTGGGCTATTTGAACTGCACTTACCCCAAACAGTACAGCATCGGTTACATAAAATTAGCCACCAACAGAAAGGTGGAAAAATAGCTGGGGCAGCACTGATGGGGCTATTATCAGGTTTAATTGTTGGCCCATGCTTAGCGCCACCATTAGCTGGCGCATTGATATTTATAGGCCAACAGGGTGATCCTGTTTTAGGAGGATCGGCCTTATTTGCACTCAGCATGGGTATGGGGCTGCCATTATTAATTATTGGTACCTCAGCGGGCACTTTATTACCTAAAGCCGGCTCATGGATGAATACCGTCAAAGCTGTTTTTGGTGTATTAATGTTGGCGCTTGCCATCTGGATGCTAGAACGCATTATTCCAGGCTGGATCAGCTTACTCTTATGGGGGGCGTTATTTATTGTCACCGCAATCTATCTAGGTGCTCTCAATACACTTCATATTGACTCTACTGGCCAAGAAAAACTATGGAAAGGTGTCGGCCTAATATTATTAATCTATGGAAGCTTATTGATGATAGGAGGTACTAGTGGCAGCCAGAACGTTTGGCAACCGTTACAAAATATTAGTACGGTAAGTCACAAAAATAATGAGACATCTACTCACTTAGCCTTCATTCAAATCCATAACTTGACTGATCTCAATCAACAATTATCGCTCACCAATAAACCAGCAATACTGGATTTTTATGCTGATTGGTGTACCGATTGTAAAAGGATGGAAGCCACCACCTTTAAAGATGCCGGCGTAAAAGCCGCATTAGCTGACTTTCATCTACTACAACTTGATATGACAGATAATACTGCTGAGCATAAAGCGATCCTTAAACAATTTGGTGTTTTTGGACCTCCTAGCATTTTATTTTTTGATCCCACCGGCAAAGAACATAAGCGATATCGATTAGTTGGCAGCATTACCGCAACTAGTCTTATCGATCATTTGGCAAAACTACCGGGATCAACACTATAAGAATTTTCTATTTCGACGATTTTAGCAACAAAAACCTGCTTTTTCTCCTAAAATACTAGACATTTAATAACTGTTAGTGCAATATTTGCCTCATATCTTAATTGACTAAGCAATATTATTTCTCATGGCAAAATTTCTAGTGCTACATGGCCCCAATTTAAACCTTCTAGGGTCTCGCGAACCTGAGCATTATGGTGCGGATACACTAGCTGATATATCTGATCGCCTACAGTTACAAGCATCAAATGATGGCCACCAATTAGAAAGTTTCCAAACTAACTCAGAGCATGAATTAGTGGATAAAATTCATCTGGCACAAACCAATAAAACTGATTTTATTATTATCAATCCAGCAGCCTTTACACATACTAGTATCGCACTACGAGATGCGTTAACTGCCATTGAAGTCCCTTTTATCGAAGTACATCTATCCAATGTGCATGCACGTGAATCATTTCGCCACCACTCTTATTTATCAGACATTGCTGTTGGCGTGATCTGTGGATTAGGGCCTCAAGGTTATGAGCTCGCTTTACAAGCAGCTATCAAACACACCACCCAATAGGATTATCTAAATGGATATTCGTAAAATAAAAAAACTAATCGACCTAATTCAAGAATCTGATATTGCAGAAATTGAAATTCATGAGGGTGAAGAATCTGTTCGTATTAGCCGCAACCATTCTGCTGCTCCCGTTATAATGGCAGCGCCAGCGATGCCAGCTGCAATTGCTGCACCCATTGCACCAGCAGCACCTACTGAAACAGAATCAGTCGCACCCAATCATAACAATGCCGTTAAATCACCTATGGTGGGTACATTCTATCGTTCATCATCACCTGAAGTTCCTGCCTTTATTGAAGTAGGTCAGTCAGTAGCAACGGGGGATGTTATTTGTATCATTGAAGCAATGAAAATGTTTAATCAAATCGAAGCAGATCGAAGTGGTACGGTTAAAGCCATTCTGGTTGAGAATGGACATCCAGTTGAATTTGATGAACCCTTAATTATCATTGAATAATTAAGACTCTCTGATAATTAACTGCGGATAAAAACCATGATCGAAAAACTTGTTATTGCCAACCGAGGCGAAATTGCCCTCCGTATTCTAAGGGCCTGTAAAGAATTAGGCGTCAAAACTGTTGCTGTTCACTCTGATGTGGATCGTGAGTTAAAGCATGTTTTGTTAGCCGATGAAACCGTCTGTATTGGTCCTGCACCCTCATCTGAAAGCTATCTAAATATACCCGCCCTCATCAGTGCTGCAGAAATTACCGATGCCTCAGCTATTCATCCTGGCTATGGTTTTTTATCTGAAAATGCTGATTTTGCAGAGCGTGTCGAACAAAGTGGCTTTATATTTGTTGGTCCTCGCGCTGAAACTATCCGTCTAATGGGTGACAAAGTCTCAGCTATCGCCGCCATGAAAGAAGCTGGGGTGCCCTGTGTACCAGGATCTGATGGCCCATTAGGTGATGACGATGCCACGAATCTTCGCCTTGCCAAAGAAATTGGTTATCCCATTATTATCAAAGCTTCTGGGGGTGGGGGTGGTCGTGGCATGCGTGAAGTTCATAGTGAAGCTCACCTATTAAATGCGATTGCCTTAACGCGTAGTGAAGCTAAGTCTCTCTTTCATAATGATATGATTTACATGGAAAAGTTCTTAGAAAACCCACGTCATATCGAATTCCAAGTGCTCGCTGATGAGCATGGTAATGCGATTCATCTCGGTGAGCGTGATTGTTCTATGCAACGTCGTCACCAGAAAGTAGTAGAAGAAGCGCCGGCACCAGGTATTTCTCAAGAATTACGCGATAAAATGGGTAAAACATGTGCTGATGCATGTATCAGAATAGGCTATCGAGGTGCAGGTACTTTTGAATTTCTGTACCAAGATGGTGAATTTTATTTTATTGAAATGAACACACGCATTCAAGTAGAACACCCTGTAACCGAGCGTGTCACTAATACTGATCTTGTTGTTGAACAAATTCGCATTGCTTCCGGTGAACCACTGTCGCTAACACAAAATGATATCGTCATCCGTGGCCATGCCATTGAATGTCGCATTAACGCCGAAGACGCTAAAACATTTATGCCTAGCCCTGGCGTAATCACCCATTACCATTCTCCAGGTGGTGCCGGTATCAGGATGGACTCACATATTTATAGTGGCTATCGTGTCCCGCCTAACTATGATTCACTCATCGGTAAATTAATTGTGTATGGTAGAACGCGAGAATCAGCTATTGCTCGGATGCAAACAGCGTTAGATGAAATTGGCATTGAAGGTATTAAAACCAATGTTGCATTACAACAGGATATTATGGACGATCCGCATTTTCAAGAAGGTGGTACCAATATCCACTATCTAGAAAAAAAACTCGGTTTATAAGGCTCGTATAATTCTGTATGGCATGGATTCAGTTTATATTCCAAAGCGCACCTGACACTGCCGATCGTTTATCCGATGTGCTATCAGAATGTGGTGCTGGCGCTGTCACCTTTCAGGATAATGCCGATCAACCCATTTATGAGCCAGAAATTGGCACAACACCACTATGGTCATCAACCAATGTCATCGCCTTGTTTGATGCAGAATCTGATACGGATAATATTGTAACAATGGTAAGCGAGCTACTCGCACCACAGTCTATTCCAAGTTATCGTATTGAAGCCGTTGAAGATAAGGACTGGGTACGAGAATGGATGGATAACTTTCATCCTATTTCTTTTGGTGAAAAATTATGGATCTGCCCTAGTTGGCATCAGCCCCCTCAAGCTGATGCTATCAATATCATGCTTGATCCTGGCTTAGCTTTTGGCACAGGTACTCATCCTACCACCGCTTTATGCCTAAACTGGCTAGATCAAGCAGATATTAAAGATAAATATGTGATTGATTATGGTTGTGGTAGTGGTATTTTAGCCATTGCTGCTGCTTTATTAGGGGCCAAAAAGGTGATTGGTGTTGATACCGATCCTCAGGCTTTAGAAGCCACTCAAGCTAATGCACAACGTAATGGTGTGCAAATAGATACTTTCTTACCTGATGATTGCCCCAATGAATCCTGCGATATATTACTGGCCAATATTCTAGCGGGACCACTACAAACCTTAGCACCTAGGTTAGCAAGTTTAACTCAACCCGGTGCAGATCTTGTGCTATCTGGTATTCTGGATATTCAAGCTGAAATAGTGAGTCAAAGCTATCAAACTACCTTTACAATGCAATCACCGGTACAAAAAGGTGAATGGATCCGCTTAACTGGGCAACGTCATGACTAAGTCCCTTATACAGATAGGCCCTTATACATTACCAAACAACCTCTTTCTTGCCCCAATGGCGGGAGTGACTGACAGGCCTTTTCGCCAATTATGTCGCCGTTTGGGCGCAGGTATGGCTGTCTCGGAAATGATCACTGCCAATAAATCATTATGGGCTAGTAAAAAATCATTATTACGCGCTAATCATGAAGGTGAGCCAGAGCCTCGTTCTGTTCAAATTGCCGGAACAGATCCCAAAATGATGGCTGAAGCAGCTCAGCATAATATTGATCAAGGTGCCCACATTATTGATATTAATATGGGCTGCCCTGCTAAAAAAGTGTGTAACGTTATGGCCGGTTCTGCATTATTACAAAATGAAAAACTAGTGAGTGAAATTTTAACGACTGTGGTGAACTCAGTAGATGCACCAGTCACACTGAAAATTCGTACCGGCTGGGATGTTGATAACCGAAATGGCGTTAATATCGCTCGTATTGCTGAACAGTCTGGCATCCAAGCTTTAGCCGTACATGGCCGAACTCGGGCATGTGCTTATAGAGGAGAGGCCGAATATCACACCATTGCTGAAATAAAATCTACGGTGGCCATTCCGGTCATTGCTAATGGTGATATCAGTAGCCCTGAAAAAGCCAAACAGGTGTTAGATTATACTCAGGCTGATGCATTGATGATTGGGCGAGCAGCTCAGGGTAATCCGTGGATATTTAGACAAATTAACCACTTTTTAACGCAGGGTGAACATTTACCCCCACCCGCTATAAGCGAAGTAAAACAAATCTTGATTGAACACCTCTATACCCTGTACGATTTCTATGGTGAATACACTGGTGTTCGTATGGCACGTAAACATATCGCTTGGTATAGCAAAGGTTTGCGAAACGGTAATCTATTCCGCCAACAAATGAACACCCTTGAATACCCGCAACAACAATTGGATTTTACTGAACAATTTTTTTCCCAGCTATCTCAACAGGATACAATTGCTGCATGACCCATGACTTAAATAACAAACCCGATAGCTGCTTCGATTTGGGTATCACTGCAGCACATAAAGATGCCCCTCTAAGTGAGTGTGTAGAAACGGCCCTTAGCGACTATTTTGAACAACTTGATGGTCATCCGGCAGCTAACCTCTATGATATGTTGCTGGCTGAAGTTGAAGCGCCTTTATTTAGGTCTACATTAGCGCACACTAATGGTAACCAGTGTCGTGCTGCTGAAATTCTTGGCATAAACCGCGGCACACTACGAAAAAAATTAAAACTTTACGGCCTATAAAACCATATCTATTCTCGGAAACAATTCATGAACAAAATTCAACGAGCACTACTTAGTGTGTCAGATAAGTCAGGGGTGTTAGATCTTGCGCAACAATTAAACAATCTTGGGGTGGAATTACTTTCAACCGGCGGGACCGCTAAATTATTACAAGATGCGGGCTTACCAGTAAAAGAAGTATCCGAACATACTGGCTTCCCAGAAATGATGGATGGACGCATTAAAACCCTTCACCCAAAAATTCACGGAGGGTTGTTGGGTCGCAGAGGCACAGATGAAGCCATTATGGCAGAACATAATATCGACCCTATCGATCTAATTGTGGTTAATTTATACCCCTTTGAAGCGACTATTATTCGAGATGATTGCACACTGCCAATGGCCATTGAAAATATTGATATTGGTGGACCAACAATGCTACGTGCTGCCGCTAAAAATCATGCTTCAGTGACAGTACTGATTGATCCAGCTGATTACAGCCGAGTGGTCGAACAAATCAAACAAAATGGCGGTGTTGATGATGCAACACGTTTTGACCTAGCCGTAAAAACGTTTGAACATACTGCCCATTATGATGGTGCTATTGCCAATTATCTTGGGAGTATTACTGATAATGGAAAAGTAGCTTTTCCTCGTACATTCAATAGTCAATTCCATAAAATACAAGATATGCGTTATGGTGAGAACCCACATCAAAAAGCAGCTTTCTTTACAGAAAAACAACCTGAATCAGGCACTATCAGTGCTGCAGTACAAATACAAGGTAAAGAACTTTCATATAATAATATTGCTGACACTGATGCCGCACTTGAATGTGTCAAAACCTTCCCTGAATCACCCGCCTGTGTGATTGTTAAACATGCTAACCCTTGTGGCGTAGCCACTGCCGACAATTTATTAACAGCCTATGACTTGGCTTATCAAACAGATACTACATCAGCATTTGGTGGCATTATTGCCTTTAATTGTGAGTTAGATGCCAAAACAGCCCAAGCCATTATTGATCGGCAATTTGTTGAAGTTATTGTCGCTCCCTCAATCAGCGATGAAGCAAAACAAGTTATCAGTAACAAAAAAAATGTCCGTCTACTTTGCTGTGGTGAATTTCCTACTCCTGATCAGCAGAAAGAAACGTTTGATTTTAAGCGGGTGACTGGCGGCCTATTAGTTCAAGATCGTGATACCACTTTAGTGACACAAGACGAATTAAAAGTAGTCACTAAAAAAATACCGACTGATCAGCAAATGCAAGACTTACTTTTTGCATGGCGTGTCGCTAAATTTGTAAAATCAAATGCCATTGTCTATGTTAGCAAGCAACAAACTATCGGTATTGGTGCAGGTCAAATGAGCAGGATAGTCAGCAGCCAAATTGCAAGCATTAAAGCTAAAGATGCTGGTTTAACTGTGCCAGGTGCGGTGATGGCATCAGATGCCTTTTTCCCCTTCCGTGATGGTTTAGATGCTGCTGCCGAAGCAGGTATCAGTGCGGTTATACAGCCGGGCGGCTCCATGCGTGATGATGAAGTGATTGCCGCCGCAGATGAACATGGTATTGCTATGGTATTTACAGGTATGCGCCATTTTCGCCACTAATAAAAAAGTAGTTTGAACACATGGATCGTGCTCAAGCCATTGATCAATTTCAGACGCTTAACCATGTCAGAATAGCGCGTTTAAGTGAGCTTTTTCCAGTAAAAAATCACGCCTTTCTAAAGATATTACCACTCCTTTTACACACCAACTCTGTTGCATTACTGGGATATACAGGTGAAGACACCCCTGCAGGTATTGTTGATTATCAGCCTGCCAACGCCACCATTGATGCCATCAAAAAACTTGATCATACTTTTCAATATAAACGTCATTCATTACATCAATATCCCATTCAAGGCCTTTATCTTATCAATCAAAATGGTATTTTGAACTTTCAGGCAGATACTCAATTTGAGTTATGGCTGGTATACACAGAGCCCCTATCAGAGACGTTAATTAAACAACTGCAACAAAAAATCATCACGATCTGTGAATGGGCACAATCACTTGGTATTAAGCTTAATCCCCGATTATTAGGTCATGATTCACTGATCAATACCCTGAATGCTTTTGAACTTGATCGTTTCTACCATAGTGGCTTGGTGCTAGCAGGTTGTGTACCTTCATGGTGGCATACGACCCCTGACGAGGATGTTAGCCAGACCTTCTCTATTGTTGATCTACGACAGGTCTCTGCTAGCAGTATGCTTGATTTTGGAGCAATATCATCCATTGAAGCTCAAACAGTGTTTGATATCACAGCACTGGATCTTGATAGCGCCATGAATAATGGGTTAGAGGCAGGTTTAACATTAGTTCACTTAAATCATCAACTTAAACAATTCCCAGCTATTCCATGGCTAAGCCCAAATTTAAAACAGGCTATTTACAACGGTGTTACTGACCCTCTGTTGTTAGATCCAAACACGCTCAAATTACAGATTATCTCCACGACCAGTATTGAGGGGGAATTTTTATCATTAGCCCAACAATCATTTTATGTCTTATGTGAAGAACACTTATCTAAAACAGTCAGCCAATCTCGTTATCCTTGGCGACGTGACTTTGTTGCACAGCAGTTATCTTATTGGCAATGGCATACTGATCTTAGTCAGAAATTGGATCAACGCTATCAGTCTCAATATCGTCAAAGTCTCAATGAGTTTGAACAGATCCATGAGCAAATTGCTCTCCTTATACACTCACTTTTTGCCTTTGCAAAACAACATAAACTACACATTCAGTCTCGACGTATTGCACTAGAAAAAAAATATAAAGCACTATTTGAGACACTGCCTGATACTGTTCAGTGTTTACCAGACCCGTTTCTTCCTATCGTGCCTGAACAGCATCTGTATCTTTATAGACGTCATATTGATGATGACTGGTATATTAATGATATTGCCCTGAATACATCAAAACAATCTGCCTTATATCAGCATAATTCATTGATTAGGGTGTTAGCTTGGGCAATAAATAATCAGCTTCTTGCCAGCTCAACCCATTTGAAAGTTGCGGATCAAACATACAAAATAACCCATCGCCTAGTGCTTGAACTAGTTCAACAACTTATTAGCTCCCCTCTTGGCAACACTCATCAACAGCAACTGAGCACCACCATCACTACTGAAGCTGAAATACAACATGTAGTTTTGTTTATTAACCTTGAGCATCAGCCTGTCCGTAAGCTTAGTCAACAAGGCTTAAAACTTTCAAGCTTACAAAGTGATCCACTCAATTATTCAAATAGCAAGCAATCCTTAGTCACAAAAATTGAAAGCTTAATTTATTCCCAGCAAGGGCAATGGCATCATTTTGTTCATTCTGGCATGAGCTCTCCACTAAAAATACTCAGCATGATATTGCGTTGGCAGCCCCAACAAAAAACGATTCCCAAGGCGAGTTGCTGGTGTCCATCTGAATATTACGGTAAAGAAATTGATGATCGAATAGCTGGCTTATTTAACGAAGTAGCGACTCACTATAATAGTAATCCGACAAATGGCGAGTATCTGATTTCCATTGATAATCAGCTATATAAATTACAATGGCAAGAGGGCTCTTGTGACTATTTCCCACTCTCTAAAAATAAATCTCTTTTCCAATATCTAGCGCAAGCCAAACTAAGCTTCATCGCCACTCAAGTTGATCAATCACTTGATAGTAATGGCTTATTAAACATGCTTTTAGCGCAGCAGACCGAAAATGTAATCTCGGTGTTTTTGTACAAACAAAATCAATACACAACCGTTTACATACTGAATGAATTGGGTGGTTTATACCGGCAACATGTCACCGGATTAACAGAAACAACGCTAGTGTCACATTTTCAATGGTTTTTTGATACGATAAACATCAGCGCTGAAATCAGTACAATTCAATTTTTTCGACTTGAGCATCAACAAAATTCTGCTTGGAAAATCAGTACTATCTCACTCAATTTATTATTAAAAAAAGAGGGCTATCTTCCGGTCATTGTTGAAATGACAAGCGCTGATGATAATGCACCATGTGTCATTCACTGTGGACCAAAAGTATTTAAAGGTCTAGCTAATGACAATAAGCTCTTCAAACAAGTTGGTGAACTTGTACTCAGCTTAAGAAAAACAAATAAGCCTTATCCCTTATATATTACCCAGCTATCCTTCGAACAAAATGGCCCCTACACCTCTCACCCATACATTATTCAAAAACAGCGCCTTGAATATCTTCTTAACAAAATGTGAACTAGTCCCAACTAAATCCTTTCGCTTTTACGCCTGCTCTTTTATTATGTGCTATTCAGATAATGTAAATTGGACGACACCATGATCAAAGTCGGTATTGTAGGCGGAACAGGTTACACCGGTGTAGAACTCCTAAGATTATTAGCCAATCATCCCGAAGTTTCTATACAGGCCATTACCTCGCGTAGTGAAGCAGGCTTAGCAGTAAGCGAATTATTTCCTAATCTTCGAGGCCATGTTGACCTCCATTTTAGCGAGCCTGATATTGATCAACTTGCGTCTTGTGACGTGGTATTTTTTGCAACGCCTCACACCGTCGCCATGTCTCTAGTCCCTGAATTGATCAAACAGGGTACTCGTGTCATCGATTTATCTGCCGACTTTCGTCTTAAAGATGCCGATCAATGGGCCCATTGGTATAACACGCCGCATACCTGTCCTGAATTATTATCCCAAGCCATTTATGGCCTACCTGAAGTTAACCGTGATCAGATTAAATCTGCTCAACTTATTGCTGTGCCAGGTTGTTACCCAACGGCTACCCAACTTGGCTTTTTACCTTTGCTAGAGCAAGGTATTATCCATCCTCTTAGCCTTATTGCTGACACTAAATCTGGCGTAAGTGGCGCGGGACGTAAAGCCGCTGTCAGCACCTTGCTAGCGGAATCATCTGAAAACATGAAAGCCTATGCTGTATCAGGTCATCGTCATTTACCAGAAATAGAGCAAGGCTTATCCCATGCTGCAAATCAGCCCATCTCGCTGACGTTTGTTCCTCATTTGACCCCGATGATCAGAGGCATACATGCCACTCTTTACGGCACGTTAACACAGCCTGTTGATCTCCAGACATTGTTTGAACAGCGATATATTGATGAGCCTTTTGTTGATGTTATGCCGGCAGGTTCACATCCTGAAACTCGCAGTGTACGCGGTACTAACACCTGTCGAATTGCTGTTCATCAACCACAACAAGGTAACACTGTTGTTATTCTTTCAGCGATTGATAATCTGGTTAAAGGTGCATCTGGCCAAGCGATTCAAAATATGAATATTATGTTTGGTTTTGATGAAACATTAGCTATTAATACTATTGCAACACTACCATAACACCCATGTCTTCCTTAGATAAGCATGTTATTCGCAAGGCGCGTCCTTATCGTTGTGCCATATTAGTCATTCTCACAGCAATTATTACCTACGCTAGCCAATGGTTTTATATACAGCAAACTACTCGCTACCAACAGGCTATCAAAACGGAACAATTGAATGATGATGTTCGGCAACTCAATACTAAAAATACCGAGCTATATAACACTTTAACCCACCAAGAAAAGAGTTTAGCTATCCAGCAGGCAACGAACCAACAACTTCAAGAACAATTAGATAAATTACAAAATAATGTTATTTCTCTTAAAAAAGAATTAGTGTTCTATCAGACTATCAATCAAGGGAATAATACCAGTAAGCTACAAATTCGGGAATTACATCTCCGTGCTAATGAAATGGAACCAGAACTATTTCATTATCGGCTGGTAATCACTCAGGGTAAAAAAATCACCCGCCCTTTATCTGGCTCGCTGTCTCTTACACTGAAGGGCATGCAACATGATAAAGAGATACAATCTGATATTGGTGAACACACACTTTCTTTACGTCATGTACAAGTAATTGAAGGGCAGATTAAATTAACCGATATGTTCCAACCTACCAATATCGTTGTGATATTAAAGCAAAATAAACAAACACTGACCCGAACATTTGATTGGCAACTAGGCGGTTATTAAAATATTAAGAGGTGATCCATGTTCAATAAAAGTAAAAAAAGCAAATCCACCCGAATTGATACCTTAATTGGGCAGCATACACACATTAAAGGTGACGTCAGTTTTAGTGGGGGGTTAAGAATTGATGGCAGCGTTACTGGTAATATCAATGCTACTGGCGATACAGATTCTTTACTAACCCTAAGTGAACAAGGCAATATTGAAGGCGATGTTAAAGTGCCTAATTTAGTTATCAATGGTAGTATTACGGGTAATGTTTATGTTTCTGAACATGTTGAATTAGCGCCCAAAGCAAGAATTAATGGCAATGTCTATTACCGTCTACTTGAAATGGCTATGGGTGCAGAAGTCAATGGTCAAATGATTCATAACAAAAAGAATGATGAGCAAATTCTTAATGTAGAGCACGAAGTTATAGATGACACTGATGCAATCCAGCTTGAGCAAAAGACCAATTCTTGACTAAATCACTCAACCTTTGGATAATATCTACTTATAAATTTAGTTTTGGAGCATCTCATGAGCGACAACATTCCTAGTCCTGTTATTTTTACCAATGCTGCTGCAAAAAAAGTCAGCGACTTAATTATCGAAGAAGGTGATGACCAACTCAAGCTGCGTGTATTTATCACGGGCGGCGGTTGCTCAGGCTTTCAGTATGGCTTTACTTTTGAAGATGAAGTCAATGAAGGAGATACTGAAGTAGAAAATGGTGGTGTAACTCTACTAATAGATCCTGCAAGCTTTCAATATCTTGTCGGCGCAGAAATTGACTATACCGATGGTATCGAAGGAGCACAGTTCGTTATTCGTAACCCGAATGCGACAACTACGTGTGGCTGTGGCTCCTCATTCTCACCTTAATAAAGATCTTGCGTTACCATTCAATCTAACGCCAATATAGAGATATCATTTGCCTTAGCCACTCTTTATACAAGATGTGGCAAGTTCTATCTTTGATCAGGGAAAATTACTTTCCGATACAAAAACTAGAAAAGATCTTACTCAATAAGTCATCATTGGTGAATGTGCCTGTTATTTCACCCAAGGCCTGCTGAGCTATGCGTAGTTCTTCTGCTAACAGCTCTCCAGCGCCCATTCCTTCCAGACAATGATAACCAGTATCAATGGCTGTTCGAGCCCGTGAAAGGGCATCAAGGTGGCGGCGGCGAGCAATAAATACGCCTTCCTCCTGTGGATGGTAACCCACCGACTCACACAGTCGCTGTTTTAACAATGCCATCCCTTCACCTGTTTTGGCCGATAGATAGATGCTCGTTTGATTATTCTCTAATACAAGCTCTATAGGATGCCCTGTTTTATCTGCTTTATTACGGATCAAAGTTAAGGGAATATCTTTTGGCAATAATGACATAATCTCTTGGTCTTTATCGTCGTCCCCTTTACTATCATCCAACACCATCAAGATATGATCAGCTTGTGCTAATTCAGCGTGTGTTCTTCGAATACCTTCACGTTCAACTTCATCGGGAGAATCATGTAAGCCAGCAGTATCAGAAATTCGCAGTGGTAACCCCTCCAAATGAATTTGCTCTCGTAATATATCGCGTGTTGTACCGGCTACATCAGTCACAATCGCAGCATCATGGCCGGCTAATTGATTGTGTAAACTTGATTTACCCGCATTGGGCTGACCGGCTAAAACAACATTCATGCCTTCTCTTAACAATCGGCCTTGCTGAGCACTAGCTTGAATACTGTCTAAGATGACTAACAAGTCTTGCACTTGCTGAGCGACTTGCGCTTCTGCTAAAAAATCAATTTCTTCATCACTAAAATCAATAGAAGCTTCAACAAACATTCGCAGTTCAGTCAATTGCTCCAACAATGCATTAATTCGTCGTGAAAACTCTCCTTGCAGGGATCTTATCGCACTACGAGCAGCTTGTTCAGTCTCGCTGTCGATTAAATCTGCCACAGCTTCAGCCTGTGCCAAATCCATTTTATTGTTTAAAAAAGCCCGTTCAGAAAATTCACCAGGGCGAGCCATACGAGCACCTAGCTTAATGGCTCTTTGACATAATAGATCTAAGACTAATGGACTGCCATGACCTTGAAGCTCAATAACATCTTCACCGGTAAATGAGGCTGGGTTTGGAAAATAAAGCACAACACCACTATCAATAATATCGCCATCGTGATCTTTAAAATGACTAAATTGAGCATAGCGCGGCGATGGTAATTTGCCACATATTTGTTTGGCAATATCAGCACTTTTATCTCCCGACAGCCTGACAATACCAACACCTCCTTTCCCTGGTGCCGTCGCTATCGCAACAATGGTTTCCATCACTATTTAAGAAACCTAGAGCGCGCCCATTTTTCGAGTGATATGCCACTGTTGTGCAATCGACAAAATATTATTGACGACCCAATACAACACCAAACCCGAGGGGAAAAATGCAAAAAACACGGTAAAAACAATTGGAAAAGCTTTCATTACCATTGCTTGAGCAGGATCTTGAGGTGCCGGATTCAATTTTTGCTGGAAAAACATGCTCAAACCGAATAGCACCGGCAGAATAAAATAAGGATCCATAGCTGTTAAATCTTGTAGCCAGAATATAAAAGGCGCTTGCCGTAACTCAATACTTTCTACTAAGACCCAATAAAAAGCTAAGAAGACCGGCATTTGTACTAAAATGGGCAAACAGCCACCCAAAGGATTAATTTTTTCAGTACGATACAAATCCATCATTGCTTTATTAAATTGCTGTTTATCATCGCCATAGCGCTCTTTAAGCGTCGCTAATTTTGGGGTCAATTTTCGCATGGATGCCATTGAGCGATAACTCGCTGCAGACAAACGATAAAAGACCGCCTTAATCAAAATTGTGAGTAGAACAATTGACCAACCCCAGTTATTAGTCACTTTATGGAACTGCTCCATTAACCAAAATAAAGGTTGAGAAATAATCGTTAACTTACCAAAATCTACCGTTAAAGCTAAGTTGGGTGCAACAAGCTCTAGACGCTTATGCTCTTTTGGTCCTAGGTATATTTGATAGCTTGTTTGTGCAACATCACCATCCGTTACACTGACTGTTGGCATTTTCATGCCTGAAGTGTAATTAAGTTCTTTGATTGATTTACCGTAAAAACCATATTCTTGTTCATCGGCAGCTGGAATTAGCGCTGCAACAAAATAATGTTGAATCATCGCCACCCAACCACTCGTCGCCACCTGACTAAAAGCAGCATCATCTAAATCATCAAAATCGACTTTTTCATAATGATTGGCTTCACTAGAGAATACCGCGCCAGTATAAGTATAAATAAAACCAGAATCATCTTCTGGTCGACTACGGTTAAATTGTGCATAAGGATAAGCAGAGAAACGCTCACCACTATTATTTTCGATTTGATAATCCACATCTATCAAATAACTATCACGATGAAAACGATAGGTTTTAGTCACTTTAAGCCCATTTCCTGACTGCCAGTGCAAAGGCACGACTAAAACATCTTGCCCTTCAACCAGCTCATATTGACTTTTTTCCATCGTATATTGATCGTAGTGAGTAGGCGCCGTTACATCAGAACGTAAGCCCGATTGAACAACAAAAAAATGGGCTGCTGAAGAGGCTAAAAACTGTACTGGTACATCAGGTGTTTTTGATTCCACAGGGTAGTTTAATAATGACAATTCACGAATATCACCACCTTGGGTGTCGATATACAAGTCAATTATATCCGTTTTGATATGGATCTGATGAGTACTTGCCGTATTTACTTGTTCTACTGCAGGCAAACTATCTACTGATCTAGCGATGGGTAAATCAGGCAAATCTTGCTGTTGTTCTACGGCGACTTCTGGCAAATCATTAGCTGTGGCGATTTGTGTCACCGCATCTTGTACTGCTTGCTGTGGACGAACATAATCAGTTTGCCATGCCTCCCACAACAGTAATGAAACAATGAGCAAACCAAAAATAAGAAAAGTTCTGAAATTATCCATTATGTGTTTTTTGCCTTATTAGGAATACTAGGGACAGGATCTAAACCACCTTCATGCCACGGATGGCAATGAAGAAGTCGGCGAATGCCAAGCCAAGAACCGCGAATGACACCAAAACGAGAGATGGCATCCATCATATAGCGTGAACAGGTAGGCTGAAAACGGCAATGTGTTCCCAATAATGGACTTATTAAAAGTTGGTATGCCCGAATAAGAATGATCAGGATTTTTGCCATTGCGCCACCACCGTTAACCAATGTTGTTCTAGTGCTGCCCATATTTGAGCTGAATCATATTGCTTTATGTCTGCCCGCGACAACACTACAACATCAATGCTGGCAAAGTCAGACTGATGCTGGCGAAATGATTCACGGATGATCCGTTTCAAACGATTGCGATGATTTGCAAGTTTAAGATGTTTTTTTGCTATCGCTAGACCAAGACGAGGATGTCCAATCTTGTTCTCAACTGCTAATATCATGAGGCCATCACCACTTACACGTTTGGCCTGACGAAACACCCGAGTATAATCTCTCGGGCTATTCATTCTCATGGCTCGGCTAAATTTTGCCAAGTCATGTTCTCCTTATATTATTAAGAAGAATTAAACGGTTAAGCTTGCACGGCCTTTAGCACGACGAGCATTAATTACTCGACGACCACCAACAGTTTTCATACGTGCGCGGAAACCATGTGTACGTTTACGCTTTATATTACTAGGCTGAAAAGTTCTTTTCATTTAACCAACTCCACAAAAATAAGGTTTTTGTCCTCAAAGCGGGCACAAAACTATTGTGCGGCCGAGGAAAAAGGTGTGAGATTATAGTGTTTTTCTTATCTACAAGTCAAATTTATACTGAGATAATTATATATATATTTTTCTTGCTAAATCTCGTCTTTAACGATAAATTTAGCGGTCTTGCATAGCAAGTTATACTATACCTGCTTAGCTATATATGTTTAGCCATATTTTAGCCTTATTATCATTATTAATCAAGGAGTTATTGTGTCATCACCCCTTTGGGAAAAATGTCTGACCCATCTTGAAGGTGAGCTTTCGGCACAACAGCTGAATACTTGGTTACGTCCGTTACAGGCCATTGAAACAGCTGACAGCCTTCAATTGCTCGCTCCGAACTCGTATGTACAAGCCTGGGTACAGGAACAGCTTGAAACACAAATCAACAAACTTATCCATGCATTAAGCAAAGGCGCTATTACAACTGTTGGCATTGAAGTGGGCACCCATACTAGTGAAGTTGAAACGCCGCCAAAAAACACTATTCCCTCCAATAAGTACCGAAATGATGCTGCACCCGCAATGGGGAGTCCCATCAATCCTCTCTTTACCTTTGATGCTTTTGTAGAAGGAAAATCAAATCAAATTGCTAGAGCTGCGTCGCTACATGTTTCAGAAGCCCCCGGCACTAGTGGCTATAACCCTTTATTTCTGTATGGTGGCACTGGCTTAGGCAAAACACATCTTATGCTTGCGATTGGCAACCAAATTAAAAAGACCAATCCTAAGGCACGCGTTCTCTATCTATCTTCTGAGCGTTTTGTGCAGGACATGATTACGGCATTGCGCAATAACTCTATCGATCAGTTTAAGGCGCATTATCGTAGTGCTGATGCTCTGCTGATAGATGATATTCAATTTTTTGCTAAAAAAGAGCGTTCTCAAGAAGAGTTTTTTTATACTTTTAATAGTTTGCTAGAAGGGCAGCGACAAATCATTCTCACTTGCGACCGTTTTCCTAAAGAAGTAGAACATCTAGACGAACGATTGCAGTCTCGCCTAGGCTGGGGATTAACGGTTGCAATAGAACCTCCTGAACTTGAAACTAGAGTGGCCATCTTAATCAAAAAAGCACAGCAAAATCTCATCACACTGCCTGAAGATGTGGCATTTTTTATCGCTAAACGCATCAAATCTAACGTGAGAGATTTAGAAGGTGCATTACAGCGAGTCATGGCTTTTTCACGCTTTACCAATCAACCACTATCCATTGACATGTCTCAGGAAGCACTAAAAGATCTGCTGGCATTACATCAAAAGCTAGTGACGCTTGAGAATATCCAGAAAACGGTTGGAGAGTATTTTAAAGTGCGCTTATCTGAATTATTATCAAAAAGGCGTACACGTTCAATTGCCCGCCCGCGCCAAATTGCGATGGCACTAGCAAAAGAACTCACTAATCATAGCTTGCCTGAAATTGGCGAAGCCTTTGGTGGTCGTGACCACACTACGGTATTACATGCCTGCCGTAAAATAGTAGAATTAAAAGAATCTGATGCCCGTGTCGCTGAAGACTATCGTAATTTACTTCGTACATTGTCGAGTTAAGCTGAGAGAATAATCATGCAATTCACAGTTAGCCAAGAAACTATTGCCCGCCCATTACAATTGGTATGTAGCATTGTCGAACGCCGTGCTACCCTGCCCATTTTATCAACCATTTTGTTACGTGCTCATGGAAATCAACTTTCTATGACCAGTACAGATATGGAACTAGAAATGATCGCGACTTTACCCGTTTCAGTCGCACAAGAAGGCAAAACAACAGTATCAGCTCGCAAATTTCTTGATATTTGTCGCGCATTACCCAGCAATGCAACCATCAGTGTTTCAGCTGCGGACAATAAAGCTATCGTCAAAGCGGGAAAAAGTCGTTTTTCTTTATCAACTTTACCAAGTGAAGATTTTCCAGATAGCGAAGGTGCAAATTATATTGATGAACTTCAATTGCCTCAATCAGCATTAAAATCACTACTCGATGAAACTAGTTTTGCTATGGCAAGCCAAGATGTTCGCTACTACCTTAATGGTCTGCTGCTTGAGCGTGAAGAAAATATTCTACGTGCTGTTGCTACAGATGGTCACCGTCTGGCGCTAGGCAGCCTAACAACCTCGACCACTGTGAATGAAAAAAACAGTGTTATTGTGCCCCGCAAAGCTATCTTAGAACTTAGTCGATTGCTTAATGATACTGATGATTTAGTCACCATTGCATTTAGCAATCAACAAATTAAAATTGAATTACCAGATCTGCATTTCACTTCCAAACTTATTGATGGGCAATTCCCTAATTATGAACGTGTGCTGCCTTTAGGTGGCGATAAAGAAGTGATTGCTGATCGCGAACAACTCCAACAAGCACTATCTCGAGCGGCCATCTTATCTAGTGATAAACATAGAAGTGTACGTATTAACTTAGAGCCAGGATTGTTTAAAGCGACAGTAATTAACCAAGAGCAAGAATCTGCCGAAGAAGAAATTAGTGTTGAATATCAAGGGCCATCATTGGAAATTGCCTTTAATAATGCCTATTTACTCGATCTACTCAATGCGATGCCCKATGACAAAGTGAAAATGGTATTCTCAGATGATAATAGTAGCGCTCTAATCACGCCAACTAATGAACAGCTTGAACGCCAATATGTTGTTATGCCGATGCGTTTATAGGTTCTAATCAGGAGCTCATTATGGCCGGCGGTTGGTCTCGAGATGGTGCAGTACAAGATCAAATAGACGCTAGTGTAGAAGATGCGATTGAACTAGCTCGCAGCCAATTACCCAAAGGCGAAAGCTTGATTCATTGCGAAGAATGTAATGCTGAAATTCCAGAAGCTCGACGCAAAGCTATTGTTGGAGTGCACCTCTGTGTTCACTGTCAAAATGAACTAGATAAAGCTCAAACAAAACACGATGACTATAACCGTCGTGGCAGTAAAAATAGCCAGCTACGATAAACTCTAGTTTTTGAAAATTTTAAACAGCTTTTAGTGCCTTAACTCACCCATAACCACTTTTTTCTCTGTCACTTTCTGAACCACATCTGAATAATAATCATCACGGAATTCATTGATCACTCTTTTGATAATAAGCTCATCAATCCCGCTGCCAAGCAACACTTCTTCTGTTAATCGTAGACTTGTTTCAAGCGTTTCTGACACCGTTGTACTTGCACCTTGGATAATTAAGCCAGCACAGTGCTGACGATCTTTTGCCCGTGCATGAATAGGTACATCGGGATAATGTTGCCGAACCAAAGGTACCAGTCGATCAAAGTTTTCAGGGTCATCTAATGCCACCACTATCATTTTTGCTCGCTCAGCCCCAGCAGCTTGTAATACCTTCACATTGCTCGCATCACCATAAAAGACCGGAAACCCTTGCTCTCTTGCAGCTTTCACTCTTTTTTGATTTAGATCTATCGCAATATATGATACCTCTGCAGCACTTAAAATAGCCCCAATTCTAGCACCAACTCGACCAAAACCAGCCAAAATAACATGCTGTTCAGTCTCATCAATAAATTTACTATAAATGCCTTCTTCTGCTGATTTCGGCTTATAGAGTCTCAACAGCAATACATTAGCTATTTTGACCACAAAAGGCGTCAGCACCATGCTTAATGCCACTATTAATATTAAAGTCTGGTTAAGTTGTGGCTCTAATACTCCAGATGCAGCTGCAAAGCCAAACATAACAAAGCCAAACTCGCCACTTTGTGATAACAACACACCCGCTTGAATTGAAATATCATGACGGGCGCCGCTGATTCTAATCAACATATATACAACCGATGCTTTCACGGCCATTAAGCCTATCGTCAAGCCGATAATGTTAAATAGTTGATCCCACAGCAAACTAAAATCAATGCCCATTCCAACGGTCATAAAAAACAAACCAAGCAATATTCCTCTGAACGGTAAAATATCAGCTTCAATCTGATGTCGATAATGTGATTCAGCTAGCATCATTCCCGCTAGAAAAGCACCTAATGCCATGGAAAACCCTATTGATTCCATGATCCAGGCCACGCCCAATACTAATAAAACAGCAACGGCAATAAATACCTCTGGATCTTGGCTTGCCACGATTCGACCCAAAATAGGATTCAGCAAATAACGCCCAACAAACAGTAATGCAATAATGACCAACACGGCATAGGTAAGACTAAAGCTTGATCCCGCAGTATCAGCATCTCCACCAGCAAACATTGAAACCAGTGCTAATAATGGCACCACAGCAATGTCTTGCAATAGCAAAATGGAGAAGGACATTCTGCCCATAACAGTAGAAATACCACCTCGCTCTGCCAGCAAATTTAAACAAAATGCTGTTGATGACAAAGCCAGACCAAACCCGATAATAATAGCGGCGTGATGCGTTACTTCAAGCCATCTCGCCACAGCATAAATAATGGCTGCTGAAATAAGTAATTGCCCCAATCCCAAGCCAAGCACCATCTTACGCATCTGCCATAATTTGTCAGGTTTTAACTCGATTCCGAGCACAAAAAGCAGGAATATAACGCCAAATTCGCCTAAATGACGAATTTCATCAACCTCGCTAATAACTCCAAGACCCCAAGGGCCAAGAATAACACCCGCTGTTAAGTATCCTAAAATAGCCCCTAGTCTGATAGCGTGAAAAATAGGCACTATCACAACCGTGGCTAATAACAACGCCAATATATCAATTAGATAATTTGGGCCTATTTCATTCACAGCAAGATAATCTCAATCTTTGAGTCGATCGCATTCAAACAGGTGCCTTAGTTTGGGCCAACATCAATTCCAAACCTTGCTTATACAATTCAGCTGCTGATTCACTTTTATCTTCTGCCAGCAATACTTCTGCCAGCACATGATATGTTTCTCCCCTTGCACCATACTCAATACTTCTTCGTAAATAATCTTCTGACTTAGCCCATAGTTTAGTTGCTTGCGACAAACGGCCCAAAGTAAGTAATAACCAAGGATTATCAACATTATTCTTCAACCATCCTTCTGCTTTTGCCAAGCGTTTAAGTACATTATCACCTTGTAAAATATGCCCATACTGGTACACCAGAGAATCACTCCAGTTTTTATTTAAAAAGCGTTCAATAAGCTCAACGGCTTGATCCATCTCTCCTTGCTGAATTAGCCCTGAAACATAGGGATTCAATAATGATTCTGTTTGCCGCATCTTGTTGGATGCTTGCTGCCAAGCCGTCGACATTAATTGCCAATCCTGTTTTGCTAATGCAGCTTGTAACTGACCAACAGCTGCATCACTAGACAAAGCTTGAACATCAGATGATGCCATGACATGACGCTTTCGTAAGTCAGGCAAAACGTCTTGCACATCTTGCCATTGATTCATGTCCGAATAGGTTTGTTGTAATAGCTGTAACACATACGGATGTTTTGGAGACATTTCACGCAAATGCTGAAGCGTTGCTATTGCTTGCTCCTTTTGTTCTGCAGCAATTTGTAATTCAGCTTGCACCACTCCAACAGCTACATCAGCACCCTCGGTCGTCTCATGTGCCAATCTCAAATAAGTATCCCGTCGATCCGATGCATTTTGCTTTTGTGCTGCACGTGCCGCTGCTAAATAATGCAACAAAGGGGTTTCACTATTGCTTGCATGTCGGATCAATAAACGCTCCGCTTCTGCCCAACGTCCTTCTTCAAGCGTAATTAAACCTCGTGTCAAAGCTTGCCCTGCACGATGTTGTCTGCGAGAAAGTCGCCAATCTGCCAATTTTTGTGGTGTTTGTTTTACAAAAACCAAACTTCTTAATGTGAGATACGCGGCCACAACCAAGATTAAAAATGCCACAACAAAAATAATCAATGATGTTTCCAGACTCCAACTGCCATATTGCAATAATACAAAGCCAGACTCATATTCGGCCAGCCACATTAAACTGGCCCCCGCTATCAAGGCCAAAGCAATAATGATTAATATCTTCATTATTGATCACCATGTTGCTGTAGCCAGATCAATGAAGCTGAGATGTCTGGAAGCTGTTTAGTGATTTTTTCTGCCTGTAGCGCCTTCACCATGACGAGCATGGCATCCCGTTCTTCAGCAACAAAATATTGTTGTAACCATTGTTCTGCAGAAGCTAGGCTGGCGTAAAACACCGTTTCTTTTCCTAATAATAACGCTGCGCGAGCCGTTTCTAGTTTTAACTGTAGATTCTGATATAAGAAATATCTTTGTTCTGGCACTAAAACAGCCGCGGTACCATCCTGTTGATGACGAATCACCACTAATGATCGAACCTCCTGCCAAGCATCAGCTAAGACCGACTGCCAATTTTCTGGCAAAACTGAAGTAGTATTTTCTGCTGAGTCATCTACCTGTTCAGTATTAAGCTCTGGCCCTGACAATATCTGCAAACTATCAACAGTATCAATCGCACTTTGTAATTGAATAGCTAAACCTTCAATGTCCACTCTAATCACCGCTGCTAGCGCTAATTGCTCATCCGCAATCAAGCTTCTAAGTCGGTATAAGCGTGGATCAGCTAAAGCTTTAAGCCGTTGATCGGCCAAAACCAGTGCTGTCCTAGCATTTTCAGTATCACCCACCAACAAAACACTTTGATTGGCAGCTTGTAATAAAAAGTCTACTTCTGCCAATGTCCATGAATACACCACATCATTGCTGGTTAATTGCTGAGCTTTCGCAACTTGATCAATTTTATTACTGAGATCTTTATCAATGGTATTTAATGTTTCAAATAGTTGAACCGTTGTCTTAGCCTTAGTGGCTATTGACTGCTTGAGTTGGGAGAGATCATTGCTCTGTTCGACCGTATCTAGCCGTTTTATTAATGCGACTGTATCAACTTGCTGCTGCTGGATAAACCAAAACAAACCCGCTAGCAATCCAAGCAAAACGAATATTGCTAGCCATAACAACGTTTGTTTTACCGGTTGAGCCTTCTCACTTTCTACTTTTGATGCAACCACATCTTCGACTATTTTCTGTTGTTTTTCATTTTTTTCCATCAAATTTCTCCCACTTATTCACTTGCTGCATCACTGCAATATCATCAGCATCTTCAGTTACTATAACCCGCTGAAAACCTAATTGCATGGCATATTGCTTGATACGATCACTCACCACTATTAGCCATTTATTTTTTAAACTATCGACATTAATGAGTTGACATAAATTATCCAGACCAACAATACTGGTCACCACAACACCATCGACGTGTTTCGCCTGCTCTACTGCTTGTGCTTCAGGCTTGGGCAGACAGCGTCGATAAACTTCTATATAACTAATCTTAGCACCTCTGGTCGTTAAGGTATCAGCCAGTAACTCACGCCCGCCTTCACCACGAACAATGAGTATCTGCTTATCTTTTACATTATTCAGAGCAGGTACAGCTAACAAACTTTCACTACCCGCAGGTACAGGTGCTTGAATATCAACAGACAAATTATGTCCTTGTAGACAGGTTGTAGTCGCATTACCCATCGATACTATTAGCACATTATCTGGCCATGTTTCATCTAAGCCTGCAATGAAGTTGTTCACGGCATTACGACTAACAAAAATAATCATATCCTGTTCAGCCAAGGCAACATAAGCCCAATGCTGTGTTGTTATCGGTTGGATATCAATCACAGGAAAAGCAATAGGCTCTCCTCCTGCCTCAGCAATCATTTCACATAGGCCCTTAGCTTGCTGTTCCGGTCTAGTAACAAGTACTTTCAGCCCATGCAGCAACCCTTTAGTCACCATAAACCTCTGCTAAAATTTTATCGGCACCCTGAGACAATAAGTCTTCTGCTAACTGAATACCCAAAGACGCCGCATCCACCGCTTTCCCCTTAATTTCAGCACGTAACATTAAACTACCATCAGGGCGACCCACTAAACCTCGCAACCAAATTTGATCCTTCTCTAATATTGCGTAACCGGCAATTGGCACTTGGCAACCACCCGCTAAACGTTGATTTAAAGCACGTTCTGCAGTGATTACAATCCAAGTCTCAGCACAGCGTAAAGGGGCAATTAGAGCGTTGATTTCATCATCGTCAATACGTGATTCAATACCTACCGCGCCTTGCCCAATCGCAGGTAAGCTCTGCTCAGGCGATAATGCTGCTCGAATTCGATCGTCAAACCCTAACCGCTTTAACCCTGCCGAAGCTAAGATAATCGCATCATAATCACCCGCATCAAGCTTGGCCAACCGCGTGTTTACATTGCCTCTTAAAGGCAAGACTTCAAGGTCAGGCCGATGGGTTCGTAATTGACACTCTCGACGCAAACTAGACGTGCCTACTTTTGCACCTAAAGGTAACTCATCTAAAGATGGATAGTTATTTGATACAAAAGCATCTCGGGGGTCTTCACGATGGCACACCACGGGTAAATGTAAGCCTTGTGGAAATTCTACCGGGACATCCTTCATTGAATGAACAGCAATATCTGCATAACCAGACAGCATACCCTGTTCCAACTCCTTAACAAATAAGCCCTTACCTCCTACCTTTGCTAAAGGGACATCCAAAATCTTATCGCCTTGGGTACTCATCTTTACCAACTCAACGTGTAATTCTGGATACATCGCTATTAAAGCGTCACGTACAAACTCTGCCTGCCACAGAGCTAGGGGGCTTTTTCGTGTCGCAATCTTTACAGTTCTATTTATCATTCAGTGTTCACTTAAATTGATGAGACAAAATGTCAGGTTAAAGATGAGAATATAATGGAATTCTAGCATTTCTAAGTTGATTATCGAATAACCGCGTTATAATGATTTTTTAATTTGCGACCATAGAAAGAATGACATCATGACCGCACCAAACAAAAAACTCTCCTCCGCTCGCTTAACACAGCCTACTAATGCCTTTGTTGAAGAATTCACCGCATCGGTTCAATTTGATCAGCGCATGTATCAACAAGATATTGAAGGCTCCATCGCTCATGCCACCATGTTGGCCAGTGTTGATGTACTTACTGAAGTGGAGCGTGACCAAATCATTGCTGGATTAAACATCATTCTTAGTGAGATTGAAGAGGATCAGTTTGAATGGTCTATTGCACAAGAAGATGTGCATATGAATATTGAAGCACGACTCATTGCATTGACAGGTGAGGTCGGTAAAAAGCTACACACAGGGCGGTCAAGAAATGATCAGGTTGCCACTGATGTCAGACTTTATTTGCGTGACATGATGACCCCCATCACAGCTGAATTAAACCGCTTACAAACAGCCTTACTTAATGTTGCCGAACGTGAAGCTGAAACGATTATGCCTGGTTTTACTCATTTACAAACAGCTCAACCGGTTACCTTTGGCCACCATATGATGGCATGGTATGAAATGTTAGTACGTGATGCCGAACGTATGGAAGATTGTGCTAAACGTGTTAACTCATTACCCCTTGGTGCTGCGGCATTAGCAGGTACAACCTTTCCAATTGATCGTGAACTCACTGCAAAATTACTTGGTTTTGATCGTATCTGCTTGAACTCTTTAGATGCTGTGAGTGACCGCGATTTTGCTATTGAATTTAATAGTTTTGCATCTATTTTAATGATGCATTTATCGCGTTTTTCTGAAGAACTCATTATCTGGTCATCGGCACAATTTGATTTTGTTGATTTGGGTGATTCATTCTGTACCGGCTCATCGATCATGCCACAAAAGAAAAATCCAGATGTACCCGAGTTGATTCGAGGTAAAACCAGCCGTGTCTACGGCAATATGTTCAATTTGTTTACTTTGATGAAAAACCAGCCTTTAGCTTACAACAAAGATAACCAGGAAGACAAAGAGCCATTATTTGACACGATTGACACATTGTTAGGTTCTTTACGTGTATATGCCGACATGATGGCTGCAATTACTGTTAAAAAGGATAATATGCGTAATGCTGCATTACGTGGTTATGCCACCGCAACGGACTTGGCTGATTATCTTGTTCGTAAGGGTGTCGCCTTCCGTGATGCCCATGAAGTTGTGGGTTTATCCGTAGCCTACGGGATTAAACACCATAAAGATTTATCTGAAATGAGCCTAGAAGAACTGCAAGCTTTCTCTGACCAAATTAGTGATGATGTATTTGACGTGCTTACACTCGAAGGATCGGTAGCCGCTCGAAATCATTTAGGTGGCACAGCACCAGAGCAGGTCATAAAAGCAATCAAAGTCGCTCGTTCACAACAAAAATAGCTGTTTTTTTTAAAGTCTGGCTTAAATAGAGTATCGTAAATTTATAAAATCCTGTGAAATTTCAGCGATAGATATCAGTAGCCTGTCTTTAATTAAATGCTATTCAGAATAGGTGAGTTTCATACTCCTATCAGCATATCCACGCTTAATGAAATTGTGGTAGAAAAAATAGTATTTACGGTCAATAAAAAATACGCTTTTATTGCCCCTCCAGCTATTGTATTTATTTCCATCTAACCATAACTTTAAATAACAGCTTTCAATCACCATCATCCAGTGTTGTGATATAAACAAAAAAAGCAGCGATAATTTTCATTATCACTGCTTTACATTGTTCTAAAAACTACACTTAGAAATCGTAAGTCATTCCAACATGAACCGCACCTTGTTCACCAACAAAATATCTATCAGTATTGTTAAAGGTATTCACATAATTATAATCGGCTCTTTCAGCATAATCAGTATTTAATAGGTTACTGATCTTTCCATGCAATGTTAACTGGTTGTTCACTTTGTGCTGAGCACGAAGGTTCAATAAGTCATGACCATCATAACTGTGGACATTGCCAGAATCGGTGTAATAACGTCCCACATGCAGCCACTCAAGTTCCAAACGACTTTGTGGCCTCACATTCCAACCTAATCTTAAATTACCTATATGGCGGGGCGCAGAGTCAATATCATCGCCATCACGGATAGAATTTGACCCATTAGGATCTGTGCCTACATTATCAAAATCATAACGATGCCGAGCATAGGTAAAGTTACCCGCAATATCAAATTGTTCAGCAAAAGGTATAAACGCACTTAACTCAATACCATAATGTTGTGTTTTACCATTCGGTATATTTTCACCTGTTGAATCACGGAAAAAGTGATCTTTCTTCTTCATAAAGTAAGTTGTCATTTCATATTGAATTCCACTACCCACTTTTCTAATACCTAACTCAATACTATCTACTTTTTCTGAATCAGCTTCTACACCATTTTGTGTATTTCTGATCCGGTATAAATCGGTGGTTTGCGGTGCTCGGTTGCCCCGCGCCAAATTGGTAAAGATGCTTGTATCATCTGCTAGTTCGTAAACAAAACCTAATTTAGGACTAAAATTATTAAAAGTGTCACTTCTGTCATTAGGTCTTTGGAATGCACCAACGACCGTTCCTCCAGCAACTACGGTGCCACCTGTTGTTTTATTATCATATTCATACCGAGTATGTTCAAACCGTGCACCCACTGTCATTCGAGTCTTTTCTGCTAATTGCCATTCCGAATGAATATAAGGAGCAACAACCGTTGCATCAATTTCATAATTATAATGCTCGCCTTGCACAAACCGGCCAAAAACAGTTGGCCCTTGTTGAAATTCAGAGAGTTTGCCACGGGTATATTCAAGATCGGTTCCTACAATGATCTTATGGCCTTCTCCAAATTCATTGGTGTAAGAACTCAATAGACCCACACTTTTGTGCTCATTCTGTTCAACTGGCGTGCCCGGTAAGAAATGCATTAAAAAATCAAGCTCCGTATGTCGTACATAGGGTGTGATCGTAAAATAGCTATTATCGGTTAGCTCATGATCCCAGCGAACAGATAATCGTGCTGATTTAGCATCCCTATAAGCTTCTGGATTAGTGTTGGTTGCTTTAGTCTGACCCGTATCTCTATACGCATCCAGTCCTTCAGTATAACCGGCTGTTTCCTGGTTCAAATTTGTCGCAGTAAAAATGGTCGTAACACTATCAACATCGCCCGAGTAATCATGGCGGAAATTTAGTTTTTGCTGATCAAAACCTGAATCATCAATATAGCCACCATCTGTTGTAGTATTGATGCTAAGACGATATCCATGAGCTCCTTCCGTATTGCTGACAGTCCCTTTAAATCGATAAAGGTCATGAGGACCAGCAGAGACGTCAATAGAACGTTCAAGCTCTAAAGAAGGTGCGCGTGTTATCACATTAACAAGACCATGTACGGCATTTGAGCCATATAAAGCACTACCTGGCCCACGTATGACTTCAATACTACCAGCCTGTTCTGAGCTGGCTTCAAATAAGCCATTTACATTGGCAAATCCGGCTGCACGCAGAGGGATGCCATCCTGTAAAAATAAGAATGAACCTGCTCCTGCTCCCCCAGTTAAGACGGGAGAACGAATAGCGGTTAAATGTTCTTGGCCGTTGCCGCGCTGGATCATCACCCCACTAACTCGGTTGATTATTTCTTCAATATGATCAGCCCGAACCAAATCAATTTCTGCTTCATTGATTTTTCCAGTATTACCAGCCAAGTCTAATAGTGAAGTTTCAGAACGCGTGCCGGTGACAACAAGCTCATCTAATTCTAAACTAGTTTCAGCTTGTACCGCAGAAAGTGTTGATACTCCTGTCAAAGCAATGAGTAATGATAATTTACGAATAGAAAACATCTAATTAATGGCCCAAAAGTTAAGTTAATTAAAAACAGGCAGGCATTCTCTCACAACTATATTTCTTAATACATCAGAAAAATCCTGAGATCCTATTGAAAAATATCATTATCACCCCCACTTATTGATCCAAATCAACTTTATCTACATATAATGCCGGCACCATGGAATACAAAGACTATTATAAAATTCTCGGGGTCTCCCGAAATGTTTCACCAGAAGAGCTAAAAAAAGCTTATCGTAAGCTGGCACGCAAATATCACCCTGATGTGAGTAAAGAAGCTAACGCAGAAGCTAAGTTTAAAGAAGTTGGTGAAGCTTACGAAGCGCTAAAAGACCCTGAAAAACGGGCACAATACGATCAATTTGGCTCAAATTACCAAAACGGTCAGTCATTCACCCCCCCACCAGGCTGGGGACAAGGGGGCGGTGGAGCAAGCCATGGCAACTTCAGTCATTTCTTTGAAAGTATGTTTGGAGCCGGTGGTGGCGCGACAAATAGAGGTGATAATTTCTTTGCTCAAGGTGAAGATGTTAATGCAAAAATCACTATCTCTTTAGAAGATGCTTTCAATGGCGCGAAAAAAAACATTCGTCGTCCAAATGGCTCAACTCAAACCGGCACACTTAATGTCAAAATCCCTTCCGGCATTACTTCTGGTAAGAAAATTCGTCTTGCGGGGCAAGGGAAATCTGGAATGGGGGGCAAAGATGGAGACTTGTATTTAGAAGTTCAGATCGCTGCTCATTTACACTATCGTCTGGACAATAAGGATGTCATCCTTGATTTACCCATTGCACCATGGGAAGCAGCATTAGGTGCCAAGGTAACCGTGCCAACATTGGCGGGTAAAATTAACTTAACTATTCCTGCTGGGGCAAAAAGTGGTCAGAAGATGCGTCTCAAAGGACGTGGTTTACCTGGAAAAGAACCTGGTGACCAGTTTGTGGTCCTACAAATCATGACTCCTCCAGCAGATACTGATGAAGCAAAAGAGTTCTATCAACAGATGTCCGAGGAACTCAATTTTAATCCTCGTGAAATTATTGAAAAAGTGCTCTAAACACTTTTCATATTGAAGGCAATGGCACTATGAAGTTGACCACATTTAAAACATCTCTTGTTTGGCTTGCAGGCATTACTCTGCTGATTCAGGTTGCCGYCGCCGCTTTACCCTTTAACTGGTTTGGCGATAACGGACAAATGCCAACTCTGGCACCCATGCTCGACCAATCAAAACCAGCTGTAGTCAATATCGCCACGCGGAGTCATGTGCGTATACAAGATAATCCTTTGCTTGATGACCCCTTTTTCCGCCGATTTTTTAATATCCCAGAACAACAACCTCGTCATCGTACAAAACAAAGTTTGGGTTCGGGTGTTATTTTTGATGCCAAACAAGGCTTAGTACTCACCAATAATCATGTCATTNRCCGNTGCTGAYGARATYAMMGTMWYGTTRAMAGAYGGGCRYRRMTWYSAAGCMRAACTTRTTGGYRSCGATCCCGCTACTGATGTGGCTTTAATTAAAATTCCAGCTGAACAATTAACAGCACTGCCTCTTGCTGATTCGGACAAACTGCGAGTGGGTGATTTTGTGGTGGCTATTGGTAATCCCTTTGGGCTGGGACAAACGGTGACATCAGGTATTGTCAGTGCGCTCGGCCGTAGTGGTTTAGGTATAGAAGGTTATGAAAATTTTATTCAAACTGATGCCTCTATTAACCCTGGAAATTCCGGTGGTGCATTGGTGAATTTGCGTGGTGAATTAGTCGGCATTAACACCGCCATTTTTTCACCCGGACAAAGGGCCGGTAATATAGGAATTGGCTTTGCCATCCCCAGTAATATGGTCAAACAAATTATTGATCAACTTATTGAACATGGAGAAGTCCGTAGAGCGCACCTCGGTGTACAAATGCAAGATATCACCCCTGAATTAGCCAATGCATTTGATATTGAACCTGGGCTAGGTGCCGTTGTTACTCGTGTCATGCAAGGTTCCGCAGCCGATGAAGCAGGATTGCAAGTAGGTGACGTCATCACGGCCGTAGATGGTAATAAATTGCGTAATGCTGATAGCTTACGCAATACCATCGGTTTACTTTTAGTTGGCAAAACAATCACGCTGGATATTCTGCGTGCAGGCCAGGCTAAAACACTTGAAGCTACGGTAACGGAAACTCAAAAACAAGTGGCTCAACAAGGCCCCGTTCATCCTAAGCTTTCGGGTGCAACTTTTGGCGATCTCGAACAGTCATCACCTTATTATGGCAAGTTAGATGGGGTAGTGGTTTATTCGGTTAAACGCGGCAGCCCCGCTTGGAATGCCGGCTTACGAAGTAATGATATTATTACATCAGCTAATCGGCTGCCGATTAAAACACTCGATGATTTCAAACCTCTAGCGCATAATGGCAAGCCATTACTATTGAACCTCACGCGTAATGGCCAAGCCATGTTTTTATTGCTGAGATAATGAAAATACCGCCTTCAGCGCGCTTTTTTTACTCTGGCCCAAATGACATGACTAACAATTTAGCAAGACTAATGTAACTTTAATAGTAGTTAAGAGTCAGATTTATAAGCCGAGTAAAAGCCGGTTCTGACCGGTTTTTTAAACTCAACCCAAGCTCCATGACAAAACAAGGAGATGAACATGAGTGTACAAAGTTATATCAATCACAAAATTCCTTCTCAGCTATCCATACACCACGTTGCATTGCTCAGGCCTTTCAACTGGCTTGCTCAAGCTTGGCAGGACATAAGTCATCATCCAAAAACCAGTCTGGCACATGGTCTCACTATCAGCGCATTACTACTGGTTATCCTAGTTCTCACCAGTGTTAATATCTATATCATCGCCGCCGCAATTTCCGGCTTTATGCTGATAGGGCCGATCATGGCTGCAGGCCTGTGTGAATTATCAAGGCGAAATGAATCCGGTGAATCGGTCAGTTTTGATGATTCCCTCGCAGGTTTACGTCATTGCCAAAGTTCACTTAACCGCTTTGCTGGCATATTATTAGGCTTCAGTGTGCTGTGGTTTTTAATGTCCGGTCTAGTGTTAGCCTTAACTATCGGTGACATTGCGCCACCACTAGACCAAACTTTATGGGGTGACTTTTTGGCACTGGTAACCCCCTTGCAACTAACACTCTATATCATTGTGGGTGGTTTACTGGCCAGTATCGTATTTGTGGTATCAGTGGTATCGGTACCCGCCATTATTGAAAATGACATACCCCCTGTGGATGCCATGGCAATCAGTTTTAAAGTAGTGACATCTAACCTACTCACCATGTTGGTTTGGGCAGCGTTGATCGTGTTACTCACCGCAATAGGTTTTGCAACATTTCTAGTGGGCATGATCATAATTTATCCATTGCTAGGCCATGCAACATGGCATGCCTATCGAGATCTGATTGAGAAAAAGGTTTAATTATTTCGCTTAATAGCGAGTCAGGGAAGCATACTGAAAGTGTGGGAAGAGCTCCAAGATGCCCTTATGCGTAGCCGCGCATCGAAAAGATGACCGGATCAGCACGACGGCTGTTTGAGCGTAGCGACAAATTTGTCAGGAACAAATTTGGACGCAGGGAGCGCCCGAAGGGTGAGTGACATGGATGTCACGAATCAGTTCAGGAGTGCCCGGTCATATTGAGAAGCGCGGGGAACCCGAAGGGCCAGCATAGGCCAATGCTGGCCATTTATGTTTTTTTATCTATCTAAGAGGCTGGTTGCTTAGTCTTCGCAGCAAACTCATCTAAAAACTGGACAACCAAACTTGGGTTATAGCCACGCACAAGTTGACGATCAACAAGCACTAAAGGCACACCGCCTCCGCCTAAGTTGTCATACTCGCGCTTTGCCGTTGCCGACTTCTCAATGTCGTATTCAACATAGTTAATTTTATTTCGCTCAAAAAACCGACGAGTTTTAGCACAATAACCACACCACGATGTTGAATACAAAACCACCGGCTCATATTCTAAAGTTGAAAAATCTCGTGGTGGATTCATCACATCATTCACCACACTCAACTGCGACAAGCCAATCAGCAGACCAAAAATAATAAGTAGCCGTCCCATCTTCACCTCACTTTTCATCAATGCATGTTTGATGATAACCAAGCCGTTTAGTTCACGTTGGTAAATTATTAGTTTTTAAGACAATGTGTCTTTTTAAAAGCTATTTCGCTTGTTGCGAGTCAGGGAAATGCGTGCCCATTTCCCTAACAACCCTAGGGCACCCCTTGTACTGGCCTAAAGGCTTCACTGCGTTGCTCGCTTTGTCTGGCGTCTGGTTAAAACTCGCTACGCTCAAACACTAACCMGCCGTTATCCAGACAAACCTCCGCTACTCGTCAGTACAAAAGGGGACTTTAGGGACACATCACAACATCTGGGTTTTCCCCTTCTGCCCTTATGCGAAGCCGAGCATCGCAAATAATGAACGCCTGCGGCAGCATAAAAATAATAGTTATAAAAAAACCACCCCGGTTTCCCTCGGTGGCTTTTCTTTTTTCGGTTTAGTTAAAACTTAAATCTTAACTAAAATCTCCCCCATGCCTATACCGGATAAATCACCAGCATAACGTTGCACCCGTGAGAATGATTCCAAGCTAGCAAACTTACTGTCTAATTTCTTAAATG
>NVUI01000017.1 GCA_002733105.1 Methylophaga sp.
TGCGCCTATTTCGCTGTATAGATGAGGATTGCTACATAAACGCATACACCGCTTTATTTGATGTTTTTCAGTTGTTTTACTGTCGATATTACGGCCTAGTGCGGTGATAGATAATGGACTGCCCGATAGTAAGCTAGTCAAGACTGCATGTAGACTAGCCCGTCTAACTTTATGCATAGATGGGGTGACATCGTTTAGAAAAGTGTTCAAAATAGCAGTTACTCTCATGGCATTTGCTGAGCTTTGATGTGTGGTAACTGATCAGATCGTTAAATGCTGTGAGAGTTCCTTCTTTTTAGATTAATTACTTGTTTTTAATGACTATTTCGTGGGGATTGCTCAGTGGCTGACCCCTTGATTTTTTTCTCTAAGCTTCAAACATTATTAGAGTCTAGTATCAATTTATTCATTGTTAATCTAACTTCGAAGGAGAAGGAAACCATTCCGATGTTTTCCCCATCCAAAAATACACCGTTAATCCTATCCATTCTCGCCAAGCAGGTTCTAATACTTGTAGATGATCAAATAAATTAAAGTCCCACTGCCGGAATGACGGTTTATTGCTGTAATAATCAACCGGATAAGGGATAACATTAATATTTTGTTGACGGGCAATGCCCACCGAACGTGGCATATGAAACGCTGATGTTACCAATAGATAGTGACCGTTCTCCTTAGGTAATCGTGGTTTTAATAATGTGAAATTTTCATAGGTATTACGTGATTGAGATTCAATGATCAATCTATCATCATCTATGCCAACAGCTGTTAGTAATGTCCGTGCAATATTCCCACTCATTGCTGAGGTTTTAAAACGCAACAAACCACTACCACCTGAAAATATGACGGGTACATTAGGGTAATATTTAGCCAGCACGGCAGCGCCAATAAAACGGTCACCCCCATTTCCTATTTCAGCCGTATTCCAAGATATGGATAACTTCTGATATTCACCACCACCTAATACGATAATGCCATCAATTTTATTGGGCAATTCAGTCGGTTTAGAAAACCTCGTTTCCAAAGGATGCATGACATAATCACCGATGGGATAACTTAGTAAGATAAGGCTAATAATAGCGGTTGGAAATAATATTTTTTTAGCGGCATTAATGTTGTTACGGAATAATTGAAAGGTAGCTAGTGCTACTAAAAGTACCATTAAATTGGTAGGACTTAATAGCCCCCATGCTAGTTTTGATAAAACAAAAAAGGCGTTATCCATTGTTTTGATAACCATCCGTTTGCTCAATCAGTTGAATAACAGCATCTGGCAGCAAAAATTGTGGGCTTTTACCTTGTGAAACCATTTCCCGAATAGCTGTTGCTGAGATATCAAGTTGTGTGACGACTACAGGCCAAATCTTGCCTGCCACTTGGCTGTGATCGTTATTGTCGCCCATATGCTGTTGATACCATCGCGCCAGCTGTTCTGACATCACTAACGGTTCACCCGGGCGTTGCATCACTACAATATGGGCTAAAGCTAATAATTCTGTCCATCGATGCCACGTTTGAATATGTAAAAATGCATCAGTTCCTAACAACAGATAAAGGGGATTATCAACAAACTGTTGCCTTAAGCTCAGTAAAGTATCAACCGTGTAGGAAGCGCCTTGACGTGCTAATTCACGATCATCAACTACCAGTTGTTGATTGTTTTTGACGGCTAAGTGCAGCATCATTAATCGTTGTTCTGGTGAGGCTAGTGGTTGCTGTCGATGAGGTGGTCGCGCGCTTGGGATCAGTCGAATATGCTGTAAATCCAACTGCTGTAAAACATCGAGCGCAGATCTCAAATGACCAAAATGGATGGGGTCAAATGTCCCACCTAAAATACCAATTGCTTCTTTCACAGCATTAGTGACGGATTTGGCCACTACCGAGCACAATCCATTTTTGTGATGTTAAGCCATTCAAACCAACAGGGCCACGGGCATGAAGTTTATCTGTTGAGATGCCTATTTCAGCACCTAAGCCATATTCAAACCCATCGGCAAATCGAGTTGATGCATTCACCATCACTGAACTGGAATCTACTTCAGCTAAGAAACGACGTGAATGTGCATAATTTTCAGTCACAATTGTTTCAGTATGCCCTGAGCTGTGTTGATGAATATGATCCATAGCATCATCAAGCCCGTCGACGATACGGATCGACAAAATGGGTGCTAAATATTCAGTATCCCAATCTTCATCTGTGGCAGCATTAATATCCGTTAAAATGATTCGAGTGAGCTCGCAACCTCGCAATTCAACTGATTCAGTGGCATAACGTTGAGCTAATCTAGGCAAAATGTCTGCCGCAATGGTGCTATCAACCAATAATGTTTCCATCGCGTTACATACACCATAACGATGACATTTAGCATTAAAGGCAATGTTTTCAGCCATCTCCAAATCAGCATCACTATCTATATAGACATGGCAAATACCATCAAGGTGTTTAATCACCGGTACTCTAGCATCGCGACTAATACGTTCAATCAAACTTTTTCCACCACGAGGTACAATCACATCGACGGTATCTGTCATGGTAATAAGTTGGCCCACCGCTTCCCGATCAGTTGTCTCAACCACTTGAACAGCTGTTGTTGGCAAACCCGCTTTTTCCAATCCTCGATGAATACACTCAGCAATGGCTTTATTCGAATGAATAGCCTCACTACCACCACGTAGAATCGTAGCATTGCCAGACTTTAGGCAAAGACCCGCAGCATCTGCTGTAACATTGGGACGAGACTCATAAATAATACCAATCACACCTAAAGGTACTCGCATTTGACCCAACTGAATACCAGAAGGACGATAGCTCATATTACTGATTTCACCCACTGGGTCAGCTAAGGCTGCAATTTGCTCTAAGCCTTCTGCCATACCTTCTATTCGTGTATCGGTAAGCGCTAACCGATCTAACAACGCAGCATCTAACCCTTTGGTTTTTCCCTCAACCAAATCAAGATCATTTTGTTGTTTTAAAATATCTGCAGCCGCTCTGATTTCCGTCGCAATCGCTCGCAATGCATGATTTTTTTGATCAGTACCCGCACGAGATAAAGCACGACTTGCATCTCTGGCCTGCTGACCTAAAGTTTGCATATATTGCTTAATGTCCAATGCGATACTCCTCATATATTTTAATTTTACTATTCATGACGACTGCTCACCCGCCACTTGCATACACAATTGCTCTAACAAAGACCAAGGACATATTTTTAAACTGCCTTTTGCCGCTTGATCTATTTGCGCCATCTGGTGCAAAAAACCCTGCCATTGCTGCCGATTATGTCTCATCAATGCTTGGCGTATTAGTGGCCGACTTTTTTCCCATACCGGTGGTTTTTGTGAAGCAAACACCTGTTCCAATCTTATGCCTTGATCCAGTTGTATCGCCATATTAATCATCCGATGCAGCGACCATGAAATAGCAGAAAATAAAGATAGTATATCTAATCCTTCTGCTCGCAAGCGACCCATCATTCTCGGTATCTTGATTTGTTGCCCTAAAAAAACAGTATCCATCAAACCAAAGGCCTCAAATCTGGCATTATCTGCTACCGATTCCACCACCGTTTGTTCATCAACTTCACCTGATGGACAAAGCAACTGTAATTTGTCAATTTCTTGTGCAGCCGCGAATAGATTGCCTTCTACCCGCTCAGCAATCAAAGCAGCTATTTGCGGGTTTGCTCGCAAGCCTTTTTGTTGTAATCGTTGCAAAATCCAACGCGGTAAATGAGCCAAATCAATCGGCCAAACAGGAATGGTGGCTCCCACTCTATCTAGCTCTGTAAACCATTTACTTTTCTGAGAACGCGCATCAATTTTCCCACTGATAATAAGCAAGGTTGTGTCGGCGGGTAGGTTATTGACATAGTTTCGCAATACCTCCCCACCCTCTTTACCGGGCGCACCAGAAGGTAGTCGTATTTCTAATAACCGTTGACTAGCAAACAAAGACATTGTCTGCTCTTGCCATTGGATTTCTGACCAGTTAAATCGACCTTCAACATGCCAAACTTGGCGCTCTTCTATGCCAGTCTGACGTATTTGTTGCCGAATAAGATCACTGGTTTCTTCCACCAGCATCTGCTCATCACCAAATACTAGATAAACAGGCAATAACCCTTGCTGACAATGTCCTGCTACCTGATCAGCACGCAATCGCATTTTATTAAATTATTTTAAAGCTGATAGTCGGCGTAAAATACTGTCTACCAACTGCTTGTTCAGCTGTTCACGCAAAAAACGATCTTCTTCATCTTTACCTAGAACCTGATCTTGATCAAACTGATAATCACGTCGAGCTTCCACTTGCTGGCTGTCAATTAATACTTTGCCTTCACCATCACTCACACTAAATTTAACTTGGCCATGTAATTCATATTCACTTACTTTGGCATCTGGACCAACAGAAAGCACACGCCTTTCAATTCTGTTTTCCAACACGGTCATGACCGCACTACCTTCTTGATAGTCAGTCACAACATTAACATCATTACGTTTCAGGCCACGCTTGAGCTCAAAGCCTAGACCTTCGCGCAAATTCACACCTTGTATATACATCGTTTTTAAGCTATCTATCAATGGTGCTGCTCCACGCAAATGATAGCCACAACCCGCTAATGCAATTAATGAAACCCCAACAAATAGACTTAACAAATAGCGCTGCATAAATATAATCCCTAATTATCCTGATACGACAATATTAACTAATCTTCCTGGCACAACAATCACCTTACGGATTTGTTTACCCTCGGTAAACCGTTTTACATTTTCATCGGCTAATGCCATCGCTTCAATCGCATCATTATTTGCATCAGCAGCGATAGATACTTTAGAGCGTAGCTTACCATTGACTTGCACCATCAATTCAATTTTATCTTGCACTAATGCTGATTTATCAACGTCAGGCCAGCGCACGTTCACCACGGCTTCATCATGCCCTAATAACTGCCACAAATGATGACTAATATGCGGCGTGATCGGTGATAACATCAATACTGTTTTTTCTAATAGCTCTTGCACAACTGCCCGTGCCTGCTCACTAGTATCTGTTAACTTGCCGAGTGCATTCATCAATTCCATTACCGCTGCAATAGCAGTATTAAAAGTATGACGCCGACCTATATCATCACTCACTTTAACTAATGTTTGATAGGTGTGGCGGCGTAATATTTTCAGATCATCAGTTAATGCATCAATATCCAAATCAATAGTATCACCTTGTTCAACATGCTGTTGAACCGCTTTCCATAACCGTTTTAAGAACCGGTTTGAGCCTTCTACAGCCTTATCTGACCATTCTAATGATTGATCAGGTGGCGCGGCAAACATGGTAAATAAACGCGCAGTATCTGCACCATATAAATCAATCAATGCTTGTGGATCAACGGTATTACCTTTTGACTTAGACATCTTAGTGCCATCTTTTAATACCATGCCTTGTGTCAACAAGTTTTTGAACGGTTCATCACCTGATACCAACCCTTCATCGCGCATTAATTTATGGAAAAATCGCGCATATAACAAGTGTAATACGGCATGCTCAATACCACCGATATATTGATCAACGGGCAACCAATGATCAGCACGTTCATCTAACATGGCATCTTCATTATCCGGGCAAGTAAATCTTGCGTAATACCATGATGATTCAAAAAAGGTATCAAAGGTATCCGTTTCACGTTCAGCATCAGCACCACATTGTGGGCAAGCACATTGATAAAACTCTGGCATTGATTTAATCGGTGAGCCACTTCCATCAACAATGACATCTTCAGGTAAACGTACCGGCAAATCTTGTTCTGGCACAGCTACTGCGCCACAATCAGGACAATTAATAATAGGGATCGGTGTTCCCCAATAACGTTGACGCGAAATTCCCCAATCACGTAGGCGATAATTAACTTGTTTTTCGCCCTTATTTTGTTCTATCAAAAAATCAGCAATAGCATCAAATGATTCAGTGGAGGTTAAACCATCAAACTGTTGTGAGTTAATTAAGCGTCCTTTTGCCGTGTATGCCGCTTTAGTCAAATCACATTCGGTAGCATCTATTGGTTCAATCACCTGATTGATCGCTAAATCATATTTTTTAGCAAACTCATAATCACGTTGATCATGGGCGGGAACAGACATCACCGCACCGGTGCCATAATTCATTAATACAAAGTTAGCCGCCCAAATAGGGACTGGCTCACCAGTGACCGGATGAATAGCCATTAACCCCGTAGCAACGCCTTTTTTCTCAGCCGTTTCCATCGCTTCTTCAGATGTTTCCATCTTGCGACATTCATCAATAAAGGCCTGTAACTCGGTGTTAGATTCTGCGGCTTTTATCGCCAAAGGATGTTCAGCTGCAACGGCAACATAACTTACCCCCATTAAGGTATCTGGGCGCGTGGTATAAACACTGAGTGTTTCATCACTGTCACTGATGCCAAATTGGATCTGCACACCTTCTGAGCGGCCAATCCAATTAGCCTGCATGGTCTTAACTTGTTCAGGCCAGCCATCTAACTGATCTAAATCATCTAGTAACTGTTCAGCATAATCAGTGATCTTCATAAACCACTGCGGAATTTCACGTTTTTCTACCGGCGTATCACAGCGCCAGCAACAACCATCAATAACCTGTTCATTAGCTAAAACGGTGTTATCAACCGGGCACCAATTCACTGCTGCAGTTTTTTTATAAACTAAGCCCTTTTTAAATAGACGGGTAAACAACCATTGTTCCCATCGGTAATATTGTGGTGTGCATGTGGCTAGTTCACGTTCCCAGTCATAACCGAGACCTAAACGCTGTAGCTGCTCTCGCATATAATCAATGTTGTTATAAGTCCATGCTGCCGGAGCGACTTTATTTTTAATCGCAGCATTTTCTGCTGGCAAACCAAAGGCATCCCACCCCATCGGCTGCAATACATTTTTACCTTGCATACGCTGATAGCGTGAAATAACATCACCGATAGTGTAATTCCGCACATGACCCATATGTAGCTGCCCACTGGGGTATGGGAACATGGCTAAGCAATAATATTTTTCTTTACTCGGATCCTCCACCGCACGGAAGGTTTTTTGATCCTGCCACCATTGTTGTACGGTAGTTTCAATCTCTGCTGGGTTATATTCTTGCTGCATGACTTTATTTTACTATAATCTTAAAACGCGTAAGGATACCGTACACAGCAAATAGCTAAAAGAAAAAAATGCAGGCTCGGTATCTGCACTCACTGAGTGCAGCAAATAATATTGATCGCTTATATTTTACCAATGCAGTTTCTTCCCTTATGTTTGGCGTTATAAAGACCACGATCTACTTTTAACAAAACATCTTCCAAATCACTCACTTCCATATTGTCATCTGATGTAGAAAAGATACCAATACTTGTAGTGATATTAATAGTGCCCGCCTTCGTCATTATTGGGTGGCTTTCAATTTTATGTCGCAGCGTTTCTGCTAACAATATGCCTAAATCAAAGGGCGTATTTTGAAAAAACACCAAAAACTCTTCACCACCAATTCGGCCAAAAGTATCACTTGGCCTAATATTGCTTTGTATAATATCTGCGAAGACCTGCAACACTTCATCTCCAATGATATGCCCATAATTATCATTCACCGATTTAAAGTGATCAATGTCAAACATCAAAAACGTAATGGGGGAATTATCTTGTTGAGAACGAATAAAGGCTCTACTAGCCAGTTCAAATATTTTTTGCCTCGATAAAATACCTGTCAAAAAATCATAACTCGCTTTTTGATCAAGCTTCTTTTCTAACTCTTTTTGTGTTGTTATATCACACCAAATAACTGAACCCGCGATAATGTTACCCTCATCATCATAAATGGGAGAAGCACTTACTAGCGCCCATTTTCTAGTACCATCATCTAGCTCTACAATGATTTCTTCGCTTTCAACTATCTCACCAAACTGAATAGCTCTTGTTAAGGGCAATTCGTGCTCTAAAAGAAGATGGCCATCAGCAGAATATTCCTTCCATGTTTTTATATATTGTTCAATTTCAATATCTGTTACTGAGAGACCAGTTTTGCCCCAAAATTTGATGACAGCTTCGTTTATATAAGTAACTTCCCCCGTCGGAGCTTTGGCAATAACAATACACGCAGGTGAAAAATCGAGAGCCCCTTGCAGGTGAATAAGAAATGTTGAGTCGAGTTTTTGTCCAATTTTACTCATATAATCTGCAATTATTTAACGCTAAACTAAGCGGTTTTTATACTTCCATTTCAGACAATAATGGCTGAAATGCCCTTATTTAATATAATAACGATTTCCAGATAAATATCTTATTCACGAGCACAAGGTAGCGTCACATGAAAAATTAATCCATTTTTAAGAGATGGGACCATCACTTTTGATTGTTGAGAGCAACTCCATCGCCTAACCATCACTACATCCATAATATATCCCGAAATGGGATATTCAACACAATATACTAAGTTGGGATATTTCTCAACTAACAGAAATATTCAAATGTCCAATAAATCGTGGGATGAAAACAGAAAGAAGCTAAGGGATCTTCTTAAAGAACTGCGTAAGGATGAAGCGGGTTTAACACAGACTGAATTAAGTAAAGCACTTGATCGGCCTCAAAGCTATGTTTCTAAATATGAAACGGGGGAACGTAAACTCGACTATATTGAAATCAATGATATTTGCAAAGCGCTTGATGTGAAGATGGAAAAGTTTAATTACCTATATGGCAAAAGAACCGAGAAAAAATAGTCCTCAAAAACCAACGTCACTCAGGGATGCTAATGGTTAATGTTTTACCCTGTTGAGTCATTTGCAGATGTTTTAAAAATGACATTCCCAGCAAAACTTCATCAAACTCCATGCCCATACTAATGCTACCTTGCACATTACTGATCACTATGTCTCCTAATGAAACAGTATCAAGATGCGTTGCATAAGATTGGCTCATGCCATTTGCCGTTTCAGATTGAAAGCCTTGGCCTTTTATTAAACTCAGCTTTTTTGCTATATGCTCTGGTATTGCGACCAGCGTTGCACCAGTATCCAGCAAAAACTCAACAGATTGACCGTTAATTTTCCCTGTTGCGACATAATGACCGTAACGGTTTCGCTCCAATACAATTTGTTTAGAACCGTTTTGATTGATAGATACGGTAAGTTGCTTATTTGGATTATTAATATCGTCAAGCGCCCCATTAAAAATGGTAGTAGCGACCATTAATACGATGATCCAAATGATAGCAATAGCCCATGGACTAAATTTAGGTGTTTCAGGTCCAGTGTCCATTCAAGTCCCTATTTTATTCTCACGAAGTCATTTGAGTTTAATACTACTCAATGGGTATTCCCTGCCCTTATTTCCCTACATCCATTAACACTTCATATTTATCTTGTAACTGCTGTTGCGTTTCCACGTAGTCTGGATCTTGTGGAATGCAATCAACAGGACAAACCTCAACACATTGTGGCTCATCAAAGTGACCGACACATTCGGTGCATAAATTATGATCAATTTCATAAATCTCTTCACCTTGCGTGATCGCACTATTCGGACATTCAGGTTCACACACATCACAGTTAATACATTCGTCAGTTATAAATAACGACATTTAATTAATACTCCACTCTTTATCGTTGGTCATTGCCCCTTCAGTGACTTTATTTAGGTGATTTTTAACACTCAGCTCTATATCGTATATTTAACCTATAGATCACACTCAAAGTCTGTGGGAATGACGTTTGACACTATTATACAGCTAATTTTAACTTCGCTCTCAAAGCTTCCATTACACAAGGTGCAACAAAGTCTGATACATCGCCTCCTAATGCCGCAATTTCACGCACCAAACTAGATGAAATATAAGTATATTGCTCTGCTGGTGTTAAGAACATTGTTTCAACATCAGGCTGCATTTTGCGATTCATTCCAGCCAGTTGAAATTCATATTCAAAATCAGATACCGCTCGCAACCCACGTAAGATCACATTAGCCCCTTTTTGTTGAGCAACATTGATTAATAATCCTTCAAAGCCACACACTTCAACATTATCCAGCCCAATCAATGTTTGTTTCGCTAAGTCAACTCTTTCATTCAGACTAAATGTTGGTTCCTTTCCAGGGTTGATGGCCACAGCAATAATGACACGCTCAAATAACTTACTGGCACGTTGAACCAAGTCAATGTGCCCATTAGTAATAGGATCAAAAGTCCCCGGATAAATGGCTGTTGATTTCACACAGCATCTCCTGATTGATAACTAAATAAACAGTATCTTACTTCACCTGCTCGTTTATCTTTTAACAATTGCCACTGAGAAGGGAGTTTGGGTAACTCCGCTTTACGTGGATACTCTATATAAATATGTGCATTTTCTGCCAAACAATCGTTATCAACCAATAGCTGTGCTGCTTCTGACCATAAATTAGTTTGGAATGGAGGATCGATAAATACAATATCGTACTGCTTTGAATTATTTATCAAAAATTGCTGTGCAGTAGTTTGAATGACGCGACAACTGTCAGCGTCTAACAACTGACAGTTATTCTGCAACGCTAATGCCGCTTTAGCATTGAGTTCAACCATATCAACCCATCGCGCACCACGTGAAGCAGATTCAAACCCTAATGCCCCCGTTCCGGCAAACAAATCTAAACAATTTGCATCCCCTATAACGGGCTTTAGCCAATTAAATACTGTTTCACGAATACGATCCGACGTTGGTCTCAACCCTTCAATATCTAAGACTTTTAGTTTCCGCCCACGCCATTTACCTGCAATCAGTCGCAAACTACCCGTTGTTGTTACTTTATTCTGCTTCGCCACCAACCATCACCGTTAACATTTTATCTGGATGTATACGACGATTATAAGCATCTTTTATTTGTTTGATAGTCACAGCATTCACTTTAGCTTTAAAAGTATCTAAGTAATCTAAAGACAGGCCATAAAAACTGATCATGGCCAAATAACCCGCAATCTTACTATTACTATCGACCCGCAAGGCAAAACCACCGGTGATATTTTGCTTCGCAGCAGTTAATTCATCATCCGTTGGCCCATGTTCAATAAAATCTTTCAGTGTTGCCTGCATCACTTGTAATGCTTCTTTAGCTTGGTCATTACGCGTTTGCAAACCAAATTGATATGGACCTTGTTGCCGCATGGGTCTGAAATAACTATATGTACTATAAGATAAACCGCGTTTTTCACGTATTTCATTGCTTAATCGTGACACCAAGCCACTACCACCCAAAATATGATTACCTACATATAAGGCAAAATAGTCCTTGTCTCCTCGACTAATACCCGGCTGCCCCATCAAAATATGAGTCTGTGTGGACGGATGAACAATCGTCACTATTTTACTCTCTGTCAAAGCCTCAACTTCTGTTATTGGTTGGGCAGCGTCACCTGTGGGTAAATTAACTAATAATTGTTCAGCAATATCTTCTGCCTGCTCTTTATCCAATGCACCGACGATAACAACAACTGCATTTTTAGCCACATAATATTGTTGATAAAAGGCTTTTAACTGTTCCAGTGTTATTGTCATTACTGATTGCTCATCACCAGAAGGCATGGAAGCATAAGGATGATCACCAAACAGGTTTTTATAATAAGCACGTGCAGCTAGTGCGCCGGGAGATTGTTTTTCAGAACGTAATCCAATCAAAATTTGATTACGTAAACGATCAAATGAAGCCTGAGGAAAATCAGGTTGCGTTAATACTTTAGTATAAGTTGCTATGGCTGATGCCATGGCCTTATCTGCCGTCAAAGTACGCAAACCTAATGTTGCCATATCTCTTTCAGAACTATGACTAAAACGCGCACCTACATCATCAAATGCTGCAGCAATCTGATCCGTAGTTAAGCTGCCTGCACCTTCATTCAACATAGCATTGGTCAATAGCGCAATGCCCGTCTGCTGACCATCACGAGCAGAGCCTGCATCAAACACCACACTAATATCAACCATGGGTAATTCAGGTGCAGAAACGAAATATACTCGACTGCCATTTGAAGTTTGCCAATGCTGAATGTCAGGAACAGCATGTGCAGCCATACTAACCATCATCACAATGATAAATATAAATTGTCTAGCGACCATGACGACCTCCTACAGATGAGCTCATTTTTTTATTGGTGACCGGTAAGGGAATTAATTCAGCAATGGTTAAGCGCTGATCAAGCAAATACTTTTTAGCCACTGCCTGGATCTGCTCAGCCGTTACGGCTTGGACATTGTCAACATAAGCATCGCTTAATCGCCAATCCAGCCCAATAGTCTCTAACATACCTATCTGCATCGCTTGATAAAATACACTATCGCGTTCATAGACGGCATTAGCTACAACCTGCACTTTGATTCGCTCTAACTCTTGTTCAGTCACTAATTCATTTTGTATTAGGCTAATTTGCTCCATCACCGCTTGTTGTAACTCTACAATAGTTTTGCCTTGCGCCGGAGTGCCCGCAACTAAGAACATATCATCTAGGCGCGAAAACAGACCATATCCAGCGCCAACACTTGATGCAACCTCACTACCTCGAACTAACTCTCTAGCAAATCGAGCGCTATTACCACCATCAAGAATGCCAGCCAACACTTCAAGCGCATAAGGCTCCCATGCCTCTTTCGCTGTATTGACCACGGGTGTTTTCCACCCCATCATAATATAAGGCAACTCAGCCGGTATCTTGACCTCAATAGTACGCTTGCCCAATTGAGGAACTTCAATTTGAGGCTTCACACTGGCTATCTGTTCAGGTTTTAATGGCCCAAAATATTTCAGCGCTAATTGATAAACAGCTTCTGGATCAACATCACCTACAATAACGACTGTGGCGTTATTGGGCGCATACCACATTTGATACCATTCGCGTAAATCATCGGCTTGATAATGGTGGATATCACTCATCCAGCCAATCACCGGATGATGATAGGGACTATTCACATAAGCACTGGCATTAAATGCTTCACGCACCATCGCTTGTGGATTATCCTCAGTACGCATGCGTCGCTCTTCAGCAACCACTTCTCGTTCTTTTAATAATTCTGCTTCATCTATGATTAATTTACGCATCCTTTCAGCTTCAAGTCGAAAACTGACTTCCAAGCGATCCTTCTCTAAGGTTTGAAAGTAAGCGGTGTAATCTCGACCTGTAAACGCATTTTCTCGTCCACCATTAGCCGCAATGATTTGTGAAAACTCATTAGGCCCCAGATTTTCTGTGCCTTTAAACATCATATGTTCTAACACATGAGAAATACCTGTAATGCCATTATGTTCATAGCTTGAACCCACCTTGTACCAAACTTGAGAAACCACCACAGGAGCACGATGGTCCTCTTTAACAATCAGTTTTAAACCATTATCGAGTTGATATTCACTTACATTAGCGAAGACGCTGACAGGGATCGTCATCAATAACCAAAACCCTAGTCTCATTTTTTTAATCATCTGCATTTAAAATTCCATGGCGTGATAAAATCATCGGTTGAAGATTAACGACAAGCGAAGAATATGTTTAGTTTCCTGAAAAAAAAATCTAACACATCGGCTGATATCCAAAATAGCGATGATCAGCCGATAGAGCAACAGACCCCCATCAATGCCGAAGCTGAACAAGCTATTAAACAAGCTGGCTTTTTCGGCCGATTGAAACAAGGGCTTAATCGTACCAGTTCCAAATTAACAGAAGGTTTTGCATCACTCGTTCTTGGTAAGAAGGTCATTGATGATGAGCTACTCGAAAAACTAGAAACACAGTTAATCACTGCAGATCTAGGCATTGATGCAACACAGACTATCATTAGTGATTTAACGCAACAAGTGGCGCGTAAGCAGCTTGGCGATTCTGACGCATTATTTACCGCTTTGCGTAACAATATGGTCGATATTCTTCAACCAAGTTGCCAACCTTTAGTGATGCCTGAACAACAAAATCCATTTGTTATTTTAATGGTCGGCATTAATGGTGTCGGTAAAACAACCACCATAGGCAAGCTAGCAAAACAATTTCAGGATCAAGGAAAATCAGTTATGTTGGCGGCAGGAGATACCTTTCGAGCTGCCGCAGTTGAACAATTGCAAGTCTGGGGTGAACGTAATAAAATCCCTGTTATCGCTCAACCTACCGGTTCAGATTCTGCCTCGGTTATTTTTGATGCACTACAAGCAGCTAAAGCCCGAAATATTGATATCTTGATTGCTGATACAGCTGGCCGACTCCATACCCAATCTAACTTGATGGAAGAGCTGAAAAAAATAAAACGTGTCATGGGAAAATTAGATGAAGATGCCCCTCATGAAATCATGCTGGTACTTGATGCCGGAACAGGCCAGAATGCATTAACTCAGGCAATACAATTTAATCAAGCAGTGAATATTTCAGGGATTACCCTCACAAAATTAGACGGCACAGCCAAAGGTGGAATCATCTTTGCTATTGCTAAAAAAATGGGCTTACCTATCCGCTATATCGGGGTGGGCGAAAGTATTGATGACCTACGCCCATTTCAAGCTGAAGACTTTGTTGACGCACTGCTTGGAAAAGAACAATAAGATGATCCATTTTCAAGATGTCTACAAACGTTATCCTAATCGGTATGAAGCTTTATCAGGACTAACCTTTCAGCTAGATAAAGGTGAAATGGCATTTCTCACCGGTCACTCTGGTGCCGGCAAAAGTACGCTACTTAAATTAATTGCATTAATTGAACGCAGCACACACGGCCAAGTATTACTCAACAATCAAAATCTGAGCCGAGTTCCACCACGCAAAGTCCCTTATATTCGTAGACAAATTGGCCTAGTGTTCCAAGATCATTACCTGCTTTATGATCGCACTGTATTTGATAATGTTGCCCTACCGCTCATTATTGCAGGTGAAAATCATCGAGAGATTGGTCGGCGTGTGCGAGCATCACTTGATAAAGTCGGCTTGCTTGGCAAAGAACGTAATCTACCTATTGCATTATCTGGTGGTGAACAACAACGAGTAGGCATTGCCCGTGCTGTCGTCAACCGCCCACCTATTCTACTCGCCGATGAACCTACAGGTAATCTCGACCCAGCGTTATCTCGCGACATCATGCACTTGTTTGAACAATTTAACCAAGTCGGTACCACAGTATTTATCGCCACCCATGATCACAGCTTAATCGAAACATTACCTTATCGACAAATAGTTTTACACCAAGGTCGATTAGCACAGGATGCCGTATGAAAAATCTACTACTACGCCATCTACAAGCGATGTTTTACAGCCTTGGTCAAATGTGGCGCCAACCTGTTTCCAGCTTAATGACTGTACTCGTCATTGGTATTGCATTAGCACTGCCTGCCGGCCTATTTGTATTGCTACATAATATTGAACAAGTGAGTGAACAATGGGATGAAGCCACCCAAATATCTCTTTTTTTACAACAACAGACATCAGCCCACCAAGCCGAACAACTCACCACTCAACTCAAAACATGGCCTGAAATAGCCAACGTGCAATACCAGTCATCGGAGCAATCATTAGCAGAATTTCGCCAACTATCAGGCTTGGGAGATCTACTGGATACTTTACCAACGAATCCCCTGCCTGCCGTTATTGTTGTTAACCCTATTGCTAGCAGCATAAGTACAAATGCCATCAGTGATTTACTGTCACGTCTAGATAACTTAAAAGAAGTTGAACAAGCACAACTAGATATGGAATGGTTACAACGGCTTCGTACACTCAATCAAACAGGACAAAGAGGCATCGCTATCTTAGGAGTATTGCTGTCATTAAGTGTGTTATTAGTGATTGGCAACACCATCCGTCTCGCTATTTTAAGTCGTCAAAGTGAAATTAAAGTGATCAAACTTGTCGGGGGCACCAATGCCTTTGCTCGTAGACCTTTTCTTTACACTGGCTTTTGGTATGGCATACTTGGTGGCATCATTGCATGGATCACCTTATTACTCACCTTATGGTCATTAAATGGCCCTATTAAYCAACTTGCCAGCCAGTATGACAGTCAGTTCACCCTACAGTGGTTAATAGCACCCATGCTGCTRATCTTGCCCATAACCGGGCTTATCTTAGGCGTGTTAGGTGCATGGTTAGCCGTTGGTCGACATTTAAATGCTATTGAGCCCAACTAAACTTAGATGCTTTCAATATAAATTTAACGACCATCAATCCTGATATCTAAGACAGTACCAGACTGGTGAGATTATTTTTATAGTGAGCAATAAAATCAGTTTCCTTTAATGGCTTTGAATAAAAATAGCCTTGGCCAATAAACACGCCTTGTTTCGTTAAAAAGTTTTTCTGCTGTAATGTTTCAATACCTTCACATAAAACAGATAAACCACTAAAATTTGCAGTATGGATTAAATTTTTTATATAACTCTTTTTATCGCTAGCCGTCACACAAAATGCTGTTGTCAGTTCTCTATCTAACTTTATACATGTAGGTATATTTGAAGCTAAAAGCTGTAATGCGCCATAACCACTACCAAAATCATCAATTGATATTTGAATACCTAGGTCTTTTATTTGTTTCAGTGTTTTTACCGCAATGGCGCTCGTTGTTTTGTTGGTATAGGCACTTTCAGTGATTTCAATAATTAAGTGTGGGATTAAATCAGGGACCAGATCAACCTCGTGTTTAATCATCTTCAATAAATCAAAATTTGGCCATTTAAAAACAGCCGGTGATAAATTAAATGATAGCTGAAAACCAACCGGAAATAGTGGCTGATATTTTTTGAAGAACTCAACTAATTTATGGAAGCTAACTTCGGTAAAATTAGTAATATATTGGCCCTCTTCAATCAAACAAATATAGTCATATGTTTTTGAAAATGATAAACCATTACCACTCCAACGAGCTAACGCTTCTACACCTATTAATTCATTAGTCACCAAGTCATGTTGCGACTGATAATATAAAACAAAACTGTCATCAAATATTGATTTAATTAAATACTTCTCGTCAGAAATAGAGGTATTTATTTTATCTAACAACTCAGCTCTAAATTGCTGTTGTTTTGATTGAAATAAATCTTGTTTCATATCTAAGGCTGCTATTGCAGCATATCGTGTTATCGGGATAAAGTTATCCAAATACCCTGTATCTTGAGGATAAATAACATAGCCAGAATGGCTTGGTAAAAATAGAGAAATATTTTTATCTGAGAAAATATCATTAAGAGGCATTCTTTCTAATTTATGGGTAAACACCTTGATTGATTCAAGAAGTGCCTTTTCAGCATTGTTGCCCCATACATGAATAGCCAGCCCAATTGAAATCCGGCCTACATAAGCATGTTCAGGAAGCGAATTAGAGATACATTCTAAAATACTTCGCCATAAGTCTAGATTGTGTGTAGCTCCACCATACAAGTATGATCGTTCTGTATTTAATACTGAGACCATACAAAAGGCACCAGATATATCGTTACAATTTAAATGTTGAAGCAGTAATTTCCCACATTGGACCATTTTATCTTGGTTTGGGAAACCTGAATTTTTATCAACATTAGAGGGTGAGTTAAGAGCCTTCTCAACTTGTTGCAGATATTGATTGTCATATACTTTATCTTTATTGAATTTATACATTTTCATTTTTAATCCTAATATTTAAGCTTAGATTTTAGTTGTATCTATTATTTTCAATTTAAGATGTTAAGACGGATCTATTTCATGGGTGGCAGCCTTCCTTGAACTTATAATTATGTAATGTAGTTTTATATCATGTTGAAGTGAGTATATCTAATAATTTTAGGTATATCATTGTAAATTATGAACAAAACTGGAAAAGGAGAAACAATAACTACCGCTCCCTAATACTCTCCTGCTTATATCGTAACAGTGGAGCCAAAAAATATTCTATCAAACGCCTTTTACCTGTCTTAATTTCAATGGAAACCGTCATGCCGGGACTAAGATTCACCATTTTATCTTCTACTTGGATCGTAAAGTCTTTCATCGAAACTTGTGCCTTATAAATTAATCCTAATTGTTCATCTGCAATGGCATCATTGGATAAGTGATCAAGTGTGCCATCAATCACCCCATATTTTGTAAAAGGAAAGGCATCAATTTTAATTTCAACCGTTTGATTTTTTTTGACAAATCCAATATCTTGATTAGCCACCATAGCTTCTACTTCCAGTTGATTATTACTGGGCACGATCACCATCAGTTGCTGGGCAGGTGTAACAACCCCCCCTTGAGTATGAATAACAAGTTGCTGCACTACGCCAGAGACAGGCGCTCGAAGTGTGCGAGCCTGCCGGCTAGCAATCGCTTTTATTTTTTCTTGGCTTAATGATTGATATTGACGTTTGGCCTGTTGTAGTTGGCTCAATATTTCACTATTAAATGCTTTTTTAACTTGCTCTATTTGAGCGCCTACTTCGGCTATTGCAGCTTTAAGCTCTTTCGTGCGCTGCTGGCTAGCTTTATGATCGTGAAAAATAGTCAATCGCTGTTGCTCTATTTCAAGATATTGATCTTCTTGTATGAGTTGTTTTTGACTAAGCATTCTTGTTTTGTCTGCACGTGCAGTAAGAATAGGTAATATCGATTCATATTTTTTTACTTGTTGGATAATACTGTCTTGTTCTGAGCGATACTTATCTTGTTCATGTTTAAGTGTACTGATTTGAGAACCATGTTGATGCCATTGCGATAGTAATAGTTGCTGCTGAATGGAATTTAATGCTATCGGTAACTGACTTAAATCTGGCTTTTTCTGTGTTATCCACATCAGTGTGGTTTGTGCTCGAATTTTATCTTGCGTTAAGCTTTCAAGCTCGTTCACCAGTCGCTGTTCATCAGCAAGTGCACTATCAGGTTTCAGTTCAATTAAGATATCATCTTCACTGACAAGCTGACCTTCGGTGACATAAATTGCTTGCACAATACCACTATCAAGTGGTTGAATAATTTTAGCATGACCACTGGTAATTAACCGTCCAGGGGCGGTGACCACAATGTCGACTTTTCCGATTAATGCCCAAATGACGGCCACCACAAAAAACAGCATAATGACCCATGTGATAAGTCGGCCTAAAGGAGATGGCGGTGTTTCTTGAATTTCTAATGCCGCTGGCAGAAATTCATGTTCGTTTTGTTGACGTTTAAATAACATTTATTTTTTATACTTTCGCATTAATTATTGTTGATTTTGAAAATCATTGAGCCGTGCATACATACCTTTTTGCTGGAGTAATTCGCTGTGACTACCTTGTTCGATAATTTCACCTTTCTCAATCACAATAATACGATTGCACCGTCTCACTGCACTTAATCTATGGGCAATGATAAATACGGTTCTATCACGACAAATTTGCTGCATATTGTCTTGAATAATACGTTCTGATTCATAATCAAGCGCACTGGTGGCTTCATCAAAAATTAAAATGCGAGGCTGAGTTAATAGTGCACGAGCAATAGCAATTCTTTGGCGTTGTCCACCAGACAAATTACTACCCCGTTCTCCCACCGGCGTGTCATAACCTTCGGCCAGCTCTAAAATAAACTCATGAGCACCTGCCAATTTTGAAGCAGCAATAATCACTTCCATACTGATACCGGGGTTACTCAATGCAATGTTATCTCTTACGCTTCGGTTAAATAGATAATTTTCCTGCAATACCACGCCTATTTGTCGTCGTAGCCAAGTGGGCTCTATCAAGGCTAAATCAATACCATCAATCAGTATTCGGCCACTTTCAGGGACATAAAGTCGTTGGATAAGTTTGGTTAAGGTACTTTTTCCTGAACCACTACGGCCAACAATACCAATGACTTCCCCAGGTTTGACCGACAAATTAATATTACGTAACACTTCGGGTAAATCAGGACGATATCTAAAGGTCAAACCTTCAAAGTTAATCGCACCTTGCAAACTGGGTAGAGAAGCTCTTCCCGGGTTATAACCCTGCTCTGCCGGTGTATTAAGAATATCGCCTAGTCGCCTGACTGAAAGCCCTGCTTGTTGAAAGTCTTGCCAGAGTTGTACCAATCTAAGGATAGGCCCACTGACTCTGCCCGCTAACATATTAAAAGCAATTAATTGGCCAACTGAAAGTTCGCCTGTCATCACTAAAGTGGCCCCTATCCATAATATTAATACAGTGGTAACTTTGTTAATAAAACCAGCTACTTGTCCTGCAATATTACCAAGATTAGCAGCGCGAAAACTGGCTCCAACATAACCCGCTAATTGTTCTTCCCAGCGCCGTTGCATTTGCGGCTCAACTGCCATCGCCTTAAGGGTTTCCACACCAGTAATAGATTCCACTAAAAAGGCCTGATTCTCAGCACCTCGATTAAACTTATCATCAAGTCTTTTACGTAAAATAGGCGTAATAAATATCGACAAAATGATGTAAAAAGGAATAGCACCCAGCACAATAAAGGTGAGTGCAGGACTGTAGTAATACATCACAATGAAAAATATTATGGTGAAAAATAAATCAATGACAAGGGTTAAAGCAGAACCAGTAATAAAATTACGAATATTTTCTAGCTCTCGTACCCGAGCAATAGAATCCCCTACCCGTCTAGCTTCGAAGTAACTAATAGGGAGTGCTAATAGATGTTTAAATAATTTAGCCCCCAGTACCACATCAACTCGATTAGTAGTATGAGAAAATAAATAAGTACGCAGACCGCCAAGGATAACTTCAAATAAAGAGACTCCCAACAAACCAATTGCTAAGACATCTAGGGTCGTTAACGCTTTATGTACTAGGACTTTATCAATCACGACTTGAAAAAATAGTGGCGTGAGAAGTGCAAATAGTTGTAAGAAAAAGGATGCGGCTAATACTTCAAATAACAGTTTCTTGTATTTTAAGATAGCCGGTACAAACCAACTAAAATCAAAATGGCCGCCCAAGTTGGAGAGTGAGGCCCGCCGTGTTACTAAAATCACTCTGCCTGACCATGCTTTTTCAAAACTGGATTTTTCTAAGGTCAGTGGTGCTTTTTCTAGTGGATCGTGAATAAGGACTTTATCAGATTCAATGCCCGCAATAATAAACCAGTGTCCATCATGGTGCTGTCCGATGGCAGGCAATGACGTCTTCTCTAGCTTCTTCCATTGACTATTATGGCCACGAATTTTAAGCCCTAAGTCACGACCGGCTAAAGTAATCGCCTGTTCATCAAAGTGCTTGCCAGGATCGGCATGAGTATGACTAAGGTGATCTGGATCGGCAGGTAAGCCATGTAGTTTAGCCAGATTGACCAGACAGGCTAAGCCCGTATCTATTTGAGGTTTTTCTTCCATGAAAGTATATATTTAGCTCGTTCTAATAGGTTATATTCTAGCGTAATAATATCAGCAGTCCTTCCGTAAATTGGCAAGAACTACTGATAAAAATGTAATTTAGCTTATTGCCAACTAGCAGCAATCACCGGCTGTAAATCATCCGACATCTGCCCTGTCAACGTTGTTTCTCCAGCAGCAGGGGCTGAAAACGCTGCCATGGCTTGCACTAATTGATCGACTTGGTTATTACTTAATAACGATCCAGCAGAAGTTTCAATCATTTCTATTTGCTGTTCAGACCCATCATACCAGCCAGAAATAGTCATACTATCTGTTTGCCCAATCACACTGATTTTTAAATCATTGCCTGCCTGTTCAAACCAAAGTTGATCATTGGCAATACCAGCACCAAAAGTAATCGTGTCATTACCACCAGTATCATTCACTGTATCCTGGCCATCACCGGCATTGAATACATAAGTATCATTACCATCATGACCATTGAGTGTATCATCACCTGTACCGCCGTTAAGCACATCATCTCCTTGACCGCCGCCTAAAATATCATTACCCTCACCACCGTATAATGTGTCATTGCCATTCTCTGCATTAAGCACATCATCACCAACATAACCATAGAGAGTATTAGCTTGGCTATTACCCACTAAAGTGTCATCTCCTGAAGTTCCTTCTATTGCAACCAAATTGATCAAATCGTCATGACTCAAAGTACTACCATCATCAAATTCTATGGTTTCAACTCGGTACGCCGCAATGTTATATGCATTACCTAACATAATTTGATCGCCAGTCGTTTCACCTTGGCTATCAATGATACTTAAGATGAGATGTTTGCCTTCTATTTGAGTGACTTTAAGATGGCTTTGATCAATGCCTGAACCAAACACTAACTTATCTGCACCACTATAATCCCAGATAGTATCTTGGCCATCACCTACATTAAATATATAGGTATCATCACCATCTTGACCTTCTAAAATATCGTTACCTGTACCGCCAACTAACAGATCTTTTCCTTGGTTATAGCCGCCGGTTAAGTGGTCATCACCGGCACCACCATATATTTTGTCATCCCCGTTGCTTCCATTAGCAATATCATTCCCTTCACCACCGTAGAGGGTATCATTGCCACTATCTGCATTGAGTACATCATCACCACCATAACCATACAATATATCGTCTTGATAACCTCCTGTGAGCACATCATTTCCATCCGTACCTTCAATAACGACAAGATCAGCCAATTCATCAGCCGTCAGCACACTACCATCGTTAAATTCTATTATTTCGATCCGATAGGCTGGGTTGTTGTAGGCATTGCCAAGGGTAAGTTGCTCACCTGTTGCTATGCCTTGAGATGAAACCAAGCTTAGCACTAGATGGCTACCACCACTGTGGCTGACTTTAAGGTTTTCTAAACTAATTCCCGCACCAAATTTAATCTTGTCTACACCACTATAATCCCAAATGGTATCCTGCCCATCACCGAGGTTAAATACATAAGTGTCATTTCCATCTCGGCCGGTCAGCACATCATTGCCTTTCCCGCCTACAAAGAAATCACTCCCGCCTCCATAACCACCGATTAAATTATCATCGCCATTACCACCATAAAGAGCATCATCACCATGGCCACCATCTAATATGTCATCGCCATCACCACCATAAAGGGTGTCATCCCCCCCATCGCCATTAAGTTCATCATTACCACTATGGCCATAGAGGGTATCGCCGTAAATCCAACCCGTCAGCACATCATCGCCAGCTGTACCTTGGATCCCACCTAAGGCATTATCAATAGTCACATCAAAACTATCACTCACACTTAAACCACTATTATCTGTGGCAGTGATCTCTATAGACAAGCTACCTACATCATCATTAGTCGGCGTACCACTAAAGGTCTGCGTCACGGCATCAAAACTCAACCAAGTCGGCAAAACACTACCACCCACTAAGCTAGCTGTGTAGCTCAGGCTGTCGCCTGTATCTACATCTGCAAAGCTACCTGTGGGAATGGCAAAGTTAAAGACGGCATCTTCACTCACCACTTGATCAGTAATAGCAGCTTCTAGAGTAGGTGCGTCGTTGGTATTATTAATCGTTAATGCAAAGGTATCAGCTACACTTAAAGCATCACTATCTGTAGCTGTGACTTTAATATCTAATACACCCACTTCATCATTATCTGGGGTGCCTGATAATGTTTGAGTATTGGCATCAAAGTTAAGCCAGCTCGGTAGTGCACTGCCATCCGCTAAAGTAGCTATATATGTGAGCGTATCACCTACATCACTATCAGCAAAGGTATCAGCAGAGATAACAAAGTTAAATAAGCTGTCTTCATTACTTATTTGATCAATAAGAGCATTATTGATCGTGGGCGCTGCATTGACAGTACTAACGGCCAAATCAAAGCTATCACTCACACTTAAACCGCTATTATCTGTGGCAGTGATCTCTATAGCTAAGCTACCTACATCACCATTAGTCGGCGTACCACTAAAGGTCTGTGTCACTGCATCAAAACTCAACCAAGTCGGTAAAATACCACCACCGACTAAACTAGCTGTGTAAGTCAGGCTATCGCCTGTATCTACATCTGCAAAGCTACCTGTGGGAATGGCAAAGTTAAAGACATTGTCTTCACTCGTATTTTGATCGGCTATCGCAAGCTCTAATGTCGGTGCATCATTGATATTATTAATCGTTAATGCAAAGGTATCAGCTACACTTAAACCGCTACTATCTGTAGCTGTAATAGTGACCTCTAGGCTACCAACTTCATCATTATCTGGGGTACCAGACAAGGTTTGTGTGTTGGCATCAAAGTTAAGCCAGCTCGGTAATAAACTGCCATCCGCTAAAGTAGCTGTATATGTGAGCGTATCACCAGCATCATTATCTATGAAACTATCTGTTGGCACTTGATAACTAAAGAGAACATCTTCATCACTTGTTTGATCTAGCAATGCATTTTGTAACACTGGCATGGTATTAGTATCAATAGGCTCACCATCGATAAGGCTCTGTAACACAGCGCCTTCCCACACTGTACCATCAGCAAACTCAACCCTATTTAGCTGATTATGGGCAGAAGAGAACCAACTGTCAAAGGCTACTCGACCAGAACCATCTTTAAGTGTAAAACTTAAAGAATCCACTTCTGGTTCAAATATATCAATATCTGTGCGTAATTTTATTCGCTCAATAGTGATGTCTGAAGCCGATATCCCTACACCAAAACGCAAAGTATCATTATTATCTATCAGCATTTGTTGATGTTCTATTTCTATCGCCGCCAAATCATCCCAGCCATTATGTACAGAGGCATCCGCTAAATTTTGTGAGCCAAGGCCCCCAAGTGCAAGACTAACTTCCGAATGATAAAAATCTGTGACGCGATCATTTCCATCACCTAAATCGTATTCAATAATGTCACTTCCCGCTGTAAGCCAAAGCGTATCATCACCTTTTCCACCGTTAAAAAGATTCCCTTCATCCCATAAGCCACTAAATGCGTATGTGGCTGCGCCATCAAATAAAATAATCTTAGAATGATAAATATTGCCGCCGAGTAGTTCATCGTTACCATCGCCTCCAAGTAAAGTATCAAAACCTGATCCGCCCACTAAACCATCAAAATCAGCATCGTAGAAATTTCTAAGTGCACCTTCTGTTGAAAAAAACCGCCTACCCATAAAGCCACCGGTATCAATCGATATACTTTGTAAAACATCATCACCTGCACCACCAAAAATCTGGCCTAGACCTGTCAGTGTATTGTCTTGGTTATAAGGATCAAAATCAGGCAGTGGGCCTGCTTGTGCTGCCAGTGCTTGAAAGGCTAATTGGCTGCCATCAGAAAATTCGATATTGTCTATACCCAAACCACTATTCAGACCTGTATGTGGAATAATAACTATAATACTGTCATTGGTTCCCCAAGATATATTCAAAGTAGCATGGAGTGACTTCAGTTCACCAGTCCAATTAGATTCTGTTGTTCTTGATGCAACAAGCTCTTGACCCCAGTTCACTACAAGATCACTAGCGGTAACACTATCTGGTAGTTGGATCACGTCTTGAGCACGCCCGCCATTAAGGATCCCGTCGTCAAAGATTACATCGTGACCATCGCCTGCAAAAATAATGTAACGATCATTGCCATCATGGCCTTTTAAAATATCATTTCCTGTACCACCTACCAGTACATCATCACGAGAACTGCCATCAAGCTCATCATCACCCGAATTACCATATAACAAGCTTCCAGGTGCACCTATAGCACTCATTGTGCCGCCTCCAGGTCTGTTGATATAGGTAGAGCTTGTTGCAACGGATAGTTTGTCATTACCCGCTCCACCATCTACTAAATTAAAAAGACCTAGAGATACATTGATATCATTGTCACCGCTACCCGCATTTAATTCCAGAACCTGTAATCGCACATCAATATCACTTTCTCGGCGTGTCACTTGCTTGTACTGATTAGTATAGGTGGGAGAAGAACCACCTTCATAAATCCATGATCCTTTTATACCTGATACGACTTGACCCGTTAAAGGATTTGTTTCGCGCCCACCACTGTAAATAGAAACAGATACAGACGTATCACTTCCAATATTAAGGGTACTACCATCAGCAGCAAAAGTAATGAATTGACTATTACTATGCCTATTTTTAACAAAGGTTGCCCCTGTAGTATTTAACGTAGAAAGACTTTCTGCAGTTACCACATTACTGATAATTGTTGTATTTTGCACCGTATCACTGAGCGTGCGGCTAACAACATCGCTATCACTACTTTCAGTAATAATATCAATACCAACTTCATAATTATTAGTATAGAACGTTGTTCCCTGATAAGAGGACGTGAATGTGGTCGTTTTAGTAAAATTATCCCCTTGAGCAATAAATCCACTTGCTAACAACCCGCTGCCATAAAAAGCTTTAATTTGTTCAGAAAATTGTGCCTTTACTTCAGCTATAGATGTTGCCTGTATTGCAGTATCTAAATTAACCAATAACGTTGATAAGTTGGTCGTACTGCCTACACTATCTTCAATATTCCATTCTTTACTATGAGCAAAATAATTTTCTATCACTACTCCATCACGACTATTGTTGATATGAATATAGAGATCATTAGTTTGTCGTTCTAAACTCAAATCTGACGTTGATACCCCCACTAATAATTTCAAGGTATTTGTTTCTACTGATTCACCACTAATCAGATCTTGCCCTGAGCCACGACCTAATAAATAAATATCGTGGCCCGTGCCACCATCAAGAACATCATCACCACCACCACCGGCTAAGGTGTCATCTCCATCTTGTCCATATAATGTTTCAGCTTGTTCAGTACCTAGTAATATATCGTCATACTGACTACCATAGCTGGGTGAACCATTACCATTATTGGTGTATTCAATACCCTTGTTAAGCGTCGCCGCTAAAAACTCCTTAGCATTAAGGCTAACGCCATCCTCAAACTGATATTGTGCAACAGAGCCTTCAATCCCATCTTTAATATAGACAATACTATTTTGACCATACTCAATAGCAAGATAAGTAACATCAACGCCATAGATCAAATTAGTAGTGATGCTTGCTAAACTAATGCCAGCATCAAATTGAACAATATCGCTACCATCTGCATCAAAAATGGTATCTATCCCATCACCTTGATTAAAGGCAAAAGTATCACTACCTGCTTCACCCCAAAGCTGATCATTACCAGTACCGCCCTCTAGAATGTCATTACCAGTACCACCATTTAAGTAGTCAACACCAG
>NVUI01000006.1 GCA_002733105.1 Methylophaga sp.
TGATTGGGAGGCGGCTTATCAAGAAATACAACGTTTGATGGTCGCGCCGCTTAATGTTTAACTATTTAGTATTTCGTGGGGATCCATCAGGGTCAGCCAACTTGATTTTGGTGGCGGTAGATAATAAATCTAGTTGAAATAGTAGATAAAATAAATCTATTTAGTCTCTGTTTTGCACAATATCAGACGAAAAGCACTGCTTAGGGTAAAATAAGCTAATTATATAATGGAGAGCCCAATGCAGGCTAAAGAATTACAGTTGCTAGTGATTGATGCACTAGAAGATATTAAAGCAGAAGATATTCAAGTATTAGATGTTACCGAGATGACTGATTTCACTGATTTCATGATTATTGCCACGGGTAAATCAACTCGTCAGGTAAAGGCATTAGCCAATGAGGTTAATTCTCAGGCCAAAGCAGCGGGCATTCAACCCATGGGTATTGAAGGTGAAGATGTTGGTGAATGGGCATTAGTTGATTTGGGTGATGTGATTGTTCACATTATGACACCACAGACTCGTGCTACATATAATTTGGAAAAATTATGGAGTGTGCCGGCAACCACAGAGCAAACACAGGCTTCGGCTGAACAGGAATGAAGTTAAACTTGCTAGCCGTTGGTATTAAAATGCCAATGTGGGTGACGGATGGCTATCAAGAATATGCGAAGCGCATGCCACGAGAATGTAGTGTTCATTTGCATGAAATAAGCCCAGCCAAAAGGGGCAAAAGTGGTAGCGCCCCGCAGTGGATGCGTGAAGAAGGTGAGCGAATACTTTCAGCCATTCCGGATAATCATCATGTTGTTGCACTGGATGTAAAAGGGAAGGCTTGGAGTACGGATCAATTGGCGGATCAACTCAAAAACTGGCAAGCTGATGGGCGAGATATATCACTTGTAGTGGGTGGCGCTGATGGACTTGCAGATAGCTGCTTGCAACGTGCCAATCAGCGTTGGTCGTTATCACCCCTCACTCTGCCACACCCCTTAGTGCGTATTGTGATGGCAGAACAGTTATATCGTGCTTGGACGATATTACAGAATCATCCTTATCATCGCGCATGAACTTTCCATCGATATATTTAGCTTCTGGCTCGCCTCGACGCAGTGAACTTTTGACTCAGATTGGAGTCGATTTCTCGGTATTATCTGTTGATGTGGATGAAAGTCGGTTTGAAGATGAGACTCCTGTTGAATATGTGCAGCGCGTTGCTATAGCCAAAGCAAAAGCAGGAAGTGATGCTTTGGGTAAGCAAAGCCCGTTGCCCGTATTAGGGGCGGATACATCGGTTGTGTTAGGCAATGATGTTTTAGGCAAGCCCGTTGATGATATAAATGCCAGAATAATGTTAAAACGCTTATCGGGCACAAGTCATCAGGTGTTGACGGCGGTGGCTATTGTTTCTGAGCAACACATATTATGTAAACTTAATACCAGTTCTGTTACTTTTGCTGAGTTAAGTGATGCTGATATTGATTGGTATATATCAACAAAAGAAGGTGTAGATAAAGCCGGTGGTTATGCAGTTCAAGGCTTTGCAGCATTATTTATCACAGAAATACAGGGAAGTTATTCTGGCATTATGGGGTTACCCATCAGAGAGACGGGCGAGCTACTAAAAAGAATAGCGGGATAAAACCAATGAGTTGTGAAATTTTAGTGAATGTGACACCTAGTGAAACTCGTGCAGCAGTGGTTGATAATGGTGTGTTGCAAGAAGTATTTATTGAGCGCACTGAAAACAGAGGCTTGGTAGGAAATATCTACAAAGGCAAAGTGTGCCGTGTCTTGCCCGGTATGCAGGCAGCATTTGTAGAAATAGGCTTGCAGCGCGCGGCATTTTTACACGCATCTGATATTTCTATTCCTAAAGGGCAGACGGGTGATTTGCACGAGGCAGCAGCAGAAGTGCCGGCAATTACTTCATTGTTGCGTGAAGGGCAGGAAATTTTAGTCCAAGTGATTAAGGACCAGATGGGCAGTAAAGGTGCTCGTTTGACAACACAGCTATCAGTTTCATCACGGTATTTAGTCTATATGCCTGAAACGCAAGGTATTGGCGTTTCGTTGAAAATTGATGGCGAACAAGAACGTGATCGTCTAAAAAACTGTTTGATATCGTTATTAGAGGCTGAACCTGATTCTGGTGGATATATATTGAGAACAGCGGCAGAGAGTATTTCAGAAATAGAATTACAGTCAGATCTAAAGTTTTTACACCGGTTGTGGGAAGAGTTGACCCAACGTAAATCGTCAGTTAAGTGTGGTCAGCCCTTACATGAAGATTTGCCTTTGGCATTAAGAGCTTTAAGAGATTTATATTCATCTGATGTTGAACGGATACGGATTGATTCTACAGAGACTTTTCAAAAAGCGGTCAAGTTTGCCCAAAATTTTGTACCAGATTGTGTTGAAAGATTGGAACATTACAAAGGTGAAAGACCTTTATTTGATTTATTTAGTGTAGAAGATGAAATTAAAAAGGCATTAGAACGTAAAGTCATGCTTAAGTCTGGTGGCTATTTAATTTTTGACCAAACAGAAGCCATGACAACGGTTGACGTTAATACTGGAGGATTTGTTGGCCATAAAAATTTAGAAGAAACGATTTTTAAGACTAACCTTGAAGCAGCCCACGCGATTGCCCGTCAATTGAAAGTTCGCAACCTTGGCGGGATCATTATTGTCGACTTTATTGATATGGAAGAAATTGAACATAGAGATCAAGTTTTACGAACATTAGAAAAGACGATGTCGTCTGATAGAGCTAAGCATCAGATTTTTCCAGTCTCTGAGTTAGGTTTAGTTGAAATGACACGAAAGAGAACACGTGAAAGTTTAGAGCATACTTTATGTGAACCTTGTCCTAGTTGTAGTGGCAAAGGTTACGTTAAGAGCACTGAAACGGTTTGTTATGATATTTTTCGTGAGATATTACGTGAAGCTAAGCAGTATGAAACGCGCCAATTTTTAGTGTTAGCAACTCAGGATGTTATTGACCGGTTAAATGATGAAGATTCTACTAATGTGGCCGAATTGGAACAGTTTATTGGCAAACCTATTTTGTTTCAAAGTGAAACCCAATATGGTCGCGAACAATATAATGTGGTGTTGATGTGATTTTATGTCGTTGATATGGCGTAGTTTTCATATAGCCAGTAAACAAGTATTTTATATCCTTGTTTTTGTAGCTGTGCTGGCAATATTAGTCATTGGTTCGGCTGTCTGGTTGTCTGAATCAATTGAAAACAGAAAGGATGAAATTGCCCATTGGGTGGGTGATAAAATTGGCTATCCTGTTGAAATTGGTCAGGTAGGTTTAGATTGGAAGGGAGTATCACCTCAATTACAAGTTAATGATATTAAGGTATTACATCAAAATAACAGTAAGACATTATTAACATTAGACCATATTTATTTTGGCTTAGATGTCGTTACTAGTATCCAGCAACAGGAGCCTGTATTAAAAGATGCAACATTAGCTGGGTTGACATTAGATTTGCTGCGGACTGAACAAGGAGATTTCCAAGTAGAAGGACTAGTCGATACGGGCAGTAATGATATTAATGTCACGCAGTGGTTAATGTTGTTGAGGGAAATTGAGTTGCAGAGTATTTCAATTCATTACACTGATTTAGTGAATGGAGATTTTTCGGGTCTATATCAATTAGAAAATGCCATTATTTCTCACCAAGATGAGCGATGGGAAGCAACAGTCTCAATCAACTTGCCGAAATCGCTGGGGCATTTTGTGACTGCTGAAGGTGATATGACTTGGTCAGAACAAGGTTTTGATGCTAGTTCATGGCAGGGACAATTTAACACAGATAATGTGCTATTTGCGCCTTTTGTCAACCAGTTTGACTTGAAAGGTATGATGGTAGAACAAGGTTATGCCTCGATGAATGTCAGTGCTAAAGGTGTAGGCATTGAGGTTAATGAGGCTTCTGTTGCGCTAGCAGTATCAGAAAGCAAACTGGCGACTACGAACGAAGATAGTGATGGCTCTTCTGTATCTATTCAGCAATTTGAGGGGCAATTTTCTTGGCAGAAAAAGGATAATTCTTGGCAGCTGTCAGCGCGTGATTTACAGCTGAATATCAATGGCGAACAATGGCCACAAAGCCACTTTTTTATTAATCAAAATAATGAAGAAATAGTCTCTATAGAGAGTAGTTATTTACGTCTTAGCGATCTTACTTCAATAGCATTACTAACAAAGTACTTGCCAGAATCTCTGCGTCAACAAAAACCGGCAGGAGATATGGAAGATATTCATATTAAATATAATGTGGAGCAAGGGATCCAAGATGTTGCTGTCACCATAAAAGAGCTTATTGTCCTTCCATGGCAGAATATGCCAGGAGTCACTGGATTCAGTGCTATTGTTGATTGGCGGAATGGTTCAGGCAGCCTCAATATTGATAGTCAAGATGTCACTTTATATCCAGAAAAATGGCTAGATGATGCGGTATTTTTTGATGCTATATCTGGATTGTTTTATTGGCAACAGGATGAAGCTGGTTTGCACTGGCAGAGTAATGCGCTGCGAGTGTGGAATGATGACTTTAATTTGCAACTTGATGGCAATGTGAAACAAAGTGATGGTAAAAACCTAGTAGATTTAACCTTGACGATGGACGATGTCATTGCCAATCGATGGCAATCGTATTTTCCACCAGACGTATTAGGCCAAGATTTTGGCGATTGGGCTAAAGATGCATTCGTGGCAGGTAAGATTGTTGATGGCCATATTACGATAACAGGCGATCCAGCTGCTTTTCCTTTTGATAAACAGCCTGAGCTAGGTCAGTTTGAGATGATGCTAAATGTTGAAGATGTTCAGCTACATTATGCCTCTGGTTGGCCTGACTTATTTAATGTAACTGGCACTATCACCGGTAAAGGGAATGAGCTCGTTATCAAAAGTCGCAAGGGGGTGGTTGCTGATTTTAATTTTGCGGATGTGACGACCATCATTACAAAATTAACTGAAGATAAGCCGATCTTAAAAGTGAAGGGTTTGCTAAAAGGGACCACACAACAAGCGTTGAATTTTCTGAAAAATAGTCCTTTAAAACCTCGCTTTGGCAGTGTGACAGACATAGTGACGGCGGCTGGTAACAGTCATATTCAATTGAATTTAATGGTGCCTTTAGCTGATGCTGATGCCACCGAAGCAACAGGGTATGTGAGTTTTATTGATAGCCAAATCATGTTAACAGATATGCCTGAAGCGCCATTTACAAAAGTGAATGGACATTTACAGTTTAATAACAGTGGTGTTCAAGCTCAAAATATAACCGCAGTGCTGCTTGGGCATGCAAGCAAAATTGATGTTAATCCACAAGATGATATGACGCTGGTGAATATTGACGGAGATATATCAACACAAAGTGTAAATCACTTATGGCCAGATCTTGTGCCTGAATATGTGTCGGGACAAACGGCGTATCAAGCACAGGTTGCCATTTCAGAAAAACAGCTTGGCGAATTTACCGTAGATGTTAATTTAAACTCAACGCTTGGCGGTCTTGCAATTGATATGCCCATGCCCATCGGGAAAACGAGTGAACAGTTATCCACTTTCACTGTATCAATACAGCATATTGATGAAGATAAACTAATGTATTCAGCCGTATATGCGGACTTGGTTAATGTCGTGATTTCTCCAGTAGCTAATGACACTCGTTGGCGAGGAGAACTACGGTTTGGTAGTGGACAGGCTGTTTTGCCAGAATCGGGAGTGATTATTACAGGGCAATTGAATGAATTATCTATCGATGATTGGTTAACTTGGCAACAAGGGCTTTCACCGAGTGGGGAGAGTGTTTGGTTGGATAATCTTGATAGAATTTCGATGAATATTGATCATTTATCAGGTTTTGAACAGCAATTGACCAAGGTTGCTTTTTCAGCAGAGAAAGCAGCGCAAGATTGGCGGATCAGCCTATTTTCAGAACAAGCTAAAGGTAATATTACATGGCCTCATGATCTTGATAGTGTTGTGCCAATCACACTTGATTTTGACTATATAAAATTACAGTTACCAAAACAAGACAACCCGTCAGAACAAGTAGACTTTGAGAGTGAAGTAGAAAAAACAATCTCCTTGTGGCCAAGTATTACGCTTGATAGTAAACATTTATATGTGGATGGCCGCCTGTTTGGAGAAGTACATATTCGAGCTGTTAGACAGGACCAAAATTGGATATTAAATAGTGCCAGCTTGGTATCTGATGTTATTAATGCTAGCGCAAAAGGATCATGGCGGCAGTTGGCCCGTGGAACTCAAAGCCAATTTGAAATTGATGCCTATAGCTCAAATTTAAGTGGTTTATTGGCTACTTTTGGCTATCAGCAAGCCATTGAAGCGAGTAGTTTTGAAGCTAATATGAACTTAAGTTGGGCGGGTAATCCACTTGAATACTCTCACCAAAAAGCGATAGGACAACTGACTGTTGATGTGGGCAAAGGGCAATTAGTAGATGTTGAGCCTGGTGCTGCGGGTCGCATTTTTGGGTTATTGAGCGTGGCGGCTATACCAAGACGGTTATCGCTTGATTTTAGCGATCTTTTTGGTAAAGGCTTTGGCTTTAGTTCTATCAAGGGAAGTTTTGGTATTCATAATGGTCTTGCTCAGACCGATGATTTAATGATGAAAGGTGATACTGCTACCATTGAGGTGACAGGTTCTGCTGATTTGGTTGAACAGCGTTATAACCAAGTAGTCAAAGTGACACCTAATGTTTCATCCACTTTACCTGTTGCTGGTGCAGTAGCTGGTGGACCTGTAGGTTTGGGTGTTGGGGCGGCAATATTGATTGTAGACAAAATTGTCGATAAGCTTTTTGATAAAAACATTGTAAATTTAATTAGCTATAGTTACGATTTGACAGGTCCTTGGGATGACCCTCAAATGAATACAGTTAAACCGCCAACACAATAATATCTGGTATGATCCTCTCCCTTTATCAATAGATTTAATTTATTAATGCCATCATCTATTTTCGAACAAGTTAATCAACAATTATTAGTGCCTGCCGGTTTGACAGATCATGATCTGGAACAAACAATTTCGGCTACGATGACGTCGGGTGTTGATTATGTGGATTTATATTTTCAACAATCACGCCATGAAAATTGGCTCATGGAAGATGGTATCGTCAAAGATGGCGGGTATCATATTGAGCAAGGTGTCGGAGTACGCGCTTGTAGTGGTGAAAAAACAGGTTTTGCTTATTCTGATGATCTTATTTTGCCCGCATTAAATGATGCAGCAAAAGCAGCTAGAGCAATTTCTCGCCAAGGCGTTGATGGCAAGATACAAGCTTGGAAACGAACGCATGCACCTCAGCTTTATAGTGCGGCAGATCCACTAGCAATATTATCTGTTGAACAAAAGCTAGATTTATTACATCAAGCTGATGCGGCTGCACGAGCTGAAGATCCGCGTGTTACACAAGTTAATGTTAGCTTGGCTGGCGGGTTAGATACGATTCTGATTGCTGCAAGTGATGGTACTTATGCTGCAGATATTCGACCTTTAGTACGGATGAATGTATCTGTTATTGTGGAATCTAATGGTCGGCGTGAACGTGGCAGCGCTGGTGGTGGGCGGAGATTAGATTACCGTTATTTTCAAGATAATGATTTAGCGCGTTCTTATGCAAAAGAGGCCGTAAGGCAAGCATTAGTCAATTTAGAGGCAGTCAATGCACCGGCAGGGAATATGACGGTTGTTCTTGCTTCAGGTTGGCCAGGAGTATTATTGCATGAAGCCGTTGGGCATGGTCTTGAAGGAGATTTTAATCGTAAGGGTAGTTCAGCCTTTTCAGGACGATTAGGTGAAATGGTCGCTTCACCTCTTTGTACGGTAGTTGACGATGGTACATTGCAAGATCGTCGCGGCTCGTTATCAATTGATGATGAAGGTGTGCCAACAGAAAGAACCATTTTGATCGAAAATGGGAAATTAACAGGTTATATGCAAGATAAGCATAATGCGCGTTTGATGGGAATGCGAAGYACCGGTAATGGTCGTCGCGAATCCTATGCTCATTTGCCGATGCCTCGCATGACAAATACATATATGTTACCCGGTCAGCATGATCCTGAAGAGATTATTTCCTCGGTTGAAAAGGGTATTTATGCGGTTAATTTTGGGGGGGGGCAGGTTGATATTACCTCAGGTAAATTTGTATTCTCAACCAGTGAAGTTTATTTGATTGAAAAAGGTAAAATTACTCACCCGGTAAAAGGAGCGACCTTAATTGGTAATGGTCCTGAAGTGATGAGCCGAATTAGCATGGTAGCAAATGATTTAGAGCTGGATACTGGTGTAGGCAACTGTGGCAAAGAAGGCCAAAGCGTCCCTGTTGGTGTTGGACAACCCACATTGAAGATCGATAGTTTAACCGTAGGTGGAACAGCGTGACGAAAAAACATAAGGCTGTTGCCTTAATTTCTGGCGGCTTAGATTCATTGCTAGCTGTACGTGTGCTGCAACAACAAGGGATTGAAGTTGAAGGTATCAATTTTTATACCGGATTTTGTGTTGAAGGACATACTCATGCGATCCGTAACCATGATAAAGATAAGAAAAAACGTAATAATGCTTTGTGGGCAGCAGAGCAGTTAGGTATCAAGCTACACATTGTTGATGTGATTGAAGAATATAAAGATGTATTACTCAATCCGAAACATGGCTATGGCGCCAATATGAATCCATGTTTGGATTGCAAGATATTTATGGTGAGCAAGGCTGTAGAGTGGGTTAAAGAAAATCATCACAATGGTTTTGATTTTATTATTACCGGTGAAGTGATTGGTCAACGACCAATGTCACAACGCAAACAAACGATGCCGGTTATTGCCAGAGAATCAGGTGCTGATGATATTTTATTAAGGCCATTATGTGCTAAAAATCTACCAGAAACTAAGCCGGAACTCGAAGGTTGGGTAGATCGTGAAAAATTATATGACTTTAGCGGACGCAATCGTAAACCTCAGATGGCTTTAGCAGCAGAGTTTGGCTTTACTGATTATGCCTCACCTGCCGGTGGTTGTTGTTTCCTGACGGATAAGAATTATTCCAATAAATTGGTTGATTTATGGGAAGGACGAGGCAGTCGTGAATATGAAATGGATGACATTATGCTTCTTAAAGTAGGCCGTCATCTTAGACCTAAGCCTGAGTTTAAATTAATCATTGCGCGTGATGCGGGTGAAAGTAAATATCTAGAAGGTTATCGGAAACAGTTTGTGACGGTTCAAGTTGTTAGTCACAATGGGCCATTGACATTAATTGATGGAGATATCAAACCTGATGATTTTGAATTAGCAGCAGGGGTTGTCGCTCGTTACGGACAAGGCCGTGATGCCGAACAGGTTAAAGTAGAAATTTCTGTACCAGGAAAAGAGATTCAAATAATGAATATTAAACCACTGACTTCTGAGCAAGTAATTAAGGAGTGGCACGTATGAGCCGTCATGAATTAGATGCTAGGAAGATGTTGTGTCCAATGCCTGTTATAAAAACACAAAATAAGGTTAAAGAATTATCAGATGGTGATATATTGGATGTAATTTGCACCGATCCTGGCGCCTTAAGTGATATTCCTGCATGGGCACGAATCAATGGCCACAAGATTATTGAGCACCATGAAAGTGATGATGAAATAACAATAACGATACGTGTAGGAAATTAGAACAAAAATGGTGCGTTAGTTATTTTTGCGCACCATTATAGTGCAAGATTGATTGTAAAACATCAGTAAGCAATTGATTTTGTACAAAATAAGAGTTGGCTCATTTTGTGCTGTATTTTGATGAGTGTTTTTTGCACAACATATAGGTAAGTGCAATAATTTAATTGGAGATTTTGTAAATGTCAGTCGAAAATGTGCTTCAAATGATTAAAGATGAGGATGTCCAGTTTGTGGATTTCCGTTTCACCGATACCCGCGGTAAAGAACAACACGTTACTTTCCCTGCACATACTATTGATGAAGATACCTTTGCTGAAGGTAATATGTTTGATGGTTCATCTGTTGCGGGTTGGAAAGGTATCAATGAATCAGACATGATTTTGATGCCAGATCCTGAAACTGCAGTGATGGATCCCTTCATGGATGATAATACCTTAATCATTAGCTGTGATATTATTGAACCATCAACGATGCAGGGTTATGAACGTGATCCACGTAGTGTTGCTCATAGAGCAGAAGCACATATGCAAGCGACAGGTATGGCTGATACCGCTTATTTCGGCCCTGAAAATGAATTTTTTATCTTTGATGATGTGCGTTGGTCTAGCGATATCTCGGGTTCATCTTACAAGATAGATTCTGATGAAGCTTCTTGGAATACGGATAAAGTATTTGCTGATGGTAACAAAGGCCATCGTCCCGGTGTAAAAGGAGGTTACTTTCCTGTACCTCCCGTTGATTCATTACAAGACATACGTAGTGCAATGTGTTTGACACTTGAAGAAATGGGCCAATTAACAGAAGTTCATCATCATGAAGTGGCCACTGCTGGCCAATGTGAGATTGGTGTTAAATTCAATACATTGGTTAAAAAGGCTGACGAAGTACAAGCGCTTAAATATGTTGTTCATAACGTTGCTCATGCTTATGGTAAAACAGCTACTTTTATGCCTAAGCCCATCGTTGGTGATAATGGTAACGGTATGCATGTTCACATGTCTTTATTTAAAGATGGTGAAAACTTGTTTGCCGGTAACAAATATGGTGGTTTATCTGAAACGGCATTGTATTATATCGGTGGTGTGATTAAACATGCTCAAGCATTGAATGCATTTACCAACGCGAGTACAAATAGCTATAAACGTTTAGTACCTGGTTTTGAAGCCCCCATTATGTTGGCGTACTCTGCACGTAACCGCTCTGCATCAATTCGTATTCCTTTTGTTAACAATCCAAAAGGTCGTCGTGTTGAAGTGCGTTTTGGTGATTCAACTGCTAACCCATACTTAGCCTTTGCAGCCTTACTTATGGCGGGTCTTGATGGTGTTAAGAATAAAATCCATCCTGGTGATGCGATGGATAAGGATTTATATGATCTGCCTCCTGAAGAAGAAGCGGCCATTCCACAAGTCTGTTTTTCATTAGATCAAGCCTTGGATGCATTAGATAAAGATCGTGATTTCTTGACCGATGGTGGTGTGTTCACTAACGATATGATCGATGCTTATATTGAGCTTAAGATGGAAGAAGTAACACGTTTGCGTATGGAAACTCATCCTGCTGAGTTTGATCTGTACTACAGCTGTTAATTCGACATTTATTTTAAATATGTGAAGCGCCTCCAAGTTTTGGGGGCGTTTTTTTTTGCACATGTTGCAGATACAAGCTGTTTGGCTTAACATTAAACAATGAAGCATTTATGGATCATTTTGTTTTGTTTCCTTACATCAGCCAATGCTGAGGTGTATCGCTGGTTTGATAAAAATGGATATGCAACCTATTCAGACGAGTATCACCCTGATGCTGAAGTCGTTCGTGTGGATGAATTACCAACCTATACCCCAGTACCTATTCAACAACCTACTATATCTGTTACTGAAAATGAGATAGATGAAGAAGCCAGTCGTATTCCTGATTATCAGGTGGAAATAACGGCCCCAGAGCATGATAAAACGGTTAGGGTCAATAATGGTAATGTATTAGTCAATGTCGATATTCAACCTGAGCTGAATAGTGAGCGTGGAGATAAAATTATAGCTATGGTTGATGGTCAGCAACAGGGAGAGGCGTTGGCAGAGCTTAGTTTTACTTTAACCAACGTTGATCGAGGCACCCATACACTGACTGTCTCTGTTGTCGATAGTAGCAACAAAGTTTTAAAGTTAAGTAAGTCGGTTACTTTTCACCTTCAACGGGTTTCTACCGCGCCATAGTATCCCTTACTTGTTTACGCACTATTGTGGTGCGTTTTTAAATGATGTACGCTATACTTTTATCTACCATTGCAGATATTTAGATCGGTCTCACCCCTAAAAAATAAATAATTTCATTTAATATCATTAAGTTAATGTTTATTTGTTTTTGTCACGAATAGTTGGAGCATTCCTTGCTCTATTTTTCTTTATGAATAAATTTCGAGCGTACTTTGTATGATGAATGAGTCATTATCCGGCCAAGATATTATTGATAATATTGCCACCGCTATTGTGGTGATGGATGATTCATTACGGATCTGCTCACTTAATGTGGCGGCAGAAATCTTGTTTGAAATGAGCCAACGCCAAGCATTGAATATTCCTTTTCAAACCCTGTTACCGGGTGAAAATGAAATGATAGTGAGTTTGGAGCGTGTTAAACAAACAGGGCAAGCACTGATAGAACACGAGGTTAGACTTTATATTCCTAGTACGGGTGAGATAATTGTCGATTGTGCTATTAAACTGGTTGAGGTCGATGAGTATCAGCAATATATTCTATTGGAGTTAACACAATTAGATTTTCAGCAGCGTATTAGTAGAGATGAAAGCTTACATACTCAACAGCAAGTTTTACGCGGTCTTGCACATGAAATAAAAAATCCATTGGGGGGGTTAAGAGGAGCTGCTCAGTTATTAGAACGCCAACTAGAATCAGATGATTTAAAAGAATATACCTCCATTATTATCAGTGAGGCTGATAGATTACAGAATTTAATGACAAAAATGCTGGGGTCTCATCACCGTTCGGATTCTGTCCCAGTCAATATTCATCAGGTATTACAGCATGTCAGACAGTTAGTATTAGCTGAGATCGATCACCGTCTTACTTTTATAGGTGATTATGATCCTAGTATCCCAGATTTAATGTCTGATTTTGATCAACTGGTGCAAGTATTTCTTAACCTTATCCAGAATGCCGTTCAAGCAATGCATGGTGCAGGCCATATTGTGATACGCACTCGAGTACAACGTAATATCAGTATAGAGAAAAGGCGTTATCGTTTAGGGGTTTGCATTGATATTGAAGATAACGGCCCTGGGATATCGAAGAGTTTACAAGAAACAATGTTTTTTCCCTTGGTGACCGGTCGAGCCGAAGGTACAGGATTAGGATTATATTTAGTTCAAAATTTAGTACATAGAAATAATGGTGCTATTTCCTGTTTGAGTCAGCCTGGGAAAACCGTTTTCTCAGTTGTTTTTCCATTGGAGAATATGAGTGAAAAATGAAGTAAATGTCTGGGTTGTAGACGATGATCGTTCAATACGTTGGGTATTACAAAAAGCATTGGAGGCTGTTGAAATTAACGTTCGCGTATTTGAAAATGCGTTAGAAGTATTAGATGCAATCAAAATATCTACACCAGATGTATTGATCAGTGATATTCGTATGCCGGGTATGGATGGCCTACAATTATTGGCTGATATTAAGCGGATCTTACCTAAATTGCCCGTTATTATCATGACAGCATATTCAGATCTTGATAGTGCAGTATCTGTATACGAAGGGGGTGCATTTGAGTACTTACCGAAGCCATTTGATGTAGATGAAGCTATAGAATTAGTTCAACGGGCAGTAGCACAGCGTACAGAGATACCTCAAGACACTGATGTTGTTATTGATGATCAAGTGAGTTTGTCTAATGAAATTATTGGTGAAGCGCCTGCCATGCAAGAGGTATTTAGGGCGATTGGCCGTCTTGCTCGATCCAATATAACCGTGTTAATTAATGGTGAATCTGGTACMGGTAAAGAGTTAGTTGCACAAGCATTGCATCGGCATAGTCCACGAAGTAAATCTCCCTTTATTGCCTTGAATATGGCTGCTATTCCAAAAGAACTAATGGAATCAGAACTTTTTGGTCATGAAAAAGGTTCTTTTACGGGGGCGCATGTCATGAGAAAAGGTCGCTTCGAGCAAGCTGATGGTGGCACCTTATTTTTAGATGAAATTGGCGATATGCCTTTAGAATTACAAACTCGCTTACTGCGGGTTTTGTCAGATGGTGAGTTTTTTCGAGTGGGTGGGCATACAGCCATAAATGCAGATGTACGCATTGTCGCAGCTACGCATCAAAATCTTGAACAGCGGGTAGAAAAAGGTGAATTTAGGGAAGATCTTTTTCATCGTTTAAATGTTATCCGCATCCAAGTTCCTACTCTACAAGAACGCAGAGAAGATATACCGACACTCGCTAATTATTTTTTAAACAAAGCAGCTAAAGAGCTTGATGTCGCTGTAAAGTCATTATCATCTGAAGTAGAACAATACCTTTCGCAATTATCATGGCCGGGTAATGTTAGACAATTAGAAAATACTTGTCGTTGGATGACGGTTATGTCGCCAGGCCAGGTTGTAGAAATGGATGATCTATCTAGCGAATTAATTAGTGAGGCTTCAACTGAACGACAAGGTTCAGGGAATTGGCAGTCACTGTTTAGGCAGTGGGCTGCAACAAAAGCATTAAGTGGCCAAGAAGGTGTGTTGGCGGATGTTATACCTATGGTAGAAGGACTGTTAATGGATGTGGCATTAGAGAAAACGGCCGGTAAACGTCAGGAAGCAGCAAAGCTGTTAGGTTGGGGGCGTAATACGCTGACACGCAAATTAAAAGACAGATAGTTGTTATCAGACTTGACGATTTTTTATGTGTAGGTATAATGCATCGCTTAATCCGGTGCGGGGTGGAGCAGTTTGGTAGCTCGTCGGGCTCATAACCCGAAGGTCGTTGGTTCAAATCCAGCCCCCGCTACCAAATGAACAACCCCATTTATGGGGTTTTTGTTTTTATAGAGATTTTAAATTGGGCCAATGGCCCTTTTTTTTTAGGTATTTATGGCTATAAGTGACCAAATTGAACAACTTATTGAAACACCCATCGAATCGCTTGGTTATGAAATGGTGGGTGTGGAATATATAAAGAATGGCCAGCATACCGTGTTGCGTATCTATATTGATGCTGATCAAGGTATTTCAATAGAAGATTGTGAGCGAGTAAGTCACCAAGTTAGCGGTATTTTAGAAGTAGAAGACCCTATTAATGCCGCATATTCATTAGAAGTTTCATCGCCAGGCTTTGATAGGCCCTTATTTAAAGCAAGAGACTTTGAACGATTTTCTGGTAGTGAAGCTAAATTATCAGTGAAATTACCCATAAATGGTCGGCGTAATTTTACGGGTGTATTACAAGGTTTTAGTGACGGTAATATTTTAATTGAGGTTGATGGTGAAGTGTATGAATTACCGCTCTCAAAGATAGCAAAAGCGAGACTTACCGCCTAAAAACAGCGTATCATAATTGGTTAAGTACAGTTTTAAGATGGATTACTTTTAAAGATCCACTGAGGTCAAAATGAATAATAAAGAAATATTACTAGTCGTTGATGCTGTCTCTAATGAGAAGAGGGTGCCAAAAGAAGTTATTTTTCAAGCGATTGAAGCTGCGTTGGCGATGGCTACACGTAAAGGATCTGATTCTGAATTAGATGCTCATGTTATTATTGACCGTGAAACAGGTGATTATGAGACCTTCCGCCAATGGCTGATTCTAGCAGATGATAATGAAGAATTTGAATCACCAGAAACTCAAATTCTCTTGTCTGAAGCACTTAAAAAAGATAGTGAAGCTGAAGTCGAAGGATATATTCGTGAGCCAATGGACTCAGTTGAGTTTGGCCGAATTGCTGCCCAAACTGCAAAACAAGTCATTGTACAGAAAGTACGGGAAGCTGAACGCGCACAAGTTGTTGAGCAATACCAAGAAAAATTAGGCCAGTTAATTCATGGTACCGTTAAACGTGTTGAGCGTGGTAACGTTATCCTTGATTTAGGCGGGAATGCTGAAGCCTTTATTCCTCGTGAAGAGATGATCCCCCGTGAAAGTTTTCGTACAGGGGACAGAGTGCGAGGCTATTTGAAAGAAATTCGTCCTGAAGGTCGTGGCCCACAATTAATTCTAAGTCGCATTGTTCCTGAGATGCTAATTGAGTTATTCCGTTTGGAAGTGCCAGAAATTAGTGATGACATGATTGAGATTAAAGGTGCTGCACGTGATCCAGGCCTAAGGGCTAAAATTGCTGTATTGGCTAAAGAATCACGTATCGATCCAGTCGGTGCCTGTGTAGGAATGCGTGGTTCACGCGTACAAGCCGTCACTAATGAACTAGGTGGCGAGCGTGTTGATATTATTGTTTGGGATGAAGAGCCTGCTCGCTTTGCAATCAATGCAATGGCACCCGCAGAAGTTTTATCCATTATAGTTGATGAAGACTCACATAGCATGGATATTGCCGTCGATAATGAACAGCTTTCCCAAGCTATTGGTCGTGGTGGTCAAAATGTAAGATTAGCTAGCCAATTGACAGGATGGGATCTCAACGTCATGTCCGCAGAAGATGCTGAGCAAAAAGCTGAGTCTGAAACGGGCGGGTTGATAGAACTGTTTAAAACAGAGCTGAACGTGGACGAAGATCTCGCTTTAATTTTGGCTCAGGAAGGTTTTTCCTCGCTCGAAGAAGTGGCTTATGTACCTGAACAAGAAATGTTAGAGATAGATGAGTTTGATATTGATATTGTAACGGAGTTGCGTTCTCGAGCTCGAGAGATGTTATTGACAAAAGCAATTACCAATGAAGAGCAGTTAGAGTCAGCTGAGCCAGCACAAGATTTACTTGATATGGAAGGTATGACCCAAGAATTGGCGTTAACTTTTGCCAGCAAAGGAATTGTGACATTAGATGATTTAGCCGATCAATCAGTGGATGAATTGGTGGAAATAGAAGGTGTTGATGAGCAACAAGCAGCAACATTAATTATGAAGGCACGGGAATCATGGTTTGCCGATGAAACAGTAGAGGCGGGAGAATAACCAATGAGTGATATTAAGGTTAAAGACCTTGCAGAGACAGTAGGTATTGCCGAGGATCGTTTGATTGAGCAACTAAATGATGCTGGGGTTTTAGTGAAAAAAGCAGATGACATGGTGACGGAGGAGCAAAAACAAGACTTACTTAGTTTTTTGCAGGAGCGTCACGGTAAAGATGATGCAGGCACTATATCGGCACCTAAGAAAATCACCTTAAAACGTAAGTCTACCAGTGAGATTAAGTTAGGTGGTGTAGCGCGTAGAGGTGGTAAAAGCGTTAGTGTTGAAATTCGTAAGAAGCGAACCTATGTAAAACGCACTCTGGCAGAAGAGGCAGAAATAGCAGCGGAAGAAGAGCGCCAGCAGCTAGCTAAACAAAAAGCAGCTGAAGAGGCTATATTAGACGAGCAGCGTGTTCAACAAGAAGCTGATCAAAAAATAGAACAAGAAAAAGCGGATCAGCAGCGACAAGAAGTTGAAGATGCTGAACGTGAATCTGCTGTCATTGCTGCAGCTGTAGCTGCAGAGCAGGAAGCAGCTGAAGAAGCTCGTGTCGCAGCTGAAGAAGAGAAAAAAGCATTGGCAGAAGAAGCTAAGGCCAAGAAAAAAGAAACGAAAGAAGACAAACCTGCGAAAAAAGAAAAAGCGTTAACAGCATCTGAAATAGCACATAAAAAACTTGAGGAAGCTGACGCAAAACGTCGAGCAGCTAACTTAGCCCGGGTTGCCGCTGAGCGTGCATTAAAAGAACGTAAGAAAGCGAGAGCAGAAGAGGCTATATTAGAAAAAGAGCGCGCTAAAGCTAAAACAGAAGCAGAAGCTTTAGCAAAAGAAAGAGCAAAAGCGAAAGAGCAACAAACCGCATTGAAGGCTAAAGAAGCAAAAAATACGGCGCCTAAATCTAATGATAAACCTAGTCGTCGTGGCGGCCGTAATGCCCGTGGTGATAGGTTCGAGCGAAAAGAACTACATGTTTCAGAAGGTAAAGGTGGTCGTCGTAAGAAGAAAAAAGGCGGTGCACGTACACAATCTCCATCATTGGTGGTGGACGGTTCTTCAGAACATGGCTTTTCGTTACCTACTGCGCCTGTCATTCATGAGGTGGAGATCCCTGAGACTATCAGCGTGTCAGATTTGGCACAACGGATGTCAGTGAAAGCGGGTGAGGTCATCAAAGCTTTAATGGGCCTAGGTACTATGGCCACTATTAACCAAGTCTTAGATCAAGACACTGCTGTGATTGTGGTCGAAGAAATGGGACATGTTGCTAAAACAGTACATGATAATGCACTAGAATTATCACTGGAAGTGTCAGAAGAAGATGCAGGTGAACTCGTCGTACGTGCTCCAGTTGTTACTGTGATGGGTCATGTTGATCATGGTAAAACTTCATTATTAGATTACATTCGTAGTACAAAAGTCACTTCCGGAGAAGCCGGTGGTATTACACAACATATTGGTGCTTATAAAGTTGAAACTAGTCGTGGTGAAATTACCTTTCTTGATACGCCTGGTCATGCAGCCTTTACTGAAATGCGTTTACGTGGTGCTAAAGTCACGGATATTGTTGTCCTCGTAGTAGCAGCAGATGATGGTGTTATGCCACAAACAATTGAAGCAATTCAGCACTCGAAAGCAGCGGGTGCATTGTTGATTGTTGCTATCAATAAAATGGATAAAGAAGGTGCTAATCCTGATCGAGTGAAGCAAGAATTAGCTAATCATGATGTGATCCCTGAAGATTGGGGTGGTGATGTACAATTTATTCCTGTTTCAGCTTTAACAGGTCAAGGTATTGATGATTTATTGGATGCTATCTCATTACAAGCAGAAGTGATGGAAGTTATGGCGCCGATTTCAGGGCCTGCAAAAGGCATTGTGGTTGAATCTCGCTTAGAAAAAGGTCGCGGTACTGTCGTTACTGTTCTGGTGCAGAGTGGTACTTTACGTAAAGGTGATATTGTTGTTGTTGGCCAAGAGTATGGTCGTGTTCGAGCATTGTTTAATGAGAATAATGAAGCGTTAGCTGAAGCTGGACCTTCAACACCAGTGGAAGTATTAGGTTTGTCTGGCACACCAGCATCAGGTGATGAGTTACAAGTGGCACCTGATGATCGTAAAGCTCGTGAGATTGCCAATTTCCGCGAAACAAAAGCACGTGAATTGAAAATGGCGAGACAGCAAGCTGCTAAATTGGATGATATGTTCAATAAAATGGAAGAAGGTGATGTTAAAACACTTAATGCCATTGTCAAAGCTGATGTTCATGGTAGTGCCGAGGCTGTTAGCCAAGGCTTGATCAAGCTATCAACTGATCAAGTAAAAGTAAGAGTGGTTGCTTCGGGCGTAGGTGGTATTAATGAAACAGATGCCCAATTGGCCGCTGCATCTAACGCCATCTTGATAGGCTTTAATGTACGTGCAGATAATGCTGCGCGTAAGGTCATTGATGAAAAAGGTCTAGATGTTCAATACTTTAGCATTATCTATGATTTGCTTGATGTTGTGACTCAAGCAATGACCGGTATGCTTGATGATGTATATAAAGATGAAATCATTGGTTTAGCGCGCGTTGATGATGTGTTTAGTTCACCAAAATTTGGTGAAATTGCGGGTTGTTTGGTCACGGAAGGTGTTGTTAAACGTAGCAGTCCTATACGTGTACTTCGAGACAATATCGTTATTTATGAGGGTGAATTAGAATCATTACGTCGCTTTAAAGATGATGTAAATGAAGTTCAATCTGGTGTCGAATGTGGTATTGGCGTCAAGGATTACAAAGATGTCAAACCTGGCGATCAAATTGAAGTATTTGAACGTGTATTGGTAAAACCAACATTATAATGGCAAGAGAATTTAGTCGAACAAGCCGTATTGGTGAAGTTATTATGCGTGAGCTTGCACAGATGATTCAACAAGAGATATCAGACCCTCGGGTTGGCATGGTGACGGTATCTCACGTCAATGTAACTTCAGATCTAAAGTATGCCAAAGTTTATGTGACCAAGCTGGATAATGTGGAATCCGAACAGGATATTGATGAATGCCTGCAAGGACTTTCACACGCGGCCGGTTTCTTGCGCCGAGGTATTGCTAAACGGGTGGAGCTTCGTAATATTCCTGAACTACGATTTTTTTATGATAAATCTTTAGAACATGGATTTCATATGGATGAGCTAATTGCAAAAGCAAATATAGGCTTAGCTGACGAAGAATAGTGGGACGCCGTAATAAAAGAGGTCGTAATATCACAGGCATAGTGATTATCGACAAGCCCACAGGCAGGAGTTCAAATCATGTTCTTCAACAAGTTAAACGACTGTTTGATGCCAAAAAGGCAGGCCATACTGGAAGTTTAGATCCTTTGGCCACAGGCTTGTTACCTATTTGCCTTGGTGAAGCAACAAAAGTTTCCTCATATTTGTTAGATGCGGATAAGCGTTATCACGTGACATGCCAATTGGGTGTTGTGACGGATAGTGGTGACTCGGATGGCAAAGTAATAGAAACAAATGAAATCCCTGCCTTTATCGAACAAGATCTGCAAGATATTCTGCTAAAATTTATCGGGCAACAAGATCAAGTCCCACCCATGTATTCTGCGTTAAAGTTTCAAGGCCAACCCCTTTATAAGTTAGCACGTCAGGGTATAGAAGTTGAACGTAAGTCTAGAAGCATTACTATCTATGATATTAACTTGCTTGCCTGTGACCATGATCAATTTACACTTGATGTTAAGTGCAGCAAGGGTACTTATATTCGAACGCTGGTAGAAGATATCAGTCATGTTTTAGGTTGTGGTGGTCATGTTGTGATGCTCCGACGAGTTGAAACAGCTGGCTATATTCAACAACAATCTATTACCGTTGAGCAGTTAGAGTCATTGGCGGCGGAAGGTGGTATTGATGCTTTGGACAAATGCCTATTACCAACAGAAGATGCACTACCCGATTGGCCCGAAATTATGCTGACAGATGAAATGGTGAAAGCCCTCAGGCTTGGCCAATATATTCAGGTAGATCAGGCCTTTGACCGCATGGAAGTGCGTTTGTTTGATAAGGATAAAGTATTTATCGGATTGGGCCATATGTCTGAGCAGGGTGTTGTTGCCCCAAAACGCGTTTTTGTGGTGCATGAAGGGCCGTAAGCCCCTTGTTTATGCGTGAAAAAGCCGGTAGAATTGCCGCTCTTTAGGAAGGTTGGATATTTTGGTCGTCATGGCTGGGGTAATCCAGAATTTAACTGGTAGCTAGTATGCTACACAAAAGTTGGAGTTTTTAATGTCATTAACTACAGAACAAACACAAGAAATCATCAGTAAATACGGCCGTTCAGAAGGCGATACCGGATCTGCTGAAGTTCAGGTTGCTTTATTAACAGCAAGAATTACTAATCTTGCAGATCATTTCAAAATTAATATCCATGATCATCATTCGCGCCAAGGCCTATTAAAAATGGTTAGTGGTCGCCGTAAAATGCTGGATTATTTGAAAAAGAAAGATGTTGTTCGTTACCGTGAACTAATTGCTAGCTTAGGCTTACGCCGCTAAATATTTTGTTAGCAATAAAAAATATGAATATCTCCTGTGTTATCTCAATTGATGCGATGGCAGGGTAAATAATTAAAATATGCCCCTGAAGCTTTTAGTTTCAGGGGCATATTTGCTTTGAAATTAGTGCGCTACGAAATAAGTCGTAGCCAAAGAAAGGAACAGAAATAGTGAATTCAGTAAAAAAAACAGTTCAGTATGGTGATCACACATTAACTCTTGAAACCGGAAAAATCGCACGTCAAGCAAGTGGTGCCGTTATTGCTAGCTTGGGCGAAACATCAGTGATGGTGACGGTCGTCGGTAAAAAGAATGTAAAGCCAGGGCAAGATTTCTTCCCATTGACTGTTAATTATCAGGAACGTACATATTCTGCGGGTAAAATCCCTGGCGGCTTCTTTAAACGTGAAGGCCGYCCWWSTGARRRMGARACATTAACATGCCGTTTAATTGATCGACCTTTACGCCCATTATTTCCTAAAGGTTTTTTGAATGAGGTTCAAATAATCGCAACGGTTGTTGCACTGGACCCAGCCATTGATCCTGATATTCCTGCCATGATTGGTGCTTCTGCAGCCCTAGCTATTTCAGGTATCCCTTTTAATGGTCCCATTGCAGGTGCTCGTGTTGGTTATGTTGATGGTAACTATGTATTAAACCCGAGCAAAGAACAATTACTGGCTAGTGAGTTAGATTTAGTGGTTGCGGGTACAGATAGCGCAGTATTAATGGTTGAATCAGAAGCCTCTGAACTATCTGAAGACGTTATGCTAGCTTCAGTTATGTTCGGCCATGAACAACTACAAACGGCGATTAATATAATTAATGAGTTAAAATCAGAAACAGCCAAGGAAGCATGGGATTGGACAGCGCCAGAAAAAGATCCTGCTATTTACGATGCTGTTAAAGCGAACGCTTTTGAAGGCATTGAAAAATCATACACAATTAGCGACAAATTAGTTCGTCAAGATGCCTTAGGTGTTGTGCGTGATGCTGCCGTTGAAGCTTTAGCCGGTGAAGATTCTGACATGTCTGCTGATGATGTTAAAGATGCCTTTGCAAAAATTGAAAAAGAATTAGTTCGTGGCAAAATTATTGCTGGCGAACCTCGTATAGATGGCCGTGATACATCAACAGTACGTCAAGTAACCGTTGAAACAACCGTGCTACCCCGTGTGCATGGTTCAGCTTTATTTACACGTGGTGAAACACAAGCTATCGTTGTGGCAACATTAGGTGCAGAGCGAGATGCACAAATGATTGATGCCATTGAAGGTGAGTATCGCGATCGTTTCATGTTGCACTATAATTTCCCTCCATTTTGTGTTGGTGAAACAGGTTTTGTTGGTTCTCCTAAACGTCGTGAAATCGGTCATGGTAAATTAGCAAAACGTGGTATTGCTGCTGTGATGCCTACTGCTGAAGAATTTCCTTATGTTGTTCGAGTCGTGTCAGAAATCACTGAATCAAATGGTTCTAGCTCGATGGCTTCTGTTTGTGGTACAAGCTTGGCATTAATGGATGCCGGTGTACCCATTAAAGCCCCCGTTGCTGGTATCGCTATGGGTTTAATCAAAGAAGATAACGGTTATGCCGTATTGACTGATATCTTGGGTGATGAAGATCATCTTGGTGACATGGACTTTAAAGTGGCGGGTACTGCAAAAGGTATTACAGCACTGCAAATGGATATCAAGATTGAAGGTATCACTGAAGAAATTATGACAAAAGCGTTATCACAAGCACGTGATGGTCGTTTAACGATTCTTGAAACAATGAATGCAAACCTTGCTTCACACCGTGAAGAAATGTCTGAATTTGCTCCACGTATCATTACCATTAAAATCAATACAGATAAGATCCGTGATGTAATCGGTAAGGGTGGTGCAACTATTCGTGCTTTGACTGAAGAAACAGGTGCCGTAATTGATATTCAAGATGATGGTACTGTGATGATCTTCTCGTCAGATCTAACGGCTGGACAAGAAGCATTACGTCGTATTGAGCAAATCACTGCTGAAGTTGAAGTGGGTATGATTTATGAAGGTCGTGTTGCTAAATTAATGGACTTTGGTGCATTTGTAACGATTCTTCCAGGCAAAGATGGTTTGGTCCATATCTCACAAATTTCTGAAGAACGTGTTGAGAATGTAAGCGATAAATTATCAGAAGGTGACATGATTCAAGTGAAAGTACTTGAAGTTGATCGCCAAGGCCGCATTCGTTTGAGTATGAAAGCGGTTAACGAAGAAAATAAAGATTAATCATTATCTTTTAGGTAAACTTAAAAGCCCCGGTCATCGGGGCTTTTTTGCATAGATAGTTTATTTTTTAAAAGCGTTTGTTTTAGAGGTGATAAATGCGGTTTGTTTTAGCGTTATTATTGGCTTGTGGGTCTATTCTGCTTCATGCTGGGGAAGTGAATATTGCTGCGGCGACAAATTTACGTTACGTGTTACCTGAGCTTGTACAGCGATTCGAACAACAGACTGGTCATCAATTGGCTATTTCATTTGCTGCTTCAGGTACATTAACAACTCAGATCCAACATAATGCCCCTTTTGAACTGTTCTTATCCGCTAATCCTGACTACATAAACCGGCTAGTTCAATCGGGTAAAACAAAGGGTGAGGTGGTTGAATATGCCCAAGCACAAGTTGCTTTCTATGCTGCTAACCATTCAACACTACAGCTTGATATCGATCTGAAAGGCCTACAACAGGCCTTAAATGATGGTAGTTTAAATAAAATCGCCATTGCTAATCCTAAACATGCACCTTATGGCCAGGCGGCCAAAATCATCTTACAAAAGGCAGGAATTTGGCAAGCAATACAAACTCATTTACTGATCGCTGAAAATGCATCACAAGCTGTGCAATTTGCGATGTCAACATCAGTTGATGCGAGTTTTGTACCGTATGCTCACGTCATTCAACCTCAGTTGAAATCTAGAGGACGGTTTGTAAAATTGGATAGTTTCTTATCACAACAAGCGGTGTTGATAAAAGGAGCAACTAAGATTGCTAGCCAATTCTTACGCTTTCTTCAAACAGAGACAGCAGACAAGATCCTTACTCAACATGGTTTTGTCGTTGGATTAAAAGGCTAGTTATGGATTGGCAGGCATTTGAAGTATCTATCAAACTAGCATTACTCACTAGCCTGACTTTATTGCCGATAGGATTAGGATTAGCCTATTTATTGGCAAACTCGAAGTTTTTTGGCAGTGTGCTATTAGAAGCCGTCATTACTTTACCTCTGGTTTTACCACCGACAGTATTAGGTTACTTTTTATTGGTAGGATTAGATTCAACCAGTTTTTTTGGTGGACTATTTTTTTCTTTAACAGGGCACACATTAGCTTTTTCTTTTACGGGTTTATGGTTTGCTTCAATTATTTATAGCCTGCCATTTGCGGTGCAGCCAATGTTACGTGCCATGGAAACGATTGCCCCAGAAATAAGAGAAGCAGCATGGTGTAGTGGCTTATCAAAATGGAAAACTTTTTTTAAAATTGAATTACCTTTAGCCCTACCAGGTGTTCTCACTGCGATGGTATTAAGTTTTTCTCATACTTTAGGTGAATTTGGTGTTGTGTTGATGATCGGTGGCAATATTGCCGGGGAGACCCGTACATTATCAATTGCAATATATGACAGTGTTTTAGCATTCGAATCAGCACAAGCTCAGTCGATGTCATTGATATTGTTAGCGATAGCCTTAGCTTCCATCATGATTGTTTTTACCTTTAACCGATCGCGTTCACGTGTAGTACGGCTGTAATTATGTTGAAGGTAAAACTACAACAGTCACACCCGATAGCACTTGATGTGGATCTTTATTGTAATAATGGGGAAATTTTAGCCTTAGTCGGGCCATCTGGTGCCGGAAAATCAACAGTTTTACGCTGTATTGCAGGCTTACATTCACCTAAACAAGGCCAAATAAGTTGCTCAAATCATGAGTGGTTTAATAGTGCGAACAAAATAGATTTAACACCGCAACAACGCCGTATTGGTATCGTATTTCAAAACTATGCATTATTCCCCCACCTGACAGTGAAACAGAATATTTGTCTTGCCTTAGACAAGTCTGAACACACTAATACGCAGAAAATTGATAACTTGTTAGCACAAGTAAATTTAACAGGATTAGAACAACGCTATCCAGAACAACTTTCTGGTGGTCAGCAACAACGTGTGGCAATTGCCCGTGCATTAGCACGAGAGCCAGATGTTCTGTTATTAGATGAGCCTTTTTCTGCGGTTGATAAAGTGACTAGGCGGAAACTATATCTAGAACTTAATAGTCTGCGTCAACAGCTTAGAATGCCTATTATATTTGTGACGCATGATTTAGATGAAGCCGCTATGTTAGCTGATTCAATGGTCGTGCTTCATCATGGCAAAACCTTACAACAAGGGTCACCACAGCAGATTATGTATCAGCCTGATAATGTTGCTGTCGCAAAACAAGTTGATGTTAGAAACTTATTTGAAGGCCAAATTGTGATGACAGAAGAAGGCCATCAGTTACATTGGCATGATCTGGTATTAGAGTTAGGTGATATAGAACCTTTTCATCATCAGCAAGCGATCTGTTGGACTATCTCACCTGCTAAGGTTATTTTGCATCAACGCGTTAGACCCTCTCGAGGTGAGCAAGAAAATCCAATAGCAGGGCAGATTGTAGAGATATTAACCTTACGTGGTATTACAACCATATTAGTCGCGGTATCAAAAGCGAATAATCTTATTATACAGATGGATGTATCTGAGCACGTGGCACAAAGAAACAGTCTACAAAAAGGTCAACAGATAACGATGTCAATTATTGCCTCGGCTATACATCTGATGAATAGGTAATACTTGTCGTTACATCACGAAGACACTGTTGATTATGATTACCAGTCTAGTCACGGTTGAGTATTGCTAATAATAGAATAATAGGCTTTTAATCGTACACTTTTACCTTTATAATGATAATGGTTCTTATTTAGATTTATTCGTTTATTAAGTGAATCACAATTCAAAGGTGAAATTTTAGATGAAAAAAGGGTTAATCCAGTTTTTTGTAATTATATTTTTACTGCCTATGGCCAATGCCAGTGCACAGGAAGTGAATATTTATTCTTATCGTCAACCGTTTTTGATTGACCCTATTACTAAACAATTTACTGAACAAACGGGCATTGAAGTTAATATTATCTATGCGAAAAAAGGGATTGCTGAAAAATTACAACGTGAGGGTAAATATAGTCCTGCAGATATTATTTTAACGGCAGATTTTAACCGTCTTATCGAAATTACTAACAAAGGCCTGACACAAGCGGTAGAAAGTGAGCAATTGAGACACAATATTCCTGCTCAATATCGTGATAAGCAATCCCATTGGTTTGCTTTAACGACCAGAGCAAGAGTTATCTACGCCTCTAAAGATCGATTAGAAAATGTTAACGATCTTAGCTATGAAGATTTAGCCAGTGAACGGTTTAAAGGCAAGATCTGTATTCGTAGTGGTAAACATCCATACAATATTTCACTTGTCGCTTCGATGATTGCCCATCATGGTGAGGCTGAAACAAAGGCATGGCTGTTAAAGGTAAAAGAAAATTTAGCACGCAAACCACAGGGTAATGATCGTGGACAAGTGAAAGCCATCAAAGAGGGGATCTGTGATGTGTCGTTAGGCAATAGTTATTATTATGGGAAAATGTTGATGGATAAAGAACAAAAACCTTGGGCTGATGCGGTGAATATTGTGTTCCCAAATCAACAGGATCGGGGTACGCATATCAATATTTCTGGGGTGGCTATGGCGAAGTATGCACCTAATAAAGAGAATGCACGGGCACTGATGATCTTTTTGAGCAGCGAACAAGCGCAGCAGTTATATGCTTCTTTGAATATGGAATATCCTGTTAATCCAAAGGTTGAGCCTTCTGAGTTAGTGAACGCTTGGGGTGACTTTAAAGCTGATAATTTACCGTTAACCACAATAGTGAAATATCAGGCTACTGCTTATAAATTATTAGACGAAGTGAAATTTGATCTCTAAGTATAATCCTCGAGTGTAGCGCCTTATAATTAAGGCGTTACACTAAAGAAACTTGATGCAAACAATGAATCAGATCAGAGCTTGGGTTCTCATATCTTGGATAGTGTCGCTCTGCTTAGTGATACCTGTTATTGCCTTGCTATTACAAAGTTTTGCTACTGATACTGCTTTATTTAAGCATCTTTGGGCTACAGTACTCACTGACTATGTAATTAATACCGTTCAGTTGGTATTGTTAGTGTTATTATTCGCTGCGATTTTTGCATTACCTAGTGCTTGGCTGATAGCCATGTGCGAGTTTAGATGGCGTAAGCAATTTCAGTGGTTATTGATGTTGCCACTAGCCATGCCAGCTTATGTTGTGGCTTATATTTACACTGATTTATTCGACTTTTCTGGGCCAATCCAACGATCTATGCGTGCATTATTTCAAGCTAATACGCCAGTAGGTGAGTATTGGTTCTTTGAAATTCGACATGTAGGTGGTGCCGCGTTAATGTTGGCCTTAGTGCTATATCCATATCTATATTTGATTGCACGTACAGCCTTTCTTGAACAGGGTGCCAATTTGTTTCAGGTGAGTCGTACTTTAGGCTTGTCACCATGGCAGAGTTTTAAGCGAGTTGCATTGCCTTTATGTCGTCCGGCTATTGTTGTTGGTTTGATTTTTATCGGTGCAGAAGCATTAGGTGATTTTGCCACAGTGCATTATTTTGCGGTTAATACACTCACCACAGCCGTTTATGATAGTTGGCTTGGTCATGGATCGCTTTCAGCCGCGGCCAAGATTTCTATGTTGATGTTAGTGAGTGTGATGGGATTATTGGCTATTGAGCGTTGGCAACGAGGTCGGCAACGCTTTTATCATAAGTCATCAGGTCATATCATTAGATTCAAGTTAAACAAGCAGCAGTCAATGGCTGCTATCACATGGTGTTTATTCCTATTGATGGCCGGTTTTATTATTCCTGTGTTGATTTTAATGGATTATGCCGTAAATTATTTTTCTGCCGGTTGGCAAGATAAATTATGGCAAGTATTATTACAAAGTATTTGCTTAGCATTGGTGGCAGCAGTGATAACAACAATGATGGCCATTTTATTTGTTTATACAACGCGTCTATCTTCAAAATGCAGTACACATATCCCGTTGAGAATAAGTATGATGAGCTATGTGATGCCAAGTACCGTATTAGCAATAGGGGTATTAATCTCTATCACTTTCTTTGAAACCAGCATCAACGATTGGCTAGTGAATTTAGGTTACCCACCACCGGGATTATTTTTATCAGGCACAGTATTCGCTTTGATTTTTGCCTTTGTGGTGCGTTTTCAAGCCGTTGCAAATGGAACTATCGAGGCTAGCTTTTTGAATATTAGCCCATCACTTGATATGGCATCTAAGACCTTGGGTAAATCAAATTTACAAACTTTGTTTTCTGTCCATATTCCCTTAATTAAAAAGGGGATATTTACGGCAATGTTGCTGGTCTTTATTGAAGGTATGAAGGAGTTACCTGCAGCGTTATTATTGCGGCCTTTCAACTTTGATACGTTGGCCACCTATGTTTATCAATTTGTATCTGATGAGCAACTGGAACAAGCTGCTGTGGCAGCTATTTTGATTGTATTAGCCGGTTTAATACCGGTGATAAGATTGACTCAAACAGGCAAAACGTCACCATGAATGAAACAGCTAAATATGCTTTGAGTGTTGATGCTATATCCATTAACTATGAACACAAAAAAGTGCTTAACCAGTTGTCTTTAAATGTTTCAGATAATGAAATTTTGTGTTTATTGGGGCAAAGTGGCTCAGGTAAAACAACAGTATTGAAAGCTATCGCCGGTTTATTGCCATTGCAACAGGGATCAATTTCAGTGGGTGGGCAGAGGTTATCTTCGGTAAAGACGATAGTGCCACCAGATAAAAGAGGTATTGGAATTATCTTCCAAGACTATGCTTTATTCCCTCATCTATCCGTTTTAGATAATATTTGTTTTGGCATTAAAGAGACTAAACAGCAAGCAGAATTTGCTGCAAAAGCATTACTTGAACTTGTCAAAATGGAAGGTTATGGATCTGCTTTTCCACATGAACTATCAGGTGGACAACAACAGCGTGTAGCGATAGCACGAGCCTTGGCGATTAAACCCAAGGTACTATTGCTTGATGAGCCTTTCTCAAATGTAGATCACCATTTACGGCAACAATTGATGGCTGATATTCGTCAGATCCTAAAACAGAGAAGTGTTGCTGCTATTTTTGTGACCCATAATAAAGCGGAAGCTTTTGTTTTTGCAGATAAACTAGCCTTTATGGAAGCAGGAAAAGTTGTTCAAACGGGCACAGCACAATCTTTATATTTACAACCGTGCTCCGCTGCTTTAGCAGAATCGATGGGAGAAGGAAATTGGTTAAATGTTGTGGTGGTGGATCAATATCGAACATTATCAAATGATCTAGGGGAAATAACCTCAACTGAACCTCACGGTATAGACGTTGGCCAAAATGTCCGACAATTTATCAGGCCAAACCAATTAAGCTTTGCAATAGATGGTTCGGGGCAAGGAAAAATGATTGATCAGGTTTTTAATGGGGATCATCATATATGTACCATCGTTGTTGGGCAGATGATCTTAATAATTAACCAACCTTTATCTCAAAAAATATCTGTGGGTGCTCAAGTTTCAATTACAGTATTGGCACATACTGCCATGTTGTTTGATGGCTAACGAATCTTGCGCCCGTGAAATAATACCCGTAAAACTAATCCTAAAATGGCACAACCGGCCATCACCATTGCCATGGGTAACGGCGTGCCATCACCCAATAGACTAACAAGTGATCCGGTAACAGCACCAGTAGCAAAAGCACTGGCACCTAATAAAGCGGTTGCTGTGCCACTATTGTTTGGAAAAAATTCGATAGCACTGGAAGTTGCATTTGCAACAATAAAACTCTGTGAACCAATAAATAGCATGATAAGACCCGTAACAACAGGTAATGACGGGGTATTACTAAGGCTAATATGACCTAGTAATATTAGCCCAGAGCTTAATTGAATTAATTGGCCTAGCGATAATAATGTACTCGGCTCAAAATAAGGTAGTAAATGAACATTTAAGCGATTCATTATTACCATACTGATAATATTGGCACCAAATAATAAGGGGTAAAAAGTCTCACTGACCTCGAAATAGCCCATATAGACGGATGGAGAGCTAGTGATAAAAGCAAACATCCCTCCAGAGGCACAACTGAGTGCAAACAAATAGCCTAGAGCATGTCGGTGAATGAGTACTGATAAATATCGACGTAACACATTGGGCCTGTCTTGATGAATTTGACGTGTTTCTGGAACGTTTCTATAAATGAAGAATGCTATTAAGACTGCGTAGACAAGTAGGAATACAAAAATAGAATGCCAGCCGTTTATTTGCAGGAGTAGCACACCGATGATGGGGGCAAATAAGGGGGCCATCATCATCATCAGTGCCATATGAGATAGATTACGAGCACTATCTTTGCCACTGCTGATATCTCGAATAATGGCACTACAATTCACAATGGCAATACCGCCACCAAAGGCTTGTAAGCCACGAAAACTTAGCAAATCTGCTATTGAAGCACTAAAAATAATGCCTATTGTTCCTATAGCAAAGATCAATAAACCGCTAAAAATAGTATGGCGGCGGCCAAAATGATCTGAAAACGGCCCTCCCACTAATTGACCTAAACTGAACCCTGCTAAAAATAGGCTGAGTGATAACTCTATATTATGAATAGATGTGGAGAAATAGGTTGCCATTACTGGCATTGCTGGTAGGTATGCATCTACAGCGAGAGGGGTCAAAGCAATGAGCGCGGCTAAAGTATAGAGCAGCGTTGAAAGTGACGAAGTAGCTGGTTTCATAAAGGTATTAATTATCAATTGGGTGTTCAGTGCTCACATAGTCTACGTGATTTTTATTGTTATTTTGGTGCTTAGAATTTTTTTTGTTCCTGTGGAGATATGGGGTGATTTTGGGCGTCTTAAAATTAGTGTAAAGTTTATTTGGCTGAGTGCTTTTTTATAGCTTAGAAAAATATAAATAATGAAGCAGGCAATATGGCCAAAATCCTTTTAATTGGTTCGCAAAACTGTAATCAGTGAAGTGGTACCCATTTCCTAGACAGCCTGAGGTTAAATTAAGCTCTAATCATGGTGGAAATATTAAGCTCAGGCAGCTTGCGAAATAATTGTGTTGGTACAGTAAACCTCATCCGGTGTTAAATTGTCCAACCCTTGATGAAATCGCTCTTTGTTATGCCAATCTATTAAACCTTTTCTTCCGCTGATCGACAAGGAGAGCGAAGCGAGGTTGATGAGTAGCCAGAAGGCACCGTTTTTTTTGTATTTTCGTAATAGAGAGATACAGTCTTAAAAAGCAAGTTTGAATACCATTAACTTGGTAATTAACATCAAATGGTTTTCCTGATTTCAACCCCCCATCAGCCATCACTAATAATTGTCGCATTATCGCCACTAAGGCTACTTTTTTAGGCTTACCTTTCGCCAGCAGTTTTTGATAGAGCGCGCGCATCAAGGATTGTATCTTGCCGCAACCAATGCGGGCATATAAAGAGATTTTCGTCATCTGGCACAGCCCATTTTAGATAGGCTAAAACGGTTAATACTGCTTCCCGACGGCTCTAGGCGTGTTGTATGCGCTCAAATGCAGGTTCCCTTGGTGTAAATAGCGTTGTATCTATATTACCCTTATCATATAAATATTTACAAAAGCGTGTGTTTGTATGGGATTAGCGACGATGACTTTTTGAGGGTGTTGATGACAATATTTGGCTAATGCCAAACCCTAAATATCGGTTGCCTCTAAACGAAAATAAGAGGGTTGTTTGAAGGTTTTTACTCATTTAAAAAGCTGTAAAAAACCAATTGGATTGTTTTCAAAATGGCGGTTGTAGACTTCATTTTCAATGAATATAGCCACATCAAAACTTAATTTAGAAACATCTATTCCAACAAATATCATTATGTCACCCTTCGTTTGATTTTAAGATAAAATTAAGAAGGTTGGATAAATTAACTTCAACTGCACTCTTGTCGTTATACGTGCTACAGATTGGCCTTGTGCACAAGATACTGTTCGCATTTTAAGACGTTAAAGTAAGGGGTGGGCACTAATCTCTCTAACAGAATTTTGATGTTCTAAGCGTTATCGAACAGTGAAGAATAATGTGAAAAAGGCTTTATGTTGTCGTAGCGTCATTGAGGAAATAGTTTGTAGCTAGAACTGAGCTTGTGAAAGTGTAGCGGAAAGTACGGAAGCTCTACGCCATCAAAACCAAGTCATAAGATGTTAGGGGAGTCAGGGAGCTAATCCCTGCTTTTAGTTAATAAGCTGATTACTAGCACTCTTTTCTCTATTGGTAAGCTATATCTATACACTCAGGTTGTTAATGTATAGGTATAGATTGACATTATTGATGGTGTTGTATAATAATAGATATACATTTTGCTGGTAATATATAGAAGTAGATGGGCGTATTATGAATATGAAGAGTGTCGTTATCAAGCAGTATAGGGAGAATGTCAACCGCGCAAAAGCGCAGGTTGATGGTCTGTTTGTGCCATCGGAAGGCTGGGTGCGCACTGTTCGGACTGCCCTTGGTATGTCTGGTGCGCAGCTTGGTAGGCGCATGGGGATAACCAGAGGCGCGATCTCAAACAATGAGAAAGCTGAATTATCGGGCGGTATTACGATCAAGACCATGCAACAGATGGCTGAGGCTATGGGCTGTCGGTTTGTTTATGCAATTGTGCCTGAAAAAGATATTGAGGATATTGAGGATATTGTTAATAAGCGAGCGTTGGAAAAAGCGCGTGCTGAGGTAAAAGAAGCCAGTATCCATATGGCTTTAGAAGATCAGGCATTGAGCAAGGATAAGCAATGGGACGATATAGAGCGTTTAGCCTCTGATATGGTTAAAAATCCTACCTTTGATTTATGGAATGATGAATGAGTAAAATTGTAGGTGAGCCAGATGGTGCAACGCCCCTTGATCCTGATGAAATGGGCGGGCTTATTTTTAAGCATATTCAAGTACGGGGTCAGCTTGACGAGCTAGAGCAAGTCAATATTCAGAATGGGTTGAAATGGCTTAAAAAACAGAACACCTCCGATGTCCTTACCGAGGGTTTTACGCGTGATCTTCATAAGAGATTATTTGGTGATGTCTGGAAATGGGCGGGTAGTTTTCGCCAAACAGAAAAGAATATTGGTGTTGATCCAATCCAAATTTCCATTCAGTTGCGTCAGCTTTTAGAAGATGCGCGGTACTGGGTAGATAACAACACCTACCCACCAAAGGAACTGGCGGCTAGGTTTCATCATAAGCTTGTTTTTATTCACCCCTTTCCGAATGGAAATGGACGGCATTCACGCATTATGGCTGATGCGGTCTTAACAAAGCTCATGAATGAACCTGTGATTGATTGGGCTGGGGGTTATCAGTTGCACAGAATGAATGTGCGCCGTGATCAATATAYCGCGGCACTTAGGAGGGCTGATGCCCATGATTTTAGTGAATTGCTCAAATTTGTTGGGGCATAGGATTTACCGTTCAGGTAAAATGCGTTCCATTTTATGCGGCGAAGGCTGTCCTCACCGCAAATAGCACTTTTATAAATCTGTACAAATTTTTGTACAAACTAAGGTAATAATTATGGCTGAGGCCAATTTTATTCAAAAAATTCAACAACGTAGAACATTTGCTATCATCTCGCATCCTGATGCGGGTAAAACAACGCTAACAGAAAAATTGTTGTTATTTAGTGGAAAAATCCAGACAGCAGGTAGTGTTAAGTCTCGTAAAACGGATCGCCATGCAACATCTGATTGGATGGATATGGAAAAAGAACGTGGTATTTCTGTGACCTCATCTGTCATGCAATTTGAACATAATGGTTGCGTCGTTAATTTATTAGATACACCAGGCCATGCTGATTTCTCTGAAGATACCTATCGCACGCTAACAGCGGTTGATTCAGCATTGATGGTGATTGATATCGCTAAAGGTGTAGAGCAACGTACGATTAAACTAATGGAAGTTTGCCGCTTACGTGACACACCTATATTGACCTTTATTAACAAGATGGATAGGGAAGGTCGAGATCCAATCGATATTTTGGATGAAGTTGAGTCAATTCTTAATATCCGCTGTGCTCCGATTACTTGGCCCATTGGTATGGGAAAAGGCTTTAAAGGGATTTTCCATCTACAGAAAAATAGCGTCCACTTATTTGAACCGCACAGCGATCAAGTTGGTGAGATTATTGAAGGTATAGACAATCCACGTTTAGATGAATTATTTGGTGATTTGGCGGCGGATTTACGTGAAGAAATTGAATTGGTTCGAGGCGCAAGCCATGAATTTGATCATGCTGCTTTCTTAGCCGGTGAGTTGTCGCCAGTATTTTTTGGTAGTGCGATGAATAATTTTGGTATTAAGGAATTAATGGATTCTTTTGTTGAAATTGCACCCGCACCACAGGGACGAGAAACAAAAACGCGTCATGTGGATGCTGATGAAGAATCGTTTAGTGGTTTTGTGTTTAAAATTCAGGCAAATATGGATCCTAAACATCGTGATCGTATTGCTTTTCTACGGGTGTGTTCAGGACAATACATCAAGGGCATGAAATTACGCCATGTGCGTACAGGTAAAGACATCGTTATTGCCAATGCAGTAACCTTTATGGCGGCAGAGCGTGCACAAGCTGAACAGGCATGGCCCGGTGATATTTTAGGTTTGCATAATCATGGCACCATTCAGATTGGTGATACTTTTACTCAGGGTGAAGAGATTCAATTCACTGGCATTCCTTATTTTGCCCCAGAATTATTTCAACGCGTGCGATTGAAAGATCCACTTAAAATGAAAGCTCTATTAAAAGGCTTGCAGCAGTTGAGTGAAGAAGGCGCTACTCAGTTGTTCAGACCGTTAGAAAATAATGATCTGATTTTAGGTGCGGTAGGGGTATTACAATTTGATGTGGTCGTACATCGACTTAGAGGTGAATATAAAGTTGATTGTGCCTATGAGGCGGTGCAAGTTTACACTGCGCGATGGGTCTATTGTGATGATGAGAAAAAACTAGATGAATTTAAGAAAAAAGCATCATTAAATCTTGCACTAGATGGTGCTGGTGGTTTGACTTATATTGCCCCAACTAGGGTGAATTTAGATTTAACCATGGAACGTTGGCCTGAGATTGAATTTAAATCTACTAGAGAACATAGCTAAAGCCGTTCAAATATCATACTGAAATAAGGCCAAAAGGATGGCTGCCAATGATTGAAAAAGCCATGGTAATGATAATCGCTAAGTAGATAACTCTTGGTATCCACTCTGCTAACAAATTTTCTTGCATATTAATTTTTTCAGCTTCAATTTTGGTAAAATGCAGCATTGTTTGAGCAAGGCTGCCACTATTCTCTCCAATGCGTAATTGATAGATTATTTCATTGTTTATTGCTGGGATATGACTGAGTGTTTCAGTCAGACTGTTACCTTGTTCTATCGACGAGGCTGTTAACGAGAATTGAGAACGAAGCACTCTGTTTTTGATGGTGGCAACGGCTTTGGGAAGCGCATATAGCATTGGCAAGCCTGCAGATAACATTAGCCCCAAGCTATAGATGAAATCATTGATTTGTCGGCTGATAACCCATTTAGCCATGATGGGCAGTTTTATTTGCAGAGTACTAAATAACTGGCCAAAGCCGAAATACTGGAGCCGGCTATAAGTTAACCATTTAGATAATGTGTAGATAATATAAAGGCCCAAAGTTATTTTAAACAGTAGTCCTATTGTTCTAGCTAGGTAAACCAGCCCCGTTATTTCAGTTGCAATTAAAGAGGGAAGTGGTTGTATAAATATGGCGAGTATCAAAAGAACGAGAGGCAAATATAATTTAGACTTGATATATTTCATACGTTTTGTTTTGTTTGCATAATATTCTGCTAGCTGCTGGTAAATTGTACCTAATTGGCCACTTTCTTCACCGACCAGCACTAGACCTTTATCAAATAGGCCGAAGATACCTGCTTTGAATCCTGATTCGGCAATAGATTTGCCTTGCTGGAGATATTTTTGTAACTGTTGTATGTTTTTTGCCGTTTTTTTATCTGTTTGTTGTAGTAAACCAAATGCTTGTTGAGCAGAAAAACCAGTCTGTTCCAGTTGGCAAAGTTGCCAATAAATATTGGCACGAGATTTAACCGAAATAACTGGTAAGTGAATTGATTTCATAGTGATCTAAGTATACTGCAACGATGGTAGAATAATGGTTTAAGCTAAATATAGTATGATTTTATGGTAATAATGGGACAGTCAAATATACCGTACAGTTTCAATATTTATTTAGACTAGATGTGGCGAGGTGATAATAAAGATCCAGAATTGGACTTGCTTTTATTAATCATCCTCAAGCAGAATAACAACAAGGCCGTTAAATAGATAAATAAGGTGAGTCGAATGAAAGTAAGATCAATTACTAAGAATAAAGGTAAGCCAGTTATTGGCTTGACGCCCAATGATTCATTAGATCAAGCTGTGACATTAATGATGGATAATCGCATAGGGTCATTGATTGTCACTGATGATAGTGGTGCCGTTGTTGGTATTTTATCTGAACGTGATTTACTGAGCGTTTTACATGATAAACATGCGATGTGGGCACCGTTAATGGTTGCTGATGCGATGACGCCAGACCCTATTGTGTGCCACCCAGATAATACCTTAGAAGAAGTGATGAAGATGATGGTCGATAATAATATTCGTCATTTACCGGTACTGTATGAAAGTAAGTTAGAAGGAATGCTTTCAATTACAGATATTGTAGAAACATTGCTAGAAAAAGCAAAATTTGAAAATAAACTATTGAAAAATTATATTCAAAATTGGCCAGATGCTGAGGGTGAGAGTGAATGAGTTGAAATATTTATTAGGTTAAAGGCCGTTATTGATCGCCTTTTATTAATATATCTACAACGTCTCTGGCAGTGGAAATGTATCGGTACGCAAGATTTGTAAATTATTTTCATCGGCAAAATCGGTAAGAAATTCAAATAACATTTCGTCTTCTTCTTCCAATGAGGCATCAATTACAACACATTTAATCCCTTTAATAGATGCCAATGCAACATTAGGATGGAAAATGATGCGGCGACCAGGACCATATGTCGCAACGGCTCCACACAGACGTTCAGCCCAATCACTAGGGCGAAACTTGCCTCCATCCAATGTGATACCTTGGATAATGACTTTTCCGATTGTGGACATATTTGGCTTCTCGCATTAGGCGTATTTATAGAATTTAGAGATATTCTACTGCAAAGTATTGGTGTAGCGGAATAAAATTTAGATAAATAAATCACATTTCAGTGATTTAGCTCAGTAGCAAAAACCCGTATAATTAGCCGTTATATTGATTTTGAATTTACGAGTGATCTAGTGGCTGAATATAAACACACCTTAAACTTGCCTGAAACCAAGTTCCCAATGAAGGCGGGCTTGCCTAATCGCGAACCATTAATGTTAAAGCGTTGGCAGGAAAATGGCCTGTATCAAAAAATGCGTGATAACGGTGAGGGGCGACCTAAATTTATTCTGCATGATGGCCCTCCATATGCTAATGGTGATATTCATATCGGTCATGCGGTGAATAAAATTCTCAAAGATATTATTCTAAAATCTAAAACACTCAGTGGTTTTGATACGCCTTATGTACCTGGTTGGGATTGTCATGGTTTACCGATTGAGCTTAATGTTGAAAAGAAAATTGGTAAGCCAGGTAAAAAAGTAACAGCAGCCGAGTTTAGGACGGCATGTCGTGTTTATGCCCAAAAACAAGTGGATGGTCAGCGTGAAGATTTCAAGCGCTTAGGGATATTGGCTGAATGGGATAATCCATATCTAACGATGGATTTCAGTTTTGAAGCTGACATTATTCGTACTTTAAACGAAATTGTTAAACAGGGACATTTGCACAAAGGGGTTAAACCGGTTCATTGGTGTGTAGATTGTGGCAGTGCTTTGGCTGAGGCTGAAGTGGAATATGAAGATAAAAAATCCCCCGCCATTGATGTGCGTTTTACTGTTATTGACAGTAAATCATTTGAAGCAGCAACGGGCGCTACTGGCTTGGGCAAAATCAGTGTACCTATTTGGACAACAACGCCGTGGACTTTGCCTGCCAATCAAGCGGTATCACTAAACCCTGCTTATGACTATGTTGTGGTACAAGCGGGTGATGAACGACTGTTATTAGCTGAAGCCTTATATGAATCAGCATTAGAGCGTTATGGAATGCAAGGTGAAGTGGTTGCTCGTTGTAAAGGTGAAGCAATAGAAGGCTTGTTATTACAGCATCCATTTTATGACAAGCAAGTGCCTATTATCTTGGCTGATCATGTTACTGCAGAAGCAGGTACGGGCGCGGTTCATACTGCACCCGGGCATGGCCAAGATGATTTCACGGTAGGTTTGAAATATGATCTGGAAGTCTATAACCCAGTAGGTTCAAATGGTGTATTTTTACCCGATACTGAGATCTTTGCCGGGCAATCGGTATTTAAAGCTAATCCAAATGTGATTGATTTATTAAAAGAAAAGGGTGCCTTATTAAAGCATATTGATATTCAACATAGCTATCCACATTGCTGGCGGCATAAGAGCCCGATTATTTTCCGTGCCACACCACAATGGTTTGTCAGTATGGATCAAAATGATCTTAGACAAGCGGCACTGCAAGCCATTACTGAAACACAATGGATGCCTGAATGGGGGCAAAAACGTATCGAGGGCATGGTCGAAGGCCGTCCTGATTGGTGTGTTTCACGTCAACGTACTTGGGGTGTGCCGATCCCGTTATTTGTACACCAACAAACAGGTGAGTTACATCCCAAAACGCAACAGTTAATGGAGCAGGTTGCTCAAAAAGTTGAACAACAAGGTATTGATGCTTGGTTTGAATCAGAATTAACAGATTGGTTAGGTGATGAAGCGGTTGATTATGAAAAGGTGAGTGATACTTTAGATGTGTGGTTTGATTCCGGTGTGTCTCATGCTTGTGTATTAGCACGTCGAGATTACTTGAGTCGTCCCGCCGATTTATATTTAGAAGGCAGCGATCAGCATCGTGGTTGGTTCCAGTCTTCATTATTAACATCGATTGCATCGACAGGTAACGCACCGTACAAAGCCGTGTTAACCCATGGGTTTGTTGTCGATGCCACGGGCAAGAAAATGTCAAAATCAGTGGGCAATGTGGTTGCACCCCAAAAGGTAGTTAATAATTTGGGCGCTGATATTATCCGTTTGTGGACGGCATCTTCAGATTACAGTGCTGAAATGAGCGTGTCGGATGAGATTTTAAAACGAACGGCAGATTCTTATCGCCGTATTCGTAATACCTCACGTTATTTATTATCCAACTTATTTGATTTTGACCCAGCAACAGATCTTGCGGATATTAAAGATATGTTGCCATTAGATCGCTGGGCTGTAGATCGAGCATATCAGTGCCAACAAGATATTTTAGCCGCTTATGACAGTTATAATTTCCATGTGATTTATCAAAAAATTCATAATTTCTGTGCACAGGAAATGGGCAGTTTGTATTTAGATATTACTAAAGATCGCCAATACACTATGCAGGCAAATAGTGTGGCACGGCGCTCAAGCCAAACAGCGATGTATCATATTATTGAAGCATTAACACGTTGGATGGCACCGATTCTAAGTTTTACTGCTGATGAATTATGGGGTTATCTACCAGGTGAACGTAATGGATCTGTATTGCTTAATACTTGGTATGAAGGTTTAACGCCCTTAACTGAGCATTCGCAGTTTGATATTACTTTCTGGGATAAGATTTTTGCTGTCCGTGATACTGTTTCAAAGGAATTAGAGGTATTACGCGCCGAGGGCCGGATTAAAGGAGGTTTGACAGCTGAAGTCACGCTATACGCTGAGCCTGATTTATTTAAAATTTTGAATATTTTGGATGATGAGTTGAAATTTGTGTTGATTACATCAGCTGCTCACTTATTGCCTGCAAACAATAAACCAACAGATGCAATTGAAAGTTCGATCGCGGGGTTATCATTAGTGTTAACTCCTTCAGAACAAGCTCGTTGCGATCGCTGTTGGCACCAAACAGAGCAAGTGGGCAAGGATGAAACACATCCTGAACTATGTGGTCGCTGTATTGAAAATGTTGATGGAGAAGGCGAACAACGCCTATATGTCTAAATCTATGCTGAAATATTTATGGTTAAGCGGCTTGATAATAACATTAGATCAAGCATCAAAATGGCTAATGTCATCATGGTTGTCACTACATGAAACTGTGGCTGTTATGCCATTTTTTAATTTCACTATGGCGCATAATTATGGTGCAGCATTTAGCTTTTTAGCTGGAGCGGGTGGTTGGCAACGCTGGTTTTTTATGGCTTTGACAACAGTGATCAGTATTGTCTTGTTTATCTGGCTTAAAAGATTGAGTAGCCATGCTAAATTGGAAGCTCTTTCAATCAGTCTCATTTTAGGTGGGGCGATTGGTAATGTGATTGATCGTATTTATTTTGGATACGTGATTGATTTTTTAGATATTTACTATGGTTCATATCATTGGCCAGCATTCAATATTGCTGATTCTGCCATTGTTGTTGGTGCAGGATTATTGATTATTGATAGCTTTATTGCTAAGTCGGATCAGACATGATATTTGGTGATTTGGCCTTAGATTGTATCACTAAGTTACAACCCTATGTGCCAGGTAAACCGGTTGAAGAATTGGAACGAGAACTGGGTATTAGTAACATTGTAAAACTGGCTTCAAATGAAAATCCATTAGGCCCTTCAGCATCAGTATTGGCTGCGATTGACGGTGCGAGTAAAGCACTTAGCCGTTATCCGGATGGTAATGGTTTTACTTTAAAAACTGCATTAGCAGAAAAGTATCAGCTTGATCTTGAGCAGATCACTTTAGGCAATGGTTCGAATGATGTGTTGGAATTGATTGCCCGTGCTTTTGTGTTGCCAGAAGATGAAGTGCTGTTTTCACAATATGCTTTTGCAGTTTATCCGATCGTGACCCAAGCTATAGGCGCTAAAAGTGTGATTGCCCCCGCTCGTGACTATGGTCATGACTTGCAGGCAATGAGCACACTAATTAATCAACGTACTAAGCTGATCTTTATTGCTAACCCGAATAATCCAACAGGCACATATGTGGCTGAAAAAGAATTAGAAGCATTTGTACAACAGGTGCCAGAGCACACATTGGTAGTGATTGATGAAGCTTATGTTGAATATGGTGATGGCACGGTAGACACGATTGGTTGGTTGAACAAATATGCTAATTTGATCATTACGCGTACATTTTCAAAGGCCTATGGTTTGGCTGGGTTACGAGTAGGTTATGCTTTGTCACATCCTGAAGTGGCTGATTTATTAAATCGTGTTCGTCAGCCATTTAATGTCAATAATTTAGCTTTAGCAGCAGCGACAACAGCACTTAAAGATAATGAATATCTTGCTGCCACTAAACAGCTAAATAATGAGGGTATGGCACAATTAATAGCTGGGTTTGATGAACTTGGTTTAGAGTATATTCCTTCTAAAGGTAATTTTATTACCGTGGATGTGAACAGAAATAGTGAAGAGGTGTTTGCTGATTTATTACGCCAAGGCGTTATAGTCCGACCTGTTACTAATTATGGACTACCCAAACATATACGTGTCAGCATTGGTTTGCCAGATGAAAATGAACGTTTTCTTGATGCTATGAGGAAAATACTATGATTAAACGTTTAGCCATTATTGGCGTTGGTTTGATCGGTGGCTCTTTATCCTTAGCCTTAAAAAAAGCAGGTGTTGTGGGTGAAGTGATTGGTTATTCTCGTACTGAGCATGTTCGGCAGCAAGCATTAAACCTAGGCATCATTGATATAGCCGCTAGCAGTGTTAAACAGGCTGTTAAAGAGGCTGACGTGGTATTTTTAGCGGTGCCTTTGGCGGCGATGTCATCCGTTTTGACTGAGCTAGCTGGCAATATGAGTGACAACTGTATTATTACCGATGGTGGAAGTGCTAAAGGCGAATTAGTAAAGCTGGCGAGAAGTGTACTAGGCAATAGTTTTAGCCAATTTGTGCCTGGTCATCCCATTGCTGGTACAGAAAAAAGTGGCCCTGATGCAGCGTTTGCTACGTTGTATCAAGATCACCGTGTGGTGTTAACACCAGTAGCAGAAACTAATCTAGCAGCATTAGAAAAAATACGCTCCATGTGGCAGGCAACAGGTGCAGAAGTATTTGATATGGATGTTGAGCATCATGATGTGGTGTTGGCGGCAACCAGTCATTTACCCCATGTATTAGCCTTTAATTTGGTCAATATGTTGGCTGAACGTGATGATTGTGATGAAGTATTGCGTTATGCAGCCGGTGGTTTTAGAGATTTTTCACGTATTGCATCGGGGGATGCGGTCATGTGGCGAGATATTTGTTTAGCCAACAGTGATGCTATTTTAGGATTGCTGGAACAATATCATCAAGGTTTAAATCAATTAGAACAGGCTATCAAAAATCAAGATGGCGATACGTTAATAACAGTATTCGAACGAGCTAAACAAGCACGCGATACACGATTTTCAGAAGATTAGCAGTGGAGTTGAAGTAGTAGTGAGTAGTGATCATAAAAAGAGTTATGTAGTACAGCCGGGAGGAAATTTACAAGGTGAAATTCGGGTGCCAGGTGATAAATCAATCTCACATCGCTCCATTATGTTGGGTTCATTGGCCGAAGGTATCACTGAAGTAACGGGATTTTTAGAAGGTGACGATGCATTAGCAACCTTGGCGTCTTTTCGTGCCATGGGGGTGAAAATCGATGGCCCTAAAGATGGAAAAGTGACAGTGCATGGTGTTGGCATGCACGGTTTAACAGCACCAGATAAAGATGTGTACTTAGGTAATTCAGGCACCTCAATTCGTTTATTGAGTGGTTTGCTTGCAGGACAAAGTTTTGAATCTACTTTGACGGGTGATATATCGTTGTCAAAACGACCGATGCGTCGTGTCACAGATCCATTAACTCAAATGGGGGCGGAAATTGCTTCCTTAGAAGGCAAGCCACCGTTAACCATTAAAGCTGGACATAAATTAACCGGTATTCACTATACCTTGCCGATGGCAAGTGCACAGGTTAAGTCATGTGTTTTATTGGCAGGTATGTATGCTGAAGGTAGCACTACAGTAGTAGAGCCTGCCCCGACTCGTGATCATACCGAACGAATGCTGAGTGGTATGGGATATCCGGTAGAGGTTAATGGTGATACGGTCACTATTGAAGGTGGTGGCAAATTAACCGCAACCAATATTGATGTGCCTGCAGATATTTCTTCTGCCACCTTTTTTATGGTGGGCGCTGCTATTGCTGAAGATTCAGATATTATCCTGACTCATGTGGGTATTAACCCAACCCGAATAGGTGTTATTAATATTCTACGTTTAATGGGTGCTGATATTACGCTATCAAATGAAGGTTTAACGGGGGGAGAACCTGTTGCTGATATTCGCGTTAAATATGCACCGTTAAAAGGTATCAATATTCCTGAAGACCAAGTTCCCTTAGCGATTGATGAATTTCCGGCGTTATTTATTGCTGCTGCTTGTGCTGAAGGTCAAACAGTATTAACCGGTGCCGAAGAATTACGCGTTAAAGAAAGTGATCGTATTCAGGCAATGGCCGATGGCTTACAAATCCTAGGTGTTGATGCTCAATCAACAGAGGATGGCATTATTATCAATGGTGGTGTTATTGGGTCGGGTGAAGTTGAAAGCCATGATGATCACCGGATTGCCATGGCGTTTGCTATCGCAGGCCTACAAGCGGGGGGCACAATTCAAATAAATGATTGCGCTAATGTGGCCACATCCTTTCCAAATTTTGTTGATTTAGCCAATAACGCCGGTTTAAGTTTGGAACAAATTGATGAGTGATATACCTGTTTTAACCATTGATGGGCCCAGTGGTTCAGGCAAGGGAACAATTGCACAATTAGTTGCAAAAAAATTGGGCTGGCATTACTTAGATAGTGGCGCTATCTATAGAGTTTTGGCTCAAGCTGCGATTAAACATGATGTTGATTTGGCTGATGAGCAGAAATTAGCCGAGATAGCAGATAATTTAGAATTGGTTTTTTTGCTAGGTAACGGTGTATTAACAGTGATGTTGGAAGGTGATGATGTGAGTACACTTATTCGTTCTGAACAGGCTGGTAATGCCGCATCCAAGGTAGCAGCTTTACCTTTAGTTCGTGCTGCACTATTAGAACGACAACGGAATTTTCGCCAATTGCCAGGTTTAGTAACTGATGGCCGAGACATGGGTACTGTAGTGTTTCCGGATGCTGAACATAAGGTGTTTTTAACAGCGAGTGCTGAAATACGAGCGGAAAGACGATATAAGCAGTTGAAAGAAAAAGGAATTGAGAGTAACCTTCCCGGTCTTATTGCTGAAATTTCCGAGCGGGATGTTCGAGACAGTCAACGTAAAGTAGCACCATTACGGCCTGCTGACAATGCGTTGCAGCTTGATTCTAGCGCAATGGGAATAGAAGATGTTTATAAGCACATCATGGAAAAATGTTCTGATGTGTAATGTGTGCTTACCATTTTAAATTTTAAACGGTAAGTTTTTTTAACTTCCTGCTTTAGCAGGTATTTAGGGCGGTTTTATCATTGCATTGATAAGATCAAGGATATAAATAATGAGCGAAAGCTTTGCTGAACTTTTTGAAGAAAGTCTAAATTCAACACCAATGAAACCTGGCCAGATTGTATCTGGTATGGTTGTTAGCGTTAGTTCTGATGTGGTTATTGTCAACGCAGGATTAAAATCTGAAGGTGCCATCCCAGTAGAAGAATTTTTTAATGAAAAAGGTGAAATTACCGTTGAAGTGGGTGATTTGGTCGATGTTTCATTAGAAACATTAGAAGATGGTTTTGGTGCGACACAATTATCACGCGAAAAAGCGAAAGCAGCAGAAGCATGGATCAAATTAGATCATGCATTTGAAGCTGATGAAGTTGTTATAGGTGTTATCTCCGGTAAAGTTAAAGGTGGTTTCACGGTTGAATTAGAAAATATTCGTGCATTCCTACCTGGATCTTTGGTTGATGTTCGTCCGATTCGTGACACATCACATCTGGAAGGCAAAGAGCTTGAGTTCAAGTTAATTAAACTAGATCGTCCACGTAATAATATTGTTGTTTCTCGCCGTGCGATTATGGAAGCAGAAAACAGTGTTGAACGTGAAGCATTATTAGAAACACTTGAAGAAAATAAAATCGTTAAAGGTATTGTTAAAAACCTTACTGACTATGGTGCGTTTGTTGACCTTGGTGGTATTGATGGTCTTTTACATATCACAGATATGGCTTGGAAACGTGTTAAACACCCATCTGAAGTTGTCACTATTGGTGATGAAATTGAAGTTCAAGTACTGAAATTTGATAAAGAACGTGAGCGTGTTTCATTAGGCTTGAAACAAATGGGTGATGATCCTTGGAAAGAAATTGCTCTTCGTTACCCAAATAATAGTCGTACCAAAGGTAAAGTGACCAATATTGCTGACTATGGTTGCTTTGTTGAAATTGAAGATGGTGTTGAAGGTTTAGTGCACATGTCTGAAATGGACTGGACTAACAAGAATGTTCACCCATCTAAAGTCGTTCAACTAGGTGATGAAACTGAAGTGATGGTATTGGATATTGATCCAGAACGTCGTCGTATCTCACTAGGTATGAAACAATGTAAAGTGAACCCTTGGGAAGAGTTTGCAATGACTCATAATAAGGGTGATAAAGTCTCTGGTTCAATTAAATCAATCACTGATTTTGGTGTATTTATTGGCCTTGACGGTAATATTGACGGGTTAATTCACTTGTCTGATATTTCTTGGGAAGAAGATAACGAAGAACTGATCCGTAATTATAGTAAAGGTGATGCGCTGGAAGCGGTTGTATTGGCGATTGATCCTGAACGTGAGCGTATCTCATTAGGCATTAAACAATTACAAGATGATCCGTTATCTGCTTATTTAGCTGAGCATTCTCGTGGTACTATCGTGACAGGTAAGATCACTGAAGTTGATGCTCGTGGTGCAACTGTTGAATTAGCTGAAGGTGTGGAAGGCTACATCCGAGCTGCTGATATTGCACGTGAACGTACTGAAGATGCTAGTAAGGTATTATCAATAGGTGATGAGGTTGAAGCTAAATTTACCGGTATGTCACGTAAAGATCGTAATCTTACTTTATCCATTAAAGCAAAAGATGATCAAGAGGAGACTGAAGCACTGAAAGAATATTCAAATATTTCTGAAGGTGGTGCTACAACCTTAGGTGATTTGCTGAAAGAGCAAATGGATCAAAAAAATAACTAAGCTATTATAGTGAAAATTAGGCAGCCAGATGAAAGTTTGGTTGCCTACTTTCTCTTCATTAAAGGATTAATGTTTGGGACATTAATTTAAGAGGATTTTTGAGACATGACTAAATCAGATTTGATTGAAAGATTATCTGAAAAACAATCGCTATTGAGTTATAGAGATGTTGAGTTGGCAATTAAGCTCATGCTTGAGCAAATGAGTGAAAGTTTGGCGAGTGGTAATAGAATTGAAATTCGTGGTTTTGGTAGCTTTACTTTGCATCACCGTCCCCCTCGTATTGGACGTAACCCAAAAAGTGGTGAGTCAGTAGAACTTGATGAAAAATATGTGCCACACTTTAAACCAGGTAAAGAATTACGTGACCGTGTTAATAATACGATTAAATAAATGAAGTTTAGTCAGGAAACATTTTCTGACGCAAATTATATCCATGCATACGATAGTCAAGCTATTGTTGTAAGAGACAAAAACAACTTGGAGTTACATAAACTCCACACTGATCTCATTTTAACAGCGGGTCAAATTATTACCGATTGGAAAATCAATCAGATATTTGACATCCCAGTGAGTGACATTGATTTTCTAATGAGTTTGGATCCAGAAGTATTAATTATTACAACTGGATCCAACCATCACTTCCTTCCCCCTCAGTTACTTGTCCAATTTTCTGAAAAATCAATAGGCGTGGAATGTATGTCACTGGGCGCTGCTTGTCGAACATATAATTTGCTGATTGCAGAAGGTCGACGTGTTGTATTGTTAGCCAGTTTTGATTAGATAGAAATTAACGCAAATCTGAATATACGCCATCTTTTGTGTGGTTGTTTTTATCTTTATAACAACAATTTGTCCAGATATAACATAATGATTTTTAGATGTTTTTTTGAGCACTTTAAAATAGATAGCATGTTCATCACCTTGACCAATAGCATGGAAGAAAGCACAATCAATAGTGACGATTGATTAAGGCAAATAACTTATCGTTATGCTTTTCCCACATTGCATGATCTAGATCATACAAGCGGTGTAAAGTTGATAACGATATTGCTGTAGAATTCAGCTGTGCTTTAAATTCAAAAGTGTGATGGGAATGGGTTATTATTCAATTTTAAAGGATAGTAATTGTTTTTGATTGAGATAAGGGTGTGTGATCGCTATGCAAGCGGAACAGCAATATAGTTTTCAAATAGTCAAGTGGTTCGCCTATATGGCGGTTGTCTACTTGGTAGTCGGTACGGGGATAGGCGTATATATCGCCTCAGAATTGGCATGGCCTGTTTTGAATTTTGATAACCCTTATATCAGTTTTGGTCGTTTACGTCCGTTACATACCAATGCAGTTATTTTTGCCTTTGGTGGGTCTACGTTGATGGCAACAGCCTATTACATCGTACAACGAACATCAGGTGTACGATTGTGGAGTGACAAACTGGCATGGTTCACCTTTTGGGGGTGGAACTTGGTCATTGTTGGTGCGATTATCACCTTACCGCTAGGTCTTACACAATCAAAAGAATATGCCGAGTTAGAATGGCCAATAGATATATTAATAGCGGTCGTTTGGTTGGCTTATTCGTTTAATTTCATCATGACCTTATCAATTCGCAAGGTTTCACATATTTATGTTGCTAACTGGTTTTTCTTAGCCATGATGATTATGATCACCTACTTACATGTAGTAAATAGTCTCTCTATTCCCGTTTCGTTATGGAAATCATATTCAATCTTTGCGGGTGTACAAGATGCAATGATTCAGTGGTGGTGGGGGCATAACGCAGTTGGTTTCTTCCTGACAGCTGGTTTCTTAGGGATTATGTATTACTTTGTACCTAAACAAGCCAACCGCCCTATATATTCTTATCGTTTATCTGTTATTCACTTTTGGGCATTAACCTTTGGTTATGTATGGTTAGGCGCTCATCACCTTCAATACACTGCATTACCAGATTGGACAGGTTCTTTGGGTGCGGCTATCTCGTTAGCGATGATTATTCCTTCATGGGGGGGAGCCATTAACGGTATGTTCACCTTAAGCGGTGCATGGGATAAGTTACGTACAGACTATATTTTACGCTTCTTGATTGTTTCATTAGCGTTCTATGCAATGTCAACGTTTGAAGGCCCGGTCATGGCGGCTAAAACAGTGAATGCTTTATCACATTACACTGATTGGACTATTGGTCATGTACATGCGGGTGCCTTAGGTTGGGTAGCCATGGTTTCTATCGGTGCTATCTACCATATGGTGGAGCGCCTATGGGGAACAACTATCTGGTCTGTTAAGTTAGTTAACCTGCATTTCTGGATGGCGACAATTGGTACTGCTGTCTACATCACGGCGATGTGGGTATCAGGTATTATGCAAGGTCTAATGTGGCGTGCATATGATGATTACGGAAACTTAGCATATACCTTTGTTGAGTCGGTGGCTCAAATGCATCCATTCTATGCAATGCGTGCAGCGGGTGGGCTCATCTTCTTCTTAGGCGGATGTATCATGTTATTTAATATCACCGTAACAATTCGCAAAGCAGTGGCTAATGAATCTGCAAAACAAGCTGCACTCGTTAACGCTAATATATAAAGGGGACTGGCATGTCTGAAAATAACTCAAATAAACCAGTAACCTTTCAGGAAAAACTGGAAAAAAACGTCTGGGCATTAGTGTTGGCAACAGCAATGATTGTGTCAGTAGGCGGTATTGTTGAAATTGTACCGTTATTCTATTTGGACACAACATTTGAGGATATAAATCATCCTGAATATGAAGAGTTGTCTGGAGTACGGCCTTATACTGCATTAGAGTTGGCCGGTCGAGACATCTATCAACGTGAAGGTTGTTATTTGTGTCACTCACAAATGATCCGTCCTTTCCGTGATGAGAAAGATCGCTATGGACATTATTCATTGGCGGTTGAGTCTAAATATGATCATCCATTCCAATGGGGGTCAAAACGTACTGGGCCGGATATCGCTCGTGTCGGAGGAAAGTACTCTGATGTATGGCATAGACAGCATTTACGAGCGCCACGTAGTGTCGTACCTGAATCAGTTATGCCTAATTATCCATGGTTAGATAAAGCAACCATTGATGGTGTAGGTATGGAAAAACGTCTGAAGGCGATGAGAGTTTTGGGCGTACCCTATACTGATGAAGATATTAACAACGCTGCCGCTGCCGTTGAAGGTAAAACTGAAATGGATGCAATGGTCGCGTATCTTCAAGTATTAGGTACCATGATTAAATTTGAACCAGGCAGGGATTACCGTGACTAAACTTCGAGAGTATTTTTATACAGATTGGAGCGCGATGACAGGAGCCGATTGGTTTGGGTTGCTCCTTACCGTAGGTGTTTTTATAGTGATGGTGGTTGCTTATTATTGGGTACTTAATCCAAAAAATAAAGAAAGCCTAGAGTCACATCGCAACATGGTGTTGGACGAAGACAAGAGAAATGCGGAGAAATAAAGATGGCAGATAGTAAAAATAATTCTAATCAAGTGCCTGACACTGGCCATGTTTGGGATGGGATTAGAGAGTTAGATAACCCCTGTCCACGATGGTGGTTAAATTCCCTTTATTTAAGTGGTTTAATTGTCGTAGTGTACTTTATTCTGTATCCATCTCTTCCTTTAGTTAATGATAGTACGAAGGGCTTGTTAGGCTGGACACAAATCAAAGAGTTTAAAGAAGATTTGGCAAAAGTAGAGGCTGTACGTGCACCCTTTGAAAATAAATTGGCTGAAATGAGTGTCGAAGATATTCTGGCCAATCAAGAAATGCTGAATTATGCGATTGGATCAAGTAAGGTACTTTTTGGAGAGAACTGTGCAGCTTGTCATGGTACAGGTGGTGCCCCAGCTGAAAGTGCTGGATATCCTAATTTAACCGATGATGATTGGCTTTTCGGTGGTGAAATTAATGAAATCATGATGAGTATTGCTAAAGGCCGATCAGGCACAATGCCTGCACATCAGAACTTATTAACAACTGAAGAAGTAGATCTGCTGGTACAATTTGTTGTTGATAGCTCTAATGGTGTAGAAAATTCAGCGGGTCTAGCCTTGTACAATGCAAAAGGATGTGTCGCTTGTCATGGTGCTGATGCTAAAGGTGTTAAAGCAATGGGGTCTGCTAATTTAACAGATAAAATTTGGCGGTTCTCAGGAGATGAAGATCAAATTCGTCATACTATTCTCCATGGTGTGAATGATGCTTCTGATAAAGAAACACGTGTTGCTCTTATGCCTCAATGGAGTGAAAAAATGGCTGTAATAATGGAAGCCATAGCTTATGCTATTGAAGATGATGAAGATCCTAATGATATTGACTGGGATGATGAGTTAACGGGTGATGAAGCCGAACGTTTGACTGAAACTGAGATTAAAAAACTAGCTGTTTATGTGCATCAGTTTGGTGGTGGTCAATAATATAGATTTGTAGAAATGATTCAAGTTTGGAGGAAAGTGTTATGAATATAGATTGGGTTTCCATTTCCGTCATTGCCAGTGTAATTGCAATGATTTTTGGGCTTGCTTATTTTGTATATTATGCAATGAAGCATGTGAATGAAGATCATTCGTCTGATGATTAGGACTTGATTATAAACTATTGAAAAGCCGACATATTTGTCGGCTTTTTTATTAATGAAAGAAACTATATTTAAAATAAGCAAAAGCTTATATTCTATATGGTTATGTTATAATTCACACATAGCCATTTAGATGATTAGACAGGATAAAGCGGTGAGCGGACAAGTAAAAGAAACGGCAATCAATGTTGATGATATTTATGAAGAAGTATCAGAGTGGCATATTAATTCTGGCGGTATAAAAATTGTTGCCAAACGTCTTGCGGGCCGCTTTCGTACCCTAAAATGGTTTGGAATGTCAGTTTGGTTGGTTTTGTTTTTAGGTCCATATCTTCGTTGGAATGATTCCCAAGCTATTTTATTTGATCTCCCCCATCGTCAATTCAATATTTTTGATATCACCATTTATCCTCAAGATATTTGGATGTTATCGTTAACATTACTGTTTTTTGCTATTTTGTTAGCTGCTGTGACTAGTATTGCAGGACGTGTGTTTTGCGGTTATTTTTGTTTCCAAACAGTATGGACAGATGTCTATACCTTCATTGAGGAAAAATTAGAAGGAAATACGCCACAAAAAGCATTGAAATTCAATAAGGCACCTTGGTCAGTTGATAAAATCACTCGCAAAATAGCAAAACATAGTATGTGGTTGCTTATTGCTGCATTGACGGGTATCTCATTTGTTGCCTGGTTTACGGAGGCTTTCCAGCTTTGGCGTGATCTATTTAGTTTTCAGGCTCCATTATTTGCTGTTGGTGTCATTGCTACTTTTACTGGTGGTACATATTTATTTGCTGGGTTTATGCGTGAACAAGTATGCTTTTGGTTATGCCCCTATGCTCGCTTGCAAGGTGTCATGTATGATCAGGACACGTTATTACCTGCTTATGATGCCGAGCGTGGTGAACCGCGAGGTCGGATCAAAAAAGGGCAAGATAACTCGGCAAAAGGGAGTTGTATTGACTGTAATGTTTGCGTGGCAGTTTGTCCGACCGGAATTGACATTCGTAAAGGGCAGCAGGAGGGGTGTATCACCTGTGGCATGTGTATTGATGCTTGCGATAGTATTATGGATAAGGTTAAGCAGCCACGTGGTTTGATCCGTTATGCATCCTATAAAGAATTACATCATAATGGAAAATCAATTCCTCTATACAAGCGTCTTCGTGTGATCATTTATAGCTTAATTTTATTAATGGCACTATCTGGGATCATCTATGGCTTTATGAATTTATCACCCACTGAATTTAAAGTAGTGCATGAGCGTCAACCACTATTTGTGCGTTTAAGTGATGGATCGATACAGAATAAATATACCATTAAAATATTGAACAAGACTAAAGAAACGATGACGATTCGATTTAATATTGAGGGTCTTGATGGGGCAACATTACATAGTTTGAAAGAAATGACAGTGGAACCTGGTAAAATTGTACCGGTAACTGCACTAGTGCGTGTTCCATCTGAACACTTTACGAAAGGTATTACACCCATAATCTTTAAAGGAGATGTAGTAGATTCAACTATTTCATTGCGTTATAAAAGTATGTTTATGGGGCCTGAATAGTCTGCAAATAATATGAATATTTCTCAAAAAAATAGTGCTGCGATGAAAAATCCTTGGGTGCTTGGTATGCTGGCATTTTTATTCACCTTTTTATCTGCTAATGCGATATTTATTTATCTTGCATTTTCATCACCTCCCAGTCTTGTTGTGCCTGATTTCTATGAGCGAGGTAAGAATTACGAAGAAACACAGAAACGCATTGAACAAGAAAAAGCATTAGGTTGGAAGGGGCTATTAATGACTCCGAGTAAAACAAGAGTAAATCAAGCCCAGACCTATGAAGCCTTGATCCACGGTAAAAACTCAGAAGCACTTGATTTAGAAATGGTGAGTTTGCATGCTTATCGACCATCTGATGCTAAGGCTGATTTTTCAGTGAAAATGACTAAAAAATCACCCGGGTTATATATTGCAGATATAAGTTTTAATTTGCCTGGTATATGGGATTTAATCGTTGTAGCCAAACAGAATGGACATGAATTTTTAATGACCAAAAGAATCAATATCTCACCTTAAATTTCAGGCTGGTTGAGATAATACACACATACTTTTATTAACGGACCATTTTCTTTGTCTATCAGTTGTTATCACTGTGGTTTACCCGTTGCACAAAAAGGCATTTTTACTGCCGTTGTAGCAGATAAAAAGCATGAATTTTGTTGCTTTGGTTGTCAGACAGTTTGTCTAACAATTTATAACTCAGGTTTACAGGGATTTTATCAAAAAACACCTGAAAATACTTCATTAGCACCGCCGCCCGATTTGCCCGTTGAATTCACATCATATGACTTGGATGATGTGCAAGCTGATTTTATTGATACCAACAGTCATATTCGTACCATACACCTATTAATAGAAGGCATACATTGTGCTGCCTGTGTTTGGTTAATTGAGCATGCTTTAGCTCGGCAAGAAGGTGTGATAACGGCAGAGGTTAATCTGACTTCAAAGAGGCTTCGTCTGAAGTGGGATAACGATGTCATATTATTATCTAAAGTACTACAGGCCTTGGGCCAAATAGGTTATGCTGCCGTGCCTTTTGATCCTGAAACAGCAGAAGGGGCATTAGCACGGAAACATCAAAGCTTACTCTATCGGATGGCTTTTGCAGGGTTTGCAATGATGAATCTGATGTGGATTTCAATTGCATTATATTCTGGTGCAGATCAGGGTGAGTTTAGAAACTGGTTCCATTGGATCAGTTTTATTATTGCGACTCCAACATTACTTTATTCCGGTTATCCATTTTTACGCAATGCTTTGCTTGGTTTACGTCATCGTTATTTGACGATGGACTTACCGATTGCGATTGGTGCTGTAGCAACATACAGCTATTCAACGTATATAACAGTGAATGGTTCTGTTGGCGGTGATGTGTACTTTGATACGGTGGTGAATTTTCTATTTGTTATTTTAGTGGGGCGTTATCTTGAAGCAATATCCAAGCGTGAAGCACTATCTGCAACAACACGACTGTTAGAATTACAGCCAAAAGTAGCGACAGCGATAATTGATGGTGAACTTAAAATAGTACCGATTAGAACGGTTGAAATAGGTGACTTAATACTGATTAAACCGGGTGAAAATATTCCAGTTGATGGTGTCTTAGTCGATGGGCAGAGCGCGGTTAACGAATCAATGTTAACAGGTGAATCATTGCCTGTTGTTAAAATGATAGGTGATAAAGTTGTTGCTGGAAGTCTTAATGAGGAAGGGGCTTTTACAGTACAAACAGAGCAAGTTCTACGCAATACGGCTTTAGCTAAAATTGTGGCTTTAATGGAAGATGCTCAGGCGTCTAAAGCACCGATCCAATGTGCAGCAGATAGGGTCGTGCCTTGGTTTGTAGCTGTAACATTATCATTAGCCTGTTTAACTTTTGTATACTGGGTCCAATTTGATTTCGAACAAGCCTTATTGGCTGCTACATCAGTACTTATTATTACTTGTCCCTGTGCATTGGGGTTAGCAACACCTATGTCTGTTGCTGTCGCTACGGGTGTTGGAGCCAATCATGGTATTTTAATCAAGCAAGGTGCTGCATTGGAATATTTGTCTCAGGTAACGCATTTTGTGTTTGATAAAACAGGCACTTTAACAGAAGGGAAATTGCGTGTTGTTACGGTTGAAGTGTTGGCTGAAATGTCGGCAGATGACTTATTGTCAATAGCAGCTTCTGTCGAATCTTTATCAGAGCATGGTGTTGCAAAAGCCATTACAGTAGCAGCATCAGATCGTCATTTAACTTTATTGCCGGCGACTGAATTTTTATCAATCCCTGGACAGGGAGTGCAAGCGAGATTAGAGCAAAAATTGATACTTGTAGGCACTCAGGCGTGGCTAGCAAAGAAAAATTTGCTGGTTCAGGGCAATTGGCAGCAGCAGGCGAGAGATTTAGAACAACAAGGTATTAGCTGTGTTTTTATTGTGATTGATGGCATGGTATCCGGATTGATAGGACTGGCTGATCAGTTACGATCAGACGCTGAAATGATGGTTACACAGTTACAGAAACAAGGTATCTCTGTATCAGTATTAAGTGGTGATAGGCCATCTGTTGTGGCGGCAGTGACAGCAAAACTGGGCAACATAGATCGCCAAGCAGAGGTGCTGCCAAAAGATAAAGCTGCTGTAGTCAGAAAGCTACAACAACAAGGTGAAATAGTGGCTATGGTGGGTGATGGAATTAATGATGCTCCCGCTTTGATCCAAGCTGATGTCGGTATTGCCTTAGCATCAGGTACTGATGTTTCTATTGAAAGTGCTGATATTGTGTTATCACACAATGAATTACATAAAGTAGTAGAGGCAAGAGAATTAGCGAGTAGAACTTTACGTACAATTAAACAGAATATTGTATTATCATTCTGTTACAACATTATTATGGTGCCACTAGCAATGATGGCATTGATTAGTCCAGTAGTGGCGGCGCTGACAATGCCAATCAGTTCTTTGTTAGTTATTGGTAACGCAGCCAGAATAAAATATTTCTATAAGAGGTAGATGAATGGATGTTATCTATGGCCTATTGCCTGGCATGTTATTGTTGGGCCTCATTGGTGTTGGTGTCTTTTTTTGGGCAGTACGCAGTGGGCAATATGATGATATGGAAGGTGCTGCCAATCGGATACTATTAGACGATGATGACCCTCTTCTAAAGCCTGAAGCACTTTCCCCACAAAATAATTCAAAGACTAAGAGTGTTGATGAGTAAATTTATTATTATTATCATTGGGCTTGTTTTCTCTCCCTTGATATCATCCACTGAAAATATCAAAATTGGTATGACTACGGCCTTGTCAGGGTCTGCTGCTGCTTTAGGGCATGATATGAAAATGGGGGTTGAGCTGTATTTTGATTTTATCAATAAACAGGGTGGCATCGGCGAGCAAAAATTAGAACTCATTGTCCGGGATGATGGTTATGAGCCAGAGCACGCTGCGGTTAATATGCGAACTCTTATTGATGCCGATAACGTTGTTGCTGTTATTGGTAATGTGGGTACCCCGACGGCTATTGTGACCGTTCCGATAGCAAAAGAGAAAAAGATATTATTGTTTGGTGCTTTTTCAGGTGGCGATGTATTGCGAGAAGATCCTGTTAGCCGATATATTATTAATTATCGCCCTAGCTATACTGAAGAAACAGCTGAGATGCTCTCTGGGTTATTTAAGTCTGGTATAAAACCCCAAGAAATTGCATTTTTCACTCAGCGAGATGGCTATGGGAATGCAGGCTATCAAGGCGCTATTCAAGCATTATTAGCTCATGGATATAACAAGTATGATCAGCTGGCTCATGGTCGTTATACGCGTAATACACTTAATGTTGAAGATGCTGTGGCGACTATACTGGATGCCAAAATAGAGCCAAAAGCGATCATCATGGCAGGTGGTTACGCGCCTTCAGCAAAATTTATAACATTATTACAACAAGATTTTCCTGATATGTTATTTTTAAACTTATCTTTTGTTGGAAGTCATGCATTGCAACAGGTACTACCAGCTGATGTTAAAAATGTCATTGTGACTCAGGTTGTACCCAACTTAGACTCTTCTTTACCCATTGTTGATGAATATCTGACTATTCTTGAGCAATCTGAGCATCGTGTCGAACCAAATTTTGTTTCGTTCGAGGGCTTTATTATTGCTAAGATTTTCCATCAGGGCCTACTTAACATTGATGGTGAAATTAATAAAGAAAGCATTATTGATGGATTTGAATCAATGTCTGAGGTAGATATTGGTTTAGGTATTGGCATTAATTATAGTCAAACTGATCACCAAGCCTTGCATTCACTTTGGTTAACGTCTATTCAGGTTGGAAAGTTAGGATATTTTGACTGGTCAATGTTGATGTCAGGGGAGTGAACAGCAAAATGAAGGAACGATCATATGTTTAATGCTTGGAGTATAAAGAAATTACTCCAGTTGTGGTCGTTAGTCACGATATTGGCGATTATCCTGATAGCCGGTGTTGCTATTTATACCAATGAAGTTTTTTCTGATACACAGAGGCACTTAACAGAACAAGTTTTGCCTATGGAAAATGCAAGTCGACAAATTAGTAAAGTAGCCTCAGAGTTTATCGTTCGACAGAGAAAGGTAGTAGCTTCAACATCACTAAATGCTCTTAAGTTAATAGCATCAAGACAAAGTCTTGAAGAAGAATTTGAGAAATATTGGGATCAGATATTGGCTACTATAGTCAGTAAAGAAGAGAATGAAATTTCTTATTTTTTACGAAATGATTACCATCATTTTTTATATATTGATAACCAATTATTTGAATTTGTCAGGCAACGCATTATTCTGCAAGATCGACTTGATTTATTAAATCATGAGCTAAGAGCACTAGACCAAAAAATTCAAAATCAAGTTGAAGCTATTGCTGGACGCATTAATTTGCAAGTAAGCCGCGATAAGCGAGATATTAGAATGTTAGTTGGGCCAAGAAGTGCCTTGGATACTCAAAATTTAATCAATAAAGTGATCTTTGGCGATCAATATGCAATTCAGAAGTTAAGCCAAACAGTCAGACTTGGCATGTTAACAATAATAAATTTAATGCAAAATATTTTGCAGACAGAAAGTATAGATGATTTATTGAGTATTCGTGAAAATGATATTAGGCAATTAGAGTTATTATTACAGATTGATATTCATGAGTTAAAACGGAAACTAAAAGATAATCCTGCTTTGTTATTGCAAACAAAGACGCTCGAACAAGATGTTAATCAATTGATAACGATGGTAGTAGAAGGTGATGCATCTGTTTATCAGTTACGCGTTCAGCAATTAAAAAATAAGCAGTTATTGTTGACAGTCCAACAAAATTCTACCTCAGTGTTGGCATTGATGGGCGATAGCTTGGATCAATTTTCAGAGTTGGTGGGTGAGCAAAGTTTGAAAGCAGTATTGCACTCTTCAACAGTTGCAGAGAGTGCTCGCTGGCTTATCATTATACTTGGGCTATTGGTGCTGTTAGGAATGATATGGTTTGTTGCGTCTATATCAAAACGAATCAACGTACCGTTAACAGAGTTACATCATGCAATGCGTGCATTATCTTCTGAGAATTTTGATACGCGGATACAGGTTACCCGTGGCCATAATGAATTTGCAGTTTTAGCCGAAGACTTTAATCAGTTTGCTACTAATACACAAAGATTGATTGATGATTTGGCTGAAACAAGAGATTCGCTACAGATGCAGCAACAGCATATCAGAGCTATTTTAGATGGGGTGCCGGAAGCTATATTGACATTAGCATCATCAGGAGAGATTAAATCGACAAACCCAGCTACTGAGCGTATTTTGGGAGCAGAATCAGATCTATTGGTAGGGATGAATATTGTTCAGTTTTTTGATGAGAATCAGAATGTTGAACATTTACTTGATATTGCTGAACAACAGGAATTAAGTCAAGAGTTTTTAGGTAGAGACTTTCATAATAAGTTGTTTAATATGTGGTTGTCACTGAGCTTATTATCAGGCTTGGGTGGCGGTGTCTGGGTGTGTGTCATATCTGATATTACTGCATGGAAACAGGCTGAAGAGAAACTAAAAATAACAAGTTCAGAGCTAGATACTATCCTTGATAATGCCATGGTCGGCATTGCCTTTATTAAAGATCGTATTTTGTTACGTATTAATAGCAAATTTGAAGAATTATTTGACTGTGAAAGAGCGTTGATAGAGGGGCAATCCACACGCTGTTTGTATCCAACACAAAAGATTTATGATGAGCTTGGTGATGAGGCATACAATGATATATTGTCCCGTGGAGAGAATTTTGAAGGAAACGTAGAACTAATACGTCAAAATGGGGAAACGTTTTGGGGAAAAATTTCTGTCAAAGCCATTGATTCTTCTAACCCTCAAGCCGGTACGATATGGTTATTTGATGATGTCACTGAGCAACGAAAAAATCAATTGAAATTAAAAAGCTTAGCCAGTTTTGATAGTTTAACAGGACTTGCTAATCGTGCTGTATTCCATGACCGCCTCGGTCATGCTATAGATAAGGCTCAGCGTAATTCAGGACGGATAGCATTATTTTTTCTTGATTTGGATCATTTCAAAAATATCAATGATTCATTAGGGCATAAAGCAGGAGATTTACTACTGTGTGAGGTGGCGAGTCGTTTGCAAGACTCTGTGAGAGCAGATGATACCGTTGCCAGATTAGGGGGCGATGAATTCACTATTATTTTGGAGGATGTGACTTCAGCACGATATGTAGCAAAGGTGGCTGAAAAGATATTGGATGTAATTTCACAATCATTTGTGTTGGAGACAACGGAAGTGAATGTGAGCCCGAGTATTGGGATCAGTTTGTATCCTGCTGATGGTCGTGATGTCGATTTACTACTGAGAAATGCTGATGCTGCGATGTATTATGCTAAGGAGAGTGGCAGGAATAACTTTCAATTCTACTCTGCTGAAATGAATGCTCAGGCCGCAGAACGTTTAGCAATGGAGACAAGTTTGCGGCATGCTATGGAACAAAATGAATTTTATTTACATTTTCAGCCTCAAATTAACTTGCGTACGGGGAGGATTGCTGGAGCAGAAGCATTGTTACGCTGGAGCAGCGAACAGTGGGGTGCCATTTCCCCTGCCCAATTCATCCCTATTTTGGAAGATACAGGCCTGATTAATGAGGTCGGTGAGTTTGTTATAAGACAAGCTTGTGAAGCATATATGTTATTGAAAGACAAATTAGAACCAGATTTTCAATTAGCAGTAAACCTATCTGGAAGACAATTTAAAGGGGGTACTTTAGCCCGCTTTGTTGAGAAAGTTTTGACTGATACGGGTATGTCAGCTAACAACTTGGAACTAGAAATTACGGAAAGTATTTTAATGGATGATGCTGACTTAGCAATTAAAACGTTAACTGAACTAAATGAATTAGGTGTTACATTAGCAATCGATGATTTTGGTACAGGTTATTCATCTCTTTCATATTTAAAACAGTTTCCATTAGATGTGTTGAAAATTGATAGATCATTTGTTCGTGATGTGAATGAAGATGCCGATGATGCTGCTATCGTTGATGCGATTTTAGCGATGTCTAAGCGGTTAGGATTAGATGTGGTGGCAGAAGGGGTTGAAACAGCCGGGCAACTGGAATTTTTACAAGCACATGACTGCCAGAGAGTGCAAGGTTACTATTTCAGTAAACCATTACCATTTGATGAGCTAAGGAAATTTATAGAAAAGCCTGTACCTAATATCTTAATGGGCAAATAATTAATGGCTAGATCGATATTGTAATACAGATCTTTCAGTAGGATTTATGCGGATATTTAATCCTATCGCTGTGTATTGCCAAATGGTAGTATCAGGGCTTTCTGGATCTGGTTTTATCTGGTCTGGCTTGCCAAAGCGATGCTCAATTCTTGCTTTGTTGAGCTTAATTGATGGAATATAAGTAAGAGCAGAGATAGGGGTATCTAATAATGAAGCATGATCCTGTGGATTTAAATCATAACGGTGGGCACCACTTGGTTGTAGCCGAGCCTCTGTTGCGCGTTCTAGCATAAGCTCCACTTGGCGTTGATCAAGAGACATATTTAAAACAATTTTTGCAGATAAGCCACCTAAATTAATACTTTCAAAAAAGGCTTCTACAGTGGGTGTTTCATTTTCTTGAATGAATACTGCTGTTTTACCGTAGGCATGGAGCATTAATTGTGCTTGGCGAAAGGTTGTTGTGCCAAGATGGATACCCAGTACTTTACTGTTCCCATCTCCCATCACTGTTACCTCCCACGGCATAGCTGCAGGTTCCTGCTTTGAAGGGAGGAGCATTAGCCCCATAATACCGACGAGTGTAAGCAGTAAACCAATAATAAAATTTCTCATGATTTTTGACCTGGAGGTGTATTGGGTGGAACCTGTAACCAAAAGGTTACGGGACCATCATTAGTGAGAGATACTTGCATATCAGTAGCAAATATTCCGCTTTGAACCGTGTGATATTGCTGTTTGGCTTGTAAACATAAATACTCAAAGAGTATTCTACCTTGTTCTGGTACCGCAGCAGAGCTAAAACTGGGTCTCATTCCTTTTTGGGTATTAGCGACAAGGGTAAATTGAGGAACGAGCAACAATCCTCCATTAATGTCTTGAAGAGAAAGATTCATTTTATCTTCATTATCGCTAAAAATGCGATAACCTAACAATCGACTAAGCAGTCGATCAGCTTGCCTTTCAGAATCATGATGCTCTATACCAATAAGTACTAATAATCCTTTGCCTATTTTGGCAACTTGTTTATTTGCAATATCAACATTGGCGCGCTGTACTCGTTGTAACAATCCGATCATGTCAGTTGTTTGGCAAAATCCTGTGTAGCAGAAATAAGGGCATGAACCAAAGCGGGTTCACCCGCTGCATGTCCAGCCATTGGAATAATATTTAATTCAGTTTCAGGCCATACTTGATGTAATTCCCATGATTGTTGCATAGGGCAAACGATATCATAGCGACCATGGATAATTTTAGTAGGAATATGACGAATGAACTCAATATTATCTAAGATAGGGGTGTCAGCAATAAAACATTCGTTGAGAGCATAATGTAGTTGGATCCGCGAGTGTGCTAAGGGCCCAGGATCTTGGTTGAAATCAGGTTGATGTTCATGATCTCGCAGCATGACAATGGTGCTTTCCCAAGTTTGCAATGTTTTTGCGGCAGCCATTTGATGTAGCTCATCTGCAGAGGTTAGTTGTTGGTAATATGCTCTGAGTGGTTCTTTTTGATCTGCTTCTGGCAGATGCCTGACTAATTGTTGCCATGTATCAGGAAATAGTTTGGAGGCTCCTCCTTCGGCATATACCCAGTTAATATCTTGTTTTCGTCCTAAGAAGATGCCGCGTAGAATCATAGCGAGTACTTTTTCAGGGTGGCGCTGAGCATAAACCAGTCCTAATGTTGCTCCCCATGAACCGCCAAAAATTATCCATCGATCAATGTTTAATTTTTCACGAATGGCTTCCATATCATTAATAAGATAAGGCGTTGAATTGTGAGTTAATTCCCCATGAGGAAGAGAGCGGCCGCAACCACGTTGATCAAACAAAATTATGTGATAAAGGTTAGGGTCAAAATAACAACGATGTTGTGGACGACAACCTGAGCCTGGGCCACCATGGAGAAAGATGATTGGAATACCATCAGGATTACCACATTGTTCAACATAGACTTGATGGCATTGATTATTTTCCATCAATTCCATCTTAATATGATAACTTGCGAAGGGTTCAATATCTGGGTAAAGCAGGGTCATGATTATTCTCATTGTGCAGTTGTAAGGCACTATATCACGGTAAAAATGGTAATTCTTGCTCTATTGCGAGAAAATACTAGATTGATGAGGCGGATATAATGTCTCACTGTGAATAATATGATAATGAAGGCAAAGAAAAAATGAACCTGCATGAATTTCAGGCTAAACAATTATTGACCCGTTATGGTATCCCTACACCACAAGGTCAAGCGGTAACAAGTGGCACACAAGCGAGACAAGTTGCAGAACAATTAGGTGGTCAGCGATGGGTTGTAAAAGCACAAATACACGCTGGTGGACGAGGTAAAGCCGGAGGCGTAAAAGTTGTTGATGGTCTGGATGATGTCACTAATGTTACATATGACTTGTTAGGCCAACAATTAGTCACACATCAAACTACGGCTCAAGGATTGCCTGTTAACCAGGTATTAGTTGAGCAACCCTCAGATATTCAGCGCGAACTTTACTTGGCTGTATTGGTGGATCGTGTCAGCCAGCAAGTGGTATTTATGATTTCAGCCCAAGGTGGGATGGATATCGAAGCTGTTGCAGCAGAAAATCCAGACGCTATTTTGAATGTATATGTTGGCCCTGTTGTTGGCTTAAAAGCTTATCAATGTCGGCGTGCGGGGTTTTTTCTGGGCTTAACAGGTAGTGCCTTTAAACAACTGGAATCAGTGATGCAAGCGTTATATCGTTTGTTCACTGAGAATGACGCTAATTTAATCGAAATTAATCCCTTAGTTGTGACAGGAGAAAATGAATTATTAGCAGTAGATGCCAAGATAAATATTGACGATAATGCATTATTTAGACATGCTGAATTGGCTGCCATGTTTGATCCTGCTCAGGAGGATGAAGCTGAAGTTGTTGCGCAGCAGTATGGTCTTAACTATATCTCATTAGATGGTGAGGTGGCTTGTATGGTAAATGGTGCTGGTCTTGCCATGGCAACAATGGACTTGATTCAAAAAGAAGGGGGCCGACCAGCCAATTTTTTAGATGTGGGTGGCGGTACAACTGCAGATCGCGTGGCTGAAGCCTTTAAGTTGATTTTGTCAGACAGTAATGTAAAGTCAATTTTGGTCAATATTTTTGGTGGTATTGTTCGCTGTGATTTAATTGCTGAAGGCATTATTCAAGCGGCAAAAGAGGTCGATTTATCCTTGCCTGTTATTGTTAGGTTAGAAGGTACCAATGCAGAATTGGGACGTGAATTATTGGCTAATAGTGGGATGAATTTACGGGTGGCTCAAAATTTGACCGATGCGGCTAGACAAGCAGTGGCATTAGCTCAGGAGGCTGTGAAATGAGTATTTTAGTGAACCGTGATACTCGTGTTATTTGCCAAGGTTTTACCGGTAAGCAAGGCACCTTCCATTCAGAACAAGCGATTGCTTATGGCACTCAATTCGTGGGGGGGGTAACACCAGGAAAAGGTGGTCAAACACATCTTGATTTGCCCGTATTTAATACTGTTCATTATGCGGTCGCTGAAACAGGTGCTGATGCAACCATGATTTATGTACCTGCTGCTTTTGCGGCCGATGCTATTTTGGAGGCTGCTGATGCCGGAATCAAAATAATCGCGTGTATTACGGAAGGTATACCTATCCAAGATATGTTGAAAGTAAAGCATGTATTAAAGAATTCTGATGTTCGCTTGATTGGACCTAATTGCCCAGGATTGATCACACCTGGAGAGTGCAAAATTGGCATTATGCCGGGTTCGATTCATTTACCTGGCAAGATAGGCATTGTGTCGCGGTCAGGTACATTAACTTATGAAGCCGTCTACCAAACGACGTTGAATGGTTTAGGTCAAAGTACTTGTGTTGGTATTGGGGGAGATCCCATCCATGGTATGAATTTTATTGACTGTTTAGCACTATTTGAAGCCGATCCGCAAACCGAAGGCATTGTAATGGTGGGTGAGATAGGTGGGCAGGCTGAAGAGGATGCTGCGAATTATATTCGTGATCATGTGACTAAGCCTGTTGTGGCTTATATTGCAGGTTTAACGGCACCAGAAGGCAAACGTATGGGGCATGCGGGTGCAATTATCAGTGGTGGTCAAGGCACTGCTGAGGCAAAACTGGCAGCATTATCTAATGTCGGTGTGCATATTGCCCGATCGCCTGCAGAGATGGGTGACCGTATGTTAGAAGCATTAGGATAACCCACGATATGACAAATCAATTTTGTCTAGTGATGGGACAAATTAATCCTATCGTAGGTGATGTGCGAGGTAATGTTAAAAAAATTATTAATGCTGCAAACCAGGCACGAGATGAATTTAATGCTGATCTGGTTGTGTTCCCTGAGTTGACCTTAACCGGGTACCCACCAGAAGATTTATTGCTACGAGCAGGACTAATAAAGCGTGTTAACAAAGGGTTGAGGAAATTAAAAAATAAAATCAATGGTGTCGGTATATTGGTAGGGCATCCCGAGGGTGTTGTCGGTGAAGAGTTATATAATGCGGCATCATTAATTGCTGATGGGGAATGCATAGCAACCTATTATAAACAACGATTACCAAACTATAGCGTGTTTGATGAAAAACGATATTTTGTTGAAGGTAAAGAACCCTGTGTAGTTGATTTTAAAGGTATTAAGTTTGGTATTACCCTTTGTGAAGATATTTGGTTTACTGAACCAGCTGCACAAGCAGCTGATGCTGGCGCTGAAGTTATTTTAAATCTTAATGCTTCACCTTTTAGGCAAGGAAAATGGCAATTACGTGAAGCGGAAGTAAAGCAGCGTGTGGCAGAAACTGGTTTGCCAATCGTTTATGTGAATCTTGTCGGTGGGCAAGATGAGTTGGTTTTTGATGGATGCTCTTTTGTGCTTTCTGAGCAAGGAATAAAAATAGCGCGTGCTCCTGCTTTCGAAGAGGGCCTGTTTCCTATCTTTATTACTCGACAAGTTAATGGTCGGTTGTTATTTAAGGGTGAATTAGCAGAAAAAAGAACAGAGTTAGCCATGGTTTATCAGGCATTGGTGCAAGGATTACGTGACTATATTGAGAAAAACCATTTTTCTAGTGTTGTTATCGGGTTATCGGGTGGCATTGATTCGGCACTCACCTTAACACTGGCGGTTGATGCTATTGGTGCAGATAGAGTAAAGACGGTGATGATGCCATCCCGCTATACAGCACAAATGAGTTTAGATGATGCTGAAGAGATGGCTGATAGGTTAAATGTAGCACATTCTGTATTGCCTATTGATGCATTATTTAATCAGTTTTTGGAAAGTTTATCTGATGTGTTTGCAGATAAGCCTGCTGATACGACGGAGGAAAATATTCAAGCCCGTTGCCGTGGTATTTTGCTAATGGCAATATCGAATAAAACAGGTGCAATGGTTTTATCTACCGGTAATAAGAGTGAAATGGCAGTAGGATATTCAACTTTATATGGTGATATGGCAGGCGGTTATTCACCATTAAAAGATGTTTATAAGACACTAGTTTACCGTTTAGCCCATTATCGGAATACTGTTTCTGATGTTATTCCAAAACGTATCATCACACGTCCTCCTTCTGCTGAATTGGCTCCTGATCAACTTGATCAAGATAGTTTGCCACCGTACGAAATTCTTGATGAGCTATTAGAACGTTATATTGCTGAAGATTGGTGCTTTGAGGATATGGTCGCGATAGGCTGTGATCCTGAGGTGGTTACAAGAGTCATTAAGATGGTGGATAGTAATGAATACAAACGTCGACAAGCGCCTCCTGGTATTCGTATAACAGGGCGTTCATTTGGCCGTGATAGGCGTTATCCAATCACTTCTGGTTATGCTGTTAATTCTAAAATGGATTAGGTAGAGCACGGAGAAAGTAGMGGTAATTATCAAAGTGGTCAATAGCGAATAAACAGGTGAGGGTAAAATTTTTGTAATACCACTAAGGTCAGTGAGCTGAAATCATACAAGTGATCAATCTTATACTGCTGCTTCACAAACTAGGCTAGTGACTTACTACTTGAAATCTGTTTGTTGCACTTCAGCCACACCTGGGTGGCCAGGATAATTTAATCTTAATACTCTAAGTGCATCTTCGGATAAATCATTTAATTCAAGTACTTTATAGGCTTTGGCCATAATGAGTAATGCTTCTGGCATTGCAGGAGTACGCGAATAATTTTCAATCACATATTTTCCTCTGTTAGCAGCTGCTATATATGCGCCTCGACGCATATAATAATGAGCGACATTCACCTCATGCTGGGCTAAACGGTTACGTAAGTAAACAACACGCTGGGCAGCATCTTCACTATATACACTCTTAGGATAACGATTCACTAGTGTCCTAAAATCTTTGAGGGCAAAACGTGCCGATCCTGGATCACGTTGTGATTCATCGCGCGGAATATATTTTTCAAACAGGCCTATATCGCGAGTAAAGTTGACCAAGCCACGTAAGTAGATAGCATAATCTATATTAGGATTGAGAGGATAAACTCGCATAAATCGATCAATAGTCGCTATAGCAGATTCTGGTTCATCCGTTTTATAGTAAGCATATGCGGATTCTAATAGGGCTTGTTGAGCATAATCACCAAAAGGAAAGCGAGCTTCTAGTTGGTCATAATATTGTAAAGCTGTGAAATAATCCTCGGTGGTGAGTGCTGCTTTAGCCTCCGAATAAATACGCTCTACGGTCCAGTTTTCTTCAGCGACAACTTCATCTTTAGCAAAAAACGAGCAGCCTGATGTAGTGATAGTTATAAGGAGCAATAATAAGTAATGTTTTCTCATGGGAGTAGGTTACGCTAGCTGTTGATTGATGGCAAAGGTCATTTTAGAAATTCTATATTTAAGTCTTTATGATAAACCTATATATAGTGCACAACAGAAATAATCTTATTCCATGTACAATGCAATGAATTTATTTTGAATGGCTGAGAACAAGAATGACTAATTTAATTTATGCTTTTTTGGGGTATTTAATCTTACTACCAACATATGCAAGTACTTTTGACCTACCCGATGAAAACACACGGGTTGTGGGACATAACTTGGTTGTTTATAGTTATGAAGAAGACACGTTACTTGATATCGCACGGCGATTTGACTTAGGTTACGGTGAAATTGTTAATGCTAATCCGGGTTTAGATCCATGGTTACCGGGTAGTAACCAGCGTGTCATTGTTCCCAATAAATTTATTCTTCCTGATGCGCCTCATGAAGGGATTGTGATTAATCTCGCTGAAATGAGATTGTATTACTATCCTAAAACACAAAAAGGTCAGCAACGACAGGTGATTACTCATCCTATAGGTGTCGGTCGTGAGGGTTGGACTACACCTTTAGGAAAAACAAAAATTATCCAAAAAAAGAAGGATCCTACCTGGACACCACCAGCATCAATACTGGCTGAACATTTGGAAAAAGGGGATCCTTTGCCTAAAGTTGTACCAGCAGGACCCGACAATCCATTGGGTGCGTATGCCATGCGATTGGCGATGCCTGGATATTTATTGCATGGTACCAATAGGCCTTTTGGTGTTGGCTTACGTGTGAGTCACGGCTGTATTCGATTGTTTCCTGAAGATATAGAGCATTTATTTAGCGTGGTACCGCTTTCTACGCCTGTTGAGATCCTTTATCAACCCTATAAAGCAGCATTACACAATGAAATACTTTATATGGAGGCACATGAGACCCAAGATGATATTGATTCTCGTGAAGGCAATAATATGACCCCTATGGTGTCTGCAATATTAAAAGCTCAGGACAAGATACTTGCTGATGATGATTGGCCTTTTGCAGAACAGTTGGTGCGAGAACATCAGGGTGTTGTTAAATCTGTCGGTAAAGCGGAAGCTGATATTGTAGAAGGTGTATGGTTTATTCATGCAGGGACAACACAGCAGGCAAAAATAAAACTTGCTCAAGCACTGATAACATTGAAATTAGGAGATCTGTTTTGGCCATTGAAGGGGGCCGCTGAAGGAGAAGTTTTGATTGGCCCTTTCACCTCTCAAGAACAAGCAGAACAAGTAGGTAGAGAAGTTAGAGGCTTGACTAATATGTCCGTATGGGTCGCACTAATAGAGAGTGATGCAATATAAAATGTATTTATTTCAGACATAAAAAAACCGGGAACCAGCCCCGGCTTTTTTTAAGATAAATAAATATTTATTTACTCATTGCTTTTTCAAACATACGATCGATTTTTGCACAACATTCATCAACAGAATTTTGAGCTGAATCAGCAGATGCTTGTGCACCATTTGCAGTTGTTTGAGCATCATTGGCAGTACGTGAAGCACTGTCAGCAGTACTTTGAGCATCGCGAGCTGCAGCTAATGCTGTATCCGCAGATGATTGAGCTGCTTCTACAGAAGCTTTCAATGCTGACATTTCAGCAGTATTTGCACATGCAGTTAATAATGCTAAAGGTAGAATGATGGCAGCTAATTTAGTTAAAGGTTTCATTTATGTCTCCATAGTTTTCGATAGAATTCATTGGTATAGCTATATTGCTAAAGGCAACATACAGCGAGAGGCTATCAGGATTTATTGAGGCTGTCCAACGTTGGGCGGTTATAGCGGGGCGCTATTTATGCTAGATAACTCAAGAGGGGGCTTAGTATTGATGACAAGTAAGGGAGTAAGTGCTTGTAATAACTATTCTATTGTATGGTAGAGGATGGCTAGATATGCTCTTTTTTTGACCTAAGATACATCGCAATTAATTAATAGCAATTTTCAGTGATGTAAAAAATACCATTTTGTTGCTATAATTTGCGTCCTTACAAATTGATACATTCAATCTTTTACATAGAGATTGTAAATGTAACCGTTTCATTTGCTCTGGAAAAATTAGTTTATGCATCCTATGCTGAATATTGCCGTTCGGGCAGCTCGTAGTGCGGGCAGCCTTATTGTCCGATCGATACAACATGTTGATCACCTTGATGTGACTATTAAGGGTCTTAATGATTTTGTGTCTGATGTTGATCGTTTGGCTGAACAAGAAATTATTAATACTATTCATAAATCTTACCCTGAACATGCTATTTTGGCGGAAGAGTCTGGCCAGCAGGGAGATAATGATACAGTTTGGGTCATTGATCCTCTTGATGGCACTACTAATTTTTTACACGGTTTTCCGCACTATTGTGTGTCTATCGCAATCATGGTTCGAGGCAAAATAGAGCATGGCGTTATTTATGATCCACTACGCGATGAATTATTTACTGCTAGCCGTGGTGGTGGTGCAAAACTAAATGACCGGCGCATGCGTGTTGGTAGAAATAAAGATCTAGCAGGATCTTTATTGGCAACAGGTTTTCCTTTTAAATATCCACAATATTTAGCGCCTTATTTAGCGACCTTTAATGCGCTATTTCCTCAAGTAGCGGATGTGCGTCGTGGTGGCTCTGCTGCATTAGATTTAGCTTATGTCGCAGCTGGTCGAGTTGATGGGTATTGGGAAATTGGTTTGAAAAAATGGGATTTGGCTGCTGGCGTGTTATTGATTGAAGAAGCTGGTGGCGTGGTCAGTGACTTTATCGGCGGCGATGACTATTTTAATAGTGGCAACTTGGTGGTAGGTAATTTTGCTATCCAAAAACAGATGCTAGATGATATTACACCGCATTTAACGGATGAACTGAAACGATAATACTTTATCCGCTTTAAACTACATATAAATACATAATCTATAGAACTAAAATTAATGACTATTACTACTAGAAAATTACGCAACATTGCTATCATCGCCCATGTCGATCATGGAAAAACAACATTGGTTGACCAGCTATTGCGTCAGTCTGGCACCTTTAGTGACCATGAAGAACTACAAGAACGGGTAATGGATTCCAATGATCTTGAAAAAGAACGTGGCATTACCATTTTGTCTAAAAATACAGCTATCCGATGGAACGACTATCATATTAATATCGTTGATACTCCAGGCCATGCTGATTTTGGTGGTGAGGTTGAACGTGTTTTATCGATGGTTGATTCGGTATTACTCCTCGTTGATTCATCTGAAGGCCCAATGCCTCAAACACGATTTGTCACACAAAAAGCGTTAGCCTTAGGTTTAAAACCAATTGTTGTTATTAACAAAATTGATAAACCTAGTGCGCGTCCTGGCTGGGTGCTTGATCAAACGTTTGATTTATTTGCTAATCTTGATGCGACGGATGAGCAATTAGACTTTGAAGTCATTTATGCATCAGGCTTAAATGGTTATGCCGGTTTAGATGAAAGTGTTCGTGATGGTGATATGACCCCATTATTTCAAATGGTCGTTGATAAGGTGAGTGCACCTGATGTGGACACAGAAGGTCCTTTCCGCATGCAAGTATCCTCATTAGATTTCAATAGCTATGTTGGTGTTATCGGTGTTGGTCGTATTGAACGAGGTAAAATCAAAACAAATACGTCAGTTACCGTTGTTGATACAGATGGTAAAACACGTAATGGTCGAGTCTTGACTATTATGGGCTTTATGGGGCTGAAACGTGAAGAAGTTGAAACCGCTCAAGCAGGTGACATTATTGCTTTTACCGGTTTAGATCCACTTAATATTTCTGATACCTTGTGTGATCCTTCTGCAGTTGAGGCTTTGCCACCACTGTCTGTTGATGAGCCCACAGTTACGATGACTTTCCAAGTTAATAACTCACCGATGGCGGGGCAAGAAGGTAAGTTTGTCACCACCCGTCAGATTAAAGAACGCTTAGATCGTGAGTTAATTCATAATGTGGCACTGAAAGTTGAACAGATACCTACTGATCCTGATAAATTTCGTGTGTCGGGTCGTGGTGAATTACATTTATCAGTATTGATTGAAAATATGCGTCGAGAAGGATTTGAAATGGGTGTATCTCGCCCAGAAGTGATTATCCGTGAAGTTGATGGCGTCCGTGAAGAACCTTATGAAGCCGTGACGGCTGATGTTGAAGCTGAACATCAAGGCAGCATTATGGAGAAACTAGGTGAACGTGGCGCGCAATTACAAGATATGGTGCCAGATGGTAAAGGCCGTGTGCGTTTAGACTTTATTATTCCTTCGCGTGGATTGATCGGATTTCGTACCGAGTTTTTAACGGCCACTCAAGGTACAGGCTTAATTTTTAGCGTGTTTGATCATTATGCACCGGTGAAACCTGGTAAATTTGGTGAACGTAGCAATGGTGTAATGATTGCAAATGGTATGGGTAAGGCCGTTGCCTTTTCTATCTTTAATCTGCAAGAACGCGGTCGTATGTTTATTGGCCATAATGATGATGTATATGAAGGTATGGTTATCGGCATACATTCACGTGATAATGATTTAGTAGTGAACCCTCTGAAAGGTAAGCAGTTAACTAACGTACGTGCTTCAGGTACTGATGAAGCCATTAATTTAACACCACCGATCAGAATGAGCTTGGAACAAGCACTTGAATTTATTGGTGAAGATGAATTGTTAGAAGTGACACCGACATCATTGCGTATTCGCAAACGTTTATTGCTTGAGCATCAACGTAAGAGTGCTTCACGTAAGCCAAAGTAGTTTCTTTTGCTAACATTAAGCAGTATTTGACAAAAAAGGGTATCCTTCACCGGGTCCCTTTTTTTATGTGTTGAGGTTTAATAATGCGAATTTTAGTTTTAATTGCAATTGGTCTTTTGCTTTATGTCATTGTTGGCAATATTTTGCGTAAAAAACGTCCATCTGCACCTAAAGCTATCACCGAAGAAATGGTGCAATGTCATCATTGTGGTTTACATATTTTAGAACAAGAAGCTATCAGTTTGGATGATAATTATTATTGCTCGCAGGAACATCTTGAGGCAGATAGTTAATTAACGAGATGAAATTAATTAACTTTGATATAGATACTGTTACAGATCTATCATCATGGCGATCACTGACTATCTTTGCTGCTTATCGCCTATTTTTGGCCATAGTGTTATTTGGTGTTTTTTATCAGGGATTGCCCCCTAGTTTTTTAGGATCAGCTAATCCACAACTCTATAGTTGGATCAGCCAGTTTTACGTGTTTGTCGCTATTGTATTCTTAATTTTTACTGGCAAACGCTGGGGCATGTTTCTACTGCAGACCTCAATTCAATTAGTCCTTGATATTTTTGTTATCACATTGTTATTRCATGCTAGTGGTGGCTTAACAACAGGGTTAGGTTCATTATTAGTTGTTGTGGTTGTGGCGGGGGGGACATTAGTCCCTAGTCGTATGACGGCCTTTATTGCTGCAACAGCAACATTGTCAGTTTTGTTAGAAGTAGGGTATACACAAATAGCGGGTGATGGTATTACCAAATATAGCCATGCAGGCATGTTGGGAGCCACCTTTTTTGCGACCGCATTATTAGCACAGCTTTTATCTAGAAAAATGCAAAAATCACAGCGCTTAGTTGAGCAACGTGAACAAGATGTGGCCAATCTTGCTTTACTTAACCAGCATATTATCAGTCGTATGCAAACCGGTGTTTTAGTTGTTGATTCCGCAGGAAACGTAACATTAAGTAATAAATCTGCACGATTATTGTTAGGTATAAATGAGAGTGATAGGGAACAAAGCGATCTTAAAATTTTGGTACCAGAATTGGCCAAGCAGATATGGAATAGGAAGCATTCTACACAGGCAGTATTTGAACCTTTTCAAGCACGCACCTATCTTCCGGAAGTATCGGCACGAACAACAGAATTGGATAGTGGAGAAATTCTGATTTATATTGAAAATTCTTCAGCAACCGCTCAACAAGCCCAGCAGTTAAAACTGGCCTCTTTGGGGCGATTAACAGCAAGTATTGCCCATGAAATTCGTAATCCTTTAGCGTCGATTAGTCATGCAGGTGAAATCTTAGCTGAGTCAAACAGTAATAGTGAAAAGATTATCAAGTTGACAGATATTATTCAACGGAACAGTGTTCGGGTAAATGATATTATCGAAACAATTTTACAAATGAGCCGCCGAAAAACGGTAGAGAAAACGACATTAGTTTTAGTGCCATGGATTGAAAAGCTTATTAAGGAATTCTGTGAAATAAAATCAGTGGATGATAAAACAATTATCTTTGTTTATTATGCACCACTAGCAAAAATACAGATGGATGCAGGACAGTTACGGCAAGTCATGTGGAATTTATTAGAGAATGCATGGCATTATTCCAAAGCGGATAATTCATTGCCACAAGTTCAGATCAAATTGGATATTGATGAACAAGATGTAACCATTGACGTAAGTGACAATGGGACAGGAGTATCGGAGAAAGCTATGTCTGGACTATTTGAACCATTTCATTCGCAAAGGCAAGGTGGCACTGGGCTAGGATTATATTTGGCTCGTGAATTATGTCAGGCGAATGGTGCAAGATTAAATTATTTACTTGATGAAAATAAACGKTGTTGTTTTCGGATCAGTTTCCCAATAGAGCAGCAAGAGAATTTGAAATGAACCCTCAAGCACTTGTGATTGATGATGAGCCAGATATCCTTGAGTTATTAACAATGACATTATCGGGCATGTCTATTGATTGTGTCGCAGTAGAAAATATTGCTCAGGCTGAACAGGCGATATCACAACAGGCATTTGATTTTTGTCTTACAGATATGCGATTACCTGATGGTAGTGGCCTTGATTTTGTCAAATATGTCCAACAGTATCAACCTGATCTGCCCATTGCTGTTATTACCGCACATGGCAATATGGATATGGCAGTTCAAGCTTTAAAAGCGGGTGCATTTGATTTTGTCTCAAAACCTGTAAAACTAAGAATTCTGAAAGATTTAGTTTCAACAGCACTTAAAATATCACCCGTTCAACCGGTGAAAAAAGAACGTAGAACACGGAATCGTTTTTTAGGTGAAACAGCCGTTATTAAAGCACTGCGGGGGAAAATTGCAAAACTTGCACGTAGTCAGGCGCCTGTATATGTGAGTGGTGAATCTGGTACAGGTAAGGAATTGGTAGCAAGACTAATACATGAATTAGGCGCACGGTCGGATGACCCCTTTATCGCTATTAATTGTGGTGCAATACCTTCCGAGTTAGTCGAAAGTGAATTTTTTGGTCATGTAAAAGGCTCATTTACAGGCGCTGTTACTGATAAGGATGGCTTATTTCAAGCCGCAGATGGAGGCACCTTGTTTTTAGATGAAGTGGCAGATTTACCACTGATGATGCAGGTAAAGCTACTTCGTGCAATTCAAGAAAAAGCGATCCGTGCTGTGGGTGGTCATGAAGAGATTGAGGTAGATGTGCGCATTTTGTCTGCAACACATAAAAATCTGGTTGAATGCGTGAAACAGGGGACTTTTCGTGAAGACTTATACTATCGGTTGAATGTGATTGAATTGCATGTCCCTCCTCTACGAGAGCGTCAAGCAGATATTGCCCTTTTAGCCGATAATATGATGTCTCAATTAGCTTATAAAAATGGACAAGATAAACTAGATTTAACGCCTGAAGCATTAGAGAAGCTACAATCATATTCCTTTCCGGGCAATGTGCGTGAGTTGGAAAATATCTTAGAGCGTGCTTTGACATGGTCAGAAGATGATGTTATTTCTGCTGAAGATTTGATATTACCTAAACATACAAAGCTTGAAGCTAAAGAAATTAAGTTAGTCGATAACCATGCTATTTCAAGCGTAGCTAATGATCTTGAAAATCACCTAGAAGAGCAGGAAAAGCAGCTTATTACACAAGCTTTAGAACAAACACGCTGGAATAAAACAGCAGCAGCAAAGAAATTAGGTATTACCTTTCGAGCATTGAGATATAAGCTGAAAAAACTAAATTTAGAATAGTGCTATCTCTAATATTAGGATATTTTAATCGTTGGCTAGTGCCACAATATCGCTCACGATGACAGTGTTATTAATCAAAGCATTTTGATGAGCTTCAGATAGTTTTAAACTGAGCAGTAATTTTATGGTACTTTTTTTGTCATATTCGGATCGCACTACATGACCAATCACTTTTCCTTCTTTATCTGTGATCGTCTCACCTGGACTGGGTAAAGTGTCTGACTCAGCCGTAGCTTGAAACATTCTTCTACTTGGCGTTCCTAAATAGTGCAGTCTTGCCACAATTTCTTGTCCTGGATAACATCCTTTGCTAAAACTGACCCCATTGATTAAATCAAGGTTAAGCTGTTGAGGGGTAAATTTCTCTTTACTTTCAGGTAATACCAAGGGGATCCCAACATTAATATCAAGCAGATCCCACCATTTTTCAGATGTAAGCTGCCATTGCTGCTTTAATAGGTTTTGGCATATTTCAGCGGCTTGTTGTTGTGGACATAAGTATAAAAATTGCTGCGTTGTATTTAGATATTGGATTAAAACGGGGCTATTTTTATTAGTATTTTCTGTTATTAGTCCTTCTTCTGCCTGTTTTAAGCCAAGACATACGATTTTATCAGTCACATTGGTAATCACTACCTTCGAGCGTAAGATATACATGCTGAGGCGTTGCTGCAATATCGCACACATGTTTTCAGGTAAAAATATTTGATAATGCTCTTGGTGGCGAATAAGTAAAAACAGGCTAAATAGGCGACCTTTAGCATTGCAAAACCCACTAAGTTGACTTTGGTTAATAGCTAGAGCTGATACATCATTGGTCAACAAGTTTTGTAAAAAATCATGAGCGTCAGCCCCCTCAATTTGCAAAACTCCATACTGTGGTAGAGGCATAAAACAGGATGTTGCTGCCAGATTTGTATTGATTGGAAGTGTGGATTGTTGATCGAGGATAGTTTGCCAAGTGTCAGCCATAATGCATATAAATTCAGTAAAAAAGAGACTATTATATATTACTTAACACTAAGCAAAAAAGGGAATAGAGCTTAATGACAAGGATAGTTTTTAGCATCAGTATTTTTCGGTCTAAAATATTGTTAACTTATTTAGTGCTTATGCATGGATTGATGATAGTCACTTTAGGCTGTGTACTAGGCGCTAGTGGGTGGATGATATTTATGACTATTATCCTCATCTTGAGTTTTATTCATTATGGTCAGTACCATCAATGGTTAAAGAATAATAAGTCTCTTGTTCGAGTAGAAAGAGACTCCAATAACAAATGGACATTGATTTATAGTAATAATAGTCAGTGTACAAAGTTAAAATTAACCAGTAGTTATGTTTCTCCACAGCTCGTTATATTGTATTTTAGCAAGATATATTTTTGGCAAAGATCTACTGTAACAATAATAGTTGACGCAGTTGATGACAAATTATTTCGCCATTTACGATTATATTGTCGAGATCCTAAGACTTTCCAGTAATGATGGTATCAATAGCGGGTTTATCATTATTGGTATTGGGATAATCAAGCGTGTAATGTAAGCCACGGCTTTCTTTACGTTGTAAGGCTGAGTTAATGATCAATTCTGCTATATCAGCCAGATTACGTAATTCTAATAAATCACTAGTAATACGATACTGACGGTAATAATCGCTGATTTCCTGTTGCAATAATTTTAGGCGGTTTTGGGCTTTATGCAACCGTTCATCGCTACGGACAATACCCACGTAATCCCACATGAAACGGCGTAGTTCATCCCAGTTATGACTAACTGCAATAACCTCTTTTGCGGGTTTAACCCGACTAGCATCCCATGCCGGAATAGTTGATCCTTTACTAGATAAAGGTAATTGCTGGCTAATATGTTGTGCAGCAGAGTGTGCAAATACTAGACATTCAAGTATTGAGTTACTCGCCATACGATTAGCACCATGTAAACCGGTATAGGCTGTTTCGCCAATGGCATAGAGTCCGGCAATATTGGTACGACCATGTATATCTGTCATTAAACCACCACAAGTATAATGTGCAGCAGGTACCACAGGAATGGGCTCAGAGGTCATATCTATGCCAAAATCAAGGCAGCGCCGATGAATAGTAGGAAAATGTTGTTCAATAAAGTCTTTAGATTGATGACTAATATCAAGATAGACACAGTCATCACCAAGCCGTTTCATTTCATGATCAATAGCTCGAGCCACAATATCTCGAGGTGCTAATTCGACTTGGGGATGGAAACGATCCATAAATTGACAGCCATCCGCCAATAATAATTTTGCACCTTCACCACGCAAAGCTTCACTAATTAAAAATGACTTTGCTTTAGGATGATACAGACAGGTGGGATGGAATTGAACGAATTCCATATTAGCAACATCACAACCTGCCCGCCATCCCATAGCAATACCGTCACCAGTAGATACATCTGGATTACTGGTATAGAGATAGACTTTTCCCGCTCCTCCTGTTGCCATGATAGTAATAGGAGCAGTAAAGGTAAGAGGAGTATCTGCTTTAATGTCTAATACATAACAACCCAAACATTGATTATCTTTATCGCCAAATTGTTTTTGGCTAGTGATAAGATCTATACCAATATGGTAAGGGAATAAATGGATATTAGGATGCGCTTGTGCTTTACCTAATAGTGTCGTTTCAACTTCACGACCAGTAGCATCAGCTGAATGAATAATACGACGATGGCTATGTCCACCTTCTTGTGTAAGGTGGTAAGTTTCTGAGGTAACACCATCTTTAGTGAATGAGACACCTTGATCGATTAACCATTCGATACTTTCACGAGCGTGTTCAACAGTGAAACGAACAACTTGTTCATTACATAAACCTGCGCCTGTTAATAATGTATCATCAACATGAGATTGTAGGGAGTCCGCTTGGTCAAGAACGACCGATATACCACCCTGGGCATAAAGGGAAGCGCCTTCTTCAAGTTGCTCTTTAGAGAGCACAGCTACTTGAGCATGGTCAGCTAATTGAAGTGCAAGTGTTAAACCTGCTACACCGCTGCCGATAATAAGAATGTCAAAATGATGAGTTGCAGTCATAGATATTTAAGATACGAGTAGAATGGAGTTGGTCGATTATATTGCACTGTTTAAGGAACAAAGTTAAATCATTATGGTCAATCAAGCTATAAATAAACATAATCTCCGGCAAGTCGGAGTAAGCCGGAAGAAAGGATGAGTGTGGATCAAGAGCTAGTATTACGGGTGCAGGCGGGTGATAAAAAGGCATTCGATATATTGATTATGAAGTATCAGCAGAGGATTGTGCATGTGATTACAGGCTTTGTTCATGATCCTGTAGAAGCTTTAGATGTTGCGCAAGAGGCGTTTATAAAAGCGTATCGTGCACTTCCTAATTTTCGTGGAGATAGTGCTTTTTATACTTGGCTCTATCGAATTGCTATTAATACGGCAAAAAATTATTTAACAGCAGCAGCCCGAAGACCACCGGCAACAGATGTAGATGCGATGGATGCTACAAATTTTTATGATGCATCTGAATTAAAAGAATTTGAGACACCTGAAAGTCGATTGATGAGCACTGAGCTTGAACAGACGATTCATTCGGCCATTGAAAGTTTGCCAGAAGAGACGGCAACGGCGATTAAATTACGTGAGTTTGAGGGAATGAGCTACGAAGAAATTGCACAAGCAATGGATTGTCCTATAGGTACAGTACGATCACGTATTTTTCGTGCTCGTGAAGCGATAGACAAACAGATACAAGAAATGATGAGTGAAGGGGAATAACCATGACGACGGATCAAAATATACTATTGTCTGCGTTAGTTGATGGAGAATTGCAAGGTGAGGAATTAGATCAAGTACTGCAATTATTAGCTACAAGTGCACAGGCAAAAATACAGCTGGAACGTTACCAACTATCAAGTGATGTGTTGCATGGTTACGGTTCAGGAAATCAGCAACAAGATTTAACTACTCGGCTATCAGCTGCATTAGCAGATGAAGTGCAATACACGAAAACGTTAGAGCGCAAGGAAACGTCACAGCTTATCTCATTCCCACAACAATTTTGGAAGCAAACTGCGGGTTTAGCTATAGCGGCATCAGTTGGTGCATTAGCTGTTGTAGGCGTGATGACTCAACCCCAAAATCAGCTTGTACCGATGGCATCAATAGCCGCGATTGATGACTCTGTTGAAACTATGATGGTGGCACAAGCATCTGATCGTTGGACAGTGGATGAACAAGAGGTAGAAGAACGGTTGAACACATATTTACTGGATCACAATGAATATACGAGTGCATCGGGTGTTTTTTCTTATGCTAGGGTTGTGTCTTATGGTTCGGGGCAATAAGTTGATGCGGGCATTATTTCAAATTTTCCTTAGTTTATGTCTGCTGCTGTCGAGCATGCATGCCTACGCTGATGAAAAAGCAATAAAACTACTTGAACGTACTACTGCAGCAGCGAAACAACTTAATTATGATGGTGTGTTTGGATTTCAAGCGGGTGATAAATTACAAACAGTTCGTATTATTCACCGTGCTGATGTACAAGGCGAAGTAGAACGGTTGATATCCCTGAATGGGATAGAAAGAGAACTGATACGCACTAATGATATGGTGACCTGTATTTATCCTGAAGGTGAATCAGTACAGGCTGACAGGCGACCTTTGGGGCGAGGGTTCCCTGGTGATTTGTTGAGCCGATTAACAGCCGCTTCAGCCTATTATGATTTAACGTTGGGCAAGCAGAGTCGAGTGGCTGGATATCAAGCACAAGAATTAGTGATAAAGCCAATAGACAATTATCGTTATGGTTATCGATTATGGATAGCAAAAGAAAGTGATTTATTATTACAATCAAATTTGATCAGTGATAGAGGAAGTGTGTTAGAAAAATTCTCTTTTTCATCAGTGAAAATGGGTTTGGATATCACCGAGCAATCATTAACACCTCAAATGAAGGGTAATGAAATGGCATGGCATCGTGCCAAAGCGAGAATGAAAAGTCATCGTGAAATATCAGCTCATGCAGGGACATCTATCTGGAAAGTGGTATGGTTACCAGAAGGTTTTTCTTTGATTAAGCAACAAAATAGACTCAAGGCTAAAAATGGTGCACCTGTAGAGCAACGGGTCTATAGCGATGGCTTAAGTTCAATCTCAGTATTTATTGAAAAAATTCGTGCTAGACATGGCCACTTACATGGTGGTTCAACAATGGGAGCCGTTAATGTTTTTGGTACTATCATGGATGCCCATTTTGTGACGGTTGTTGGTGAAGTGCCTGCGCGCACAGTTGAGAAAATAGGACGCTCGATCAGTCATAGGGATAGTGAATAGTTATGATAGAACAACAAGCCAAAGTAGTCAGTGTTAATGAGCAGACTATTTGGTTAGAGGCGGAGCGCCAATCAACTTGTAGTGAATGTAAAGTAAAGCAAGGATGTGGGACCGGTATGTTAGCTAAACATGTTGGCAAACGTTTTTCGCGTATAGCAATAGTCAAAACGAATGATGTCAAGGTGGGTCAACAAGTGCAATTAGCGATCCCTGAAGAAACGCTGTTACAAGGTGCCTTTTTAATGTACATCCTGCCGTTGAGTTTTATGTTTTTATTTGCACTTATCGCACAAATATTACATTTCAATGAGATGGTAGAAATTTTTGCTGGCTTAATCGGGCTATTTATTGGCTTTTACTGGGTCAAAATTTGCTTACGTAATAAAAAAGATGGCTTTCAGGCTAGAATAATTGAGGAAAAAATATGACGCACTATAAAGTTTGGACAGGATTACTGATGACTTGTTTATTAAGTCTAAATGTCCATGCTCGTGGCAGCTTACCGGTGTTTACGGAACTGGTTTCTGAAAATGGAGCAGCCGTAGTCAATATCAGTACAACGACGAGAATAAAGACTCAACGTCAAATGCCTAAACTGCCTCCTAATATGCAAATTCCTGAAGGCACGCCTTTTGAGGATTTATTTAAACACTTTTTTGATCAGCCAGGTCGGCGACCACAACCGAGAAATGGGCATTCGCTAGGTTCTGGGTTTGTGTTGTCATCAGATGGTTATATTTTGACTAACCACCATGTTATTAAAAATGCGGATGAAATTATAGTACGTTTTAGTGACAAAAGTGAATATGAAGCCAAAGTGCTAGGTAGTGATGAGCGCAGTGATGTAGCACTGCTGAAAGTTGAAGCAACCAATCTTAAAGCGGTAAAACTAGGTGATTCTACCCAGTTAAAAGTAGGGGAATGGGTGCTAGCTATTGGTTCACCTTTTGGCTTTGACCACTCAGCTACAGCGGGCATAGTGAGTGCTTTAGGTCGTAGTTTACCTAGTGATAGCTATGTACCCTTTATCCAGACTGATGTGGCTATTAATCCTGGAAATTCAGGTGGACCACTGTTCAATCTTGATGGTGAAGTGGTGGGCATTAATTCGCAGATATACAGCCGTACCGGTGGATTTATGGGAGTGTCGTTTGCGATTCCCATGAATGTGGTGATGAATGTTGTTACACAAATAAAATCGCAAGGTTATGTCAGTCGAGGTTGGTTAGGTGTTGCTATTCAGAATGTAACGCGTGAATTAGCCGAGTCATTTGGCTTGGATAAACCGCACGGTGCTTTGATTTCTCGTGTAATGCCAAATAGTCCTGCTTTAAAAGCAGGGTTAGAAGCGGGTGATGTTATTCTGAAGTTTGATGGTAAAAAAGTGGGTAGTTCATCAGCTTTGCCTCCTATTGTGGGCGGAACTGCAATAGGAAAATCAGTACCGGTTGTCGTGATGCGAAATAATAAGAAAGAAACGATCCAGGTTGTTGTTGAGCAGCTACCAGAAAGTGAGGACGTCACCTCGTCTAGTAGTATGCCTGGGCGTTTGATTGATGATAGGTTAGCCATTGAAATAGCTGATTTAGATGAAGAACAAAAAGAGCAATATGATATAAAAGAGGGGGTTATTGTTGTTAATGTGGCTCAAGGTGCTGCTGCTGATGCCGGCATTCATGAAGGTGACAGGATATTGAGTATTAATAACCAAAAAATTAAAGATGCACGACACTTCTTAGATATTGCTAAAGAGTTGCCGGAAGATAAAGCAATTCCAGTGTTAATACAGCGTGGCGATGGTGCTATTTTCCTAGCATTACGTATTGGAAAAGAATAGTCAGCATAAATCATTGCTAAAGACACGACAGCAACACTGTTTTGCCGTAAAATCTAGCAGTTAGATTATATAATCGGCCAGGATATGTATTCCTGGCCGATTTTTTACTGTTTAGAAGGTGAATTTAATTTTCATGGATCATATCCGTAATTTTTCTATCATAGCCCATATTGACCATGGGAAATCAACGATAGCCGATCGTTTTATCCAAGTATGTGGTGGCTTAACAGAGCGTGAAATGTCTTCGCAAGTACTTGATTCAATGGATATTGAAAAAGAGCGTGGCATCACCATTAAAGCACAATGTGTTTCACTGGACTATAAAGCACGTAATGGTGAAGTTTATCATTTAAATTTTATTGATACGCCTGGCCATGTTGATTTTTCATATGAAGTCTCAAGGTCATTAGCGGCATGTGATGGTGCACTCCTTGTTGTGGATGCCGCACAAGGGGTCGAAGCACAAAGTGTTGCTAACTGCTATACCGCTATTGATCTTGGTTTAGAGGTGTTGCCAGTACTCAATAAAATCGACTTGCCATCAGCTGAACCAGAACGAGTCGCTCAGGAAATTGAAGATATTATTGGTGTCGATGCATTGGATGCTGTGCAATGCAGTGCTAAAACAGGATTAGGAATAGAAGATTTATTAGAAGCTCTAGTGGAACGGGTGCCTGCACCAATAGGAGATCCTGATGGTAAGTTACAAGCATTAATTATTGATTCTTGGTTCGATAGTTATGTTGGTGTTATATCGCTTGTTAGGATTATGCAGGGTTCAATCAAGACACGAGATAAGATAAAAGTTATGTCGACGGGACGTGAATATCAAGTAGAGCAAGTAGGTGTTTTCACACCGAAGCGTACCCAGAAAGATACGCTTAATTGTGGTGAAGTAGGTTATGTTATTTCTGGTGTAAAGGATATTGATGGTGCCCCAGTCGGAGATACCTTAACGCATACACATCATGGTGCAACAGAAATGTTGCCTGGCTTTAAATCTATTACACCTCAGGTATATGCCGGTTTATTTCCTGTTAGCTCCGATGATTTTGAAGCATTTCGTGACGCTTTAGGTAAATTACGACTTAATGATGCATCATTATTTTTTGAACCTGAAAACTCTCAAGCACTAGGTTTTGGCTTTCGTTGTGGGTTTCTCGGTCTATTGCATATGGAGATTATCCAAGAGCGTTTGGAGCGTGAATATAATCTAGATTTAATCACTACTGCACCAACGGTAGTCTTTGAGGTGTTAACGGCTAAAGGAGATGTTGTAAACATCGAGAATCCGGCGTTATTACCTGATGCAGGTACGGTTGAAGAAATACGTGAACCCATCGTAATTGCCGATATTCTAGTGCCACAAGAACATGTAGGTTCAGTGATTTCATTATGTATAGAAAAACGTGGTGTACAAAAATCTATGCAATATATGGGCAAGCAAGTTGCACTGAGTTATGAGTTGCCAATGAATGAGGTGGTGATTGATTTCTTTGATCGTATCAAATCTGTCAGCCGAGGTTATGCTTCTTTAGACTATCATTTTACTCATTTTCAGGTAGCAGATTTAGTGAAATTAGATGTGTTGATCAATGGGGAAAGAGTGGATGCTTTGTCAATGATTGTACATCGCGATCATAGTCTGTCTCGTGGCCGAGATTTAGTTGAAAAAATGAAAGAACTTATTCCAAGACAAATGTTTGATATTGCTATTCAAGCAGCTATTGGTGGTCACATTATTTCACGATCAACTGTTAAAGCGATGCGAAAAAATGTCTTAGCCAAATGTTATGGTGGCGATGTATCTCGGAAACGCAAACTACTTGAAAAACAAAAGAAAGGTAAAAAGCGGATGAAATCAATTGGTAAAGTTGATGTGCCGCAAGAAGCCTTTTTAGCCGTCTTACAATTATCGAAAAAATCATAGAAAGGATATTTATAACGTGAGTTTTCCAGCAATAATGGTGACCTTGGCAATCGTAACAGGGATAATTTGGTTGATAGATAGTCTCTTCTGGGCAGGGCAGAGAGTCAAAGAGCAAAAAGAACCGCTGGTTGTTGAGTATGCGCGTTCCTTTTTTCCGATAATTTTTGTGGTACTTATCATTCGTTCATTTATGATTGAGCCATTTAGGATCCCTTCAGCTTCAATGCTGCCGACCTTACATATTGGTGATTTTATTTTGGTGAATAAATTTGCCTATGGTGTACGGCTGCCAGTGATTAACACCAAGATATTTGAAGTGGGTAAACCTCAACGTGGTGATGTGTTTGTATTTCGTTATCCTCAAAACCCCAATATTGATTATATCAAGCGTGTTGTTGGGCTACCTGGCGACAAGGTAGGGTACTTCAATAAAACAATCTATATTAACGGTAAAGAAATTGTTAGAAATATTAAACCAAAAGATATCAGCTTATTAGGCATTGTTCCTACCCGCACCGTTTTGATGATAGAGAATTTAGGTGATCATGAGCATGAGCTGCTCATTGATCCTGAACGGCCATCAAAAGAAGGGGAAGTTATTATTCCTGAAGGACATTATTTTGCGATGGGTGATAATCGTGATAATAGTAATGATAGTCGTTATTGGGGTACAGTGCCTGAAGAAAACTTAGTAGGTAAGGCATTTTTTGTCTGGATGAGTTGGAGCTGGGATGAAGGTGGTATTGTTTGGCAACGTTTAGGTAATTCTATAAATTAAAGGATAGCTTTATGAAACAACAACGTGGAATGACACTGATTAGCTGGGTAGTCGTCTTAGGATTGATTGGTTTTTTTGCTACTGTATTAATGCGAATAGTACCGATGTATCAAGAATATTATGGTGTAGTACAGATCATGGAAGGAATGGAGTCGGAACTGGAACATAATAAGTTGACCAAACAACAGGTTTGGATATTACTAGCAAAGCGTTTTAATACGGGGTATATCAGTAGTGTTAAAAAAGAGAATGTTGAAATTCACCGTGGTAAAAATAATGTCCAAGCCACTAAAATAGTGATTGATTATGAAGTCCGAGTCCCCTTCATTGCACAGATAGATTTGGTTGGACATTTTCATTCTGAAATTGATGTTGAGTCTAAAATACGCCGATGAAAACACCTGCTCAAAAAGCACTATGCAAACAGCTTAAGGTTACATTTAATAATGAAAAACTATTAATACAGGCACTTACACATCGGAGTGCGGCCGCAGAAAATAATGAACGTTTAGAATATCTGGGTGATGCTATTTTAAGTTTTGTGATAGCAGAAGCCTTATTTATACGTTTTCCTCATGTAAAAGAGGGTAAATTAAGTCGTTTGCGCGCCTCATTAGTTAAAGGGGTTACGTTGGCAGAAATTGGCCGAGAGTTGAAATTGGGTGAGGTTCTGATCCTTGGACCTGGAGAATTAAAAAGTGGTGGTTACCGTCGGGAGTCTATTTTAGCTGACACCGTTGAAGCTATCATTGGTGCTCTGTTTTTGGATAGTGGAATAGCAGCCGCTAAAGAAATGATCGTTAATTTGTTTGATGAGCGGTTAAATTCAATTGATGTTAATGAAATAATTAAAGATCCAAAAACACAATTACAAGAATTATTACAAAGCCGCAAACAGCCTCTGCCTATTTACAGTGTTAATGAGGTGAGAGTAGAGACGAGCCAGCCATTATTTGAAGCGTCTTGCCAAGTATCAATGCTTGATAAAGTTATTGTTGCAAGGGGCAGCAGCCACCGCAAGGCAGAACAAAAATCGGCTGAACGTGTACTAATACTTATTGAAGGACAATTATGACAGAAGTAGGTTTTCGCTCTGGTTATGTGGCGATAATTGGCCGACCAAATGTGGGTAAGTCAACATTGATTAACCGTATATTAGGCCAAAAATTATGTATTACTTCGCGCCGGCCACAAACAACACGTCATCGTATTTTAGGGATTAAAACGACAGATGATAGTCAGTTGATTTATGTTGATACGCCCGGTATACACATTGACAATAAGCGCGCGATGAACCGTTATATGAATCGTGCAGCTGCATCTTCGATTGATGATGTTGATGTGATTTTATTTCTGGTTGATGGCATGAATTGGACTGATGAAGATGAGCGCGTTTTAGAACGTCTGAAAGAAAGTGCTAAAGCCCCCGTGATATTAGTCATTAATAAAGTAGATAAACTAGCTGATAAAGCAGTATTATTGCCACAAATTGAAAAACTATCGGCTCAATTTGATTTTGTTAATGTATTCCCAATTTCGGCACGAAAAGGGGTGAATGTTGAGTCATTAGAACAAGAAATAAAAAAAATGATACCTGAAGGAGAATTAATTTTTCCTGAAGATCAGTTAACTGATCGTAGTTCACGATTTCTTGCTGCTGAGATGGTTCGAGAAAAATTATTTCGTCATTTAGGTCAAGAATTACCGTATTCCATTACTGTAGAAATTGAGCAGTTTGATGATGAGAAAGGCATGTATCGAATTGGTGCTGTTATCTATGTAGAACGTGATGGCCAAAAATCTATTGTTATCGGTAAAAAAGGTGAGTTATTAAAATCAGTTGGTAAAGAGGCCCGTCTTGAAATGCAGAGTATGTTTGGCCGTAAAGTTTTCTTACGATTATGGGTGAAAGTACGTGAAGGCTGGGGAGATAACGAAAGGATGTTGAAAAACTTAGGTTATACTGACGAGTTGTAAAGATTGAATATAGCACATGCCTCCGCTTTTATTTTACATCAACGACCTTATCGTGAAACTAGCCTATTATTAGATGTTTTTAGTGAACAATATGGCCGTTCCAGCTTGGTTGCTAAAGGTGTTCGTAACAAAAAACGTAATCAGTCAGGGGCATTACAGGTATATCAACCACTGTTATTATCATGGATAGGACGAGGTGCTTTACAAACGTTAACTCATGTAGAAACTGCTGAACCACGGTACATATTAAAAGCTGAATCAGCATTGTGTGGTTTGTATCTAAATGAATTATTGGTGAGACTGTTGCCATTGCATGAGGCTGAGCCAGGCATTTTTAAGGCTTATCAACAAGCATTATTAGGCTTGCAGCAAGAAGAAAACACTGAAGTAGTATTAAGACTGTTTGAAAAGAGGCTACTCAGTCATTTAGGTTATGGTCTAGTACTCAATAGTGAGGTAGAAAATGGACTCCCTATTGAAGGAGAACAGCGTTATTATTATCAGCCAGACTCAGGATTGTATCGATGGCAATCGCATTTGAAATGCGGTTCGATTTCAGGCCGAAGTTTGCAGCACCTATTAAATGAAAGTGATTTTGATCAACAAAGTTTGCAAGAAATTAAACAGCTTATGAGAACAGTGATACATTACTATTTGGATGGTAAACCTTTAAAAAGTAGGCAGTTATTTGCTGAATTAAAACAATATTCTTAAATAATAGAGTCTAGAGTAGTTATATTCTTACTTTTAAAATTAGGACAATAAATGACAATTTTGTTAGGCGTAAATATCGATCACATTGCCACATTGAGACAGGCTAGAGGCACTCGTTATCCTGACCCTATTCAGGCTGCAATCGAAGCTGAACAAGCGGGTGCAGATGGGATTACAATACATTTACGAGAAGATCGCCGTCATATACAAGAACGAGATGTAGCGATGTTAAGTGATATTTTACAGACAAAGATGAATCTTGAAATGGCGGTGACAGATGAGATGTTGGCCATGGCTGAGAAATATCTTCCTGCAGATTGTTGTTTAGTGCCAGAACGTCGTGAAGAATTGACGACAGAGGGTGGGTTAGATATTGCTGGGCAGATTGATCGGATGAAATCTGCTTGCCAGCGATTAGCAGCTGCAAATGTAACCGTGTCTTTATTTATTGATCCAGATTTTGCACAAATTGATGCTGCAATTGAATGTGGTGCACCTGTTATAGAACTACACACTGGCCGTTATGCCGATGCTAAAACAATTGTTGAAGCAGAGCATGAACGACAAATTATTATTAGCGCAGTAGAACATGCAAAAAATCTTGGATTACAAGTGAATGCTGGTCATGGCTTGAATTATCATAATGTCAATGCGATTGCTGAAATTCCGAATATTGTTGAACTTAATATTGGCCATGCCATTGTAGCAAGATCCGTATTTACAGGCTTTAAATCTGCGGTGCGGGAGATGAAACAACTGATGCTCGATGCTCGATGCAGATGATTTTTGGTATTGGCACAGATATAGTGCATATTCCTCGCATGCAATCATTATTAGAAAAACATGATGACAAGATCGCCATGAAAATTTTGAGTGATGCTGAATTTGCGGAGTTTCAAAAAGTTGTTCATCAGGCTGCTTTTCTAGCCAAACGCTTTGCGGCTAAAGAAGCAGCAGCTAAAGCACTGGGAACAGGATTTATTAACGGTTTGAGCTTACGTCATATTGAAGTATCTAATAATGCATTTGGTAAGCCGGAATTAAAGTTTTTTCATAGAGGCCAAAAACTATTGGAAGAGCTTAATATTAGCCGTAGTTTACTGAGTTTGAGTGATGAGAAAGACTATGCCTTAGCTTATGTCACATTGATCGAGGGATAAGATGAAACGATATCCAACAATAGAAGCTTTTATTGGTAATACGCCATTAGTAAAATTACAACGATTACCTGGTGATACGACCAATACTATTTTAGTAAAGTTAGAAGGTAATAATCCAGCAGGTTCAGTTAAGGACCGGCCTGTAATGTGCATGATTCGTGAGGCTCAGCAGCGCGGTGACATTAAGCCTGGAGACACTTTGATAGAAGCCACTAGCGGCAATACAGGCATTGCTTTGGCAATGGTTGCTGCTATATTGGGTTATAAGATGATATTGTTGATGCCTAAAAATATGAGTGCTGAACGTCGTACTTCTATGCGAGCTTATGGTGCCGAAATTATGTTAACTGAAGGCATGGAAGTTGCTCGTGATTTAGCCTTGGAGATGGAAGCACAAGGTAAGGGTAAAGTGCTTAATCAGTTTGGTAATTTTGATAACCCACTCGCACATTATGAAACGACAGGGCCTGAGATTTGGCGTGATACAGAAGGCGAGATCACCCATTTTGTCAGTGCGATGGGAACCACTGGGACGATTATGGGAGTCTCGCGTTATTTGAAAGAACAAAATCCTAACATACAAATTGTTGGTGTAGAACCTGTGGATGGGGCTAGTATTCCAGGTATACGTCGATGGCCAAAAGCATATTTACCTGATATTTTTGAAGCAGAACGTGTTGATCAGATGATTGAGATGGAACAAGACGTTGCAGAAAATACCATGCGTCAATTAGCGACAGAAGAAGGGATATTTTGTGGTGTATCTTCTGGTGGTGCAGTAGCCGCTGCGCTGAGATTATCCGAGCAAGTCACAGACTCTGTTATTGTTAGCATTGTTTGTGACCGTGGAGATCGTTATCTTTCTACAGGTGTTTTTCCTGCGGAGTAACATGCTTACTCGCTGTTTGATTATTATCTGTGGATTATTTTTCTTAGCGTTGGCTAATGCCAGTGATAGTGTGAAAATGGCGATTGGCGATTGGAGCTTTGAAAACGTTGTTGCTGAAAATCTAAATTTCGACATTACGATAGGTGCACAAGGTTTTGAGTTAACAGCTCAAGCCGATAGTCTACAATTGGCCGCGCCTGTTGGACGCATTACTGATTTAAAACTGCACTGCAATAAATTATCATTTAGGGTTGATAAACTGTCTTGTGAAAGTGGTCAAATTTCATTCAAACAGCATGACTTAGGTCTGCAGAATATAGTATTTAATCTAATAGCTATGCCTGAAAATGATCACTATCAAATAAACATAACGGGTTTAAAACTTGCCGCAGCACAATTCAATTTGAATGCTAATATTGAGGGAAATCATTGGCAAGTATCTGTCGATTCAGACTTGGTTTACTTACCTAGCCTGATCAGTTTTCTATCGTCTTACCTTAGTGAGCAAGTTGTTCATTCTGTTGCAGAATGGAGTGTGGATGGCCATATAAAACTATCAGCTGATATAAATGGTCAGGATGGCCATTTTGACAACATAACACTTAAATTAGCTACTTCTTTACTCAACTTAAGTGATGAACCCGGTCAATATGTTACTGAAGATGTAGCTACATTATTAGCTTTCGAACTTATCAATAAGCAACCGACCTGGCAATGGAAAGCAGAAGTTAATATTGATGAAGGGCAAGGTTATGCGGAGCCCGTATTTATTGATTTTAGTTCTACTCCAGTGTCATTTATAGCCGAAGGTTCATGGCAGCAAGATGAGAGTAAATTAACGATAAAAAAAGCACTATTTGAACAAGAAAGTATAGTGCAGATAAGGGGCGATTTTGTAGGTAATATCGAATACATAAATCAGTTAAATGTAGTAGTTGAACAAACTGATATTGCCTTATTATATCAACACTGGTTACAGCCTTTTTTGGTAGGGACAGCCATCGATGACATAGCGCTATATGGGCAGTTTAGTTTAGATTACCAACAACAAGCAGATGATTATCATCTGTCTTTGGGTGTGGATAAGGTGTTCATTGATGATCACGGTGGACGATTTAGCATTGATAGTCTGTCTGGCATGATTGGATGGTCTAATTATCACTATCTAGTACAGACTGACTTAGTTTGGCAAAGTGGTTATATTTATGCCATCCCGATAGGACAGTCACAGATTAAAGCACAAGCAGAGTCATCTTCTTTGGTATTACTAGAACCTTGGCAATTACCCATATTAGATGGAGAATTACAGCTAAATGAATTTAGTCTCCACCGGCCGGATGGAGAACATTTAAAATGGACATTTGATGGTTTGTTAACACCTATTTCTATGGAATCATTAAGCTTAGCATTAGAATGGCCGCTATTGCATGGTAAATTGTCAGGGGTTATCCCCAGGGTGAGCTATGCCGATAAGCATATTCAAGTGGATGGTGCATTGTTGGTAAAGCTGTTTGATGGCACGACCATTATTCGTGACTTGCAACTGAATGCCCCTTTTGGTGCTTTACCTCAGTTATCTGCAAATGTGGATTTAACCGGGTTAGATTTAGAACTACTTACTCAAACATTTGATTTTGGTAAAATTACGGGGAAATTAGATGGAACGATGACTAATCTACGCTTATCTAATTGGCAGCCAGTACAGTTTGATGCGCATTTTGCAACACCAGATGGCGACAGAAGTCGCCGACGGATCAGCCAAAAAGCGGTTGATAATTTATCACAGATTGGTGGTGGGGCTGGTGGGCTGTTGTCACGTAGTTTTTTACGGTTTTTTGAGGATTTTTCTTATCAACGATTAGGTCTAAGTTGTCAGCTACGTAACGAAGTGTGTGAAATGTCAGGTGTGGGAGAAACAGAACAAGGCTATTACATTGTAAAGGGGGGTGGTTTGCCGCCACGAATTAATGTGGTGGGTTATACTCGACGAGTAGATTGGCCCGATTTGATTGAACGTTTAAAAGCGGTGAGTCAAAGTTCAGGTCCTGTCGTTCAATAAAGGAAAAATAATGAAATTATTTAAATGGTTAACAGCGGGCATAATGGGTGTGATGCTGGTGTCATGTGTGACAATTAATATCTATTTCCCGGCGGCGGCGGCTGAAAAAGCAGCAGATCGTATTATTGAAGATGTATGGGGGCCAGAAACTACACCTAAAGAATCAACCACACCAGAAGAGCAGCAAAGCTCTTTCAATTTACCGGAAAAAAGCTTGGTTTTAACCGTATTGAACTGGTTGGTGTCACCGGTTGAAGCCGCAGAAGTCAATATTAATATCAGTTCTCCCGCTATTAATACGTTGCAATCACAAATGAAAGCACGTCATAGTCATTTGAAGACTCACTATGCAAGTGGGGCGATAGGATTAACAGCAGATGGTTTGATTACTATACGTGATGCTAAAGCTATTCCGTTGAAGAGTAGGAATAGTGTTAAGCGGTTGGTCGCTGATGAAAATAAAGATCGTAAAGCGCTTTATGCTGAGATAGCACGCGCTAATGGTCACCCTGAATGGAGAGCCGATATTCAATCTACTTTTGCTCGGCGTTGGGTGAAAAAGGCTGCTAAAGGCTGGTGGTATCAGAATGGTGGCAGTTGGCAAGTTAAATAAGTAACAAAAAAATTATTTAATAAATCCAGTGATGTTGTAACATCGCTGGATTTTTTATTTTACCTTTAGAGATTGAGTATGGCACGACGACACCGCAGAAAAAAATTACCGCAAGATCCTGTAGAAGCAACGATAGAGTCCTTATCTCATGAAGGGCGAGGTATTGCACGAATTGATGGAAAAACAATCTTTGTTGATGGTGCGCTCGTAAAAGAGACGGTTAAGTTTATTTACACTAAAAAACATAGTAAATATGATGAAGGTAAGGTGGTTGAAATACTAAGCTCTGCCAGCAAGGATCGTGTTGAGGCTAAATGTCAGCACTTTGGTGTATGTGGTGGTTGCAGTCTGATGCATATGTCACCTGAAGCACAGTTAGCCTTAAAGCAAAACACCTTAGAAGAGCATTTAACTCACTTTGGTAATCTTGCACCACAACATTGGTTGGCCCCATTGAAAGGGCCATTATGGGGCTATCGGCGCAAGGCACGTTTAGGCGTCAAACATGTGGCAAAAAAAGAGCGTGTACTGGTCGGATTTAGAGAGAAAGGTTCGCCGTATTTGGCGGTATTGGAACAGTGTGAGGTATTGGATCAACGGGTAGGATCTCGATTAGCAGAGCTGGGTTCAATGATTGCTAAATTAGCAGCATATAACCGTATTGCTCAAATTGAAGTAGCGATGGATGATGAGCACACCGCGTTAATTTTTAGAAATCTTGATCCTTTGTCGGAACAAGATCAGCAAGCGTTAATTGTTTATGGACGAGCTAATGATTTGTGGATTTATTTACAATCAGGTGGCCCTGACACGGTAACACCACTATGGCCTGATAACCCGCAGTTGAGTTATGCACCAGAAGAGGGTTTGCATTTAGATTTTGGGCCTAATGATTTTACGCAAGTGAATGCGGGTATTAATCATAAAATGATTCAACGGGCGATGGAATTACTAGATATTGATGCACAAGATCGTATTTTAGATTTATTTTGTGGCCTAGGTAATTTTACCTTACCTTTAGCAAAGCGTGTTATGGAAGTCGTTGGCGTGGAAGGAGATGAAACCTTAGTCAGACATGCGCGCGATAACGCGATTAAAAATAATTTAGCTAACGCTATCTTTGAGCAAGCAGATTTGACACAAACTGCATTAAAAGATTACCCATGGGCCAAAGATGGCTTTAATAAAATTTTACTAGATCCACCACGCAGTGGTGCTTTTGAAGTTTTACATCAACTTGCGGCTCTAGGGGCAGAGAGATTGGTGTATGTATCATGCAATCCCGCTACGTTAGCACGTGATGCCGGAGAGTTAGTGAATAAACATGGATATACCCTTGAATCAGCAGGGGTAATGGACATGTTTCCACATACAACTCATGTTGAATCTATAGCGCTGTTTATTAAGCCATAAGTACCCTGGACAGTTACTCACCATCGTATTTTTTCGGTTCAATGATGGGTAATTTATACAGTAACTAGGTGTAATGAGGATACCCCCCCATAAAGTGGGGTATCCGAAGTCACTTTTATATGGTCCAATACTGTTGCAAATTTACTTAATTAGCCAACCTTGGTGTGAATCAAGCAACGGAAAGCTACAGATCTTTATAAACAAAGATGGCTGAGCTGAATTTTCAGGAAGGAAATCAAAGATGAAAAAAACGATACTTATATTAACTGCACTATTATTTTCAGTGCAAGCACAAGCTGCTTTAGTGGGAACTTTAGGTGGGAAAATTATTGGCGCAGTAAGTATTCAAGAAGATAGCCCAACCAATAGACGTCAACAAGGCTTTGATGAACAACAAGGTGTTCTCTTGACTAAAATGATCAAAGTTGACGGTGGTTTTATCGCTAAAGGGACAAAGGTTGATAGTCATATTATCTTTTTTAATACTAAAGGTAATAAATACGGAGCTAGTAAAGCGTTATGGAAATTTGATGGTCAGATTTTAGGTGTTATGTCAGACAAAAAAGGCCGGCTGATGAATAAGACAAATGACATATTTGCTGCATTTGATGATTATTTCACCACAGGGAAAAGTCTTCCTTTTAATGCCGCAGGTATGGAAGGTAGAGATGGATATTTTATTAATGCGATGGTATTAGGCGTATTTATGGAAGTGACTGAGCCAGGCGACTGGATCCGTGTAATTACGGCTTCGGCGGTTCCTATTCCTGCTGCAATTTGGTTGTTTGGCTCGGCTCTGCTTGGTTTTGTGGGTATGCGCAGACGATCTAAATAACATAGTTTAATAAGCGATTAAAAAGCCATGATGAGAAAATCATCATGGCTTTTTTATTGCCTAAATTTTACTATCTGTCTAAGATCATTTTATGGATAAACCAATATTGATGAAAGATAGATTAGGTAAGGATGCTGTAAGACATATCAGTCATATTTTATCATTAGTGATAGATGATTTTCCTACACAAAGTTTTATTGCTGATGCTGAAGATGGGCTTTATAAATTAGAGCTTAAACAGCGAGTTGACTTTTTAATTGTTATTCTTGCAAAATATTTGCCTAGTAATTTTGCTAAAACAGCTTCAATTTTAATGGCATTAAAAGATGATTGGATTGTCCATTCAGAGAATAAAGATGTCGATAATTTTGCGGCTTGGCCATTAATAGATTATGTTGCTGTGTATGGTTTGCAAGAGCCAGAATTGTCATTAGAACTATTAAAAAAGCTAAGCCCCCTATTTTCAGCTGAGTTTGCAATTCGGCCTTTTATTGAGCAGCATTTTGAACTAAGCTATTCACAGCTTTTAATTTGGTGCACAGATCCTGATGAGCATGTACGACGATTAGCATCAGAAGGTATACGCCCCCGATTGCCTTGGGGCAAACAATTGACACAATTTTGTGAAAATCCTGATGCTATCTTTCCAATCCTTGAATACCTCAAAGACGATAGCAGCCTTTATGTGCGTAAATCAGTGGCCAATAACTTAAATGATATTTCTAAAGATCATCCGGATAAAGTGATAGCCTTGTGTCAACGTTGGCTCAATGGTGCAACAGAGCAACGTAAGTGGCTTATTCGGCATGCACTACGTAGTTTGGTGAAAGCAGGTAAGCCAGAGGTATTTCCACTATTGGGATATACAGCAGATCCACAAGTCCAGTTAATCGCCTTTGAGTTGAATAAGACAATTTTGCAGTTTGGCCAAAAAATAGAGTTGTCGATATCACTATTATCAGTGTCGACTAAACAACAATCTATCGTTGTTGATTACAAAGTGCACTATGTTAAGGCTAACGGTTTGACAACGAGTAAGGTGTTTAAATGGAAAAATATTTCATTAGCTGGCCAGCAGCAACTCTTATTGAGTAAACAACATGCTTTTAAGCCAATTTCTACGCGACAATATTATTCAGGTAGTCACAGTATCGAAATTATGCTTAATGGGATTAGTTATGGTATTAATCAGTTTGAACTACAGATCAAGACATGATTAAGCCATAAACGACTAAACCAATCCATGAGAGTGCAAAGGCAAAAATAATGCCCGTAAAATTATTAATAACCCATTTTTCTAGCTTTCCCATAGCAAATGCCTCAATATTTAATGTTATTTAGTAACAGTGATAGTGTTACTGATTAACTGAATATTGGCATTGATATGGATCAACAATCGCGTTGATAGAAGGGTTTTGTTAAGGCAAAAAAAAACCAGTCGCCTAGGACTGGTTTTTTGTCAAAATAGTATTTTTGCTTATGAGTTAATAAGGCCATAGGCAATAAGCCCGATCCAAAATGCACAAAATGAAAAAATAATGGTGCTAAAATTTTCTATGATCCATTTTTCTAGTGCTGCCATAACTTGCCTCTTTAATCGTTCACGTATTGGCCAAATAATAGCAGATTACGAGAGCCTATGCCAGTTTATCATCAGCAACATGATAGTGAGGATCTTCTAATACATTTACCTCAATTAAGTCATCTGCGTTAGAGAGAAGTTGTTTACATTCCTCACTTAAATGACGTAAATGTAGCGTTTTTCCTGCCTTTATATAGCGTTCAGCAAGATTGTCGATCGCTTCAATAGCTGAATGGTCATAAACGCGTGAGTTTTTAAACTCTAAGATCACATCATCAGGGTCAGATTTTGGGTTAAACATTTCGGAGAAATTACGTACTGAACCAAAAAATAATGGGCCATTTAATTCATGCACTTTTGAGCCTTGTTCATTAGTATAACTATTGATATAAAGATGCTTGGCATGTTGCCACGCAAATACAAGTGCAGAAAGGATGATACCAACAATAACGGCAATAGCTAGATCGGTAAATACAGTGATCACCGTTACAGCAATACCAATGAATAGATCAGGAAGAGGGATACGACCAAGTAGTCGGAAACTGGCCCATTCAAATGTGCTTAAAACGACCATAAACATCACACCTGTTAATACAGCAATCGGGATGATTTCAATGAGAGGTGATGCGAATAATATAAAGGCGAGCAAGAATAATGCTGCAGATATACCTGATAGGCGTCCGCGACCACCAGAGTTAATATTGATCATGCTTTGACCAATCATGGCGCAACCACCCATACCGCCAAAGAAGCCCGTGACAGTATTAGCAATACCTTGGCCGATACATTCTTTATTTGGACGGCCTGTCGTCTCCGTTATTTCATCAATGAGTGTCAGTGTTAACAATGACTCAATTAACCCGATCAAAGCAAGAATAATGGCATAAGGGGCGATAATAAATAATGTTTCCCAGCTTAGGGGGACCGAGGGGATGCTCAGGGTAGGAAAGCCACCAGCAATAGATGCCATGTCACCAACAGAGCGAATATCAAGATCGAGCCCAATAGCCAATAAGGTCACAATGACTATTGCTGCTAATGATGAAGGTACTGCTTTGGTTATTTTGGGTAAAAAATGGCTGATAAACATCGTTAAGCCAATGAGGGCTAACATGAGGTACAAGGCATTCCCTGTCATCCATTGGCCGACTCCGCTGGCATCTTCAACTTTAAATAATTTAAGCTGCGCGAGGAAAATAACTAAAGCTAAACCATTTACAAAACCGAGCATAACAGGGTGAGGTACCATGCGTATAAATTTACCGAGATGAAACACACCGGCAAGAATTTGAAATATTCCCATTAACACCACAGTGGCAAATAAATATTCCACCCCATGTTCGGCAACTAAAGCGACCATGACCACCGCTAAAGCACCGGTAGCGCCTGAAATCATGCCTGGTCGACCGCCGATTACGGCAGTAATTATGCCAACAAGAAATGCGGCATATAGCCCTACTAACGGTTGCACACCTGCGACAAAAGCGAAAGCAACCGCTTCTGGCACTAATGCTAAGGCAACTGTTAAACCTGATAAAACGTCATTTTTTATATTTTGTGGGCGTTGAGTAAGTAGATTAAACATTAAATACCTTATTTTGTGTACTTAAACCTGAGCAAGCTCAGATAATTCTGAACTAAAAGTTTAGACGTTTGTAGTTTGAACTGAGAATGATGAAAGTATTTAGCATCGAGATGATGCATAAATGTGTGTGATCAAAGGCAGTCATTATGCTAAAAAATGACTGTAAAGTCTAGCTGTTAGCTTGTTTTTAGCTTTATGTTGGGTTGGTAAAATGATTTGAAATAATATTATTTTTGAAGGTTCTGATAGAAATAACTTGCTTTTTAGCTGCTTGTTCTCTATATTTTCTCTTCTCACTATTTTCTCAGTCGGGGTGGAAAGTGCTTACGGAACGCCAACAGGATACGCTCACTTTTATTCAACATTATATTCGTGATCATGGACGTTCACCTTTAGTTGCCGAGATTGCTGATGGATTAGGCATTAGCTCTCAAGGCACAACTCATCGATATATCCAGGCGCTAGTGAATGCCGGATTATTAGAGCGAAATGTAGGGAGAACAAGGGGATTACAATTAATTAATCAGCATGATGATCAACCTGAACAACCGATCTTGTCAGTGATTTTACCGGTCATGGGAAAAATTGCTGCGGGCAGGTTAATTGAGGCGATCCCTGATGAATCTGAAATTGATCTAGGAGACATGTTCTCAGGTTCAAATCGATTTGTTTTAAAGGTTAACGGTGATTCAATGATAGATAAAGCTATTCTGTCTGGAGATTGGGTCGTGATTCAGTCACAACAGACTGCAAGACACGGTGAGATAGTGGTTGCGCTTGTTGATGGTTATGATGCTACCTTAAAAACATTGCTGACTAATGATGATGGTACGGTGACATTAATGCCTGCTAATGAGAATTATGAGCCTGTAACCCTCGCTGCTGAGCGCGTCAGCATACAAGGGATTGTGGTAGGCCAGTTACGGACTTATCCTTAATAGTCAGTGATGACACAGATTTGATTCATATAACAATGTTCAAGCAAGTAGGCACCACCTTCATTTTATGGTTATTCAAAATAATAGAGTGAAATAGTCACTCGACGATCATAAAATAATTCTTCACCCCAAGAAGTATTGTTATAGGCATTATGTTCACCATAATTAGTGGTTAATAGCTGCTCTTGTTTAGTGCCTGCTTCAGTGAGGTAGTCGGTGACAATATCGAGACGTTGTTTGGCTAATAGACAATTTTCATCTTTGGTGCCACGCCAATCACTATGTGCTTCGATATTAGCTTGTAAAGTGGGGTAATGTTGCAGTAGTTGCACTAACTTTTCTAATCCTTGTTGTGCCTGTGGGTGGAGAGTCGATTCCTTAGTTGGAAAATAAATGTCCAATTGATAACCATCAGCAAACTTGGTTAAATTAACAATATGCTGTTGTTCAATATTAGTTTGTGTTGATTCGAGTTGTTGCACAGATTGTTTTGATTGAGATAATGCTGACATAAGTTGGCTCAACTCAGTCTCAAGAACCGTGATAGATTGTTGTTGTTCATCAATAGTGTTGGCTTGAGTTTGGTGATGCCCAGTCATAACACCAAGAGAGCCGCCAATAATGGCACCCAGTGGCCCGGCAGCAATAGTGCCAGCAAGAAGGCCTATTCCACCAGCCGTTACTTCATGATGATTATCAGTAGGGGGTGGTTGATAGAAGTTTTCAGCCATCACTACTGGACTGGTAGATATTAAAATAGCCAACGATAGTATTTTTTTATTCATAATATTCTCCTTAAGAATTGATTCAGCGAGTCATCCGTGACTTGAGAAATTCCATTTGTGCGCCGAGTGGTGACTATTAAAACCGATGCTGATGGCATTAAAAGGTCGCGATTGAGGCAATGTAGCGATAGAATGTGGCAACAATAGGGCAAGAGAGAAAAGTAATGGGACGTAGAATTGCAATAGTAGAAGATGAGCCGGCAATCAGAGATAACTATGCTGAAGCATTAATACAGCAAGGATATGAAGTAACGACTTTTGCTGATCGCCAGACAGCCTATGCTGCTTTCCAACAGCGCTTACCAGAATTAGCTATTATTGATATTGGCCTTGCAGATGAACCTGAAGGGGGCTTTGATTTGTGCCGTGATCTTCGAGCACTATCAACCGCCATCCCCATTATTTTTTTGACAGCACGAGATAGTGAATTAGATACAGTGTCTGGTTTTAGGTTGGGTGCCGATGACTACCTCACCAAAGATATAGGCTTATCACATTTGCAAGCGAGAATTGCTGCATTATTTCGTCGTTTAGATTTGATGAAAACCCCTGTGGTAGCAGAGGATTTGATTACGCAAGGTGAGTTAGTATTGGATCGTGATCGAATGCTGGTCACTTATGAAAACAAAGCTGTTGCCTTGACGGTGACAGAGTTTTGGTTAATCCATTCCTTAGTGCATTTTGTAGGTCATGTTAAAACCCGTGAGCAGTTAATGCAGGCAGCTAATATTTATGTTGATGAAGATACCATTAGCTCACATATTAAACGTATCCGTAAAAAATTCCAGCTAGTGAGTCGTGACTTTTCTGCGATTGAGACGGTTTATGGCCTTGGTTATCGTTGGATGGAATCACAGTCTAAATAATGGCACTGTGGCCAAAAAGCGGATTTAAATTACGCAGTAAACTATTATTGCTTTCCTTAGTCTTTGTCTTACTTCCCTGGTTAGGTGTCAGTTATATTCAAGCAATTGAAGATTTGTTACAGCAGGAACAGGAAAAATCAATATCAACCATTGCACAGGCTGCAGCAATGTTAGTTGAGCAGCAGCCAGATATTTTTACACAGCGGATGAATTTATTAGCAACAAATTCGTCTACAAAAAAAATAGCTGTGACTAGCATTACAACACCCATTTTTATTGACGGTTATGATGAAGAATGGCGACCATATGCTTCGCTTTTACAATATTTCCCTATTGAGGATCAGCATAATCGGGTTAGATTAATTGATCCTCAGGATGTATCGGCCCGTTATATTTTGGCACAGCAGAATGATACTTTAGCGATATTACTTGATGTAGTTGATGACAAGGTAATATTCAGAGACCCGAGCCAGCATCAACGTCATGGAGGCGATGCCATTATAGTGGCGTTGAAGGATCAGCAGCAGCGCGTTCATCGCTATATCTTAAGTGCTAGTGCACCAGGCAACATCAATGTATATGAATATATAGGTAGTTATTTAGATCCAGTAGTGATCAAGCGCCAATCATTAATCAAAGCTGCTTGGCAGATATCTTCATATGGGTATCGTATTGAATTAACTATTCCCGATTCAATGCTGACTGATGTGATGGCACTCGCGGTAATAGACATTGATAATGATAATACAGCGGTACAGGTGATAGGGTTAGGAGATGTCCGTGATAGTGATTTATTTAGTTATTTATTGTTGCCATCATTTAAGCTGACATCGGTACTTTCTACTATGGCAAAAGATGGAGTGAGAATATGGTTGGTCGATAATCAGACAAATAATATAGCTGCTGCTGGTTTAGGTGATGTTGTCATTGCAGCCCCCAAGTTGAATTCATTAGCGGATTTGTTTTATGGCTTATTTTTAACGCAAGCACTGTCTGATGATGAGTCGTTATCACATGAACAAGCGGTACTATCAGGGAGAGCAGTTCAAGCTGCATTAGAGGGTAAGGCACAAGCAGAGCGCCGAAAAACGAGCTCTGAAGGGCATACGATAATTGTAGCAGCTCAGCCTGTTTTTGTTGATGGGAAAATAGTTGGGGCGATTGTTGTTGAGAAAAATACTAATAGCATATTAGCTTTGCAAAATAAGGCAGTGAAAACACTATTAAATACCACCTTATTTGTTGTGGCTATTGTGATGATTGTTTTGCTTGGTTTTGCTGGTCGGCTATCTTTTCGGATTGGTAGATTAAATCGTGATGTTGCTGATGCTGTTAATTACGATGGTCGTGTGACAGGGCAATTTTCCCATCGGGTTGAATCCGATGAGTTAGGTGAGTTAAGGCAAAGTTTTGGGTTATTGTTTGAAAGATTGGGGCATTATAATCACTACTTAGAAGCCTTGGCATCACGACTAGCCCATGAATTGCGTACTCCTATTGCGGTGATTAAAACCTCATTGGAGCATATTCAACAGCATACGAATGATGCTGGGCTGCGATATATTGAAAGAGCGCGTTTAGGTAGTGATCGCCTAAATGCTGTAGTTGCCAGAATGAGTGAAGCGAGTCAGCTTGAACAAACAGTTAATAATGCTGATTTTGAAGTATTTGATTTTAACAAGTTACTAGTGGATGTCATCCCGATGTACCAGGATATTTATGCTGATGTTGAACTTGAGTACCATTCAAGCGACATTATTGTCATGCTTGATGGGGCGCAGGATTTACTGGTACAAATGTTGGATAAGTTGGTCAGTAATGCGGTTGATTTCCATCAAGTTAATACGCCGATTTTGATCAGTTTGGAACAGCGACAACATACTTGCTGCTTGATAGTGAAAAACACAGGTGAGATGTTGCCAATTGAAATAGAAATGCAATTATTTCAACCGATGGTATCTATGCGTAAAGTCGCGGTTAAATCAGCCATTCCACATTTAGGTTTAGGTTTGTATATTGTCAAATTGATAGTGGAAATACACCACGGTAACGTAGTCGCACAAAATTGGCAGAATGGAGTAGAGTTTTTAGTAGAACTGCCGATAAAAAGGGCATAATTCTAATTTTAAAGATAGAGCGATGAAAAATACTATATTACGCTACAAAAACTTACTTTGCTTATGTCTGATCCTTGTTTGGCCATCAGCTAATGCTTTAACGATGATTCCTGTTCCAGCTGAACCTATTTATTTTGAACCTCCTGTGGTGGAAGCCACAAAAGAGATAGCGCAACAGAGTTGTGTTGAGATAGATCATGCGATTCGATACTTACACCCATATAAATATAGTTACAAAGCAGATTTTTACCAAGATGATGCTAATAAAATTGCTACAGCCTTAATAGTGTTTGATTCTATTCCAATTCTTGAGTCTATCCCAATTATTAATGGATGGTATGGGTTTGCTTATTTGGGATATTCATCATTAATTGAAGAAAAAGAGCAGCGTCGTGTTTTGCAAGTAGAGCAGCAGATTGCCATGTTGCAGCAAATAAAAGCAGAAAAACATTGTTTTGAATAAGGGGTAAAAAATACTATAAAAGCCTTGTGAATTACTCTCAAACTCATGTACTATCGAAGTAATGAATTATCCAAGAGGTAACGAAGCATGACTAGCACAATGGATATTAAGGCGAAGTGGTACGAAGCGAATTTAAAGATCGCAAGAGAAAGCCGTAGTAAGTGGTATGAGGCTAATAAAAAACCGGCTAAAGTGACCGGGACACCTTGGTATGAGGCGAGTAGTAAGACTACAGATACTTCAGGAACGCCTTGGTACGAAGCCAATCTTATCGAACATTTAGAGACCAAGAAAAAGTGGTATGAAGCCAATCTGAAATTAGCTGTGGCTTCTGTTAGGGCAGAACGTACAAAATGGTATGAAGCTAATAAAAACACCACTGTAGCAGTACATCATGGCCGACCATGGTATGAAGCTAACGAGGATAAATACAACGAAACTAAGAAAAAATGGTACAAGGCTAACTTAGAAGCGGCTAGAGCAAACCAAAAAAAATGGTATGAAGCTAATAAATCAAATCAAGCAACAGATAAACACTGGTATGAATTGAGTGATGAAAAATATTCAGACACTGTTAAAGCATGGTTTGAAGGCAATCTGGCAATAGCCAGAAAGACTCAGAAGAAGAAATGGTATGAAGCTAATATTGGTATTGACCCTCATGCTGCGGCTAAGAAAAAATGGTACGAAGCCAATTTAGCTTTGGTTAGGGAGCAAGATCAAGGCACTCATAAGAAATGGTATAAAGCGAATGAGGAGCCTGTAGACCCTAATCATAAGAAGTGGTATGAAGCTAATTTGGAACAACATTTTGATGCTAAAAAGAAATGGTATGAAGCCAATTTGAAAGCGGCTGTTGCTTCGGTTAGAGCTGATCGGGACAAATAAGTTTTAGCCCCTAGCCCCAATAATATTTAGAACGTATTGCTAAATAGACACCAATTTACAGCAGTATTTTGATGTTACTATCTATTTTCCTGACTTGAAAAAGTCATTATGGATCTGTTGCCTCGTAATAGATGGCAGTCCTAATGATGGCTTGTTGGATGTGTGAGCTACATTACGGCTTAATTTTAATTTTTTATGATGACCCATGATATTTGGGTAGGAAATACTTTGTTTGCTGGAAGTGTGGATAGAATAGATTTACCGAACAGTATTCATAATTATCTAGTGTAGATAATAGTGTTATCAGGATGCCTGCAGGGACATAGTGTTCACAGCTCCAGCAATAATGAATTACGAATCTTTTTTACAGTTTTGAGATATATTATCTATGGCAGATACAATAAAGTTGCTCGAGGGCTTTAAACGTTTTCAGCAACAATATTTTGGTGATGATCACCGACTATTTGATAGTTTTCAGGATGGTCAGCCTGCAAAAACTTTAATGGTCGCTTGTTGCGATTCGCGTGTAGATCCTGCCATCTTGACTGATTGTGATCCCGGTGATTTATTTATTATACGAAATGTAGCTAATTTGGTCCCACCTCGTGAAGAGGCGGGACATTATCATGGGACAAGTGCGGCATTAGAATTTGCGGTGAATAATCTTGAAGTAGAAAACATTATTGTTATGGGCCACGCCAATTGTGGCGGCATTAAAGCGCTTTGGGATAATGATGATAATTCGCAATCAAAGTATATTCAAGAATGGGTTAATATTGCAAAATCTGCTAAACAGTCAGTAAAAGAAGAGTTTGCGGATGCCCCGCGTGAGCAGCAGATTAAAGCTTGTGAACAGGCCTCAATTTTAGTTTCATTAGATAACTTACTCAGTTTCCCATGGATCCGTGAACGATTAGAGCAAGGTAATCTTAGTTTGCATGGCTGGTACTTTGATATTTCAGCCGGCGAGTTACTACGGTTTAACCCTGTTTCAGGTCTGTTTGAGAGTGTTACTGCTTAACTTCGGTATATTCTGAGTAAGATATTTTGCTTTAATCGTACGAGTTAGATCTATTTATTGGTATCTTCTTCAGCTAATAAGGGTGCTGGGTTTTCATCTTCAGTTTTATTTGATTGTTTTATTTCTTGATCGTCGTCATCACCTAAGCCAATAGTGTTCATTAAGCCTTGAAGTAGCCCGGTTTTTTTCTCATTCAATGGCACAACTACATTGCTATCTTTACGCTCACTTTGTGGTAGATCTTCACGTGCGACGATGCGAGTGTCACCTTCAATGTGGCTCAGTTTGTCATCTTCAGTAAAAAATAAGGTGATACGGCGCTGTTCACGTTTACCATTTCCAGGATGGAAACTGTAAATGTAATCCCAACGATCAGGGTGAAAGGCATCAATAATCAGTGGGGTACCCATGACATAAGCAACTTGATTTTTACTCATGTCAGGCCGTAATTTATTTAACATTTGTTGAGTAACATCGTTTCCCTGTTGAATATCAATCCGATAAACACCAGGAATTTTGTCTTTATTACAGCCAGTTAAGAATAATGCAAGTGCAGAAAAAGTGTAAATGAGAAAAGTTTTCATTTATATTTAAGTATCTAAGTTAAACTAACAGTCTGCGATGATACGCTAATCACATAGTTTCGACGAGGTATTGATTATTATGGAAAGTCAGGATTTACGAAAAGTAGGGTTAAAAGTGACCTTGCCCAGATTAAAAGTATTAGAAATTTTGGAAACAAGCGACCAACGTCATATGAGTGCGGAAGACGTATATAAAGCCTTGTTAGAGATGGAGGAAGAAATTGGCTTAGCTACAGTTTATCGTGTCTTAACCCAGTTTGAAGGAGCAGGGCTTGTTTCACGTTTAAGTATTGATGGTGGTCATGCTGTATTTGAACTTGAAGATGGTACGCATCATGACCATTTATTATGCGTGCGATGCAATGGTATCGAAGAATTTGTTGATGAAGTGATTGAACAACGCCAGCGTGCTATTGCAAAACAAAAGGGCTTTGAAATGACGGAGCATAGTTTGTATATCTATGGTATTTGCCGCAAATGTCAGGAGTCACAGTAATTGATGTGTCGATATTTTATCGTGAGCAATTTAAGGAAATAATTGTAAACAGTTGATGACATAAAAAGGATGAAAATGGAAACTGTGCGTCCAGAGGTTGAAGTACAAAAATTATCATTTGAATTTACCGGCAGAGGATTTGAATATTTCAAAATATGGATTGTTAATATTTGTTTAACGGTGTTAACACTGGGAATTTACTCTGCTTGGGCAAAAGTAAGAACAAACAGCTATTTCTATGGTAATACTATGCTTGATAGTAGCCATTTTTCTTATTTAGCCAATCCCGTCAATATCCTGAAAGGACGCATAATTGCCTTAGTCATATTTGCAGTTTACTGGGGTTCATGGCAGGTCTACCCAGCGGCTGGAATAGGCTTTATAGCGATAGGCTGTTTGCTATTTCCATTTTTTCTAGTGAGCACGATGGCCTTTCGCATGCGCAACTCGGCCTATCGTAATATTCGCTTTCATTTTGTTAAAGATTTGAAAGGTGCTTATATTGTTTTCTTATTCCCCTTGGGCTTAGTCGTGTTGCTTACTTGGTTGTTTTATACCGGGGCAGATACTGCCGGTATTTTGGATGCAATGATTGATTCAAACCAAGAGACTGAAGAGCTGGTTAGGAAAGAAGACTTTATCTTTACTGCATTTATGTTTGCGCTCTTGCCTGCGATACCCTGGATAGACTTTTTGCGCACACGATTTATTATTAATCATGTTCAATATGGAAAAGCAGGTGCTAAATTTAATACAGGTGTTTGGCCTTTTTATAAAGTTTATTTAGTCACCTTTTTGGCCTTTTTATTGGTTGCTTTGATATTTGGTTTAATGGTGGCTGCCTTTGTTCTAGGTGTTGATAGGGAGTTTGATAGCAATATGCTCACGCTAGTTCCAGCAATTGTTGTCATTTTTTATGCAATTACTTTTTATCTAAGCGGTCTATGGAAAGCCTTGCGAACCAATATGATTAATAATAATACGCAGATTGGCGATAACCAATTGCATAGTCATTTGAATGGAATGAAAATAGGCTGGATTTACTTAAGTAACACCATGTTGATTATTTTAACTGTTGGCATGTTGATTCCTTGGGCAAAAATTCGTATGGCACGCTATGTGGCGAGTTGTACTCAGCTAGAAGTACGTGATCTAGAAGCTATTCGCTCTATGAAACAACAAGATAGTAATGCTTTTGGTGAGGAAATGGGCGACATGTTTGATATGGATTTTGGTATGTAATTATGTCTATACATGGACAGTATTATGACGGTCAGACTGCGGTAAGCCATGCTATACAGATAGAACTTGATAATCAAGGTATGTTACATGCCTATCCTGACGTTATGCCACCCATGGCCATTACAACCGTCAAAATTTCTTCACGTATTGGCAATATTCCACGAACATTAACCTTTCCATCAGGCGCTGTTTTTGAAACAGATGACCACGATACTTTGGATAGATGGTTAACGCATCATCAGCTAAAAAAGGGTGTCCTCCATAAACTAGAAAGTTCAATGCAATATGTGATGGGTGCTGTGATTTTTATGGCCCTGTTTGTTGCTTGGACAGCATTTTATGGCATACCTATGTTGAGCAGTGTAGCGGCTAATGCTTTACCTGCACAGCTTAGTATTGCGATAGGTGATGGGGTATTAGAGACCATGGATGAACGATTCTTCAGTGCAACAGCGTTAGATGAACAGCTGCAGCAAAAATTAACAGCACAATTTATGCAATTGCTGCCTGATCCTGAGAATAAAGGCGATATAAAATATACCCTAGAGTTTCGCAAAGGGGGACTGATTGGTGCCAATGCTTTTGCATTACCTAATGGGACCGTTGTTTTAACGGATGAGCTGGTCGCTCTAGCAGATCATCATGAGGAAATTTATTCTGTATTACTACATGAAGTGGGCCATGTAGAACACCGTCATAGCCTTAGACAGGTGATTAGTCACTCTGGCCTAGCTATTCTTACGGTATTGATCACAGGGGATATCAACTCTGCAGGTGCATTAGTCTTAGCGATGCCTAATATTTTAATGAGTAGCGCCTATTCCCGAGATATTGAATGGGAAGCTGATACCTATGCGCTTGAACATATGGCGGCAAAGGGGATCCCATTTTCAAGGTTTGCTGATTTTATGGAAAAATTAGAAGCTAACGTGTTCGGTGATGAAGCTGAACAAAGTAAGGACTGTTCTGACATTATGTTTGATAAGCCATCAAATGAGGATGGAAACAGTACAGTGGATCAGGATCTTGATGGAGTGCAGCCTGCATGTGATTCAGCCGATAAGGATGAAGATGTAATTGACATAGGTTTTTTTGATTATATTTCGTCCCACCCCCCCACAGAAGAGCGTATTGCTAGATTCAGAGACTTTGTGACAGATTAAAATTTACGCCATATTTTAATGTAATGCTTTGCCCAGCATTTCCTCAGCATGAAGTCGTGTTTTTTCAGTTAGAGTAACACCACCTAACATGCGAGCAATTTCTTCGATGCGTTGTGTTTTATCAAGTTCAGTAATTTCAATATGAGTACTGTTGGCCAAACTTTTCTTACGTACTTGTAATTGCTGGTGTGCTTGAGCCGCTACCTGAGGGAGATGGGTAATACAGATGACTTGTTGTGTACTAGCGAGTTTACGCAAGTGACTGCCAACAATTTCAGCTATTCCACCGCCAATGCCAACGTCAACTTCATCAAACACCAATGTGGGTACGCTGCGGCTACCAGCAGTGACAACTTGAATAGCAAGACTTATTCGGGCTAATTCACCACCTGAGGCAATTTTACCGAGTTCGCCAGTATCTTGTCCGGGATTTGTCCTGACTAATAACTGAATATGGTCGGCGCCTGTTTCGTTGAAATGATTATTGTCCATTGCCGAAACGATAAACTCAATTTTTCCATCAGGAATAGCTAATTTATTGATATATTGAGTGATCTTTTGTGAGAGTGGTTTGGCTGTTTGTTGGCGTTTGTGACTAATTTTGTCGCATAGCTTACGGCAGTGAGTTTTTTGTCGTGCTAACTCTTGCTGTAGTTGTTCATTCTGACTATCTAAATTTGTCAGTGCTGTTAATTCAGCACAAAGTTGTTGGTAATGGCTAGGTAGCACTTCGACCTCAACCTGATGTTTACGAGCAAGATTATGTAAAGCAGCAAGCTGTTCTTCAACTTCATTGAGGCGATCTGGTGCACTCTCTATATTGTCTAGATAATGCCTTAGATCATGACCGCATTCATTCAGTTGGGTAATGGTTGAATTTAACGTCTCTACTAAATTAGTAAACTGAGGTTCAATATCTTGCAAATTTTCTATTTCAGCTAATACATGACTGATCTGGTCGTAAGCAGCACCATGTTCTTGATCAAATAACTGATACAAGCCAGATTCTGCCGTATTGATTAATTGTGCTACATGAGCAAGATGATGTTGTTCTTGTATTAGCTGCTGTACATTTTCATCACTGAGTTCTAGTTGTTCAAGTTCATTCACTTGGTATTGAAGTAAATCAAATCTAGCAGCCTGATCTTGTGATTGTTGCTGCAGTTGATTAAGCTGTTGCTGTGTAGACAGTAACTGTTTATACGCTTGTGATAACTCCTCTAACAAGGATTTTGTGTCAGCAACTGTATCGAGTAATTGACGTTGGGTTTCTGCACGTATTAATGATTGATGGGCATGTTGTCCATGAATATCAATAGAACGTTCACCGACGGCACGCAATTGACTAAGGGGAACTGTTCTACCATTAATATACCCTTTTGAACGGCCATCATGAGAAATGGTTCGTCGTATATGGCATTGATTATCATCGTCAAGTTCTTGTTCAATAAGCCATTGTTGTAGCGCTAAATTGTGTGAGATGTCAAAACTAGCTGAAATTTCAGCACGCTGACAGTCACGACGGATCATATTAGTATCTGCTCGATCACCCAGCACTAAACTCATCGCATCAACTAGCATGGATTTACCCGCACCAGTCTCGCCGGTCAGTGACGTCATACCTTGGGTGAATGTAAGTTCAAGATCATCAACTACAGCCAGATGACGCACACTCAAATTCGTTAGCATGTTAGTTTTTTACCCCATTCTAGTTTAGCGCGTAGGATTGAGTAATGATCATGGTCATCTAAATGCAAAAGCTTAATAATACTGGTGTGACGTTGGATACGGATACTGTCGCCAGGTTGCATGATATGGCCCGGGCGTCCGTCACAGGTGGCCATGGCTGTATTGGTGTTATTTTCGCTTAAGGTAATATCTATAACACTATCAGCAGCGATAACAAGCGGTCGGTTACTTAATGAATGAGGGCAGATAGATGCGAGCACCAGAGCATCCAGATCAACATCTAGAATTGGCCCTCCAGCTGACATGGCATAAGCAGTAGAACCGGTGGGTGTGGCAATGACCAGACCATCTGCACGTTGACTATTTAGAAAGTGACCATTAATTGAAATTTCAAACTCGATCATACGCAAATCTTGATAGGAATGAATAATCACATCATTCATTGCTTTACCGATGGGGATATCAGAGTCGTTCATAGTTGCAAACATTAAAAATCGCGTATCTTCACGATAGTTTCCTATTAAAATTTGAAATAATTGATCTTCAAATTTCTCTAGTGTGAGATCGGCTAGGAAACCTAAGCGTCCTACATTGATACCGACTAAGGGCAAATTTGTGCCAGACAGAGCTCTAGATGCGGATAGTAGAGTGCCATCACCACCAATAGCAATAGCAAGATCACATTTCTCAGGGAAGTCACTCACTGAAATAACATCTAATTGTGGTAAAAATGACAGTGGTTCGTTGGTAAATACGGCCAATGACTGCGATACCAAAAATTCAGTCACTTGGATAATCGCATTTTCGATAACGGGCGTATCTTTACGTATAAAGAGAGCTATTCGCTTAAATTTGCTGCTCATAGCTAATTAACGTGTTGGTTGAGTATTTTAATCATGAAATAGATAGTAATTGTTTTGAGTGAAATTCCAAAGAGAAAATAGTCGAGATAGAAAAATCTATCTCAATATGACCAACATTATGATTATAAGATGTTAAAATACACTGATTTTAACTTAACTTTTTAAATGGGAATACAAAATGGCGATTGAACGTACAATTTCTATCATCAAACCAGATGCCGTAGCTAAGAATGTGATTGGTGATATATACGCACGCTTTGAAAAAGTAGGATTAAGTATTGTAGCAGCACGCATGATTCATCTTAGCCAAGAGCAAGCAGAAGGATTTTATGCTGAACATAAAGAACGTCCGTTCTTTAAAGACCTTGTTAGCTTTATGACCTCTGGTCCAGTGATGGTACAAGTACTGGAAGGTGAAGGTGCGGTATTAGCTAACCGTGATCTTATGGGCGCAACAAATCCTGCTGATGCTGACGCGGGTACTATCCGTGCAGATTTTGCGCAAAGTATTGATGAAAATGCAGTTCATGGCTCTGATTCTGTAGAAAGTGCGACACGAGAGATTGCCTACTTTTTCACTGAAGACCAGCTTTGTGCGCGCACTCGATAATCAAACAGCAAGTTGACGTTATGGCGCGTACTAACTTACTAGGGTTAGATCTTAAAGGTCTAGAAGCATTCTTCGCAGAGATTGGCGAGAAAGCCTTTCGTGCGCGCCAGCTAATGCAATGGATGCACCAGTATCGTGTAACAGACTTTGCTGAAATGACTAATTTTAGTAAAGGTCTGCGACAACAGTTGGCAGAGATGGCAGAAATTAAATTGCCTGAAGTTTTACAAGAATATATCTCTAAAGATGGTACTCGGAAGTGGGTGATTCGTCTGTCATGTGGTAATGCTATTGAAACAGTTTATATCCCTGAAAGTGGTCGCGGCACTTTATGCGTATCGTCACAGGTAGGTTGTGCGCTTGCATGTACTTTTTGWTCGACAGCCCAACAAGGATTCAACAGAAACCTAGATGCGAGTGAAATTATTGGTCAGGTTTGGTTGGCTAACGAATATTTAGGCAAAGATCCAAAAGGTAACCGTGTTGTTACCAATGTCGTTATGATGGGCATGGGAGAGCCCTTAGCCAATTACAATAATGTCGTTATGGCAATGAAGTTAATGCGGGATGATTTAGCCTATGGTATTTCATGGCGTAGAGTTACCTTGAGTACATCAGGCATGGTGCCTATGATAGATAAGCTTCGCGAAGATTGTCATGTTAGTCTGGCAGTATCATTGCATGCCGCTAATGATAAGTTACGTAGTGAAATTATTCCTTTAAATGATAAGTATCCTATATCGGTACTATTGGATGCGTGCAAACGTTATGTTGAAGGTCATCAACGGCGCCATATCACGGTTGAATATGTATTGTTAGAAGGTGTTAATGATTCTGTTCAAGATGCTAAGGACCTTATGCGGATCTTAAAAGATTTACCGACAAAAATTAATTTGATCCCTTTTAATCCATTTCCGAATACGCCTTACCGTTGTTCTTCAAAGCGGGTTATGACACGGTTTAAAAAGCAACTGGTTGAAGGTGGTTTTATTGCCACTATACGAAAAACCCGTGGTGATGATATTGTGGCTGCTTGTGGTCAGTTAGCGGGGGAGGTACAAGATAAAACACGTAGAACCCAAAAATTAGCACAACAACAAGAGGTCGTCGCATAGCAATGGTAAACGGTATTGAAAAATGGATATTAGCAGTATTGATGGTAGCCACGCTTGCGGGTTGTAGCCCTGCTGGAGGAACACGCCCAGTAGAGCATGTAGCACCTGATCCGAAAGCGGCAGAAATCAATATGCGTTTGGGATTGAATTACCTTCAGCGTGGTGATTATGAGATTGCACTTGAGAAATTACAAAAATCACTACGTCAAGATCCAAATTTACCCAGTGCCCATAATACAATCGCAATATTGTATCAGCGACTTGGTGAAGTTGATAAGGCCGAGAAGCATTTTAAACAGGCCGTTTCTCGTGATCCAAAATATTCAGAAGCACATAACAATTATGGTGTTTTTTTATGCCAGCAACATCGATATGATGAATCTGAAAAACATTTTCTACAAGCATTAAAAAACCCACTGTATAAGAGTAGTGCACAGGCATTAGAAAATGCCGGTGTATGTGTAGGACGGATACCTGATATCGCTCGAGCTGAAAAGCATTTTCGGAATGCATTACAACGTAACCCAAATTTAGCTAAGTCTTTAATTCAGATGGCTAAAATAAGTTATGAACAAAAAGACTATATTCAATCTGAAAGCTATGTTAAACGTTATAAAGCTGTTTCACAGTGGACAGCAAGTTCTTTATTGATCGCAATCAAAACTGCGAATCAACTGGATGACCAAGATGCGGTTTCTAGTTATGCTTTATTATTACGGGCACGATTTGCTGATTCGGATGAAGCTCAGCAAGTTAAAAATGGGCAGTACTAAATAATGAATGATGCAGTTGATGATGTGATAGTTGCAGATTCATCTCCTACCATTGGTGATCGCCTGCGTTTAGCACGAGAAGCAAAAAAACTCACCATAGCTGAAGTAGCAGCACAATTGAGATTACCTCAAAAAACGATTATTCATTTAGAAGAGCAGCAATGGGAACGTTTACATGGGCGAATTTATGCTCGAGGCTACTTTTCTGGTTATGTAAAGTTTCTTGGCCTGCCTTTTGAAGAAATGCTAGCAATATTCAATTTGGAATATAAATCAAGTAAAGCCGATACGGTTTATCAGCAAAACAATAAAAAACCTATTTCAAGTTTTTCATCACTCTTATTACTGAGTATTATCTTTGGAGCTTGTTGGTTTTCTTATCAATATTGGCTAACAAGCCGTGTGGTGGAAATTGAGGTGTCACCTGAGACACCAGTATTACAGCACAGCCCAGAACAGCAAGATTTTGATGCCTTTAGTGATAGTGTGGTTGAACCTCTGTTGCCTGAAGAATCACAGCAAGCACAAGATGATTTGTACCCAGTGACAGAAATTATTGAACAGCAACAAATTGATGCTGAGCAAAGTGTGGGCAGCATAATAGAGCAGAAAATAATAGCTGTTGTTCCTGAAATTGATATTGAACAGCAGGAAATAGATAACGCAACAGAGCAAGTAGCTGTCTCTACAATAGATAGTGAGATTGAAACAATTGAAAGTAATCAGCAGGCGACACTTGAATTAGTATTTTCACAAGATTGTTGGGTTGAAGTGAGTGATGCACAATCTAATATTTTATTAAATAAGACAATGCAAGCAACTGAAATGATTGTGTTGTCTGGGATAGCACCTTTAAGTGTGTTACTTGGTAATGCTTCTGCAGTATTAGTGAAGTTTAATGATTTAGCATTTGATATAGCACCTTTTATACAAGGTGATGTTGCACGTTTTAGTGTGGGAGTTGAGTTATAGTGGAGTCAAGTACGGGTATTGTGCGACGGAAATCTCGCCAAATAATGGTTGGCAATGTCCCTGTAGGTGGTGATGCACCCGTTGCTGTGCAGAGTATGACAAATACCGAAACAACAGACGTAGCAGCAACAGTAGGACAAATAAAAGCGCTGCAGGATGTCGGGGCTGACATTGTACGAGTTTCTATACCTTCTATGGACGCTGCTGAAGCCTTTGGTAAAATTAAACAGCAAGTGACTATCCCTTTGGTTGCTGATATTCACTTTGATTATAAAATTGCATTACGCGTGGCGGAATTAGGCGTAGATTGTTTGCGCATTAATCCTGGTAATATTGGCCGAGAAGATCGTGTGCGTGCTGTTATTGATAGTGCCCGTGATCATGGTATTCCAATCAGAATTGGTGTCAATGCCGGGTCATTAGAAAAAGACTTACAAAAAAAATATGGTGAGCCAACACCTGATGCCTTGGTCGAGTCAGCATTACGACATATTGATATTTTAGATAGATTAAACTACCCAGAATTCAAAGTAAGCTTGAAAGCTTCTGATGTATTTATGACAGTGCATGCTTATCGTAAATTAGCTGAACAGATTGAACAGCCATTACATTTAGGTATCACCGAAGCTGGTGGCTTACGATCAGGCTCTGTCAAATCAGCAATTGGATTGGGAATGCTGCTTTCAGAAGGGATAGGGGACACTATTCGTGTATCACTCGCCGCTGATCCTATTGAAGAAATTCGTGTTGGTTTTGATATCCTTAAAAGCTTAAGAATTAGAAACAAAGGTATTAATTTAATTGCTTGTCCATCTTGTTCTCGCCAACAATTTGATGTTATTTCGACCGTTAATGAGTTAGAAAACCGTTTGGAAGATATCCTAGAGCCTATGGATGTTGCAGTGATAGGCTGCATTGTTAACGGGCCTGGAGAGGCTAAATCGGCTGACATTGGTTTAACGGGAGGAGAGCCAAATTTACTCTATGTAGATGGCAAACCTCATCATAAAGTTGACAATGAATCATTGGTTGATGAGCTAGAACGGGAAATTCGTCAACGTATCTTAAAACAACAACAATTTTCTCATTCTGAGAAAATTATCCCGATAAAGGACATAAGTTAAGCGTGGCAGAAATTATTCGTTCTATTCGAGGGATGAATGACATTCTTCCTGATGTAACACCTTATTGGCAGGCAGTAGAAAAAACATTAAAAGACGTTCTTTCAGGTTATGGCTATCAAGAAATTCGTTTCCCAATAGTTGAAAAAACAGAGTTGTTTTGTCGTTCTATTGGTGAAGTTACTGATATTGTCGAAAAAGAAATGTATACCTTTGAAGATCGTAATGGTGATTATTTAACCTTACGGCCCGAGGGCACTGCGGGTTGTGTGCGAGCAGCGATGCAAAATGGCCTACTGAATCAAACACAGCGTTTGTGGTATATGGGGCCGATGTTTCGTCATGAACGTCCTCAAAAAGGTCGTTATCGTCAATTTCACCAGATAGGTGTTGAAGCCTATGGCTTTAGTGGGCCAGATATTGATGCTGAAATGATATTAATGACAGCACGATTGTGGAAACGGTTAAACCTAACTGGCTTAACGTTACAGATCAATTCCTTGGGTTCAACGGATGCACGATTGGCCTACAGAGATGAATTAATCACTTATTTTGAAGCGCATAAAGATGAATTGGACGAAGATAGTCAGCGTCGACTGCAGAGTAATCCGTTAAGAATTTTAGATAGCAAAAATCCAGCGATGCAAGCTTTAAATGATGCGGCTCCAAAGTTATTAGACCATCTTGATAATGAGTCAAAACAGGATTTTGAAGCTCTCTGCCAAATATTAGATACCACCGGTCTTAGTTATGAAATAAACCCAAGATTGGTTCGGGGCTTAGATTATTATGGCAAAACAGTATTCGAATGGGTGACCGATCACTTGGGATCTCAGGGCACGGTCTGTGCTGGTGGTCGTTATGATGGCTTAGTCGCACAATTAGGCGGTCGTGGAGCTACAGCAATTGGTTTTGCCATAGGATTAGAACGTTTAATTGCCTTGCTTGATGCGACTGGTGCGCTTCCTGATGTCACCGATATTGATGCTTATATAGTGGCTGTTGGTGAGCAAGCGGAGAAACAAGCACTACTTTTAGCCGAGCAGTTACGTGATGCTATTCCAAATTTGAGGTTGATTACCCACTGTGGTGGTGGTAGTTTTAAAAATCAATTTAAACGTGCTGATCGAAGCGGTGCTCGTTGGACGTTGATCCTTGGTGATGATGAAATAAGCCAACAAGTGGTTGGAGTGAAAACGATGGCAACAGGTGAGCAGGAAATAATTGCCTGGGATGCATTAGCGGGTTATTTAAAACAATAATTATAGAAGAAAAATATGACACCTTTAAATATAACTGAATGGCAATCTCTACAACGTCACTATTCTGACCTTAAATATGCCTCAATGCGTGAAGAATTTGCTCTGGACTCAGGTCGATTTGATCGCTTCACAATACGTTGTAGTGACCTGTTACTGGATTATTCAAAAAATCGTATTACTAAAGAAACAATAGAGAAGTTAATCGCATTGGCAAATGCGGTTGATATGTCTGGTTGGATTGAACGTATGTTTTCTGGTGAAGCTATTAATAACACGGAAGGTCGTGCTGTATTACATACTGCTTTACGTAATCGTAGCAATGCCCCAGTGATGGTTAATGGTAAAGATGTTATGCCAGCAGTTAATGCTGTTTTAGCTCAAATGAAGACCTTCTGTAATCAGGTTCATAATGGCGATTGGCTTGGTTTTAGCGGTAAAAAGATAACCGATGTTGTCAATGTCGGCATTGGCGGTTCTGATTTAGGCCCCGCCATGATTTGTGATGCTATAGAGCCTTATGGGATTGAAGGTTTGAGTGTACATTTTGTTTCTAATGTTGATGGGACTGACCTCAGTACGACATTGGATAAACTTAACCCTGAAACTACATTATTTGTCATTGCATCAAAAACATTTACCACACAGGAAACGTTGACTAATGCAGAATCTGCAAGATCATGGTTTTTAAAATCAGCCTCTCAGCAAGATGTTGCAAAACATTTTGTCGCTGTTTCTACCAATGCTGAGGCTGTTGCTGCATTTGGCATCGATACTGACAATATGTTTGAAATTTGGGATTGGGTTGGGGGTAGATATTCATTGTGGAGTGCGATAGGCCTGCCTATTGCCTTGTATGCAGGCATGGAAAATTTTGAACGTCTTCTGGATGGCGCTCATGAAATGGATAATCATTTTCGGCATCAGCCGTTGACAGAAAATATGCCTGTTATTATGGGCTTACTGGGCGTGTGGTATATCAATTTCTTTGGCTCTCAGACGCAAGCCATAGTGCCATATGATCACTCTTTAGCACGGTTTCCTAGTCATATGCAGCAGTTGGATATGGAAAGTAATGGCAAGGTGACAAACCGAACAGGACAGAGAATAAGCTATAAGACAGGTCCGGTGATTTGGGGAACACCTGGAACCAATGGACAACATGCTTATTTTCAGTTAATCCATCAGGGAACACAATTAATTCCAGTTGATTTTGTTTTACCCGTAAATAGTCATTACCCTGACGTTGATCATCAATCTATTTTATTAGCAAATGGACTAGCACAATCAGAAGCATTGATGAAAGGTAAAAATGCTGAAGAAGTACGTGCAGAATTAGTCAAAGAAGGCTTGGAAGGGGAGGCTCTGGAAGCATTATTACCTCACAAGGTTTTCCCTGGTAATCGTCCAAGCAATACATTAATTTTTGCTAAATTAACACCTGAAATGTTAGGTAAATTAGTCGCTTTATATGAGCATAAAGTTTTTGTTCAGGGTGCTATTTGGAATATCAATTCATTTGATCAATGGGGTGTGGAATTAGGTAAGCAGCTTGCCAAAGCTATTTTGCCTGATTTAAAAGAAGGAGCCGATATTTCTACACATGATAGTTCAACAACAAGCTTAATTAATTTGATCAAAGAATTACGTTTCAATTAAGTCTATTGTGCAGCATCTTTTGATGTCATAGCGGTGGTGTTATATCAATAATTTTAACGCTATTTGTTGGGTTGGACTGTAGCTTTTAATACAAAATATTTCGATCTGAAAATCGTTACAAATGCTATGGATAATTACAAAAAATAGGGGTATCATTTTATAGTGAAAGTCACTATTTATGATTAGAGAACCTACTATGACAGACACAACAGAAAATGCGCTAAATGTTTCACTTTCCCATCCGGGAACCAATTACTTGGCTCCTATAGAAGAAATCAACAAAATGCCTAAAAACGCTATCTTTCCTACGGCTAATTACCCGTATAAAAAAAGGATGAAGAAGGCCAAATATGAAAAAGAAAAAAAGCTATTACAGATTGAATTAGCAAAATTTCAGCACTGGGTGAAAGAAACCGGCCAAAAATATCTGATTATTTTTGAAGGTCGTGATGCCGCTGGAAAAGGGGGAACAATTAAACGTTTTACGGAACATTTAAACCCTCGTGGTGCACCGGTTATTGCTTTGGAAAAACCGGATGAAAAGGAAAAAGGTCAATGGTATTTTCAACGCTATGTTCAGCATTTACCGACAAAAGGTGAGATCGTTTTGCTTGATCGATCATGGTACAACCGTGCTGGAGTAGAACGTGTTATGGGCTTTTGTACACCACAAGAATATTTAGAGTTTATGCGACAAGCGCCAGAAATGGAACGTATGATTACTCGCAGTGATACTAAGCTGATCAAATTTTGGTTTTCGATCAGTAGAAATGAGCAATTTCGCCGATTGCATTCGCGCCAACAGGATCCGCTGAAACAATGGAAAATAAGTGATATTGATTTAGCTTCACTTGATAAATGGGACAACTATACTGAAGCTAAGGAAGCCATGTTTTTCTATACGGATACTAAGGATTCACCTTGGACTGTGGTTAAGTCTGACTGTAAAAAACGTGCACGTTTAAATGCGATACGTCATGTTTTACATGATGCAAATTACCCAAACAAAAACCATAAAGTAGCTTGCCTACCAGATGATCTAATTGTGGGTACTGCTGATACTATCTACGAGATGGGTGAAAAACACTTAGAAGTTCCTCCCTACGATATTGGCAAGGCTTAATATTGGATAACTAAAGGAATAGCCTGCATAAGCAGGCTATTCCTTATCTTGTAAACAAGGAATCGTCTTTTGTCTCAGAAATTGAGATCATATTTTTTGTAGAACAACACCTGCTAGTGGTGGCAAAGTAAGCTCAATGGAATAGGGTTTATTTGACCATGGTATTTGTTCAGCATCGATATTGGTCGTATTGCCGACATTGCTACCACCGTACATGTCTACATCTGAATTAATTAGAATTTTATAGCTGCCCATGTCTGGTACGCCGATACGGTAGGGCTCCCTTGGGACCGGCGTGAAGTTAAAAATATTGATAACACAGTCTTCACCATCTTTACGAATATAAGCTAAGATCGAATGTTCTCTGTCATTAGCTTCTAGCCATTCAAAACCATGCGGATCAAAATCGTGGCGGTATAATGCAGGGGTCTCAGTGTAAAGCTTATTCAAATCACCTACTAATGATTTCATACCTTTATGCATTGCGTAATCAAGCACATACCAGTCTAGTTCTTTTTCACAGTTCCATTCTGTGCCTTGAGCAAATTCTAATCCCATGAATAAAAGTTTTTTGCCAGGGTAGGTAAACATCATGGTGTATAACAAACGTAAATTGGCAAAACGTTGCCATTCATCTCCAGGCATCTTATTGATCATCGCTTTCTTTCCATGCACGACTTCGTCATGAGAAAATGGCAGTACAAAGTTTTCGGTGAAAGCATAAAGCAATCCGAAAGTGAGAGAATCATGATGATAGCGACGATTAATAGGGTCCTGTTTCATATATTCAAGAATGTCATGCATCCAACCCATGTTCCACTTCATAGAAAAGCCTAGGCCACCCATATGTGCTGGACGTGACACCATTGGGTATGAAGTTGATTCTTCAGCAGAAATCAGGCAACCAGGGTGTTCTTGATGGAGTACTGAGTTCATATGTTTTAAGAACTCAATGACTTCAAGGTTTTCACGACCACCATGTTGATTTGGAACCCACTCACCCTCTTCACGAGAGTAATCGAGGTAAAGCATGGATGCAACAGCATCAACACGCAGGCCATCTATATGAAACTCTTCTAACCAGTAAAAAGCACTTGATAACAAGAAGTTAGTTACTTCGCTGCGACCGTAGTTGAATATGTAGGTCCCCCAATCTTGGTGTTCACCCTGACGTGGATCAGCATGTTCATACAAGGCACTGCCATCGAATCGAGCAAGACCATGAGCATCTTTAGGGAAGTGGCCGGGTACCCAATCCAGAATAATACCGATATTATTTTGGTGACAAATATCAATAAAATAACGTAGTTCATCAGGTGAGCCAAAGCGGCTAGTGGGTGAAAAATACCCTGTAGTTTGATAGCCCCAAGAAATATCAAGCGGGTGCTCAGTCACAGGCAATAATTCTATATGAGTAAAGCCGAGATCTTTAACGTAAGGCACCAATTGTTCGGCCATTTCACGATAAGTTAAAAAACCACCTGCTTCATTGCGTTTCCATGAGCCCAGATGGACTTCATAAACTGAATGAGGTGTGTGTAACCAATCGGCTTTTTCTCGTTTTGACATCCAATCTGTATCTTGCCAGTCATGTTGGCTATTGCCTGCGACGATAGAAGCGGTACTTGGTCGCAGCTCTGACTGTTGGCCGTATGGATCCATTTTGGAATGTAGCGCGCCATCTTGGCCTTTAATTTCAAACTTATATATTTCACCGGTGGGGACATCTGGGATAAATATTTCCCAAACCCCTGTATTACCCCTAACACGCATAGAATGGCAGCGGCCATCCCATTGGTTAAAGTCACCGACAACACTGACTCTTTGTGCACTAGGTGCCCACGTAGAGAATAAGACACCATCAATACCATCCACCTGGTGTGTGTGGGCACCTAGGATACGGTAGGCATGCCAATGTTTGCCTTCAGAGAATAAATGTAAGTCATATTCTGATAATTGAGGTAAAAAACAATAGGGATCATGGTTGATGACATAATCTCCATTACCTGCAATACGATTTACCGTATAAGGATTGGTTAACTCGCTAGTTTCTCCCGTCCATTGAAACAGATCTGTGCCGTCAATACGGGTCAATTGTAATTTGTCATTGAGTGATGCACTTTGGGTGTCACGTAAAAAGACAGTTACGGTTGTTTTAGAGCCGTGAGGATGTGAGCCAAGGACAGAAAAAGGGTCGTGATGACGTGCTTCTATAATTTTGATTAGGTCGTCAGATAGGGGCTGATTATCGCTCATTATTTTGTCCTAGTTTCATTTTTTCTATAAAATTTTTGCTGCTTAATTCCTGCTAATACGTTAAAGTACAAGCATTGTAGACTTATTTTTCTACTCAATGGAGAGCGCTAAATGTCAGATAATGATAGCACGCGATTTGTAAGTCGTCTTACTAAAGACACCCTTGCTTTAATTTTAGCTGGGGGACGAGGATCTCGATTAAAACAATTAACGGACTGGCGTGCAAAACCTGCTGTTGCCTTTGGCGGTAAATTCAGAATTATCGATTTTCCTTTATCAAACTGTGTTAATTCAGGTATTCGTAGAGTTGGTATTTTAACGCAATATAAAGCACATTCTCTAATGCGGCATATTCAGCAAGGCTGGGGATATATGCGCGGTGAAATGGGTGAGTTTGTTGAATTGTTACCGGCCTCTCAAAGGACGGAACAAAGTTGGTATAAGGGGACTGCAGATGCGGTGTATCAGAATATTGATATTTTAAGAAATCATGGCCCCAAATATATCATTATTTTAGCGGGTGACCACATATACAAAATGGATTACGGTGATATGCTGGCTGAGCATGTGGCCAAAGAGGCTGACATGACTATTGGTTGTTTAAAAGTACCATTAAAAGAAGCCTCAGAGTTTGGTGTGATGTCAGTTGATGATGATTACCGTATTCAAGAGTTTACTGAGAAGCCAGCTAATCCAAACCCGATGCCTGATAGTCATGATAAGGCTTTGGCATCCATGGGTATCTATATCTTTAATGCAGGTTTCTTGTATGAGCAGTTGATTAAAGATGCCGATACACCCAACTCTACCAATGATTTTGGTCACGACATTATTCCATCATTAATTAAAAATTATAAGGTCATTGCACATCCTTACAAAGATGTACAAGGTAATGATCCTGGATACTGGCGTGATGTAGGTACTATTGATGCATTTTGGACAGCCAACCTGGAATTAATCGGTGTGACACCTGAGTTAAATCTTTATGATGACAGCTGGCCAATTTGGACTTATCAAGCACAATTACCTCCTGCAAAATTTGTATTCGATGATGATGACCGTCGAGGTATGGCCGTTGATTCTATGATTTCTGGTGGCTGCATTATTTCTGGTTCAACAGTGAGACATTCCGTACTATTTTCTAAAGTACAGATACACAGTTACTCGGTTATTGAAGACTGTGTAATATTACCTGATGTAACAGTTCACCGTAATTGCCGTTTGACAAAAGTGATATTAGATAAAGGTTGTGATGTGCCAGAAGGTACGGTGATTGGTGAAGATTTAGTGGCAGATACAGAAAAATATGAAGTATCGTCAGAAGGCGTTGTATTAGTAACCCCAGAAATGTTAGGGCAGCAATATAGATATGTCAGATAAGTTAAAAGTCGTTTTATGCTGGCACATGCACCAGCCACAGTATAGCGAACCTATGGGAGGCATGTATCAGTTACCATGGACTTATCTACATGCCATCAAAGACTATGTAGACATGGCTTGGCATTTGGAAAATGTACCAAGTGCTAAAGCAGTCATCAACTTTACGCCCACATTACTGGAGCAGATTTCTGATTACAATGATCAGGTTAGCTCTCGTTTTAAAGGTACCGGCCGTTTAAAAGATCCATTGTTAATTGCGCTGGATTCACCTGTTCAACCTATTCATGCTGAAGAACGGAAGAAGCTAATTAGTGACTGCTTACGTGCTAATGATGAGAAACTGATTGCACCATTTCCTCATTTTGCCAAGTTGGCAGAAATGGCAAGGCGTTATTTAGAGGATCCTGAGCAGCTTAATTATATTAATGATCAGTTTATGATCGATATGGTGGTGTGGTATCATCTAGCTTGGATGGGAGAATCCGTTAGACGTTCAGATGTGAGAATTCAAGCCTTGATGAAAAAAGGCAAGTTTTTTAGTTTCCATGATCGTCGTCAGTTAATGGTGGTGATTGGTGATCTACTGAGTAATCTTATCCCGCGCTATCGTCGTTTAGCTCAAACGGGGCGAATTGAGTTGTCTGTAACACCTTATTCGCACCCAATCATACCTTTATTACTAGATATCAACACAACACATGAAGCAATGCCTGATTCGGCCCTACCTGAGATAACGAATTATCCGGGTGGTGAAAAACGTGCTGACTGGCAAATGGAAGAAGGTTTACGCGTTTTTGAATCTTATTTTGGTTTCCGGCCAAAAGGATGCTGGCCATCTGAAGGCGCGGTGTCTACTGAAACAATGACCTTAATTGCTAAGCATGGTTTCACATGGACAGCCACGGGTGAAAATGTTTTACGCAACAGTTTTAATTTATCTGATATGCAAGAGGCCAGTATTTATAAACCCTATAAATTACCGGGAGCAACGCCTGCTTGTTTTTTCCGTGATGATGGTTTGTCCGATTTGATAGGTTTCACCTACACCAAATGGGGCGCTGAAGATGCTGTTAATGATTTTATTAATCATTTACTGACCATTAAAGCGGGGTCGGAAGGTGATGATAATCGTATTGTATCGGTGATATTGGATGGTGAAAACGCTTGGGAATATTACTCCTACAATGGTTATTATTTCTTGCAAGATCTGTATCAACGGTTATCAGAGCATCCAGAGCTTGAATTAACCACCTTCTCAGATGCTTTGAATGATGGTGTTCACCCATCTACGTTACCTAAAATGGTGGCAGGTAGTTGGGTGTATGGTTCATTTTCAACATGGATCGGCGATCCGGACAAAAACCGGGGCTGGGACTTATTAAGTGAAGCTAAGCAAACTTTCGATCGTGTATTTAAGAAAAAGAAATTTGATGCCGAAACAAAGCAAGCATTATTAAGGCAATTAGCGATATGTGAAGGATCAGACTGGTTTTGGTGGTTTGGTGATTATAATTCAGCTGAGAGTGTTAGCGACTTTGAACGTTTATTTCGCCTACACTTATCTAACCTCTATCAAATGTTAGGAGAGGAAGTACCACAACATCTAGCTGAAACAGTATCTCATGGTGGTGGTGGAATAGAACAAGGTGGCACGATGCGCCGTGGTGGTTAACCCATGAAACAAGCTCAAGTATTTGCTCAACGGCGTGCGGGTGTATTACTCCATATTACCAGTTTACCGTCAGGTAACTTAGGTGCAGACGCCTATCGTTTTATTGATTTTTTGCAAGCTTCTGGTGCGTCTGTTTGGCAAATGTTGCCGTTAGGCCCAACACATAGTGATGGCTCACCATACCAGTGTTTATCTGCTCATGCATCTAACCCTAGATTAGTCTGTATGGATATGGTTAAACAGCAAGTATGGGCTGATGATGAGGGTTTTCAAGGAGACACCTTTCTTATTAAATTAGTGCATGCCTATCGTCAGTTTAGGAAAAATGCCAGTGTTGATGACAAATCTACTTTTGCAGCGTTTTGTCAGAATGAACGATATTGGTTAGATGATTATGTTCTTTATCGAGAAATTCGACGCCTAAATCATACTACAGCTTGGTATCAGTGGCCCAAAGCGCTGCGGGATAGGCAAGTATCTGCGATTAATAAAATAAAGCGTGAACGTGAAGAATCACTAGATATTCGCCGTTTTGGTCAATTCTTATTCTTTCAGCAGTGGCACGCATTGAAAGATTATGCCAACGAACATGGGGTATTATTATTTGGTGATGTGCCCATCTTTGTATCTCATGATAGTGCTGATGTGTGGGCTAATCCTGGATTGTTTACTTTAGATGAAGAAGGTCACACAACAAAAGTTGCTGGCGTACCACCAGATTATTTTTCGGAAACAGGCCAGCGTTGGGGTAATCCTTTATATCGTTGGCAGCACCATGAAGATGAGAATTTTTTATGGTGGCAACAGCGTATAAAAACACAATTAGATATGTTTGATTTGATTAGAATTGACCATTTTAGAGGCTTTGATGCTTGCTGGGAGATCCCTGCTGATTGTGAAACAGCCATTGATGGTGAATGGGTGAAAGCACCAGGAGATGCATTATTCAGTCAGTTGGTGAGTACTTTTGGCGAGCTACCCTTTGTAGCGGAAGATCTGGGTATTATTACTGATGACGTTGTAGCACTACGTGAAAAATATGCCATGCCAGGTATGAAAATCCTACAATTTGCTTTTGGTGATGATGGCACTAACCCTTATTTACCACATTCACATACGGTGGATAGTGTGTCTTATACCGGAACGCACGATAATAATACAACGCTAGGTTGGTTTGAAGAATTAGATGACTATACTAAAGCACGAGTTTATGAATATTTAGGCGAGTCTCATGAGACCATGCCATGGCTACTTATTAGAGCTTCACTAGAGTCTGTTTCGGCACTTTCCGTGATACCCATGCAAGATATTTTAGGTTTAGATGGTCAGCACAGAATGAATGTACCTGGCACTACTGAAGGAAACTGGAGTTGGCGCTTTGATTGGGATATGGTCGCTGAAGATTGTGCTGCAAGGTTGAACAATTTAAATAAATTATATGGGCGTTGTTAATGGCTAAGCTGACTTCTTTAAAATATGCTAAATCTCACGAGTGGGTAAAAATTGAAGAATCGGGTGAGATGACCATTGGTATTACTGAACATGCCCAAGATTTATTAGGTGATCTTGTTTTTGCCGAATTGCCAGAAGTAGGGCAACGCTTTGCTGCAAAAGAAGAGTGCATGTTACTTGAATCTGTGAAAGCAGCATCCGATATTTATATGCCAGTGAATGGTGAAATTTGTGCAGTTAATTCTAATTTAGAAGATTCACCTGAATTGATCAATGAAGATCCCTTTGGTGAGGGTTGGTTATTTAAGATACAAGCGGATAATAATTCAGATATTGAGGGTTTGTTATCCGCAGAAGATTACGCTAGCTCTTTAGATGATTAAGATGGGTAAATAGCACCTAATACAACAGGGTGTTTTGCACCGGTAACAGCAGGTAGATTGCCAGACTGTTTATTGAGTGTTCTGTAGGCTAGCCAAGCAAATGCACAGGCTTCAACCCAATCAGGATGCAATCCTATCTCCTCAGTTGTCGTCACTTTTTTATCGGTTAATAAAGCTTGTAATCGGCTCAATAGATAATCATTATGAGCTCCGCCTCCACAGATAAATACAGTGCTGCTGGAATGAGGATAAATTTTAATATCATCAGCAATAGTTTGAGCTGTTAGTTCGACAAGCGTTGCTTGAATGTCAGCGGGAGAAAGATCTTGCTGGCAACTTGTCAATTTTGTTTCTAACCATGTTTGATTAAACAGTTCACGACCAGTACTTTTAGGTGCTGCTTGTTTAAAATAAGGATCATTCAGCAATTGTGTTAGAAGTTGTTTGTTACATTGGCCAGAAGCAGCCCATTTTCCTGCTTGATCATAAGGCTGTTTCAGCTGTAATTGTGTCCAATAATCGAGTAATACATTCCCTGGCCCGGTATCAAAACCAATAACAGAATCGTTATTAGTTGATGAGGGAAGAAGAGTAAGATTACTAATCCCACCAATGTTAACGATAACTCGGTCTTCAGTCGCAGAGTTAAATAAGGCTTGATGAAATGCGGGTACCAACGGTGCTCCTTGCCCTCCTGCAGCAATATCGCGTTGACGGAAATCAGCTACAGTTGTAATACCTGTATGTTCGGCAATAGTGTTAGCATCGCCAATTTGTAAACTAAATGGATAACTGCCCTCGGGCGAATGAAATAGAGTTTGGCCATGACTACCGATAGCTGCAATATCTTTTGCTGTTAGTTGCGCTGTAGTAAGTAGTTGGTTAACAGACTGAGCGATGAGTTGCCCTAAAGCAACATTAACTTCTCCTAGCTGTTGAAGATCATATTGTTGTGTAGAAATTAACTGTTGTAATTTGACCAGGAGTTGTTCTGGAAAAGGAAAGGTTTGTGCGGTCACAAATTGAAAAGTGCCAGACTGATCAAAAGTAGTGAGGGCAACATCAATACCATCAAGACTGGTACCAGACATGACACCAATATAATAGCTCATAAGCGTGTAAAGTTAATTGTTAAGTGCTAAAGAGGTATTTCTCAATGCATCTAGGCTAGCTAAAAAGGGTTGTGCCTTTTTGCTGAAATCTGCAAGATATTTTTTAGGGAGTGGTTCTGCTTTAGGTAAAGCCACCGTTAATGGATTACGGTGAACACCGTTCACTCGGAATTCATAGTGTAGATGAGGACCAGTCGCTAAGCCGCTACTACCGATGTAGCCAATAGTATCACCTTGTTTAACACGTTTACCCCGTTTTATACCTTTTCTATAGCTAGACATATGGGCGTATAAAGTTGTGTATTTACCACCATGAGATAAGACGATAGTACGACCGTAGCCACCTTTCCTGCCAACAAAATCAACTTTACCATCACCTGTTGCAGTAATAGGTGTACCTCTAGCAGCAGCATAGTCAACGCCACGATGTGGACGGCTTGTTTTTAATACCGGATGCTTGCGGTTTGGGTTAAATTTAGAACTAATACGTGAAAAATGTACCGGGCTTCTGCTAAATGTTTTACGCATACTGTCACCATTAGGTGCGTAATAGCCGCTTAATTCATTGGTATCTGTGTAGCGAATGGCACGATATGTTTTTCCTTGATTGGTAAATTCAGCCGCTAAAATAACGCCATCAGAAATTTTGTCACCATCAAGATAATCTTCATCAAAGATCAAACTGAAACTATCATCTTGGCGAAGGTCTAGTGAAAAATCAATATCCCAACCAAATATATAGGCTAATTCCATCACCAACTTATCAGAAAGGCCAGATTGTAATCCGGCTTCAAACAAAGAGCTTTCAATGGTGCCAGAAGCGTGTGATTGGCGTTTTTCAAGATCGCGTGTTGTCGTGTTTGCAACAAAGCCATTATCAGTGGCAGTGATGCTAAGCTTTTTAATCGCACTTAACTGAATGTCGAGCTGCTTTAATATTTTTTTGTCAGACGATTCATTATCAATCCCAAATCGTATGATTTGGCCAGGTTTAAGGTTTAATAATGGTTTGATTTCTTTACCAAGTTGGGCAACGTGATAAACATCTGATGCAGATAGTCCTACACGTGAAAATATCAGTGATAAGTTATCGCCAGATTTAACACTAATTTCTTTCCAAGTAATATTTGGTTCAATTTTAACAGCGACTGATTCGGTAATATCTTGCTTTAATGATGTTGAAGTTAATGATTGGTCTTGCTGACTTGCTTGTTGTTCCATTGCAGCTAGTTCATTAGTATGGACTTCATCCATATCAATTACTGGAGCAGCAGCAACAGGTTTAACAATAGATGATTCAGTTGCAGGAGATGATGTATTGATATTCAGTTCTGTTTGAGGCTTAATCTTTGCTAAAGCTAGTGTTTGCATCTCAGCTGGTAGATTAGGAAGATCAATAATTTTAGATTGAGAGCCTTGACTGACTGACTGATCAGTGGCGAGTACCATTGAGGTTAGGAATATGCCGGTGAAAGTGAGCAACGACAATACTAATAAATTACGGCGCTTATTTACATGTGTAGCCGTAGTAGAAAATATACTTTTGGCGTCAGATGATCGTATTAGTCTGTTTCTTTTCATCGATAAGCTCTGAACATATAATAGATAGTGACGCATTTTCGCAGTATTTTCATTGGAATGGAAGCCTTTGTTGAACTATCTTGTGATACTATTCGCGAAATTTGAATATTTATGTGGAGATAAAAATGGTCCCTGTGCAACAAGCGTTGGCTGAAATACGACGCGGCGCTGAAGAAATACTGGTAGAAAGTGAGCTAATTGAGAAGCTAGAAACTGGCAGGCCACTTCGTATTAAGGCCGGATTTGACCCCACAGCACCTGATCTTCACCTTGGTCATACTGTTTTATTAAATAAGCTAAAACAATTTCAAGATTTAGGTCATGAGATACTTTTTTTAATAGGTGATTTTACCGGAATGATAGGTGACCCTACGGGTAAGAATGTCACCCGTAAGCCTTTAACGACAGAACAAGTGCAGGAAAATGCTAAGTCGTATCAGGAGCAAGTGTTCAAAATCTTGGATCCAGATAAAACTACGGTGGTATTTAATTCTCACTGGATGAACAAAATGTCATCTGCAGATATGATCCGTTTGGCATCTAAACACACCGTTGCCAGAATGTTGGAACGAGATGATTTTGATAAACGATACAAAGGTGGACAACCTATAGCTATCCATGAATTCTTATACCCACTAATACAAGGTTATGATTCAGTGGAATTGGAAGCTGATGTGGAATTAGGGGGCACAGACCAAAAATTTAACCTATTAATGGGCCGTGAACTACAAAAAGCGTATGGCAAGCCACAACAAACAATATTAACTATGCCCATATTAGAAGGTTTAGACGGCGTACAGAAAATGTCTAAGTCATTAGGTAACTATATAGGTATAAATGATAGCCCGAAAGATATCTTTGGCAAGTTAATGTCGATCTCCGATGATTTAATGTGGCGCTATATTGATCTATTAAGTTTTAAAAACTTAGCTGAGATTCAAGCTTGGAAAGATGAAGTGGCTGGTGGACTTAACCCAATTAACATTAAAAAAGACTTTGCTGAAGAAATTGTAGCTCGATTTCATAGTGAGCATGATGGGCAGCAAGCGCGGCAAGGTTTTGAAAATCAATTTAAGAAAGGCCAGATCCCAGACGATATTGAAGAAGTGAAGCTTACGGTGGGTGATGCAGGCCTAGGAATTGCTAACATTCTAAAAGATGCGGGCTTAACCGCAAGTACATCTGAAGCCTATAGAATGATTAAACAAGGTGCAGTGAAGATTGATAGCATAAAAATTGAAGACCGAAACCTAGTAATCAGCAAAGGCGAAAAGCATATTTACCAAGTTGGTAAAAGAAAATTTGCTCGAATTACAACCAATTAGGATCTAGAGGCATACCACCAACACGGGAATATAAGACCAATGTTGGTGATGACACCTTAAAAGTCTTTCGTGGCAATTTGTAAGCAAATGACTGGATTATTATTTTTCACCTGCTAGTCCGACTTCAATGTTGATTGGAATATCAGCACTGCAGCTTTACCAAATCCATAACTGGTTGTGAGTAAACTGGCATATAAATAGATGCTAAAAATCTCTGGTCCTGTACCAACCGGATTGAATGTTGCATGCAATGGATCTAACACAGGAAAGAGGGCATACAGTAAAAACAAACTTGAGTTGGTAAACGCACCGATAACCATGGCATAACGAACATGCCATGGCAAAAACACTTTAACAGCGTAAAAGCCTAAAATTAATGCGCTCATAATTAAGAAATCAAGATGAGCTTGTAACACGCGCCTCGGACTACCAGGAAATATTGCTTTTAATATCTCGATATCATTATAAAGTCCCACTAAACTCCATGCTAATAACAATGCCATTAGTATCCAGAGACAGGCGCCTCTAAGCATTACTACATTACCTGCGTATTTTGAATTTTGAGTCATACTCTTTCCTCAGACTGATTTATCCTATTTGGGAGGTGTATTATGTCAATAAGGATCGAATAAAACATTACTCAAATGGTGGTATAACTTGACTGAGAAGGTGATGCAATTATGGCGGAGTCTGACTTATCTAATATGGCATGCACGGAAGCTAGCGATTCGGTCTGTTTATCTCGACTGAACGGCCAGCACTTTTGTACAAAGGACCAACCTATATCTCATCGCTTAGAATGGTTGAAAGAAGTTATTGGTAAAGAATATACGCATGTGGATATTTCACCACCGCAAGATACCAAACTATTTAATGACATGATTATTTATCCATGGCGACAAGGGATACGATTATCACCCATTCAATCCAATGCGATTACTTTGGAACGTTTAGCAAGTGAGCCTAGTAAGATATCTCAGGACTGTTACTTTGCCGTTGTATTAACATCTGGACAGTACAAACTTGAGCAAGGGGGGCGAGAAGTCTTTCTGCAACCAGGCGATATGACGTTATATGATGCAACTGAACCTCACCGGATCACTATGCCGCAGCCCTTTACCAAGATTTTGATTTCTATTCCACGTCATATTCTAAATCAGCGTATCCACAATGTTGGCAAACTGACAGCCACTAAAATTCCATCCTTATCCGGCATCGGCGCAGTAACTTCATCATTTAWTCAAGCTACAGTGAAGCAACTTGAACAACTAGAGGAAGCACAATTTCTTGAGATGTCAGATCCGGTACTTGATTTGTTTACTATGTCGTTAAATCAGTTAAATTCTGGATCGGTTAATTTATCTCGGCATCAGTGCCTAACATTAATGCGTGTTAAACATTTTATTAGTCGGAATTGTGAGAATAGTCAATTGAACCCAAAATCTATTTCAATTGGCGTTGGATTATCTATTAGATATATAAACAATCTCTTTAACAAAGAACATACATCACTGATGCGGTACTTAACACATCAACGACTGGCGTTAGCCAAACGTCGATTGAACAGTCAGCTATTTAAAGAGCAAACAATTACTGAGCTAGCCATGCAGTGTGGATTCAATAACATGGCTCATTTCAGTCGAATATTTAGAAATAGCTACGGTATGTCACCGCGGCAATATCGCGAATTGCAGAAAAGTGGCGGATGTGTTGAAAATAATACTGAATTAGGTGGTTTTAGTCAGCCTTTATTACAAAAATAATACAGATAAAATAGAAAATACCTGAAGGTATCAATAGTTTAGATATAGGTAAATAATATCGGGAGTTTCTTCCTGTTGACGGTTGAGATATAGTCTGTAGAATGCACGCCTTCGACAAAGAATCCTGCTTTATTATTTCTAAAATTAATAGTGATAATTCTGTTATATCTTTTGTTGACAGCCTGCTGAGAGGCTGTATAATTCTCGCTTCTTTG